>NZ_JBBOUX010000001.1:4255000-4277500 GCF_038006285.1 Niallia sp. FSL W8-0177
GGTTGATATTCCTGTACCACCTTTAAATCGTTTGAGCAATGGGGGGACGCAGGAGGATAGGGTAAGCGTGCTGTTGGATTAGCACGTCCAAGCAGTTAGGCTGGTAATGAGGCAAATCCCATTACCACATAAGCGGAGCTGTGACGGCGAGGGAAATATAGTACCGAAGTTCCTGATTCCACACTGCCAAGAAAAGCCTCTAGCGAGATTTAGGGTGCCCGTACCGCAAACCGACACAGGTAGGCGAGGAGAGAATCCTAAGGTGAGCGAGAGAACTCTCGTTAAGGAACTCGGCAAAATGACCCCGTAACTTCGGGAGAAGGGGTGCTCTTGCGGGTGCAAGCCTGCGAGAGCCGCAGTGAATAGGCCCAGGCGACTGTTTAGCAAAAACACAGGTCTCTGCGAAGCCGCAAGGCGAAGTATAGGGGCTGACACCTGCCCGGTGCTGGAAGGTTAAGAGGAGGGGTTAGCACGTTAGTGCGAAGCTCTGAATTGAAGCCCCAGTAAACGGCGGCCGTAACTATAACGGTCCTAAGGTAGCGAAATTCCTTGTCGGGTAAGTTCCGACCCGCACGAAAGGTGTAACGATCTGGGCACTGTCTCAACGAGAGACTCGGTGAAATTATAGTACCTGTGAAGATGCAGGTTACCCGCGACAGGACGGAAAGACCCCGTGGAGCTTTACTGCAGCCTGATATTGAATTTTGGTACAGCTTGTACAGGATAGGTAGGAGCCTTGGAAGCCGGAGCGCTAGCTTCGGTGGAGGCATTGGTGGGATACTACCCTGGCTGTATTGACATTCTAACCCGCACCCCTGATCGGGGTGGGAGACAGTGTCAGGTGGGCAGTTTGACTGGGGCGGTCGCCTCCTAAAAAGTAACGGAGGCGCCCAAAGGTTCCCTCAGAATGGTTGGAAATCATTCGTAGAGTGTAAAGGCACAAGGGAGCTTGACTGCGAGACCTACAAGTCGAGCAGGGACGAAAGTCGGGCTTAGTGATCCGGTGGTTCCGCATGGAAGGGCCATCGCTCAACGGATAAAAGCTACCCCGGGGATAACAGGCTTATCTCCCCCAAGAGTCCACATCGACGGGGAGGTTTGGCACCTCGATGTCGGCTCATCGCATCCTGGGGCTGTAGTCGGTCCCAAGGGTTGGGCTGTTCGCCCATTAAAGCGGTACGCGAGCTGGGTTCAGAACGTCGTGAGACAGTTCGGTCCCTATCCGTCGTGGGCGTAGGAAATTTGAGAGGAGCTGTCCTTAGTACGAGAGGACCGGGATGGACGCACCGCTGGTGTACCAGTTGTCTTGCCAAAGGCATCGCTGGGTAGCTATGTGCGGAAGGGATAAGTGCTGAAAGCATCTAAGCATGAAGCCCCCCTCAAGATGAGATTTCCCATAGCGTAAGCTAGTAAGATCCCTGAAAGATGATCAGGTTGATAGGTCAGAGGTGGAAGCGTGGCGACATGTGGAGCTGACTGATACTAATAGATCGAGGACTTAACTAAAATGAAAAGCGGAAACGCCTGTTTATCGGAAGTTTGATAGGCGATAGGCGTTGGAGCTGGACAAAATGATTACTTGGCAAATTGGAATACTTCTAAATGATTTAGTTTTGAGAGAATAATTCTCTAAATAAATAAGTCTGGTGGCGATAGCGAGAAGGTCACACCCGTTCCCATACCGAACACGGAAGTTAAGCTTCTCAGCGCCGATGGTAGTTGGGGGTTCTCCCCCTGTGAGAGTAGGACGTCGCCAGGCAATAAGGAAAAAAGCATCTATTCGTTAGATGCTTTTTTTATTTAAAATAAAAATCGCCTTTTAATGAGCAAATATGTCTTGGGCAGAAATGTTGTAAATCTTAACTTATGGCTAGATTCTCTAAAAATTGATAAATTAATTCAGGACCTTTTTCTGAGGAAACTTGTAAAAAAGATTCTATAAAGGGATAGTCTTTATTTGGCATCGTCTTTAATAGTTCACTCCACCATTCAATTTCATACCGCGCAATCATACTAAGGTTATATAGGATTAAATAATGGCTTAATAATTCATTGGATAAACAAGTTTTTTCTTTATCAGCAGAAACGGCATAAGATTCTTCTTTACTATCCCATTTAATAAAACTTCCTTGCTTGAGCGGTTCTAACAGGCGAATGGTCAACTCGCTTTTATTCTCTTCTATTTCCTCTAATTGTATACTATGATTCCTTTCTAAGTAATTTTTAAAGTGATTTATGTTCATATAGTATAAATCTAATATTTGATTCGAAATAATAATTTTATTAGCTGCTTGATCATGTACTTTAAAAAAGGTTGGTTTTCCTTCTAATACTTGAAATAAGTTAGATAATTCCGGGATATGACTTAAAAGATGTCCCATTTTTATTTTTTCCCCTTCTAAATTTTTGCAGGCAAACATTTTTTCAGCCATATAAGTGAAAAGTCCATTTTTTTGAATCTTTATTTCATCTTCGAAAAATAAATACTGTTGTTTTTTTAGTTTTCTTGTTGAAACTCCGTGTGCAAGAACAGAGGTGGAGTTTGGATAATTAGGATCGATCGTAAGCAAACATGCTTTTATTAAATGAACAAGACCATAAAATAAAAGAATGGGCTGAATACTCATTGGAGCATTTGCAGCTTGGTGATAATACAATTTGCCATGTTCTAAAAAGTACATAAAGGGATAACAATTCTGATAACTTTTAGAGTCTATATCAGATATATGTAAATTGCGATAGCATTTTTTTAGAAAATCTTGGGTATATTCCGCTGAAAAAAAACAACTATATGAGCTCCATCCTTTATAGAATTTGGACATTTGTTAGCCTCCTTGAATTTTTTGAAAAGTTAAACATATTAAACTGACCTTGACAGTATTTTGTCCAATTGATAACCTACTAATAATATTTTTAACAATATGGAGGCGTTAAAATGTGGGAAAGTAAATTTGCTAAAGAAGGATTAACGTTTGATGATGTGCTTTTAATTCCAGCTAAATCAGAAGTTTTGCCTCGTGATGTAAGCTTAAAAGTACAATTAGCGAAAAATTTAAATTTAAACATTCCGCTAATTAGTGCAGGAATGGATACTGTAACAGAAGCAGAAATGGCTATTGCTATTGCTAGACAAGGTGGATTAGGTATTATTCATAAAAATATGTCCATCGAGCAACAGGCTGAGCAAGTAGATAAAGTAAAACGCTCAGAAAGTGGTGTAATCACAGATCCTTTCTTTTTAACTCCTGAACACCAAGTATTTGATGCAGAGCATCTAATGGGTAAATATAGAATCTCCGGTGTGCCAATTGTTAATAACAACGAAGAGCAAAAACTAGTAGGTATTCTTACTAACCGTGACCTTCGCTTTATTGAAGACTTTTCCATTAAAATTTCGGATGTTATGACGAAAGAAAATTTAGTAACGGCTCCTGTAGGAACTACGTTAGAGGAAGCAGAAAAAATCTTACAACGATACAAGATTGAAAAATTACCTTTAATCGATGAAGAGGGTGTATTAAAGGGATTAATCACCATTAAAGATATAGAAAAAGTAATTGAATTTCCGCATTCAGCAAAAGATTCTCAAGGAAGATTATTAGTTGGGGCTGCAGTTGGTGTAACAAACGATGCATTAAAACGGGTTGAACTGCTTGTTAAATCTAATGTCGATGTAGTTGTCATTGATACTGCTCATGGCCATTCACAAGGTGTGCTAGAGGGTGTCAGAGATATTAGGAATGCATACCCTGATTTAACTATTATTGCTGGTAATGTAGCTACAGCAGAAGGAACACGAGCTTTAATCGAAGCTGGAGCAGACATTGTGAAAGTAGGAATTGGACCTGGTTCCATTTGTACAACACGTGTAGTTGCTGGTGTAGGTGTTCCTCAAATTACAGCAGTTTATGACTGTGCTACCGAGGCAAGAAAGCATGGTAAATCAATTATTGCAGATGGAGGAATTAAATACTCTGGTGATATTGTAAAAGCTTTGGCTGCAGGTGGACATGCGGTGATGTTAGGTAGTTTACTTGCAGGTGTTTCTGAAAGCCCTGGGGAAACAGAGATTTTCCAAGGCAGAAGATTTAAAGTATATAGAGGAATGGGCTCTGTTGCTGCAATGGAAAAGGGATCAAAGGATCGCTATTTCCAAGAAGATAATAAAAAGTTTGTTCCGGAAGGAATTGAGGGCAGACTTCCTTATAAAGGACCACTTTCCGATACTATTTACCAATTAGTAGGCGGTATCCGTTCAGGTATGGGATATTGTGGAACAAAAGATTTATATGAATTAAGAGAAAATGCACAATTTGTAAAAATGACAGGTGCTGGCTTAAGAGAAAGTCATCCACATGATGTTCAAATTACAAAAGAAGCACCAAACTATTCCCTTTCATAAACAAAGCTAGTGCCATATTAGTTTATGGAAAGTTTCCTTAATTTACTTTAGACAGTGAATGATGTCACTGTCTATTTTTTTTATTTTTTTTATGTTAAACTGTACAAGGGAAATTATTAACTTAAAAAATAAAGATAGATTAATAGATAAAATAGTTTTGGAGGTTTTAATATTGAAACAAGTAAAAAAGTGGACGGTGTCATTCATCATTGCTGTACTATTCTTAAGTACACTATCAACGGTTCTACCCTATCAAGCAAATGCTGCTGAAAAGGACGAACTAGGATTAAATGCAGGAGCAGCTATACTGGTAGATGCTAATACCGGGGAAATATTATATGAAAAAAATACAGATGAACTCCTTGGAGTTGCCTCCATGTCAAAAATGATGACAGAATATATTGTTCTGGAATCGATAAAGAACGGGAAAATTTCTTGGGATCAAAAGGTAAAAATAAATAATTATATTCACAGATTATCTGGAGCTCCGGAGTTATCCAATGTAGGGTTAACTGAAGGAGAAGAGTATACAGTTAAAGAATTGTATGAAGCAATGGCAATCCATTCAGGAAATGCAGCTACTGTTGCATTGGCAGAATTAATTGCTGGTACAGAGAAAAATTATATTAGTGTAATGAATAAAAAAGCCGAGGAATTAGGATTAAAAGATTTCGAATTTGTTAACTCTTCCGGTTTAAATAACAGTGATTTATTGGGGAATATCCCAGCTGGAACTGAAAAAGATGAAAACAAAATGTCAGCTAAGGCTGTTGCCAAGCTAGCATATCGTTTAATCAATGATTTTCCAGAAATACTAGAAACATCTGGTATGCCGAGCTTAAAGTTTAGAGATGGAAGAGAATATAAAAACTTTAACTGGTTAATTCCTTCTCTAATTTATGGATATGAGGGTGTAGATGGATTAAAAACAGGTTCTACTGATTATGCTAAATTTAATGTTACCGCTACTGCAAAAAAAGGGGATCATCGATATATCGTCGTTATTATGAAAAGTGAAACAAAGAATTCTCGTTTTGCAGAAGCAAGAAAAGTTTTAGACTTTGCTTTTAATAATTTTTCTACTGAAGAGGTACTTCCAGCAAATTACGTAGATGCAAAAAATAAAACGATTGATGTTATAAAAGGAAAAGAAGATAAAGTAAGCATTGGAACAAAAGATGCCGTTAACTTAGTAATCAAAAACAATGAGAAAGAAAACTATGTTGCCAAGGTTGTATTAGATGAGAAGAAATTAAATAAAGATGGCGAACTAACAGCTCCAATTAAAAAAGGAGATAAGGTTGGCTATGTAACAGTGCAAACGAAAGACGGAAAAGATGTGCCATTCCTAACAAATGACGGAAAAGAGAAAGCACAAGTAGATTTAGTGGCAAACGAAACAGTTGAAAAGGCAAATTGGTTTGTTTTGGCAATGCGTGGAATTGGTTCATTCTTCGCGAATGTATGGGGAAGTGTTTCTGATACAGTAAAAGGCTGGTTTTAATTAAAAACGATTTAAATAGCCAAGAACAATAATTAACTAGATAAATCGCATACATTATGGAAATTGAAAGAAAAAGAGCTTCTGTATTGACAGAAGCTCTTTTTTATTGTTTATTTTCAGTAGGGAATAATAATTTTATTCGAAAGATTAAGATAATTAAAATTGAAAAAGATACTTTACAGGGGGCAAACAATGAAAACTGGGACTGATAGAGTAAAACGTGGAATGGCTGAAATGCAAAAAGGCGGAGTAATCATGGATGTTATCAACGCAGAACAGGCCAAGATTGCAGAGGAAGCAGGGGCGGTAGCTGTTATGGCTCTTGAACGTGTTCCTTCCGATATTCGTGCAGCTGGCGGAGTTGCTAGAATGGCTGATCCTACAATTGTAGAGGAAGTAATGAATGCTGTAACAATCCCTGTAATGGCAAAGGCACGTATTGGTCATATTGTCGAAGCAAGAGTGCTTGAAGCTATGGGTGTGGATTATATTGATGAGAGTGAAGTTCTAACTCCAGCAGATGAAGAGTTTCATTTAAATAAAAATGAATATACTGTTCCATTTGTATGTGGTTGTCGTGACCTTGGAGAAGCAGCAAGACGTATCGGCGAAGGTGCTTCTATGCTTCGTACAAAAGGGGAACCAGGAACGGGAAATATTGTGGAAGCAGTCCGTCACATTAGAAAAGTAAATGCGCAAGTCCGTAAAGTTGCTTACATGAATGAAGATGAATTAATGACAGAAGCTAAGATCTTAGGAGCTCCATATGAGCTTCTTTTAGAAATTAAGAGACTAGGTCGCCTGCCGGTTGTCAACTTCGCTGCTGGTGGTGTTGCAACGCCTGCTGATGCAGCTTTAATGATGCAATTAGGTGCCGATGGTGTATTTGTCGGTTCTGGTATTTTTAAATCAGATAATCCTGCAAAATTTGCTAGAGCAATAGTAGAAGCCACTACTCATTATCAAGATTATGAGTTGATTGCGGAAATTTCTAAAAACCTTGGAACAGCAATGAAAGGAATTGAAATATCTAGTTTAGCACCAGAAGCTCGTATGCAAGAGCGTGGTTGGTAAGATGAGCGCAACGGTAAATATAAAAATAGGGGTCCTTGGTTTACAAGGTGCAGTTAGAGAACATGTTAATGCAATTGAAGCAAATAATGCAGAAGCGATTGTCGTAAAGAAAGTAGAACAATTGGATGACATAGACGGTCTTATTATCCCTGGTGGAGAAAGTACAACCATGCGACGACTGATTGATAAATATGAATTTATGGAGGCGCTGCAGGCATTTGCTAAGACAGGGAAACCAATGTTTGGGACATGCGCAGGGTTAATCTTATTAGCAAACTCCATTAAAGGCTATGATAAGCCTCATATTGGTGTAATGGATGTACAAGTGGAGCGTAATTCCTTTGGGAGACAAAAGGAGAGCTTTGAGGCCAACCTAGATATTGCTGGGGTCGCGGAGGATTTTACTGCTGTATTTATCCGAGCACCACATATTGTTAGTGTTGGTGAAAATGTTGAGGTTTTAGCTAAACATAATGATCGTATTGTAGCAGCACGGGAAGCTCAGTTCTTGGGATGTTCTTTCCATCCTGAGTTAACGGAGGATCATCGCTTAACTGGTTATTTTATTAAAATGGCGATAGAAGCGAAGCAACACTTATTTGCATAAGCTGTTGAATTTCGGAAATAATTATAGTAAGATAAATGCAACTAATATATGGAATCTACTATGATAGGAAATAGTAACAGGTTACTTATTCTTTAAAGAGAGCCGATGGTTGGTGCGAATCGGTGAATAAAGCCTGCGAATCCATCCTAGAGTAAAAACAAGGAACGCATATGCTGCAAGTAATTGTTTTCGGCTAAAAACCGTTATGATCTTTAAGGTGAAAAGCAGTTTTATGCTTTTAACTAGGGTGGCAACGCGGGTAACTCTCGTCCCTTTTGGGGATGGGAGTTTTTTATTTGCAAAAAAGATTAAGGTCACAGGGTGTGTAACAGTAGATTGCATGTAGAAATAAAACATAGGAGGAATAGTAATGTTAGATATCAAATTTGTTCGTGCTAATTTTGATTTTGTAAAAAGTCAGTTACAGCATCGAGGAGAAGACTTATCAGAGCTTGATAATTTTGAAGCATTGGATGTAAGAAGAAGAGAGTTAATCGTTGAAACAGAGCAGCTGAAAAGTAAACGAAATGAGGTTTCTCAGCAAGTTGCTGTATTAAAGAGAGAGAAAAAAGATGCAGAAGCTCTTATCAGTGAAATGAGAGAAGTTGGTGAAAAAATTAAAGAATATGATAACGAGCTCCGCGATGTAGAAGAAAGATTACAAACAATCATGCTTGGTATTCCAAATCTCCCTCATGAAAGTGTTCCAGTAGGAGATACGGAAGATGATAATGTTGAAATTAGAAAATGGGGCGAAATTAGAAAATTTGATTTTGAACCAAAGCCTCACTGGGATGTTGCAACAGATTTAGATTTACTTGATTTTGAACGAGCAGCGAAGGTGACAGGAAGCCGCTTTGTATTTTATAAAGGATTAGGAGCAAAACTAGAAAGAGCGTTATTTAATTTCATGCTTGATTTGCATACAGAGGAACATGGCTATAAAGAAATTATCCCCCCATTCTTAGTAAATAGAGCTAGCTTAACAGGAACTGGCCAATTACCTAAGTTTGAGGAAGATGCTTTCTTAATAGAAAAAGAAGATTATTTCTTAATTCCAACTTCTGAAGTACCAGTAACGAACTTGCATAGAGATGAAATACTGGATGGGGATCAATTACCAATCAAGTATGCTGCATTTAGTGCAAACTTCCGTTCAGAAGCAGGATCTGCTGGAAGAGATACTAGGGGATTAATTAGACAGCATCAATTTAATAAAGTTGAGCTAGTTAAATTTGTTAAGCCAGAGGATTCTTATGAAGAGTTAGAATCTTTAACAAAAAATGCCGAAAAGGTATTACAGCTTCTAGGTTTACCATACCGTGTATTGAGCATGTGTACAGGTGATTTAGGGTTTACAGCCGCCAAGAAATATGATGTAGAGGTATGGATTCCAAGCTACAATATGTACCGTGAAATTTCTTCTTGCAGTAATTTTGAAGCATTTCAAGCAAGAAGAGCTAATATTCGTTTCCGTAGAGAGCCTAAAGGAAAACCGGAGCATGTGCATACATTAAACGGATCTGGTCTTGCTATCGGAAGAACAGTTGCTGCGATTTTAGAGAATTATCAGCAAGCTGACGGTAGTGTGGTAATTCCTGAAGTACTACGACCATATATGAGAAATAGAGAAGTAATTGCCCCTGAATAATAGGGCAAACAGTTAAAAAGGGTTGACCTCTTTAGAGGGATTGTATATTCTTTGGAGGTCAACTATTTTTCCTAGCTCCTTTATTAGAAAAATAAAAAATAAAAAAATGAAAAATATAGTTGACTTATGAAATAATAAATGATATATTATTATTTGTCTGATGGAGGAATACCCAAGTCCGGCTGAAGGGATCGGTCTTGAAAACCGACAGGCGGGTCAAACCGCGCAGGGGTTCGAATCCCCTTTCCTCCTCCATGATTTTATATTTTACATTGCGCATAATATTTGGAGATATATGTGACCTGCTACTACGGTAGCAGGTTTTTTATGTTTTATAAGCTTTTTTTATAAAGTTAGTAAAATCATTGAATGAATAAATAAAAAGGATTTTCCTTTGTTTTCCCTTACAGCCAGGCTTTCTAGTGAATGTCTGGCTGTAAAAGGAAAACGTGGAAAGTCCTTCTACGCTTTTTTGCTATAGTTTTTATGTTGAAGAATAGTACCTATTTTTTCTATTATAGGTTCGATAGATTGGCTGCCAGCAATTGCATCATATTCGTTAATATTTAGACGAAGAACTGGACATGCGGAGAAAGAATCAATCCATTTCTCATATCTTCCATGCATCTCTTTCCAATAATCAATTGGCGTTTGCTTTTCCATTTCGCGGCCTCTTCGATCAATACGCTGTAAAATGTCCTCGAGAGAGCCTTCTAGGTATATTAAAAGGTCTGGATGGGGGAAGTAAGGAGTCATAACCATCGCTTCAAAAAGACTCGTATATGTTTCGTAATCTACTTCCGACATGGTTCCTTTTTCGTAATGCATTCTTGCAAATATACCGGTATCCTCATAAATGGAACGATCTTGAATAAATCCGCCGCCATACTCAAAGATTCTCTTTTGTTCTTTAAATCGTTCTGCTAAAAAATATACTTGCAGATGAAAACTCCAGCGGCTGAAATCGTGATAAAATTTATCAAGATATGGGTTTGTGTCGACTTTCTCAAAGGAAGTCCGAAATTGCAAGGCATCTGCTAATGCATTTGTTAAGGTAGATTTTCCTACGCCAACTGTCCCAGCAATTGTAATAACAGAATTACTCGGAATATTATATTTTGTTCGTAGATTCATGATTAAAGGCTCCTATATTTAAAGTTTCTTTTATTGCGTCTATAATTTTTACTAAGTCTTGTTTGTTTTGAATAAAATCCAATGTATCTCCATTGAAATCTAATACTGGGATCTGTGGGTTATTCTTTTTGAAGTCATTCATGACAACATCGTAATCAGATGCTAGTTGTTCTAGATAAAGAGGACTAATATTTTTTTCGATGTCTCTATCTCTCTTTTTGATTCGTGCCATAAGTGTATCTAAACTTGCATGTAAATAAATAATAATATTCGGCATCGGCAGGTCTTCTGTTAACACGTCATATATTCGAATATATTTGTCTAAATCACTATCCTGCAAGGATCTTTTTGCGAAAATGAGATTTTTTAATATATGATAATCTGCAACTACAGGTATGTTTTTATTTAAGTAATGGTCTCTTGTATCGTTTAATTGCTTAAATCGATTACATAAGAAAAACATTTCTGTTTGAAAACTCCATTCATCAATGTTTTCATAAAATTTTCCGAGAAAGGGATTTTCCTCTACAATCTCCTTAAGAAGTTCGTATTGAAAATACTCTGAGAGCAATTTAGCTAAAGAAGTTTTTCCCACTCCGATAGGTCCTTCTACTGTAATAAAAGGGATACTATTCACACTTGTCCCTCCAGTTCTTTTATTTTGAGAAGCGAACTTTTTTAGGCTGCAAAAATAATGGCTATCATCCGACAACAGCTTTTCTAATGATTGCTTCTTTTAGTAGGTAATAAAAATAGTACAAGAGTCATTTTAACACATGGAAGAGAATGTGGACATATGCTTGTTTTTTCCTAAAAAAAATATTTTAGATTTTAGGCGAACTTTAAAAGTGGAAAAATTGAGAATTTTATTATTGCTAAATTATCAGTCTATGGTATTATATGGGTAAAGTTTATAATTGAATCACACTAGGGGATCCCTTGATAAGGGCTGAGAATAAAGTAGTTACTTTTAAACCCTTAAAACCTGAACAGGTTCGTACCTGCGTAGGAAAGTGGATACCTTTAAATATGTGTGCCTAATGGTCTTTTTTCATTAGGTGTAATTTATTAACCACTTTCTGCTTGGGAAAGTGGTTTTTTGTGTTTTCTTTTTAAAATTTAATATTTAAATGCTGAATTAATAGTTGGGAGATGATGAAATGAAGATAATGGCTGTAACAGATAATAAACATTCCTTTGAAAGACTCTCCTCCATATTATTAGAAATTCACCCATATGTGGATTATGTGCAAATTAGAGAGAAAGCAAAAAGCCCAAAAGAAATTTATTTACTTGGTGAGAGGCTGCTTAAGGAAGGGGTACCGGCTCAGAAAATAATCATAAATGACCGCCTAGACGTTGCAGCATTGCTCTCTTTAAGACATGTGCATTTACCAGGCAATGGATTACCTATTCAACCAGTAAAAAATATTTATCCAACATTATCTATAGGTGTATCTGTTCATAGTCAACAGGAAGCAATCATAGCAGAAAATGCTCGGGCTGATTATGTGATATATGGCCATTGTTTTCCGACTGACAGTAAAAAAGGAAAGATACCTATCGCGTTGCCATCGATCACTGATATAAAGAGAGATCTAACTATTCCTATTTATGCTATAGGTGGAATAACTGAAGAACGAGTCGGTAAATTAGCAAGTTTAGGTGTAGATGGAGTAGCGATTATGTCTGCTATATTTTCAGCGTCTCAGCCATTAAAAGCAGTACAACGACTAAGGGAAAGATGTGAAGAGTGTGGAATCCAAAAAATTTGATGTCGTTATTGTAGGTGGAGGAATTATTGGTAGTTCTATTGCTTACTATTTAGCAAAAGAAAACAGGAAGGTCGCCATATTAGAAGCAAATACAATAGGTGGGAAATCAACAAGCGCAGCAGCTGGGATGCTTGGCGCTCACTCTGAATATAAAGAGTTTAAGCAACTTTATCCATTTGCAAGAAGTAGTCAGCTTTTATATAAGGAGCTTTATGAGGAGATAAGGGAGCTTACTGCTATTGATTTTGAGAAAAGAAATGGCGGTTTATTAAAGCTTGCTTATTCAGAGGAAGAAAAAGGGGAACTAGAACCTATTTTGGCCCTATCATCCGTGGAATGGCTGGATGCTGAACTAGCAAGGAAAATGGTTCCCCAGCTTTCTAGCGCTATCTTCGGAGCAGCATTTTTGAAAGAGGATGTACATATCACCCCATTGATAGCATGTAATGGTTTAAGTAAAGGAGCGCAGCTATTCGGAGCAGAAGTTTATGAATATACCCGTGTATTAGGAGTCAAAAAGAAAGGGATAGATTATGTCATAAAAACGTCGCAAGGTGCTTTTTTCGCAGAAAATGTAGTCATTGCAAGTGGAGTATGGAGCAATTACTTCTTTCAGCAATTAGGGTTATCACACGAAATTACCCCGGTTAAGGGAGAATGTGTATCTGTAGAAAATGAAGGATTTCCCTTGCAATATTCCGTATTTCATAATCAATTTTACATTGTACCAAGAAATAATCAGGAGTTCATTATTGGAGCAACGAAAAAATGGAATGAATGGAGTGAGGAACCTTCCCTTGATGGGATAGAGGAAGTTATACAAAAAGCAAAGGAAATGATACCAGAAGTTGGAAGGATGAAGTGGAAGAGAGCGTGGGCTGGCCTAAGACCACAAACGTATGATGGTTATCCATTTATAGGTGAGCATCCAGAAATGAAAGGCTTGTATTTTGCAACTGGACACCAAAGAAATGGAATTCTTTTAGCTCCTATAACAGGAAAGATGATTAGAGATTTAATATTGGGTATGCCTGTAAAAAGCGAATGGCTAGATGCCTTTAAAGTTGAGCGACGTATTTTAGTCTGATGGGGAGGGGAGTAATTGAATATACAATTGAATGGTAAGGAACAACAGCTGCCTAAAGAGGTTGTTACGGTAGAGGATCTCCTACACTTTTTTGAATTAAATAATCGTATTGTCATAGTAGAAATAAATCGGGATATTTTGCAAAAAGAACAGTACCAAACACATGTATTAAAAGAAAGCGATAGAGTAGAACTAATTCACTTTGTTGGAGGAGGATGAAAATGTTAACAATAGCAAATCGTACCTTTCGGTCTCGTTTGTTACTTGGGACAGGAAAATACCCATCATTTGAAATACAAAAAAAAGCGGTAGAAGTATCAGAAAGTGAGATTCTAACCTTTGCGGTACGCAGGATGAATATATTTGAAAAATCACAGCCTAATTTCTTGGAACAGCTGGATTTAAAGCGTTATACTCTCCTTCCGAATACTGCGGGAGCGAAGACTGCAGAAGAAGCGGTAAGAATTGCTAAACTCGCAAAGGCATCTGGACTATGTGACATGATTAAAGTAGAAGTAATCGGTTGTGATAAGTCGCTGCTGCCGGATCCGATAGAAACTTTGAGGGCATCTGAACAATTATTAGAAGAGGGATTCATTGTGTTGCCTTATACCTCTGATGATGTTGTGCTGGCAAAACGGTTAGAACAGTTAGGTGTACATGCTATTATGCCAGGTGCTTCCCCCATTGGGTCAGGAAAAGGAATTATCAATCCGCTACATTTACAATTTATTATCGAGCAAAGTAATGTACCTGTTATTGTGGATGCAGGAATTGGCTCGCCAAAGGACACAGCATATGCAATGGAACTTGGCGCAGATGGGGTACTTTTAAATACAGCGGTTTCTAATGCATCTGATCCAGTTAAAATGGCTCAGGCGATGAAATTAGCTATAGAAGCTGGAAGATTGGGGTATGAAGCAGGGAGAATAATCGAGAAGAATTATGGTGTTGCAAGTAGTCCGATTGCGGGGATGATTCCATCTTGACTAGTCGTTTTTTAAAGCAGGAATTATTTATTGGTAAAGAGGGACAAAGAAATATTGAAGCTAGTCATGCTGTTATTTTAGGGGCAGGAGCCTTAGGATCAGCTAGTTCTGAGATGCTGGTAAGAGCAGGAATAGGAAGACTGACTATTATCGATCGTGATTACGTAGAAGAGAGCAATTTGCAAAGGCAACAGCTCTATACGGAAGAGGATGCAGCCGATAAACTCCCTAAAGCTGTTGCGGCAAAAAGGAGATTAAAGGATATTAGCAGTCATACGCTTATAGAGGCAGTGGTGGAGGATATAAACTGTCATACAATCGAAAAATTTATAGAGGGTGCTTCTATTCTAATAGATGGTACCGATAATTTTGAAACAAGATTAGTCATAAATGATGCTGCGATTAAGCTGAAAATACCATTTCTTTTTGGGGCATGTGTAGGAAGCTATGGGCTTTCCTATCCAGTCGCAGGGGAGAATGCGCCATGTCTTCATTGTTTAATTGAACAGCTCCCTTCCCAGGAAATAACCTGTGATACCGCAGGGGTTATCAGTCCTATTGTTCAGTGGGTTGCTGCTATGCAAGTATCGCAAGCCATACAAATTCTTTCTGGTGAAAAGTTATTGCCGGTACTACGTTCTTTTGATATTTGGAAAATGGAATATGCGGAAATGAATGTCGAAAAGCTAAAAAAATTTGAGTGTCCTACATGCGGAGGAAGAGCAGATTTTCCGTATTTGTCTTTTCAAAATCAAACAAAAGCAGCGGTGTTATGTGGGAGAGATGCTGTTCATATTCGCCCTGCTACGTCAAAGAGATTGGATCTTTATGTGCTTTCAAAGCAATGGAAGGCCCTTGTTCAAAACTTAATTGCCAATCCTTATTTAGTGTCTTTTCAATATGATGATTATCGGGTGATTCTTTTTGAAGATGGGCGTGCGATCATTCATGGAACATCAGAGATAAGTGTAGCAAAATCCATTTATGCGAGATTGATTGGATAGGGTTAAAAAAGGAAAGAGCTATTTGATAAGATCTTTCCTTTTTTTATCAATATACTGCAATTAGTCTACTTGGTGTTACAGGTGTTGAGCCGAATCATACAGGTTTTTTAAGTGAAAATAAGTTGACTATGTTCTTTTTGTTATGTGAAAATTATCGGCAAGTAAAAGCCAGTTTTGGGGAAAGGCTAAACCTAATTTCCAATAACTAATTCCTCTTAAATCCAACTCTTTGATTAAATTGAATTTTGCTTGAATAGAACGAGCATCCTCAAACCACACTTCATGCAGCCTGCCTTCACTGTCTGTGTATTTAAAATAGGGAGCCTGTGCTTTTTGATCATATAGTATCTCCGCATTATAATCAGCTGCAAGTTGAATGGCTGCTTGAGGGCTAAGTGCTTTTGCTACTGTTCCTTCGACAAAGGGAAGGGTCCAATCATAACCATATAAATTTTGCCCCATCATAATTTTAGAGGGAGGCATCTCCGTGATGGCATATTCTAAAACATCTCTAACTGGACCAATAGGAGAAACAGCCATAGCGGGCCCCCCGCTATACCCCCATTCATAAGTCATGATAACGACAAAATCGACAATTTCTCCGTGTGCTCTGTAATCATGTGCTTCATACCATTTTCCTTTTTGAGTAGCGCTAGTTTTTGGAGCTAAAGCAGTAGATATTAGCCAACCCTCTTGGGAAAAACGATTTTTCGCTCTACGGAGAAAACGATTATAGGCTTCCCGATCCTCCGGGCGTAAATATTCAAAATCAAAATGGATATCCTGAAATCCATATTTCTTTGCGGTCGTCACAATATTATGGAGGAAGTTATTTTGAATGGTTTTCTCATTTAATAGGATTCGTCCGAGCTCATCACTGAATTGATCATTTTCTTGATTCGTAATAACCATCATAAGTACATTATTATTTCTCTGGGCAATTTCAGGGAAATTATTAAGAAGTGGTTCTTTTAAACCGCCATCTCGTAATGCTTGAAAACTAAACGGTGCAAGGTAGGTTAAATAAGGAGCTGCTTCTCGTGCACTTTCCTCAAGATTAGGTGCGACATATGTACCCCGTGGTTCTACATATGCGTTAGACTCGACCGGTCTTTGCGGCCTCTCGGGAATATATAAACGTAAACCAACTTGTAAAGGTTGGTTAACAGCAATAGAGTTGATAGAAGCTAATTGCTCATAATTCAACCTGAACCGTTGAGCAATAGACCAAAGCGTATCTCCAGATTGAACCCAATAAAAGCTACCGATAATAGGGATAACGAGTGCTTGCCCTATTACTAATCGGTCTGGATTTGGTAGATCATTCGCTTCTACTATATCATTAACCGTAGTACCGTATGCAGCTGCAATGCCTGTTAATGTTTGATTATTACGGACAACGTGAATTTGCATATTCTTCCCTCCTGACAGGATACATTATTACAGTTTATGAGGAAGAAAGAGCAGAAATGATTGTATTTTCATTGAATGTAAATATTTTTGCATTCATGACATTTTTCATCATGCGAATAGCATATTGATTATCTTCATTATCAACAGAAGCAATACAATTATCTGGAATAAGAAGCGGGTACTCTCGCATATAGGCATCATTAGCAGTAAATAAAACGCAAATATTTCCGGCAATTCCGGTAAGGATAAGGTTTTTAACCTGCAATTGATGAAGTAGGGTATATAAAGCTGTGCCATAAAAGGCAGAATGTCTTGGTTTGATTAAAAAATAGTCGGTATCATCTGGTCTGATTTTATCAATAATAGGTTCACTTTTTTCATTTCTACAATAATCAATTATTTTATTCAATTCAGCTTGCCATAGATTATAATGGTCGTTGATATAAATAATCGGTATTTTTTCTTTTTTGCATTGTTTTTTAAGCAGTTGAATATGCTCTGCAATTATTAATGTTTTTTCTGCTAAAATATTTCCATGCACAAAACGAAAGTCATTTATCATATCAATAATTAAGAGTGCTGTGTCAGATGATTCCATATGGTTCTCCTTTTCTATGTAAGATGGTAGAATAAAAAATTAGCTAGTGTGCTGGAAGATAAACTAACTTCCAGTATGGGTTAGTTGGAAAATAGAATTGATTTTCTTAGTTTAAGTAAAAGAAGGATTTTCATTACAAATTTTGTGTTTATATATAGGTGGGCTGTAATTATGGAAATAAACCAAGATCAATTATTTATGAAAATAGCTATAGAGGAAGCAAAGAAGGCTGCGGAAATAGGAGAAGTGCCGATTGGTGCAGTTGTTGCTTATAGAGGGGAAGTAATTGCTAGAGCACATAATTTAAGAGAAACAGACCAATCTGCCATTGCTCATGCTGAATTGCTTGCTATTGAGAAGGCGTGTGAAGTATTAGGAACATGGAGACTAGAGGAAGCCACGCTTTATGTTACGCTAGAGCCCTGTGCTATGTGTTCTGGAGCTATCCTGCTGTCACGAATTCCAAGGGTGGTTTATGGTGCAGCGGATCCAAAGGGAGGATGTGCTGGTACTTTTATGAATTTACTTCAAGATGACCGATTTAACCACCAAAGTGAAGTAATTACGGGTGTATTAGCAGAAGAGTGTGGACAGTTATTAACTTCTTTTTTTCGCGAAATAAGAAACCGAAGGAAGAAGAAAAAGGAACGGAAGACAAGTGTTTTGGATTCTTACAATAATTAACAAATGCTTTATGTTGATTTTTCCGTCCATTATCAGTATACTAAGAGTGTGTCTTAGGACACCTAATATTTCGGTATCAATTTTGTCGTGCTAAGCGGGGAGGTAGCGGTGCCCTGTACTCGCAATCCGCTCTAGCGAGGCTGAATTCCTTTCTGAGGCTGGTATCCTGTAGGGTCTGCCTTAAGTAAGTGGTGTTGACGTCCGGGTCCTGCGCAATGGGAATCCATGAACCATGTCAGGTCCGGAAGGAAGCAGCATTAAGTGGACACCCCCATGTGCCGCAGGGTTACCTGGACCGAGCTAACTACTTAAGTAACGCTTATGGGTGCCAGTCGATGAAAGGTGCACGGCAGTTATAATTATACATACAAAACTCATCCTATGTGGATGAGTTTTTTTGTAAGTTAAAGGGAATGGCTGCATTCCTTTTGTTTGGAAATAGTTATTCTCTTTTTCGAAGAGAATAACTATTTCCATGTCTTTATGTATGCTATTATGGATGTAAAAATATAAACGGATAAGCTATAATAAAAAAGAAAATAAAAAATGGAGGGTACTATGAACTATCAAGCTTTATATCGGGTTTGGCGTCCTCAACAGTTTATTGATGTAGTAGGGCAGGAACACGTAACAAAGACATTGCAAAATGCCCTTCTTCAACAAAAAATCTCTCATGCTTACCTGTTCTCTGGGCCGAGAGGGACAGGGAAAACAAGTGCAGCGAAAATATTAGCGAAAGCAGTTAACTGTGAGAGAGCACCAATTAGTGAACCTTGTAATGAATGTGATGCATGTAGAGGAATTACAGATGGTACTATCCCTGATGTAATTGAAATAGATGCTGCTTCCAATAATGGAGTAGAAGAAATAAGGGATATAAGAGATAAGGTGAAATTTGCTCCTAGCTCTGTACCTTACAAAGTATATATTATTGATGAAGTTCATATGCTGTCAATTGGAGCGTTTAATGCGCTTTTAAAAACATTGGAGGAACCCCCTAAACATGTAATCTTTATTTTAGCCACTACTGAGCCTCACAAAATTCCTTTAACCATTATTTCAAGATGTCAGCGGTTTGATTTTAGACGAATTACATCGCAAGCGATTGTCAATCGAATGAGATTGATTATGGATGAATCAGCGATCTCTTGTGAGGAAAAAGCATTACAAATGATTGCAAGAGCAGCAGATGGTGGAATGCGTGATGCTTTAAGTTTACTAGATCAAGCGATTTCTTATAGTAATGAAGTAGTTACGGTTGAAGATGCTTTGACAGTGACGGGTGCTGTTTCACAAAACTTTTTAAATACATTGTCGAGAGCTATTTTAGATGGAGATACGGTAAGAGGGCTCCAATCTTTAGATGAATTACTTCTTGCTGGGAAGGACTCTAATCGTTTTATTGAAGATTTCATCTTTTTCTATCGCGATATGCTACTTTATAAAACGGCTCCTAATTTAGAGGAATCCTTAGAAAGGGTTTTATTGGATGATGATTTTAAAGATCTTGCAGAAACACATACACATGAACAAATTTATGAGCTTATAAATTTGCTGAATAGAACACAGCAAGATATGCGCTGGACAAACCATCCGAGAATCTTTTTAGAAGTAGCCATTGTGAAATTATGTCAGTTGGAAGCACCAAACATATCTGGGCAATCTAATGTAAACATTCCAGAAATACAATCTTTGCTGAGTAAGGTATCTTCTTTAGAAGAAGAATTGGCGAATATTAAGCAAAAAGGTGTTACTGTAGTCGCAGAAACGCAGCCAACACAGAAAAAAACAAGAACAAATAGAAAAGGATTTCAAGCACCTTTAGGGAAAATAACAGAAACACTAAAAAATGCAACAAAGCAAGAATTGCAAAGTATAAAGAGTAATTGGGGAGCTATGCTGAATACTCTTGTGCAAAACCAAATGAGATCGCAAGCTGCATTGTTGAATGAAGCAGAACCAGTTGCTGCATCAACGGATTCCATTATTATTAAATTTAAATATGAAATCCACTGTCAAATGGCGTTAGATAATGTTAAATTTATAGAGACAATCACTAATTCTTTGTATCAACTCCTTGGAAAAAGGTATAATTTATTAGGAGTCCCTGAAGAGCAATGGCTCAACATTAGAGAAGAATTTCTCAATAGCTCCCAGCACCTAGAAGCTTCTGAAGAAGGAGACGGTGAAGAGCGGCAAGATAACCCCGTTGTATCAGAAGCGATAAAATTATTTGGTGAAGAATTATTAGAAGTGAAGGATTAATTTCGAACCTATTGGTTATATATGTAAGTAATCTATTATGTAAAAACCAATGGAAACTATAAATTGGAGGTAGTATATATGCGTGGAATGGGAAATATGCAAAATATGATGAAACAAATGCAAAAGATGCAAAAGAAAATGGCAGAGGCGCAAGAACAGCTTGGTGAAGAAAAGATTGAAGGAACAGCAGGCGGCGGAATGGTAACTGTTGTTGTATCTGGTCATAAAGAAATTATTGATGTGATTATTAAGGAAGAGGTTGTAGATCCAGAAGATGTAGAAATGTTGCAAGATTTAGTTTTAGCAGCAACAAATGATGCTTTGAAAAAAGCGGATGAATTAACAAATTCTACAATGGGTCAGTTTACAAAAGGATTAAACCTTCCTGGAATGTTTTAAGGGGGGAGATTATGCACTATCCTGAACCTATATCAAAGCTAATTGACAGCTTTATGAAATTGCCAGGCATTGGGCCTAAAACGGCCTCTAGACTGGCTTTTTTTGTATTAAATATGAAGGAAGATACCGTGCTGGATTTTGCGAAAGCATTAGTTAATGCGAAAAGAAACCTAACTTATTGTTCTGTATGTGGTCATATTACAGATCAAGATCCATGCTATATCTGTGAAGATAGTAGAAGAGATCGAAGTATTATATGTGTAGTACAAGATCCAAAAGATGTCATTGCAATGGAAAAAATGAAAGAATATAACGGACTTTATCATGTTCTCCACGGGGCTATTTCTCCGATGGATGGGATTGGACCAGAAGATATCAATGTACCTTCTTTGATAAAGAGATTGCAGGATGATGAGGCCCAAGAAGTTATTATGGCAACAAACCCGAATATAGAAGGAGAAGCGACAGCTATGTATATTTCTCGTCTGCTCAAACCATCAGGTATTAAAATCACAAGAATTGCTCATGGTTTGCCGGTAGGTGGAGATTTAGAATATGCAGATGAGGTTACACTATCTAAAGCGTTAGAAGGTCGAAGAGAAGTGTAAGGTACAGGAGGGCTAGCGGATGTTCTTTCGAAAAAAAGGAAAGTTAAGGAAGGAATTTGATGAGAAGCTATTAGTTCAATTTAGTCATTTAAAAAAAGAATGGTTAAATGATAAAAGTTTGTTAGATAAGAGTTTTGATCCTTCCGATGAAGTAATTAGTGGAGCTAAATTATCAGAGGCAAAGTATTTCTTCTTATTTAAAGAAGCAAAACAAAGAAAAATAAATTTATTGAAATAATAAGCAGGCCGAGTGAAGAATGAACTGCTCCCCATTATATAACAGATTGTATTTTTTAAATCAGTCTACCTAATGGGGAGCATATCAGAATCTTTTATTCGGTTCTTTTGTTTTTACATCGATCTTTTTAACTTTGATAGTGAATAAGCACATGGCTGAAAAGTGCTAATTAAAATGAAAAGTTGTCCATCCTAGGTCTTATTTATGGAAATGATACATATTTATAAATACAAGCATAATAAGGGAGGATGGACAGTGAGCCCGGTTGTTATTATATCTATTGTCATTGGGTTGGTTATTTTGTTGTTAGTAGTCGGTACACCAATAAAACCACTTAGAATGATTGGACAAGGTATTATAAAAATTATGATAGGTGCGTTATTTTTATTTTTCCTAAATACGGTCGGTAATCAATATGGTATACATGTGCCAATTAATTTTGCAACCTCCACCGTATCAGGAATATTGGGGATTCCAGGAGTAGCAGCATTAGTAGCGATTCAATTATATATTATATAATTAAAACGTATAATGATACTCGAAAAGGAGATTATCTAAATTCAGAACAAAGGAGAGAAAGCTTTGTGAGGATTTATAGTTAATCTCTTTTATTTGTGAGCTGATTTTATTAATTAAAAACAGGGTTTGGGAATAAAGATAAAATACTATTAAAAAGTATTGACTTCATATATAAAGGGTGATAATATATAAAAAGTCGCCAGATTGGTTAGCTTAATCACTGGAAATGCTTTAAAAAAAGTATTTGACATATAATATGTATTTGTGATATTATATAAAAGTTGCTTCTAATAGCAACAATAAATTGCTCTTTGAAAACTGAACAAACAAACGTCAACAATAATCGTTTTATAACTAGCGTTATAGAACAAAAAGTAACAAAAAGCTAGAGTTTAGCAATGAGCTAATCAACTCTTTATTGGAGAGTTTGATCCTGGCTCAGGACGAACGCTGGCGGCGTGCCTAATACATGCAAGTCGAGCGGACTTTAAAAGCTTGCTTTTAAAGTTAGCGGCGGACGGGTGAGTAACACGTGGGCAACCTGCCTGT
>NZ_JBBOUX010000001.1:4280000-5040343 GCF_038006285.1 Niallia sp. FSL W8-0177
GAAAAGCACCCCGGAAGGGGAGTGAAATAGATCCTGAAACCGTGTGCCTACAAGTAGTTAGAGCCCTTTTATGGGTGATAGCGTGCCTTTTGTAGAATGAACCGGCGAGTTACGATTACATGCGAGGTTAAGTTGAAGAGACGGAGCCGCAGCGAAAGCGAGTCTGAATAGGGCGAAATAGTATGTGGTTGTAGACCCGAAACCAGGTGATCTACCCATGTCCAGGGTGAAGTCCAGGTAACACTGGATGGAGGCCCGAACCCACGCACGTTGAAAAGTGCGGGGATGAGGTGTGGGTAGCGGAGAAATTCCAATCGAACTTGGAGATAGCTGGTTCTCTCCGAAATAGCTTTAGGGCTAGCCTCAAGATTTAGAGTATTGGAGGTAGAGCACTGTTTGGACTAGGGGCCCCCATCGGGTTACCGAATTCAGACAAACTCCGAATGCCAAATACTTATTCTTGGGAGTCAGACTACGAGTGATAAGATCCGTGGTCAAGAGGGAAACAGCCCAGACCACCAGCTAAGGTCCCAAAGTATACGTTAAGTGGAAAAGGATGTGGAGTTGCTTAGACAACCAGGATGTTGGCTTAGAAGCAGCCACCATTTAAAGAGTGCGTAATAGCTCACTGGTCGAGTGACTCTGCGCCGAAAATGTACCGGGGCTAAACGTATCACCGAAGCTGTGGATTGACATCTTTGATGTCAGTGGTAGGAGAGCGTTCTAAGGGCGTTGAAGCTAGACCGTAAGGACTGGTGGAGCGCTTAGAAGTGAGAATGCCGGTATGAGTAGCGAAAGATGAGTGAGAATCTCATCCACCGAATGCCTAAGGTTTCCTGAGGAAGGCTCGTCCGCTCAGGGTTAGTCGGGACCTAAGCCGAGGCTGAAAAGCGTAGGCGATGGACAACAGGTTGATATTCCTGTACCACCTTTAAATCGTTTGAGCAATGGGGGGACGCAGGAGGATAGGGTAAGCGTGCTGTTGGATTAGCACGTCCAAGCAGTTAGGCTGGTAATGAGGCAAATCCCATTACCACATAAGCGGAGCTGTGACGGCGAGGGAAATATAGTACCGAAGTTCCTGATTCCACACTGCCAAGAAAAGCCTCTAGCGAGATTTAGGGTGCCCGTACCGCAAACCGACACAGGTAGGCGAGGAGAGAATCCTAAGGTGAGCGAGAGAACTCTCGTTAAGGAACTCGGCAAAATGACCCCGTAACTTCGGGAGAAGGGGTGCTCTTGCGGGTGCAAGCCTGCGAGAGCCGCAGTGAATAGGCCCAGGCGACTGTTTAGCAAAAACACAGGTCTCTGCGAAGCCGCAAGGCGAAGTATAGGGGCTGACACCTGCCCGGTGCTGGAAGGTTAAGAGGAGGGGTTAGCACGTTAGTGCGAAGCTCTGAATTGAAGCCCCAGTAAACGGCGGCCGTAACTATAACGGTCCTAAGGTAGCGAAATTCCTTGTCGGGTAAGTTCCGACCCGCACGAAAGGTGTAACGATCTGGGCACTGTCTCAACGAGAGACTCGGTGAAATTATAGTACCTGTGAAGATGCAGGTTACCCGCGACAGGACGGAAAGACCCCGTGGAGCTTTACTGCAGCCTGATATTGAATTTTGGTACAGCTTGTACAGGATAGGTAGGAGCCTTGGAAGCCGGAGCGCTAGCTTCGGTGGAGGCATTGGTGGGATACTACCCTGGCTGTATTGACATTCTAACCCGCACCCCTGATCGGGGTGGGAGACAGTGTCAGGTGGGCAGTTTGACTGGGGCGGTCGCCTCCTAAAAAGTAACGGAGGCGCCCAAAGGTTCCCTCAGAATGGTTGGAAATCATTCGTAGAGTGTAAAGGCACAAGGGAGCTTGACTGCGAGACCTACAAGTCGAGCAGGGACGAAAGTCGGGCTTAGTGATCCGGTGGTTCCGCATGGAAGGGCCATCGCTCAACGGATAAAAGCTACCCCGGGGATAACAGGCTTATCTCCCCCAAGAGTCCACATCGACGGGGAGGTTTGGCACCTCGATGTCGGCTCATCGCATCCTGGGGCTGTAGTCGGTCCCAAGGGTTGGGCTGTTCGCCCATTAAAGCGGTACGCGAGCTGGGTTCAGAACGTCGTGAGACAGTTCGGTCCCTATCCGTCGTGGGCGTAGGAAATTTGAGAGGAGCTGTCCTTAGTACGAGAGGACCGGGATGGACGCACCGCTGGTGTACCAGTTGTCTTGCCAAAGGCATCGCTGGGTAGCTATGTGCGGAAGGGATAAGTGCTGAAAGCATCTAAGCATGAAGCCCCCCTCAAGATGAGATTTCCCATAGCGCAAGCTAGTAAGATCCCTGAAAGATGATCAGGTTGATAGGTCAGAGGTGGAAGCATGGCGACATGTGGAGCTGACTGATACTAATAGATCGAGGACTTAACTAAAATGAAAAGCGGAAATGCCTGTTTATGGCGTTGGAGCTGGACAAAATGATTACTTGGCAAATTGGAATACTTCTAAATGGTTTAGTTTTGAGAGAATAATTCTCTAAATAAATAAGTCTGGTGGCGATAGCGAGAAGGTCACACCCGTTCCCATACCGAACACGGAAGTTAAGCTTCTCAGCGCCGATGGTAGTTGGGGGTTCTCCCCCTGTGAGAGTAGGACGTCGCCAGGCAATAAGGAAACAAGCATCTATTCATTAGATGCTTGTTTTTTATTTATATCTAAGCTTGCCGTCTTTCCTGAAGAGTTCGTGCTTTTCTCATTTGATGAACAAAAAATAGATATTTGGGATCATTTGTTTTCGTATTAACAATCTCTCTTTCGCAATCCATACATATAAAGGATTCGAATAGATGAATACCTTCTAATTTATGTTCTTCACATATGAGACAGGCTTCTGCTCTACTTGATTGATATTTCCCCATTTCTCCACCTCCATAGACATTATTCTATCCATTTTAGTAATCACTCATACCTTTATTCTTAAAAACTACTAAACTAAAATACTACAAAATAGGAAAGACTAAAGGGGGATTGATAATATAGCCCAATATGGGTGGATAAGGGATTTATATTATCTGAAATACTTAGATAAGAAAATGGAAAGAAGGAAACGTAAATTACTTCCTATGAAGAAAAAGTGATAAAATAAATAGAGTGAAAAAAGAAAAGAGGAATACTATTGCAAGAAAACACACCGTTATATTCTAAACTGTTGCAATTCCAGTCGAAAAATAATATTTCTTTTCATGTACCTGGTCATAAGAATGGGGAATTAATTTCTTCGGAAGAGGAGTGGAAAGGACCCTTATGGAATTTTGATGTGACAGAGCTCAATGGCTTAGATGATTTACATGCACCAACAGGTGTTATTGCAGATGCAGAAAAATTACTAACAGATTTTTATGGAGTTAAGAAAAGTTATTTTCTTGTAAATGGAAGTACTGTTGGGAATTTAGCAATGATATTAGCGGCCTTAACAGAGGGTGACAAAGTATTTGTACAAAGGAATAGCCATAAATCAATTATGAATGGAATAAAGTTAGCAAAGGCAGAGCCTATTTTACTTAGCCCTGATTATGAGGAAGATTGGAAAGTCGATACTGTCCTTTCAAAAAAAACAATTGAACAGGCAATTGCACGATTCCCAGAAGTCAAAAAGCTTATTTTAACTTCTCCTAATTATTATGGAATGGTTGGAAATTTACAGGAGATTATTGACTTAGCCCATGCTAATGGCATTTGTGTATTAGTAGATGAAGCGCATGGAGCACATTTTAAAGGAAACCCACATTTTCCACCTTCAGCAGTTGAGTTAGGTGCAGATATAGTTGTTCAATCAGCACATAAGACGCTTCCTGCATTAACAATGGGTGCTTATTTACATTATAATACAGCATTCGTTCAACAAGAGGATGTTAAACATTACTTAGACATTTTACAGTCCAGCAGTCCATCTTATCTTATTATGGCCTCTCTAGATAAGGCTAGGCATTATATAGCAAACTATAGCATGGAGGATTGGGAATACCTACATACGATGCTTACACTTTTTCGGGAACAACTTCATACAATACCCCAGCTAAATGTACTAAATTATCCTTATGATGGAGATCCTTTAAAAATTACTATTCAATCAACAGAAAATAGAAGCGGATTCGAATTACAAAAAGAATTAGAAAAAGAGGGCATTTATACGGAGTTAGCTGATTCAAATAATATATTATTTGTCTTTCCATTGTTAAAGAAAGGAATCTCTTACCCATTAGAAAAGGTTATTTATAAAATAAAAAGGGCACTTCTTAAACATACACATGCTTATTCTTCACAGAGTGAGACAGTTGAATCTATAAAAAAGCGTCAGGATATAGTAGAATTAAAACTTAGTGAAAAAGAACAAGCAATACGAAGTAAGGTAGAAGTTTCATTAAGTGAAGCTTTACATGCAGTTTGTGCAGAAACAATTATTCCATATCCTCCAGGAATTCCTATTTTAATGCCTGGAGAGGAGATAACGAACTATCATATTAAACAAATAACGAACTTATTAAAGGATGGAGCAAGATTTCAAGGAAGTCCATCTATTTATAAAAATAGAATTACAATTTTTAAGAAATGACAACTTAGGAGGACAATAAGGTGACAAAAGGGCTCTTTATTACATTAGAAGGACCAGAAGGAGCGGGAAAGACAACCGTTATCGATATGTTGTTAAATTATTATCAAGAAAAAGAACTACAGATTATAAAGACTAGGGAACCAGGTGGAATTCCTATTTCAGAAAAAATTAGAAATATTATATTAGATCCTAAGCATATTGAAATGGATGCTCGGACAGAAGCGTTACTATATGCAGCTGCTAGAAGACAGCATTTAGTAGAGAAGGTCGTTCCAGCTTTAAACGGCGGAGCAATTGTATTATGTGATCGCTTTATTGATAGTTCATTGGCATATCAAGGGTATGCAAGAGGAATTGATATGGATGAAATTTGGAAAATTAATCAATTTGCAATTGGAGATATCATGCCTGAACTAACCATTTATTTTGATTTAGATCCAAGGGTTGGTTTAGCAAGAATTAATAATACGAGTGATAGAGAAATTAACCGTTTGGATTTAGAAACGATTGAATTCCATGAAAGAGTACAAGAAGGCTATTCTAAGGTAATAGAGAAATTTCCAGAGAGAATAATAAAAGTAGATGCATCGAAACCACTAGAACAGGTTTTGGAGGATACAGTGGATATTATTAATCGTTTTTTAAAGTAGAAGTGCGTTGCTAATTATATATTAGGGTATTATGCATATAGTGATAACAAACAAAAAATAGATAGGCTTTCAAAGAATTATTTTCCTTTCAGCTGTTTGTTTTTATATTTATTGCTATAATAGGAACAAGTTATAAAATCATTCGGAAACTATAATAAGGGGCGGGATAAAATGAAATTAATTCTAACAGTCATTCAAGATAAAGATAGTAACAAATTACTTAATGCACTAGTTGAAAATAATTTTAGAGCAACAAAGCTTGCGAGTACTGGCGGATTCTTGAAATCTGGAAATACCACCTTTATGATAGGAACGGAAGATATACGTGTGGAAAAAGCACTGCAAATCATTAAAGAAAATTGTCAATCAAGAGACCAATTAGTAGCACCTGTATCGCCAATGGGAGGAAATGCAGATTCTTATGTCCCTTATCCAGTAGAAGTGGAAGTTGGTGGAGCAACAGTCTTTGTATTACCTGTAGAGCAATTTAAACAATTTTAAGCTGTACATCGGTTAACTTCTGTTACCGATGTACTTTCATGGTTAAATGATAAAAGTTAAAAGTGAGAGCAGATCTTTTTGCTAACAAGTAGTAGATCGTTCTTCAGGAGGAAGAATATGAAGATTAATAAAGACATTCGAATCAATCTGGAAGGGAATAGATTAGAAACAAAAGGTAGTCTAGGGACTCTAAATTTCAGGGATATGTCCAACAACAAAATGAGAAATTAAAGGTCGATCAGCTTCAAAATTGATGAAGAACATCGATGATATTGGCAATAGGTTAGGGCGATCCCAAAATTTAAAAGACTTAACAAAATATAAATCTCTTGTTAAACAGTTTGTAAAAGAAGCTGTTGAATTAGGGATGAAAGTAAAAAAAGACAACTCGTGGGATCAGTTTGGCCAAGGGAGAGACTTGCGTGTTGTACAGGTAATTGATGATAAGTTAGTAGAATTAACAGAAGAAGTAATTGCGACTGAGAAAAAATGGCATAAATATCTTAGATAAAATTGGTGAAATTAAAGGTTTACTAATTAATATATATACGTAAATGGAGTGATTGTCTTGACAAGGACGTGGGAACAGCTTGAACAGACACAACCCATTGTTTTAAAAATGCTAAAAAACAGCTTGAAAAAAGAGAGATTAGCTCATGCATATCTTTTTGAAGGAATGAAGGGAACTGGTAAACGGGAAATAAGTCTAGTTCTCACTAAGAGCATTTTATGTGAAAATACTATAGATGGATATGTTCCATGTGAAACATGTTCAAATTGCAAGCGGATAAATAATGGTAACCATCCTGATGTGCATTTACTTGAGCCAGATGGATTATCCATAAAGAAGCATCAAATACAAAGCCTACAAGAAGAGTTTTCCAAGACTGGAGTAGAGTCAAAGCAAAAGGTGTATATTCTTGTTCATGCAGATAAAATGACTACAAATGCGGCTAATAGTTTACTGAAATTTTTAGAGGAACCAAATGCAGAAACAACGGCCATTCTAATAACAGAACAAATTCAGCAAATATTGCCGACTATTTTGTCTCGGTGTCAGGTCCTTTCCTTTACACCATTATCCCCAAATGAAATGGCTAAAGAACTAGTAAGAAATGGAATAAAACCAAATGAAGCCCCTTTACTTGCGCAAATTACCAATAATTTTGAAGAGGCATTGACACTTAGTACGGATGAATGGTTTGTACAAGCGCAAAAAATAGTGGTAAAATTATATGAGGCTCTTAAAGGAGCTCCTTTAGAAGCATTAGTAGCTCTTCAAAGGGACTGGTTTTCTCATTTTAAGGAAAAGGATCAGTTTGATAGAGGACTCGATTTATTATTGCTGCTTTATAAAGATTTATTATATATACAGCTTGGCAAGCACGATCAGATTGTATACGTTAGCGAAAAGGGACGATTAGAGACTTATGCTTTAAGAACTTCTAACAGGCGCTTAACGGAACAAATGACAGCTATTTTTGAAGCAAAGCGAAAGCTGCAGGGGAATATGAATCCACAGTTATTGATGGAGCAGCTGGTGCTAGAGCTGCAGGAGGGATCTTCAGTTGTATGATGTTGTAGGAATCCGCTTTAAAAAAGCTGGAAAAATATATTATTTTGATCCAAATGAATTAATCATTCAAAAGGGAGACTTCGTCATCGTCGAAACTGTTCGAGGTGTAGAATTCGGGAGAGTAGTTATTGGACCGAAAAAAGTAGATGAAAACGATGTTGTTTTACCCTTGAAAAAAGTATTAAGAATTGCGGATCATAAAGATCAAATGATTGTAGCCGAAAACAAGGTTGCAGCAAAAGAGGCATATGATGTTTGTTGTGAGAAAGTTACGCTACATGAATTAGATATGAAATTAGTGGATGTAGAATATACATTTGACCGTAATAAAATTATTTTTTATTTTACCGCTGATGGTCGAGTAGACTTTAGGGAATTGGTAAAAGATTTAGCTTCCATTTTTCGAACAAGAATTGAACTTCGTCAGATTGGTGTAAGAGATGAAGCTAAAATGCTAGGTGGAATTGGTCCTTGTGGAAGAATGTTATGCTGTTCGACATTCTTAGGGGATTTCGAACCAGTATCTATTAAGATGGCAAAAGACCAAAACCTTTCCTTAAACCCAACGAAAATTTCCGGATTATGCGGACGATTAATGTGTTGTTTAAAATATGAGAATGACGATTATGAAGCTGCCAAGGAACTTTTACCAGACTTAGGTGATTGGATTAATACACCGGATGGAAAGGGAAAAGTTGTTGGTTTAAATATTTTAGAACGTGTACTCCAAGTGGAAATTTCTGAACAAGAACGAGTGCTTGAATATACATTAGATGAGATACTGCAAGAGGATGCTGTTTCAGTTCAATCCACAGATTAATGAGGTGGAAGAGTGGATAAAAAAGAAGTTTTTGAATCAGTAATAAATATGGAAAGTCAAATTGGTAATTTGTATAAGCAATTAGGTGATCTTAAACAGCATGTAGCTGAGCTTATTGAAGAGAATAATAGGCTGCAGCTAGAAAATGAAAATCTAAGAAGGCACTTAGAGGATATACCAAGAGAAAAAGATTCGAAACAGGATAAAAATAAAAGAAGGAACATAAAACAAGGTAAGACGATGGAGGAAAAAAATATTGATATAGGGGAAGGGTATGACAACCTGGCAAGACTATATCAAGAAGGTTTTCATATTTGTAATCTTCATTTTGGAAGTCCTCGAAAAGATGGAGATTGTCTTTTTTGTTTATCGTTTCTTAATAAAAAATAAGGATGTCTCAAAGAAATTATTGCCCGAGTATGTAAGCAATACAATCAATGTATTGTCAGGGGATGACTCTTCTTCTTGAGACATCTCTTTTTCTATGCAGGAATAGGAAAGATGGAGGTAAAAAAAGAGTGGTTCCATTAATTGGAGATGAAAGATTAGATTATTTGCTGGATGAACGATTAAGAATTATTCAAAGTCCATCTGTTTTTTCTTTCTCATTAGATGCAGTATTATTAGCGGATTTTGTCTCTATTCCTTTGAAGAGGGGGGCAATTGTTGATTTATGTAGTGGGAATGGAGTAATTCCACTCTTTTTGTCACTTCGAACAGAGGGAGATATTGTAGGAGTAGAAATACAAGAAAGATTATATGATATGGCAAATAGAAGCATTCAGTATAATCATTTAGAACAAAAAATAAAAATGATTCATGGTGATATTAAGGATGCTCCTAGTTTACTTGGGTATGAGAAGTATGACGCAGTGACGTGTAATCCTCCCTACTTTAAGAAGACGAACTCAATGGCAGAGATTAATGGTAATGAGCATCTTGCTATAGCTAGGCATGAGATTCTCTGTACACTTGAGGATACAATTAGTATATCTAGTCAATTGGTTAAACAAGGTGGAAAAGTAGCTTTTGTTCATCGACCTGGCAGGCTATTAGATATCATTACATTTATGAGGGAGAATCGATTGGAACCAAAGCGAATCCGATTTGTCTATCCAAAAGAAGGTAAAGAAGCGAATATTTTATTAGTTGAAGCAATAAAAGATGGGAAACCAGACTTAAAAGTTCTCCCTCCGTTATTTGTTTATAAAGATGGCAACAATTATACAGAGGAAATGAGCAGAATACTGTATGGAAAATAAGAATCATTATTTTTATGTATTAAAGTGTAAGGATGGCAGCTATTATGCTGGTTATACAAATGATCTTCAAAAGCGAGTAAAAACGCATAATGATGGCAAAGGGGCAAAGTATACAAGAGGGCGTTTACCGGTATCTGTTATTTACTATGAGGAATTTCAGACAAAACAAGAGGCCATGAAAGCAGAGTATGCTTTTAAACAGTTAGATAGAAAGAAGAAGGAAAAGTTTTTATGGAAGGAAGTAGGTGAAGGAAATGAAACAACAAAAAAGCTTTAAAGAAAAAAGGGGAGCGCTGTATTTAGTCCCTACTCCTATCGGGAATTTAGAAGATATGAGTTTTCGAGCAATTAGAATTTTGAAAGAGGCAGATATTATTGCTGCAGAGGATACGCGTAATACAAAAAAACTATGTAATTATTTTGAAATTGCAACTCCAGTAGTCAGCTATCATGAACATAATAAAGAGACTAGTGGTCAAAAGCTAATACAAGCTTTGAAAGAGGATAAAATAATCGCATTAGTAAGCGATGCGGGAATGCCAACCATTGCAGATCCAGGATATGAGCTAGCTATGAATGCTATTAATCAAGAAATCCCAGTTATTCCTCTTCCAGGAGCAAATGCAGCATTAACAGCTCTGATTGCTTCGGGACTTCCGACACATCCTTTCTACTTTTATGGTTTCCTTAATCGTCAAAAGAAGGAGAAGAAGAAGGAGTTGCTTTTCCTAAAGAGTGTTCCAGGTACGTTGCTCTTATATGAATCCCCGCATCGTTTAAAAGAAACATTGGTTTTAATAAGGGAAATTCTCGGTAATAGAAAGATCACATTATGTAGAGAGTTGACAAAGTTATATGAGGAATTTATTCGTGGAACTCTAGAGGAGGCAATTGCTTGGTCTCAATCAGAAGAAATAAGAGGAGAGTTCTGTTTAGTTATCGAACAAGGAGAATTACAAACGGAAGACAATAATTGGTGGGAAGACTTATCTATTGTTCAACATGTAGATCACTATGTGGAAAAAGAGGGAATTACGGTAAAAGAAGCAATTAAAAAGACTGCATTAGATAGAGAAATGCAAAAAAGAGACATTTACCAAGAATACCATATTCAATAAGAAAAAGGGCTGCTGCCTTAAATCGGAACATCAAAAATATGATGGTGTTCCCCTTTAAGGCGGCAGTCCTTTAGTTTATAAAAAAGAACGAATAAGCTTTTCTTATTTATTCATTCAAGAAACTATGAATAAATAAAGAGTGATGTACTTACACATTTCTAACTTTATTCTTATTTTGTAAGTTCAAAATTGCTTTTAATTTCCGCGATTAATTGCTCTGCACCTTCACGGCTAAGAATTAATTTACCACCAGCTAAAGATAGATTATCATCTGATACTTCTCCAGTAACTTGGCAAGTCATGTTTGGTTTATATTTTTTTAAGATGATTTTTTCATCATCTACATAAATTTCTAGAGCATCCTTTTCCGCAATTCCTAATGTACGTCTTAATTCGATTGGAATTACCACACGACCTAATTCATCAACTTTACGAACAATACCTGTAGATTTCATTTTCTTTTCTCCTCCCAAAAGTAAGTATTTATATTTTTTTCGCTAATTTTCGACAAATTTCTTTGTATGTTTATTATAATACCAGCCATTCCCATAAACGTCAATTATTTATTTTGAAATAAATGTATTTTAAAAAACCTTATTAAAGTAGGCTTTTCTGGAGTATGAAATGATAAATAAACATAGGATGGGATAAATTGGTATAGTATTTTCGTTCTATTTTTGTTATTTTTTCGACAAAAAACAACATTTTTATTTGTCATTTTTTCTTCCAAAACATCGCTGTTGCATTACTAATTATTTTTAGGTATATTTTGATGGGATAAAAGGAAAAATGGCAATAATTATGCGGTTTATAAATGTTCTTATACTTTTTTGTTTCGATAAAAAAGAAGAATGGTTACAATAGTAATAGCAGTTATTTTACTAAAGGTACATATTATATACATATACATAGGAGGAAACTAAGTGAAGGATCAAGAAAAAACTTTTTATATTACTACGCCAATCTATTATCCAAGTGGCAATTTACATATTGGGCATGCCTACACAACAGTTGCTGGAGATGCAATGGCTCGTTATAAAAGAATGAGAGGATATGAAGTTCGTTACTTAACTGGAACGGATGAACATGGGCAAAAAATTCAGCGCAAAGCAGAAGAAGCAGGAATTACACCTATTCAGTATGTAGATGAAATTGTAGCAGGAATAAAGGAATTATGGGATAAGCTTGATATTTCCTATGATGATTTTATCCGTACAACAGAAAAACGACATACGGATGTTGTCGAAAAAATGTTTAGGAAATTAGTGGATCAAGGAGATATTTATTTAGATGAATATCAAGGATGGTATTCTGTTTCTGATGAAACGTATTATACAGAACTACAGTTAGTTGATCCTATTTATGATGAACATGGCAAAGTAATTGGAGGGAAAAGCCCCGACAGTGGTCATGCCGTTGAACTAGTAAAAGAGGAATCATATTTCTTTAGAATGGGGAAATATGCAGATCGCTTGTTAGCATTTTACGAGGAAAATCCAGAATTTATCCAACCAGAATCTCGCAAGAACGAGATGATTAATAACTTTATCAAACCAGGATTGGAAGATTTAGCAGTCTCAAGAACGACTTTTGATTGGGGAATTAAAGTGCCAGGGGATCCGAAGCATGTTGTGTATGTATGGATCGATGCCCTTTCCAATTATATTACTGCGCTAGGGTATGGCTCTGACGATGAAACATTATACAAAAAGTTCTGGCCAGCAAATGTACATTTAGTTGGGAAAGAAATTGTTCGTTTTCACACGATATATTGGCCAATCATGCTTATGGCATTAGATCTACCATTGCCTAAGAAAGTCTTTGCACATGGCTGGATTCTAATGAAAGATGGTAAAATGTCTAAATCAAAAGGAAATGTGGTTAATCCAGTGACGTTAATTGATCGTTATGGATTAGATGCTCTTCGTTATTATTTATTAAGAGAAGTACCATTTGGTTCTGATGGTGTGTTTACTCCAGAAGCGTTTGTAGAGAGAGTGAACTTTGATTTAGCGAATGACTTAGGGAACTTATTAAATCGTACAGTGGCGATGATTAATAAGTACTTTAATGGTGAAATTCCTACCTATAAAAATTCAGAGGGAACTTTTGAAAAGTCACTTGTGGAAGCACATCAAGAAACGGTTAAGAAATATGCGGAGCATATGGAAAATATGGAGTTCTCCGTTGTACTAACAACGTTATGGCAATTAGTCAGCAGAAATAATAAATATATCGATGAAACACAGCCATGGGTATTAGCGAAAGAGGAAAAGACAGAAGAATTAGCAGTTGTGATGAATCACTTAGCAGAATCTTTAAGAAGAATCGCAATTATGTTAAAACCATTCTTAACAAGAACACCTGATAAAATTTTTAAACAGTTGAACATACAAGATGAATCCTTACAGACATGGGACAGCTTGGAACGTTTTGGCATAATCCCTGCGGGTACTATAGTAGAGAAGGGAGATCCTATTTTCCCTAGATTAGATATCCAAGAAGAAGTGGAATTTATTAAGAGCGAAATGAAGGGACCTCAAAAGGAAGAAGAAACGAAACAAGAGGTTCAAGAAGTTCCGGACGTAGAGGAAATCACAATAGATGACTTTATGAAGGTAGATTTACGTGTAGCACAAGTGCTGGAAGCTGAACCTGTGAAAAAAGCAGACAAGTTATTGAAGTTACAATTGGATCTTGGTTATGAGAAAAGACAAGTAGTTTCTGGAATTGCTAAATATTATTCTCCTGAAGACTTGGTAGGACGAAAGGTTATTTGTGTAACAAATTTAAAACCAGTTAAATTAAGAGGCGAACTTTCTCAAGGAATGATTTTAGCTGGAAGTCATGACGGCGAATTGTCTCTTGCGACAATCGCAGAGGCTTTACCACTTGGAGCAAAAGTAAAATAAAATGATAGGAAAAACATGGAGATGTTTTAATTGGGGAAATCGCCAAGATCTTTAATGGGAATGGGCGAGAAAACTCCATATTTTAATCATCTCTATGTTTTTTCTTCTTTCATTAAGACTGTGGTGGCAAGGATAGAACGGTCTGAGAAAATAAAGTGTAAATATATTTAACAGATGATGGAGGGATGTTTATCATGTTATTTGATACACATACACATATTAATGCAAATGAGTTTCAAGATGATATAGAAGAAGTGATACAACGAGCACTCGATGTAGGAATGGAAAAAATGGTAGTGGTTGGGTTTGATAGACCTACTATTACAAAGGCGATGGAGCTTATTGAGCAGTATGATTTTGTTTACGCAAGCATAGGGTGGCATCCTGTAGATGCTATCGATATGGTAGATGAAGATTTGGTTTGGATTGAAGAATTGGCAAAGCATCCAAAAGTCATTGCAATAGGAGAAATGGGACTAGATTATCATTGGGATAAATCGCCAAAAGATATTCAAAAAGAAGTGTTTAGAAAGCAAATTCAATTAGCAAAAAAAGTAAAACTTCCGATAATTATTCATAATCGTGAAGCGACTGCTGATATTGTTGAAATCTTAAAAGAAGAGGATGCAAAAGAGGTAGGCGGGATTATGCATTGTTATGGAGGAAGTGTAGAAACTGCGCTTGAATGTATAAATATGAATTTTTATATTTCGCTTGGTGGAACGGTTACTTTTAAAAATGCACGAAAGCCAAAGGAAGTTGCAGAAGCCATTTCGTTAGATCATTTATTAATCGAAACGGACTGCCCATATTTAGCACCGACCCCTTTTAGAGGAAAACGCAATGAACCTAGTTATGTAAAACTAGTAGCAGAAGAGATTGCTGCTATAAAAGGGATTTCCTACGAAGAGGTGGCGTCAAAAACAACAGAAAACGCAAAAAAATTATTCGGCATAAACTGATAAAGATTTTTGTCGAATGAAGAAAGAGCTTGTCCGAACTTCCTCTTATTTTTAATCGTTCTACATTGCTTCCTTTTCTCATAGACTAATTATGTCGAGATTTCTTTCTTTCCTTTCGCTTGTTTTTTTTGCATAATAGGATATACGTTCAAAGATTCTAAAGGGTTGACAGCGGACATGATACTCTATATAATCACTCCGAGAGAAAAGGAGGCGTTTTTCATCGTAATCAAAAACATGAAAAACCTGTTTTCAAAATCTTTGAGCAAGAAGAAAGTGTCTATCTTTTTAGCTAGTTTCATCGTTTTTGCGAGTAGTATTGGATTTATAATTTATGAAACTACTAAAAGTACTGTGGCACTAACGCTAAATGGTAAAGAACAAATCATCGAGACGCACTCATCTACTATACAACAAATATTTGATGATTTAGATATTACCGTCGGTTCAAAAGATTATGTGTTTCCCTCGTTAAACACAAAGGTGACAGATAACCTAGAAGTTGTCTGGAAAAAAGCTAAACAGGTTGAATTGCAAAAAGACGACGAGAAGAAAACGGTTTGGACAACAGTAGATACTGTTAAGGAGTTTTTAGAAGAACAAAAAATTTCTTTGAACGAGCACGACCAGATCAATCAGAAAGAAAATAACCCTATAGAACATAAAATGGACGTTGTCGTACATACAGCATTTCCAGTAACGCTAGTAGACGCAGGAAAGAAAAAGCAAGTATGGTCCACTTCGACTACGGTCGCTGACTTTTTAACACAACAGGAGATCTCACTTGATAAATTAGACCGAGTTGAACCAGCTCTAAAGGAAAAAGTGAAAGAAGAAGCTATTGTTAATATAACAAGAATAGAAAAGGTCACCGATGTAGTGGAACAACCGATTAATTTTGCCGTAATCACCCAAAAGGACGATGATCTTCCACACGGAACAGAAAAAGTACTTAAAGAGGGAACTGAAGGAGTGGTCTCTAAAAAGTATGAAGTGACGAAGGAAAATGGCAAAGAGATTTCCCGAAAATTGCTAAGTGAAACAACAGTAAAAGAAAAGCAGGATAAAATTGTCTCTGTTGGAACAAAAGACGAAGTCATTCAACTTGCATCCCGTGGTGAAGAACGTGGGCAAGAAGTGTTCGTCAATTCAACAGCATATACTGCTAGCTGTAATGGATGTTCTGGCCGAACGGCTACTGGAATTGATCTGAAAGCTAATCCTAATGCAAAAGTAATTGCTGTCGACCCAAGTTTTATCCCATTAGGAACAAAAGTTTATGTGGAAGGCTATGGCTACGCTGTTGCTGCCGATACTGGCGGAAGTGTAAAAGGGCAGAAAATTGATGTTTTCTTTTCCACAAAAGCCGAAGCTTACCGTTGGGGTAACAGGCAAGTTAAGATAAAAATAATTAATTAGGTAAAATAGAAATCTCGACAATTTATCATCCAATATCAGATGATAGAAAGTTAGCTAATTTGGCAGAGGGAGCATCTCCTCTGTCCTTTTTTATGTTTCATCACTTGTTAATTAAATTGCAATGAATCAGCCATTTGTTTAAACATAAATATTAGCTATAATGATAATAATTAAAACATTTCTTTCTCTCTGTATATATAGACGATTCATGTTACAATTATGTTTCATTTTTTTTTCAAATTTTAAATATTTTTTTGGAGGTTCCATGAAGATTAAAGAAATAATAGTAGTGGAAGGTCGAGATGATACTACCGCTATTAAGCGAGCGGTAGATGCAGATACAATTGAAACAAACGGTTCAGCTATTAATCAAGAGACATTGGATAAAATAAAGCTAGCCCAAAAAACAAGAGGAGTTATTGTTTTGACAGATCCAGACTATCCAGGTCAAAAAATTCGTCATACAATTGAAATGCATGTTCCTGAATGCAAGCATGCCTTTATTCCGAAGGAGCTTGCTATCCATAAGCATGGTAAAGGTGTTGGGGTGGAACATGCATCAGTAGAAGTAATTAGAGAAGCATTAAAAGAAGCACATCTGATGCAAGAAACAATAAAGGAAGAAATTACAAAGGAAGATTTAATTGATGCGGGCTTAATTGGCGGTGCTGATTCTAAGGAGCGAAGAGAACAGTTAGGTAAGCTGCTTAAAATTGGGTATACAAATGGAAAACAGCTCTATAAACGATTATTGATGTTTCATATTACAAAGGCAGAGTTTGCACAAGCGATTAAGGAAATACGCCAGGAGGATAAGCATGTATAAAGATATAGCAACACCCGCAAGGACAAGAGCAATACTAGATAAATATGGTTTTTCCTTTAAGAAAAGCTTAGGACAGAACTTTTTAATTGATACAAACATTTTGAGAAATATTGTGGATCATGCGCAGTTAACAGAAGATTCAGGTGCAATTGAGGTTGGCCCTGGAATTGGCGCATTAACAGAACAATTAGCAAAGCGGAGCAAAAAGGTTGTAGCGTATGAGATTGATCAACGTCTATTACCGATTTTAAAAGAGACACTTGAACCATATCCTCACGCAAAAATTATCCACCAGGATATTTTAAAGGCAAATGTTAAGGAAATGTTAGACACAGAGTTTAAAGATATCAAGGATATTATGCTTGTTGCTAATTTACCTTATTATGTTACAACGCCGATTATTATGAAGATACTAGAAGAAAAGTTACCTTTAAGAGGCATTGTGGTAATGCTACAAAAAGAAGTGGCAGAACGAATTTCAGCGAAGCCAGGAACGAAGGAATATGGTTCTCTTTCAATTGCCATTCAGTATTATACAAAACCAGAAGTGGTTATGATTGTACCAAAAACTGTTTTTGTCCCTCAACCAAATGTGGATTCAGCTGTTATTCGTCTTACGATTAGAGAAACACCGTCTGTTGTAGTGAAAAATGAAGCATTTTTCTTTCAAATAACAAGAGCCAGCTTTGCACAAAGAAGAAAAACGATTCTCAATAACTTATCGAGCCAATTAGAGGGTGGAAAAGAAAAGAAGGCAGAAATCATAGAAGCGCTGGAACAAGCGGAAATTGAGCCTTCTAGACGCGGAGAATCATTATCTATTGAAGAGTTCGCGAAGCTCAGTGACATACTTTATGAAACGTTTGGAAAATAATGATGATAAATAGGTGTACAGATTAATTGCTTTTCCTAAAAAATATCAAGGAAGAGGAAGCTTTCTGTGCACCTTTTTATATGATGTTTTATTTGGTAAAGGTTGTTGTTAGGAAAGGGGAGCAGCCGATGTTCTCATTCTTCTTTTTCGAATTGCTCACAACTTTATAGACGTATGCATAATTTATCAGAGATAGATATTGAATAATAATATCCACTCAGGAGAAACAAGTTTGGGTTAATTGGAGTGACAAGAGTGACTATAAATATCATGGATATCGTCGGTAGAGAGTCTTATCAATGTGATTTATTGTTTCGAATAATTGACATGAAAGAGGTAAATGGCCAAAAAATTGCCATTCTTTATGGAGAAGATTTTCGCTTGATTGCAGATGCTCCATATGAGGATTTAGTATTAATTAATCAACCGATGCAACGAAAAATTTCCCAAAAGGTTCAGTTAATGGAGGAACAATCTCTCCAATTATTTCGACAAGATGTGAATCTTTTGCGAAGAAAGCAGGAGTATCAAGTAACAGAAGCTTATAGCAAGCCTTCTAACTATTTTCAATTACCGGGTAAAGTACTCCATATTGATGGAGATCCCAACTATTTGAAAAAGTGTCTCACTTTATACGAAAAAATTGGGATACCCGTCAATGGAGTGCACTGCAATGAAAAAGAGATGCCAAGTAAAATAGGCAGTCTTTTGGATTACTATCGCCCTGATATACTGGTTATAACAGGTCATGATGCTTATTCTAAAGCACTAGGAGACAAAAGTGATATTAATGCATACCGACACTCTAAATACTTTGTACAGACCGTCAGAGAGGCGAGAAAGAAGCTTCCTAATCTGGATCAGTTAGTTATTTTTGCTGGTGCTTGTCAATCCCACTTTGAATCCCTTATTTATGCAGGAGCTAATTTTGCAAGTTCCCCCTCAAGAGTAAATATTCATGCCCTTGATCCAGTTTATATCGTTGCCAAGATAAGCTTTACACCTTTTATGGAAAGGGTAAACGTTTGGGATGTTTTAAGGAATACATTAACGGGTGAAAAGGGACTAGGTGGAATTGAAACAAAGGGAGTACTGCGAACAGGCATGCCATATCATGTAGATTCGGCGGAAGAGGTGTAACAAAGACAGAAGCATTTAAATATTACACACAGGATAAGGTATGCTTTTACCCTTTAATAAATGGTGGGCTATCTGGATTCTGTGTGTTTTTAGCTAGAAGATGCTTTATTTCCTTTGAAAGATATAAGTAGTTGAAAAAAATTGAAATTTTCTACATATTTATGCTCACTTTGTGCAAACTATCTTTGTTGAAAAATTGGAGAAAAATAAGAATAAAAAATATTGACAACTTCTAAAAAAGACTGTTATAATTTATGTTTTTATTTGACTCTGTTGTGTCAGTATGATATACTTTACACAGTGAGGTGGACCGAATGGCAAAAACATTATCAGATATAAAAAAAGCTCTTGATTCAAATTTAGGAAAAAGACTTATGCTGAAGGCAAATGGCGGTCGTCGGAAGACAATTGAACGTTCAGGAGTATTAGCAGAGACTTATCCATCTGTGTTTGTAGTGGAGTTAGATCAGGATGAAAATGCATTTGAACGTGTATCATACAGCTATGCAGATGTTTTAACAGAAACGGTTCAAATTACCTTCTTCGAGGATACATCAGGACAAATTGCTTTAAGCTAACTATTATTGCTTGAAAGCATTAAGCGGCAGTGAACAATTTGTTTGCTGCTTTTTTCATGGAGAAAAATAATGATTTGCAAATAAAGATGATTGCAGATGTATAAATAAGCATATGTTTTGGCAACAAATAGATAACATGAAAAACTAGTGATGGATACATACTAAGCTTACCGTGGGTGATGAAAGGAGAGATTCACTTTGGGTAGACGAAAAGGAATTATGTCTGAAGGATTGAAGGAAGAATTAGCAAAAAAGCTTGGTTTCTATGATGTAGTCCAGAAAGAGGGCTGGGGCGGTATTCGTGCAAGAGACGCAGGGAATATGGTCAAAAGGGCAATAGAAATAGCAGAGCAAAGTCTTCTTACTCAAAATAAAGAGTAATGTGTAACTTCGAAATTCACTTTACGTCCATCTTATTTGTACGATAATCAAATTGGATTTACCCACGGCAATTTATAGAATCTATCATTAGCGTATATCTATATTATCGATTAAATAGTATAGATATAAGGAGTTAATGATAGATTCTTTTTTTATTCAAGGATGATGGGGAGTAAGAGCTCACCTCAATTGTTGATAAATTATAGGAAAACACAATCTCAATTGTATGTAAGAGAATAATTTGTGGTAAAATCACTATATCTATATAGAAGATTAGATGAGCATAAAGCTTGTTAGGCACGGAATAAGGGTAAGATAAAGTTCGTCTAGCCTACTATTATTATCTCCTTTAAGGAAAATCCTCTTTCGTTAGTTGGAGAAAAAAGTAAATGATGAAATTGTTAAGTGGGTGGAAATATTGAAGCTTTTGGTGAAAGCGCCAGCTAAAATCAATTTGTCATTAGATGTGCTTCATAAGAGACCAGATGGGTATCATGAAGTAGAAATGATTATGACGACAATTGATTTAGCAGATAGAATTGAGCTAGCATTGTTAGATAACGATGTAATAAAAATAGTTTCTCTTAATAGGTTTGTTCCTGATGACCAAAGAAATCTTGCTTATCAGGCAGCAAGTATATTAAAGGAAAAGTTTGATGTGAAAAAAGGCGTAGAAATTAAAATTGAGAAACATATTCCTGTTGCAGCAGGTCTTGCTGGAGGAAGCAGCGATGCAGCGGCAGTATTACGCGGTTTAAATAAGTTATGGGATTTAGGATTAACATTAGATGAATTAGCTGTCATTGGAGCTGAAATTGGGTCTGATGTGTCTTTTTGCGTCTATGGGGGCACTGCCCTTGCAACTGGAAGAGGGGAAATCATTAAGGAGTTGCCTGCGCCACCAGTGTGCTGGGTTATTTTAGCAAAACCATTTATTGGTGTATCAACAGCTGATATTTATAAAAGACTAGATATTGAGACAATTGAGCATCCCAATACGGAGAAAATGATTGAGTCCATTTCAGCGAAAGATTATGATCTTATGTGTAATAGCGTTGGGAATGTGTTAGAGAATGTTACTCTATCCTTATACCCAGAGGTTGCTCAAATTAAAGAACAAATTTGCAAATTTGGTGCAGATGCTGTTCTTATGAGCGGAAGTGGACCCACTGTTTTTGGATTGATTCAACATGATTCAAGGATGAATCGGGTTTACAATGGTTTGAGAGGATTTTGTGATCAAGTATTTGCGGTTCGAATGATTGGGCAACGACATACTCTTGATTAAATCCGTATAATAATGTAAAATTGTCTTTAAATATTCGGATTTTGGGGGTTCAGTTATGAAATTTCGTCGTAGTGAGCGTTTAATAGACATGACGAATTACTTGCTGGAGCATCCTAGGCAGTTAGTATCTCTTTCTTACTTTGCAGAAAAGTACGGTGCAGCCAAGTCTTCAATCAGTGAAGATTTGGCTATTGTTAAAGAAACATTTGAGCAAAGAGGAATAGGGACTTTACATACATTGCCAGGAGCAGCCGGTGGAGTAAAGTATCAAGTAAAAGTCAGTGATGAAGCAGCGAAACCATTTGTTGAGGAGCTTTGTGATTTGATAAAAAGTCCAGAAAGGCTTTTGCCCGGCGGATATCTATACATGAATGATATTCTGGGAAATACGACTATCATGCAAAAAGTGGGAAGACTGTTTGCCTCTGCTTTTGCTGATACGGATATTGATGTGGTCATGACAGTTGCTACTAAAGGGATTCCTTTGGCATATGCAGTTGGAACTTATTTAAATGTTCCGGTAGTTATGGTTAGAAGAGACAGTAAAGTAACAGAAGGCTCCACGGTGAGTATTAATTATGTTTCTGGTTCTACAAAAAGAATCCAAACGATGCTGCTTTCTAAAAGAAGTTTAGAAGATGGCTCAAAAGTATTGATTGTGGATGACTTTATGAAAGCTGGCGGTACCATCAATGGTATGATTAGTCTATTAGAGGAATTCAATGCAAGCGTTGCAGGAATCGCAGTATTAGTAGAAGCAGAGGAAGCAGAGGAAAGACTAGTGGATGATTATTTATCACTAGTAAAATTATCCGGTGTTGATGTAAAAGAAAAGAAAATTTCTGTGGAAAATGGTAATTATTTCGACAAAAAGTAACTCTTAGGGGGAAAAGACAAATGAAAGTTGTTCAAACAAGTAACGCACCAGCAGCTATCGGACCGTATTCTCAAGGGATTATTGTGAATAATTTATTTTTCAGTTCTGGTCAAATTCCTTTAACTGCAGAAGGTACCTTAGTAGAGGGAGACGTGCAGACACAGACACATCAAGTATTCAAAAATTTAGCAGCCGTCCTTAAAGAGGCAGGAGCATCCTTTGAAACGGTTGTGAAGGCAACGGTGTTTATTAAAAATATGGAAGACTTTCAAGCAATCAATGAAGTATATGGAGAATATTTCTCTACACATAAGCCCGCTCGTTCATGTGTAGAAGTAGCTAGACTTCCTAAGGATGTATTAGTTGAAATCGAAGTTATCGCACTTTGTAAATAAGTTACTTCATAAAGGAAGATAGTCGGAGATTAAGTGGAAAAACAGAAGATTTTATCACTTTTAGGCACTTTTTCTTTATTTTATTCCTAAATATTCTAAAAAATTTCATCTTTAAAGAAGGAGTTATGAGAATTCTGTTGAATTTAATAACTAGATTTTATCTTCTAGTAAAGGTGGTGAACAGGATGGAAGTAACTGATGTAAGGCTACGCCGAGTTAACACGGATGGACGTATGAGAGCTATTGCCTCTATTACACTAGATAATGAATTTGTTGTTCACGATATTAGGGTAATTGACGGAAATAATGGACTATTTGTAGCGATGCCAAGTAAACGAACTCCAGATGGTGAGTTTAGGGATATCGCTCATCCAATTAACTCTGGTACAAGAGGAAAAATCCAGGAAGCAGTTTTGGCAGAATACCACCGCCTGGGTGAATTAGAAATTGAATTTGAAGAAGCTGGAGCTTCCTAAAATAATCTGCAGCTAGAGCCTACTTCCTAAGAGTAAGGCTCTTTTTTTATTCCTATTTCTCTCCTATTTACCCCTTGATTTTCCAATGAAAACAATTTGTTCTTCTAGTATCATAAAAGAGATAAGTTTTTTTTATTTTTCATGGTTGTTGGAAGTAGTTCTCCGTATAAAAAAGGAAAATGTTACAATTAATAAACAGCTTTTATAAAGAAGCGTACATAAAATGTGAATCCTTCCTTGAAATCAAGAGTTATTTAAGATATATTTTTTAGTGGATAAAAAGGTTATTGGAGGCCTGTGAATGACAACTCGTTACGCAGTGATTTTAGCCGCAGGACAGGGTACTAGAATGAAGTCAAAACTTTATAAAGTACTTCATCCTGTTTGTGGGAAACCGATGGTACAGCACGTTGTAGATCAAGTGGAAAAGCTACAAATGGATTCAATCGTAACAGTAATTGGCCACGGTTCAGAAAAAGTAAAAGCACAGCTTGGCAATAGTGTTAAATACGTAAATCAAAAAGAACAGCTTGGAACGGCACATGCAGTAATACAAGCAAAAGATCTTCTTGTAGACAAAGAAGGAGTGACACTTGTTATATGTGGGGATACGCCTCTCATGACAAGTGAAACGATAGAAGCGCTCTTTTTACACCATGAGAAAGTAGGAGCGAAGGCAACCATTTTAACGGCAAAGGCAAGTAAGCCAGATGGGTACGGCAGAATCATTCGTAATTCAATGGGCGTAGTAGAGAAAATCGTAGAACACAAGGATGCAACGGATGAAGAAAGAAAAATAACAGAAATTAACACAGGTACCTATGTATTTGATAATGCTCTATTATTTCAGGCTTTAGATAATGTTTCCAATGAAAATGTTCAAGGAGAGTATTATCTGCCAGACGTTATCGAGATTTTAAAACAGCAGGGAGAAACTGTAAGTGCATTCCAAACCACAGATTTCAATGAAACAATTGGTGTGAATGATCGGATTGCTTTATCTGAAGCAGAATCAATCATGAGAAAGCGAATCAATGAACAGCATATGCGCAATGGCGTAACAATTATTGATCCGACCAATACTTATATTGGAGCAGACGTAATGATTAAAGAGGATACAGTTATATACCCTGGAAGTATGATTAAAGGAAATACTGTAATAGGTTCAGATTGTATTATTGGGCCAAATACAGAAATAAATAATTGTTCAGTGGGAAATAATACGGCTATTAAACAATCTGTTGCTCACGATAGCAGCATTGGGTCTGATGTGAATATTGGACCGTTTGCCCATATTCGTCCAGCCTCTATGATTGATGATGAAGTGAAAATTGGAAACTTTGTTGAAATCAAGAAAGCGACATTTGGAAAAGGCAGTAAGGCATCACATTTAAGTTATATTGGAGATGCGAATGTTGGTAGTGATGTCAATATTGGCTGTGGTACCATTACAGTTAATTATGATGGAAAAAAGAAGTTTTTGACGACGATAGAAGATGGCGCATTTATTGGATGCAATTCCAATTTGATTGCACCTGTCACAGTTGGTAAGGGTGCTTATGTTGCAGCAGGCTCCACCATTACAGATAACGTTCCTTCTGAGGCACTTTCAATTGCCCGTGCACGTCAAGTTAATAAAGAGAATTATAAACGTAAATAAATAGGTTAAAAGGAAGAATAATTCGTTTAATAGATATGTTTCATTCTTCGTACTATAAGTGGAAAAAGACCAGTGGAGGTTCAGCATGCCAGTTAAGAATTTAGATCCAAATTTGAAGGTATTCAGTTTAAACTCTAATCCTGCCTTAGCGCAGGAAATTGCCGATTCAATTGGAGTAGAATTAGGGAAATGTTCAGTAACACGTTTTAGCGATGGTGAAATTCAAATTAATATTGAGGAAAGTATCCGTGGTTGTGACGTATATGTTATTCAGTCAACAAGTGCACCCGTTAACGAACATATTATGGAGTTATTAATTATGATTGATGCATTGAAGCGTGCCTCAGCTAAGACGATTAACCTAGTAATTCCTTATTATGGGTATGCTAGACAAGATAGAAAAGCAAGAGCACGAGAACCAATTACAGCGAAATTAGTTGCCAATTTATTAGAGACAGCTGGAGCAACTCGTGTTATTACATTAGACTTGCATGCACCACAAATTCAAGGTTTCTTTGATATTCCGATTGATCACTTAATGGGTGTGCCAATCCTTGGTAATTACTTCAGTCAACGAGAATTTGATGGAGAGCTTGTTATTGTTTCTCCAGATCATGGTGGGGTTACAAGAGCAAGAAAACTTGCAGAACGATTAAAGGCGCCAATTGCTATTATTGATAAAAGACGTCCAAAGCCAAATGTTGCGGAAGTAATGAATATTGTTGGTAATATTGAAGGGAAAATTGCTATCCTTATTGATGATATTATTGATACAGCAGGTACCATTACACTTGGTGCCAATGCTCTAGCAGAAAATGGAGCAAAAGAGGTTTATGCTTGCTGTACACATCCTGTTTTGTCAGGACCTGCAATGGAGAGAATTAACAATTCTAAAATCAAAGAATTAGTTGTAACAAACTCAATTGAATTGGGTGAAAAGAAACTTTCAGCTAATGTTATTCAATTATCAGTTGCTGATCTATTAGGTGAAGCAATTTTACGTGTTCATCAAGATCAATCAGTAAGTTTCTTATTTGATTGATAAAACCCTTTATATCATTCTAATTAGTCGCTTGTCTAAAAGGCAGGCGGCTATTAGTATTGTGCCTTTCTTTTAAACAGATAGTAAATTCTTTATGTTTAAATATCTTCCATTTAGGGCATTTTTTATATAAGAGTGTTCATTTGATAAAATAATGGAAGGTGAAATCATGACAACTACTTTACAGGCAAAAAAACGTACGATGGACAAACATTCAAGCTTAACAAAATTAAGAAATAATGGAGAAATTCCAGGTATCGTTTATGGATCAAAAGTAGAAAATACGGCTATTTCCTTGAGTGAGGCTAATTTCTTGAAAACGATTCGTGAAGTTGGGAGAAATGGCGTTATTTCACTAGATATTGATGGGGAAAATTATAATGTCGTTTTAAATGAGTATGATGCTGATCCAATTAAGCGAGGCATTATACATGTGGACTTTTTAGCGGTAGACTTATCGAAGGCTATCAGCGCACCAGTAAAAGTATCTTTAGTGGGGGATGCTGCTGGAGTAAAGGATGGTGGCGTTATGCAGCAGGCTTTACACGAAGTAACAGTTACAGCAAAGCCTAATGATATACCATCTAGTATTGACATTGATGTAACAGAGCTTCAGGTAGGAGATACGATTACTATCGAAGATGTGAAGGGTTATGATAAAATAGAAATTAACCATGAAAAAGAGGAAGTAATAGCATCAATTCTTGCACCGAGACAGGAAGAAGAGATTAGTACAGGAGAACAACAAGAAGAAGGTATGCCGGATAATGTAGAAGGCAGAGAAACAGAGCCGGAAACAGCTGAAGAATAATCCGATTTATCAAAATGTATTCTCCCTGTACGTTTTTAGAAAGGGATTTCTAGAAAAGCAAAAGCAAGAAAAAGGTTTGACCGATTAGCATTCTAATGGCCAAACCTTTTTCTTGTATGATATAAGTATAGAATGAAAAGCAGGGGGATTCATATGAAATTAATTGTAGGCCTTGGTAACCCAGGGAAGCAATATGATAGAACAAGACATAATATTGGATTTGAAGTAATTGATTTTTTATCAAGTCATTATAATATTCCATTAGATAAGGCAAAATTCAAAGGGAATTATGGAATTGGAGTTATTGGCGGTGAAAAAGTGATTTTATTAAAGCCGCTTACATATATGAATCTTTCTGGGGAGTCTATTCGCCCCATTATGGATTACTATGATCTAGTGCCAGAAGATTTAGTCGTTATTTATGATGATCTAGATCTGCCAGTCGGAAGAATCCGACTTCGACAAAAAGGGAGCTCTGGCGGACATAATGGGATTAAGTCAACTATTCTTCATGTTGGTACAGAAAAATTCAATCGTATAAGAGTTGGAATTGATCGTCCTAAAAACGGAATGAAAGTAGTTGATTATGTCCTTGGGAAATTTACGAAAGAAGAAATGGATATATTAGAGGGAACCATTAAAAGATGTGCAGATGCGTGTGCGCAATGGGCAGAAGAACCCTTTTTGCAAGTAATGAATAAATATAATATCCAGTAAGATAGAGAATCATCCGCTTATTTTGGTTATATTTACATCCGAATAGGTGAATACTAGCAATATTAATGTGCTAGTAAGGAGGCCTAGGGATGGCTATACATTATCATTGCAGACATTGTGGTGTGCATATGGGAACACTTGATGCAGAATCCATTGCAGCAAATCGCTTAGGATTTGATCATTTATCAGATGAAGATCGATCAGAAATGATTCAATATCATCAAACAGGTGATATTGAGGTAAAGTCTATTTGTGAAGATTGCCAAGAGTCATTGTCAAAAAACCCTGGCTACTATGAAAATGATTATTTGATTCATTAGAGGAGATTTGGCTGTTTTTTAATTCGGGAAAAGCTTTGGAATAATCCAAAGCATTTTTCCGTTGTCTATATATTTGTTTTCTTGCGGATAGCAGGAATATAGGCAAGATATCTCGTATATAACAACATTAAGGAGTATTTTCTTTAACCTTTTTTTAAATGATGCCATGATAAGCACGGTTCCATTCTGCTTAAGGGGGCATGAACTGAAGGATTAATAGTAACTATGTCATTAATCACGAAATAAATAGATTGCAATCATAATTATTTCTTGTAAGATAAGAACAAATTACCAGAAATGGATGCACGTTGAAAATAAAAAGAGCTAGCGAGCAGGCAGTCATATACTTTACTAAAAAAATAAGATAAAACTAGCTCAACACCACTTTTATGGTGTCTTTTGCTTTCGAATGGGAGGGAAAATTTTTTGTTAGGGCTAAAACAATTATTTAAACAGCAAGAAGATATACAAAATGTCATTTCAGGACTAGAAGCTGGGTTACATGAACAATTGGTTTCAGGACTTTCCAATTCAGCACGTACTCTATATATGACTTCAATTTATGAAAAAACAAAAAAGCCATTACTAATTGTGACTCATAATTTATTACAGGCGCAAAAACTATACGATGATATTACCAATATTGTGGATGAAAAGGATGTTTTTCTCTATCCTGCAAATGAGTTAATTGCAGCTGAAATTAGTATTGCAAGTCCAGAATTAAAGGCTCAGCGTATAGAGGTATTGAATTATTGGGCGAAAAAAAAGTCGGGAATCATGATTGCGCCAGTAGCAGGTCTGAGAAAGCTACTTCCTCCAAAAAAGTTATGGAAGGAAGCTCAGCTAAAACTTGAGATTGGGCAAGATCTTGATTTAGAAGCCTTTTTATTAAAGCTTGTTCATATGGGATATGTACGCTCGGAGATGGTTTCATCGCCGGGAGAATTTAGTGTGCGCGGTGGAATTTTAGATATTTATCCATTAACGGAGGAAGATCCGCTCCGGATTGAATTATTTGATACAGAAATTGATTCGATTAGAGCCTTTTCACTTGAAGATCAACGTTCGAAGGAAAAAAAGGAAAACGTTAGCATTGGACCAGCGACAGAAATTCTTTATGATGAGAATGCAGTCGGCGACTTGCTGGCTATGTTGGAAAAAGGCTTAGCCCAAAGCTTAAAGAAAATAAAAGATGAAGCGACAAAGACGTTACTGACCCAAAATATTAGTAGGGAAATGGAACAGCTAAGAAATGGGCAAAAGCCAGAACAATTATATAAATACTTATCCATTCTTTATGGAGAACATATCAGTTTAATAGATTATTTACCGAATAACGGTTTTTTAATTGTCGATGAAATTAGTAGAGTGCAAGAAATGAATGACACGCTTGAGAAAGAGGAAGCTGATTGGTATACAAGCTTGTTAGGTGAGGGAGAAATTATTCATGGGTTAACCTTATCGCAGAGTATCAATCATCTTTTACATCAGGCAAAACAGCCCATTGTCTACTTATCTTTATTTTTACGCCATGTGCCAAATACTAATCCGCAAAATATCATAAATGTTTCTTGTAAACAAATGCAGAATTTCCACGGGCAAATGAATGTTTTGAAGACAGAAATGGAAAGGTGGAAAAAAAATCATTACACCGTTGTTCTGCTTGGTAATAGTGAGGAACGCTTAGAAAAGTTAGAGCAAGTTCTTCAAGATTATGATATGGAAGTAATGATTCAAAAAAATGCTAAGAAGATTTCTGAAGGGAAAATTCAATTATTAGAAGGACATCTTCAGTCAGGCTTCGAGCTTCCTATCCTAAAATTAGCGGTAATAACAGAAGAAGAACTATTTAAGACAAAGACTAAAAAGATATCCAAAAGAAGACAAAAGCTGACAAATGCAGAGCGTATTAAGAGCTACTCTGAGTTAAATGTTGGTGACTATGTAGTCCATGTTAACCATGGTATTGGTAAATATCTTGGGATTGAAACACTTCAAATTAATGGTGTCCACAAGGATTACCTACATTTGCGATATCAAGGAAATGATAAGTTATACGTTCCTGTTGAGCAGATTGATTTGGTCCAAAAATATGTTGGATCAGAGAGCAAAGAACCAAAGATATACAAATTGGGCGGTAACGATTGGAAGAAAGTAAAGAAAAAGGTAGAGTCTTCTGTTCAGGATATAGCGGATGATCTTATTAAGCTATATGCAGAAAGAGAGGCTTCTGTTGGTTATGCCTTCTCTCCGGATGGAGAAATGCAGCGAGAATTTGAAAGTGCATTTGCCTACCAGGAAACAGAGGATCAATTACGGTCTATTCATGAGATTAAAAAAGACATGGAAAGAGAAAGACCGATGGATCGCCTTCTTTGTGGAGATGTTGGTTATGGGAAAACAGAGGTTGCAATCAGAGCGGCTTTTAAAGCGATAGCGGATGGAAAGCAAGTAGCCTTCTTGGTTCCAACAACTATTTTAGCGCAACAGCATTATGAAACATTGAGAGAGCGTTTTCAGGATTATCCAATTGAAATTGGTTTACTCAGCAGATTTAGAACGAGAAAACAGCAAAATGACACGCTAAAAGGTCTTAAAGCGGGAACAATTGATATTGTCGTAGGAACGCATCGGATTTTATCAAAGGATATCTCTTATCGAGATTTAGGTTTATTGATTATCGATGAGGAACAACGCTTTGGTGTAACGCATAAAGAGAAAATAAAACAATTAAAAACCAATATTGATGTATTGACGCTAACGGCTACACCAATTCCAAGAACACTCCATATGTCTATGCTAGGTGTACGTGACTTATCAGTTATCGAGACCCCTCCTGAAAATAGATTCCCTATTCAAACCTATGTAATGGAGTATAACGGTGGGCTTGTAAGAGAAGCGATTGAAAGAGAACTTGCTAGAAATGGCCAAATTTATTTTCTGTATAACCGGGTAGAAGACATTGAGAGAAAGGCTGAGGAAATTTCAATGTTGGTGCCTGACGCTAGAGTTACTTATGCTCATGGGAAAATGACAGAAAATGAATTGGAATCAGTAATGCTTGGGTTTTTAGAAGGGGAATATGATGTTTTAGTAAGTACGACGATTATTGAAACAGGAGTAGATATACCAAATGTAAATACACTAATTGTCCAGGATGCAGATCGTATGGGGTTGTCGCAATTATACCAATTACGAGGAAGGGTTGGACGTTCGAATCGAGTAGCTTATGCATATTTTACGTATAAGAAGGATAAAGTTCTAACAGAAGTTGCGGAAAAGAGATTGCAGGCAATTAAAGAGTTTACGGAATTAGGATCTGGCTTTAAAATTGCTATGCGTGATTTGACTATTCGTGGTGCTGGAAATCTTCTCGGTGCCCAACAACATGGATTTATTGATTCAGTTGGGTTTGATTTATACTCTCAAATGCTAAAAGAAGCCATTGAAGAGAGAAAAGGAACAATTAGTGATGAACAAAGGCAGACGATTGAAATTGACCTAGATATAGATGCCTATATTCCTGATTTTTACATTAATGATGGACAGCAAAAAATTGAAATGTATAAACGCTTTAGAGGTGTTACTTCCTTAGAGGATATGGAAGAGCTAAGAGAAGAATTAATTGATCGTTTTGGAGACTATCCAGAAGAAGTTTCGTATCTTTTCAAAATCACAGAAATGAAGATTTATGGAAAGCAAGCAGGAGTAGAATTGATCAAGCAGACGAAGGATGAAGTTCTTATTTTATTATCGGAACATGGAAGCGATCGAATGGATGGCCAAAAAATATTTGAGAAAAGTTCTAAGTATGGTCGAATGATTGGTCTTGGTATGGAAGGAAGAAAATTAAAAATGATCTTCCATGTAAAAGGTATCGAAAAAGAAAAGTGGCTGAAAGCTTGCCATGAAATGGTAGAAGCATTAAATACATTTAAAAAAGAACCAGAACAAGTAACTAAATAATGGGGACGAACTTCCTTACAGTCTTGTAATAGGAGCGTAAGTATCCCCAAACAAGAGAAACCCGAGTAATTATACGGATGCTAATAAAATTTCGTATAATCATTTGGGTTTTTCGTTTTCAAAAATCTAAAGTCCTCTAATTCGGATAAGTGTTCTCTATTGGCTTATATAAATACTATAAACCAGTCATTATTTAAATCGTTATATAGAGTGCTTATCTTTCCCCACTAGCTAACTTGTTTGTGCCGCCCGTCCTTCCTGTTCCTATTTTATAAAGAAAATTGCGTTAATAGGATGTTTAATATAGGGGGACAAGGGTATAAACAATATAGATAACAATAGTAGATTTTCCTTTGAATGACATCTAAGTAAATACAGGAATAAATAAATGATTTATCCCAATATGGGAGTCAAGATTGATAATATGGTAAATCTTTTTCCTTCGTGAAATATTCAAAAAGGAAAATAAAGCTACCTAGAGAAAATTTTGCATGATTAATGTATAGAACTTACCATATGAAAGATACTATGTTTAAATATGGTGAACATTTCATGTATAGTGAGAATGCTTTCGCCAATTTTAAAAAATCATCTGATGAAAGTGAGGCAACACGGAATGAAAGCAACTGGAATTGTGCGTCGAATCGATGATTTGGGTCGTGTCGTTATCCCAAAAGAAATCAGAAGAACATTACGAATTCGCGAAGGGGACCCATTAGAGATTTTTGTTGATCGAGATGGAGAAGTTATTTTAAAGAAATATTCACCTATAAGTGAATTAAGCGATTTTGCTAAGGAATATGCAGAGGCTCTCTATGATAGTTTAGGAAATGCTGTGCTAATTTGTGATAGAGATTCCTACATCGCTGTTTCGGGTGGATCGAAAAAGGACTATTTAAATAAGAACATTAGTAGTGTAGTGGAAAAGGCCATGGAGGATAGAGGGTCCATTCTGATGAATCAACAAGATCAAGTATCCTTAGTTGATGGTACTACTGAAACGATTTCTGCCTATACTATTGGTCCTATTATTGCAAATGGTGATCCAATTGGGGCGGTTGTCATTTTCGCAAAAGAGGACTCACTTGGTGATGTAGAGAAAAAGGCAGTAGAAACCGCAGCAGGATTTTTAGCTCGCCAAATGGAATCATAAGGTTTACCTAACAATTTTACTAAAGCATAAATTTTAAAGTCGGCAAACTCGAAAAAGAGTTGTCGACTTTTTTCATTTACGAATAGAATAGACTCTATGATGAAAATTGTTCTATTAAACGTAGAACAAATCTGTTATAATAAGAATATAACAGTATGAGGTGATTAATGATGTATATACAAATAAATCCTGAATTGGAAATGCCCATCTATGAACAACTTACCATGCAAATCATGATAGGGATAATTAGGCAAGAATTACAGAATGGTGATGTGTTACCATCTGTTCGTTCACTGGCCGCTGATTTAGGTGTCAATATGCATACTGTGAATAAAAGTTATCATGCTCTCGAAAAAAAGGGGCTCATTCAAATTATTCCTAAATCTGGTGCAATCATTCGAACAAACAATGGGATTCCAACCCAAGAAGAGCAGGGCAGAATTTCAAATAGCCTAAAACCAATGATTGTGGAAGCTTTAGTAATAGGAATGAAGGAAAAAGAAATAACGGGGTTAATACAATCCATTATCCATAAATTAAAGGAGGAATAAAATATGGAGACCATTATTTTTATTAGTATGATCATCATAACTGTTTTTTTTGAAGCTGCTATGCCTTTTCTAGTACGAAAAACAGTTGTATTTGGGGTAACCATTCCCAACAAACAAGTAAATAATCCGCAAATTTCAACCTATAAAAGACGATATTCTCTCTTGGTTATCATTCCTTCTCTTATTGGAATTATTGCTTATTATATTTGGCAAGCTGCGAATAATATTCAAGCAGATCAAGTAGCGATTGGTGGAACCGTTTTGCTGTTTGCTATTTTGTTTTGGAGTTTAAGTCTCTACTTTTATTTTCACGGAAAAATGATGGCACTAAAAGCAGAGAACAAGTGGGAGGCGGAGCTAAAAGAAATAAATATAACAGAAATTGGAGTTAGACAAAAGGATGAGATGCTCCCGTGGTATGTTTTTCTTATTCCAATAATTATTACGGTAGGATTTTTGATCTTTACGGCAACACAGTATCATTTATTACCAGCGGAAATTCCTGTACACTGGGGATTGTCTGGAAAAGCTGATCGATTTACGAAGAAGACGCCTATATCTGGTGTGTCCATGCTACTGATTTTACTGGTTATGCAGATTATGTTCTTAAGCATAAACAGCGCCACTAAAAAATCAGGGATTAAAATAAGTGCCAATAATAAACATGCATCTAAGCTTAGACAGCTAAAGTATCGCAAATATACAAGCTGGTTTTTCCTTCTTACGTCTATTGCTATAACAGTTCTTATTATATTGTTACAATTAACTATTTTATACGATAATATCTTCAGTGATCACTTAGTCTTTCTTATTCCAATTATTATTACCTTATCTATATTAATTGGGGCAATTTTATTTACGATTAAATTAGAAAGATTAAATCGCGGAGCAGAGGGGGAAGAACAGGACACCAAAGAAATCTCATCTTTTGATGGGGATAGCTATTGGAAGGGTGGTTTAATTTATTTTAATAAAAGCGATCCTTCTATTTTTGTAGAGAAGCGTTTTGGTGTTGGTTGGACATTGAACTTTGCGAATCCAATTGGGTATGTCATTGTTTTTGTTCCATTGCTAATTATTATCTTACTAAGCATTATAGAATAAAGGAATTGTTTTTAGGCTGCTGGTACAAAACAAAATATATAATGGATAAAGAAAAAATTAGACACATTATTTTAACCTATGGTCTGAGTTCAATATTCTATTGGACACAGACCATTTAGTTTTTAAGCAAACTAACATTACTAGGAAAAACGGAGCAGGCTGAATACACGTAGACTCCTATGGGAGGCTTGGCGCTCGCCCCAGGGAAAGTAAAGTGTATTCAGGCTGCGGGTGATCACCACAAACCTTCTTTCTTGAAATTAATTAACCCCCGAACAATTATACGTACACACAAAAAATTTCGTGTAATTGTTCGGAGTTAAAGTTAATTGAAATACTTATATCCCACCGTCTTCTTTTTGTGTTAATATATGGAAAAAGTATTATGTACAAGGATACATCTTCCATCTAACTATGCTATAATACTAGCGAAAGTAATTATGGAAGGAGCTAGACATGTGAAGACTTCGCAATCAAATGTCTGGTTTAAAGGCGCTTTTATTCTTATGATAGCTGCCTTAATAAGTAAAGTACTAAGTGCTGTATATCGAATACCGTTTCAAAATATTGTCGGTGATAAAGGCTTTTATATCTATCAGCAGGTTTATCCTTTCTATGGGGTAATCATTGCTTTATCTACATATGGTTTTCCAGTTGTACTATCAAAATTGTATATGGAAATGAAAGTAGAGGGGAATCAATCGGGTATAAATAGACTTGTGAGTTCCTCTTTTTTCTTATTTGTTCCCATTGGAATGATAGCTTTTCTGGCTTTGTTTTTTAATGCAGGGAGACTAGCTTCATGGATGGGGGATCCTTATTTGGCATCCTTATTGAAGGTTATTTCTTTTGCGTTTCTGTTTTCCCCTTTGATCGCTATTTTGAGAGGGATTTTCCAAGGGGAGGGAAATATGATTCCGACTGCAGTTTCACAGGTGGGCGAACAATTAATCAGAGTAGGGATTATTCTGTTTGTCGCTTTGTTTTTTTCTTATCAAAATTACTCCTTATATGCCATTGGGTCAGGTGCTATGTTTGGCTCTGTTGTCGGAGGCTTACTCTCCTTGTTCGTCTTAATCTATTTTTATAGAAAATCCGCCCTTTCTTTTTCTCTGTTTCGCTTTTCGCTTCTTTTTGAAAAGGAGAATAGTATTCTTTGTAAAAGAATACTATATGAGGGCATAACTATTTCTATTAGTAGTATGCTTTTAGTGTTATTGCAATTAGCGGATTCATTGAATTTATATTCCTTATTAATGGAAGATGGCATGGCTGAAGAAAAGGCCAAAGTGATGAAGGGAATTTATGATAGAGGGCAGCCGCTCATACAAATTGGAAGTATCATTTCTACTTCGATGGCTTTAAGTATTGTCCCTCTTATTACAAAGAATCGCCAAAAAACAAGTAAGAAAGATCTTATGAGAAATATTCATTTTTCTCTTATAGTTAGTTTTTTTATTGGACTTGGAGCAACAGTAGGACTAATTGGTATCATTCGAGAGACAAACAGCATGCTGTTTAAGGATGATGCCGGTTCAGAGGTTCTTACTGTTCTGTTTTTTGTAATATTTCTTAATGCTATTATTGCAACAATAATGGCCATCCTGCAAGGATTAGGGCATTCTTTCTATCCAGCTGTTTTGATTGTATTAGGCTTTATAGGGAAGTATGTTCTTAACATCATACTCATTTCTTCTTTTGGGATATATGGAGCAGCCTATGCATCACTTATTGTATTATCTATCATTCTAATTTTAATGGCAGTAAAATTAAAAAAAATAGTCAAAGAGCCGCTTGTTAGTATAAGGCACGTATTGATTATAAGTGGTGCGAGTTTAGTTATGTTACTTGTGCTTAGAGGGTATATACCACTTTCTTCTTTACTGCTTGAATGGATAGAGCATAGCCGGATAAAAAGCGCTATTCAAGCAGTATCTGGAGTAGTAATAGGTGGAATAATATATGTGGTTATAGTGGTACGAGGAAATGTTTTTAAAGAAAAGGAATTATCTTTATTACCGTTAGGAAGTAAACTAAAATGGTTTTTACCGAAAAAAGGAAGGAAATAAAATGAGTCAAATAAAAATTATTGGATTAGGCGCAGGAGATATAAACCAGCTGCCGTTGGGCGTTTATCGCAGCTTAGTTGATGAGAATAAGACTATATATGTACGAACGAAGGATCATCCTGTTCTCTCTATGCTTGAGCAAGAAGGAATAACCTTTTATTCCTTTGATTCTATTTATGAAAAACATAATCAATTTGATGCTGTATATGAAGAGATTGTTGAATTTCTATTAGAGAAAGCAAAAGAAACGGATATTGTCTATGCTGTTCCAGGTCACCCGCTTGTTGCAGAAAAAACGGTACAAATCTTAATAGAAAAAGATAAAGAAGGAATGGCCTCTATCGAAATTGCTGGTGGTCAAAGTTTCTTAGACAGTATTTTCCAGGCGTTGCGAATCGATCCAATCGAAGGATTCCAGCTGCTAGATGGAACTGCTCTTAATCGAGCAAGTATTCAGCTTAGAAATCATTTGATTATTGGCCAGGTATATGATACTTTTTCTGCATCGGAAGTGAAGTTAACCTTGTTGGATATTCTCCCGCATGATTATCCAATTAAAGTTGTTACTGCAGCTGGAAGTAGTCTAGAAAAGATAAAAGAAATAGAGCTGCATGAGTTAGATAGAGAGGTAGACTTAAATAATTTAACAAGCATATATGTACCACCTGTTCAAGAAGAAAAGATCTTATATAAAGACTTTTCTCAGCTGAGACAGATAATAGCGGAGCTTCGTGGACCAAATGGCTGCCCATGGGATAAAAAACAAACTCATGAAAGCTTACGAAAATATTTATTGGAAGAAAGCTATGAATTAATTGAAGCCATTAATGAAGGAGATATTGACCACATTATTGAAGAGCTTGGAGACGTGTTATTGCAAGTGATGCTTCATAGTCAAATTGGAGAAGACGAGGGATATTTTTCAATTGATGATGTAGTGGAAGGGATTTCCGATAAAATGATTCGTAGACATCCACATGTATTTGGAGAAGAACAAGCAGATTCTGTTGATGATGTGATGAAGCACTGGCAAAACGCGAAAAAACGAGAAGTGAAAACGGACAGGGAGTCTGTTTTAGAAGGATTAAATAGTGCGTTACCTAATTTGATGCAAGCTTACGAACTGCAAAAAAGAGCGGCAAAAGTAGGGTTTGATTGGCCGAATGCAGAAGGAGCTTGGGAAAAGGTAAAAGAGGAAATTCTGGAGTTTCAAGAGGAATTAAAAGAGATTAATAATAATGTACAAATAGAAAGTGAATTTGGCGATATTTTGTTTTCGCTTGTAAATATTGCTAGGTTTTATAAAGTAGATCCAGAATTAGCCATCTTCCGGACAAACAAAAAGTTTATTGAGCGCTTTTCTTATATAGAAGAAAGGGTAAAAGAGTCTGAGAAGGAATGGAGCCAAATGAGTTTAGAAGAATTAGACGGCTTTTGGAATGAAGCAAAGAAAAAATAACAACGTGAAGGAGCTATTAGAATGAGACTAGATAAATTCTTGAAAATTTCGCGCTTAATCAAACGAAGAACATTGGCAAAGGAAGTTGCGGATCAAGGAAGAATTTTAGTGAATGGACAGCAGGCGAAAGCAAGCACCAATGTAAAGGTCGGTGATGAGCTGCAGGTTCGTTTTGGGCAAAAGCTAGTTACAGCTAAGGTGGAAATGTTGCAGGAATCCACGAAGAAAGAAGATGCTGCCAATATGTATAAAATAATTAAAGAAGAAACACTTTCATAAGTTTAGTAATCGAAATAGATGGCAATAAACAAAGTAGAGTTCTTTTCTTCGCCTATAAGGCTTGTTCTAAAATAAGGATTCCTCACATATATTTGTACAAGTAGAGATTGTACTAATGGATTGTGAGGGATAATGATGAGCCAATATCATGAATCAAATATGACGAAAAGTAATAATACGGTAGACCATGATGTGATCATGAGAGGAAGAAAGCTGCTCGATATTACGGGAGTAAAGCAAGTAGAGAGTTTTGATAACGAAGAATTTATATTAGAGACAGTAATGGGATTTTTATCTATTCGTGGTCAAAATCTGCAAATGAAAAACCTTGATGTAGAAAAGGGAATCGTCTCTATTAAAGGTAAAGTATTTGATTTAGTTTATGTAGACGATCAAAGTGGAGATAAGGCTAAGGGATTCTTTAGCAAGATATTCCGATGACACTATCTACACAATTTATGACCATGCTGGCTATGGTTAGCATGGGTCTATTCTTTGGTATAAGTTTAGATACATATCAATACTTCTTGAAAAGGCCAAAAAGGAAAAGAAGTATTGTCTTTATCCATGATATCCTTTTTTGGGTTTTGCAAGCTCTTCTTATGTTTTATGTTCTTTTCCTAGTAAACAAAGGAGAAGTTCGCATTTATTTGGTCCTAGCATTGCTATTAGGTTTTGCTATGTATAAAAGTTTGTTTCAAACTCTTTATCTTCAATTATTAAAAGGAATCATTTCTTTTTGCGTCCATACTTATCGTTTTTTCCTTAGAGTAGGAGTAAATATTGTATACAAGCCAATTAAATCTATCATTTTCTTCCTTTTTTCGATAATAATTGCTCTGGGCAGGGGACTTATGGCACTTGTCAGTGGTATAATTAGGACATTAAGATTTATTATAGGGATACTCTTTAAACCAATTGAATGGCTTTTATCTCTACTGTGGCTAATTGTGCCGAAAAAGGGTAAATTATTCGTCGAGAGAATTTTTAATAAATTGGCAGGATATTACTTTAAAATAAAGAACTATTTGAAACAATGGATGGCTAAAAGAAAAAAATAATGGAAAGGAGGAGCCTCATATGAGTGCTATAAGAAAACCAGATGTTACAACATTTCCAACAAAATATAATTTACAGCATCAAGCTAATAGTCTTAGTGGAGCTAGAAAGAAAAAGCTATTGATGCGCAGGCTGACAACGTTCTTCGTATGTGCTGCTGTTATTGGCTTTATTATGATTTCCACACTCATATCACAAAGCTCCACTTTAAAAGAGAAAAGAGCAGAGAAAGAACAGTTAGATGGACAACTTGTTGCATTAGAAAAGAAAGAAGCAGACCTAAAAGACCAAATTGCTAAGTTAAATGATGAAGAGTATTTAGCTAAATTAGCAAGGAAAGACTTATTACTTTCAAAAAAAGGGGAAATTATTTTTAATATCCCTGAAAAAGATGCAAAAAACACAACTGGAAAATAATAAGGTTGGCAGTAATATTGACACTCTTTTTTTCCATTCTGTATAATATAAGTAAGTACGATTTTTTATATCCTTAAGGAGGCAAAACTTTTTTATGTCAATCGAAGTAGGCAGCAAGTTACAAGGAAAGGTAACAGGAATTACTAATTTTGGTGCGTTTGTTGAGCTCCCAGAAGGCGCAACAGGTCTTGTTCATATTAGTGAGGTCGCAGACAATTATGTAAAAGACATTAATGATCATTTAAAAGTAGGCGATGAAGTCGAAGTGAAAGTGATTAATGTCGAGAAAGATGGAAAAATTGGACTATCTATTAAGAAAGCAAAAGATAGACCAGAAAGACCCGAGAGACCAGAAAGACCACAATACGAACGCGGAGAAAGAAGAGAATCAAGAGGCGGCTATTCCGGTGGGAATTCTCAAAGGTCACGTAATGCAAAATCAAATGAAAATCGTGCTCCTAAAGAGAATTTCGAATCGAAAATGGCTCGTTTCTTAAAAGACAGTGAAGATCGATTAGCTTCTCTGAAACGAAATACTGAGTCGAAACGCGGGGGAAGAGGCGCTAGACGAGGGTAACTTGCTGCTGAATAACCAAATAGATAGCAGGGTTTATCGTTTATATATTCCCATAGCTTAGGCAAGCCAATTTGGCTTGCTTTTTATATTTTATAGGAAGTTTGTCTGTTTAGCTATTCCCGTAAAAAGAACACAAAAAAACCACGTAAAAATTTTTACGTGGGTTTTTTTGTGATAGCGGCGGAGGGGATCGAACCCCCGACCTCACGGGTATGAACCGTACGCTCTAGCCAGCTGAGCTACACCGCCATAATATTAACAAGACAATTAATATAATACAAATAAATAATCGCAATGTCAATAGATTTTAGACATTTATTTAATATGTTAGTATGGTGTATGTTTAAGCACTTGTTAATGAGTTGAAAGACCAAAAAGCATATTGCATGAAATGACAAAAATAAGCAATAAATATAAAAAAGTGACTGTAGAAAAGATCATTTATATTAAGATTGTCTGTTGGTAAGGCTGACTAATTATAAAGTAACTTCTTTTTGCTTGATAGAAGGAATCTATCGAATTTTGTATTTCCATAAAAAAATGGAGGAAAGAAGTCGAGCGAAAGATTGGAACTGCTTCGTTATTTTGACAAACTTTTAAATAACTAGCTTCTATAATGTGGAGCAACGATACTTGTTAGGGAGTGTGGTTTATGGAGAAAGTGGAAAGGGATATAATCGATCCGATTGGTGAAGTTGATTTTGGGAAGTCGCGAGATAGCTTCAGTACATTAGTTCATAAATTTTATACAAAAGTAGAAAACTTCTTTTTAGTTAAAGGCTTTTTATTGTTGATTCTCGGATTTTTACTTGGACGAGCTTTAATATTAGGACAACTTACCCCTTTTGCTCTTCCATTTTTTGCGGCAGTATATCTATCAAGGAAAGATAAAGCACCACTCGCGCTTATTGGATTAATAGCCGGCGCTGCTACTTTAGGGGTAACAGAGGCAGCTTCTAACTTTGTCTTGTCTTTCTTATTTTTGATTAGCTATAAAATTATTTTAAATTGGAAAAATAAAGAGCAGCAACTTGTCCCATTATTTGTGTTTGGACTAGTCTTTTTAGGCAGCTTAGTGAAAGCCTATCTTTTAACAAATGGTTTTACACTGTATGGTGGAATGTTAGCGTTTGTAGAAGGAAGTCTTGGCTATATACTTACATTAATTTTTTTACAAAGTCTGCCGTTACTTACGGTCAATAAAAGAAGACAAGCCCTTAAAACAGAAGAAATTGTCTGTCTTATCATTATGCTAGCTTCTATTATGACTGGAACAATTGGCTGGGCCGTTTATGGCTTATCGATTGAACATATTATGTCTCGTTATTTAGTTCTCCTATTTTCCTTTATGGCAGGGGCCACTATTGGCTCGACTGTTGGCGTTGTGACCGGATTAATTTTTAGTCTTGCAAGCATTTCTAGCTTCTATCATATGAGCTTATTGGCTTTCTCTGGTCTTCTAGGTGGATTGCTGAAAGAAGGAAAGAAAATCGGTGTAGCACTTGGTTTATTTATTGCCACTCTCCTTATTGGCATGTATGGAGAAGGTGGTGGCGTCCTATCTGTTTCGTTAATGGAAACAACTATAGCTGTTTTCCTGTTTCTTATGACACCGAGAAGTTTAACCTCACGCATAGCAAAGCATATACCAGGAACAGCAGAATATTCCCAAGAACAACAGCAATATATGAGAAAAATGAGAGATGTAACAGCTCAAAGAGTATCTCAATTCTCCAATGTATTTCAAGCACTCTCTAAAAGTTTTTCTTCCCCAAATATAAGTGAAATGATAGAGGAAGAGGATAAGGAGCTAGATTACTTTTTAAGCAATGTGACAGAAAAGACGTGTCAGACATGTTTTCGTAAAGAACATTGCTGGGCACGTAACTTTAATACAACCTATGATTATATGAAAGATATTATGACTGAAATGGCTGATACTGGTGGAAATATTTCCACTAGTCTTCAAAGGGAGTGGGATAAACATTGTACAAGGTCGAAGAAGGTGACGGATGCAATCCATCAAGAATTGACATTGTACCAGGCAAACCAAAAATTAAAAAAACAAGTCCAGGAAAGCAGGAAATTAGTTGCAGATCAATTGCTTGGTGTATCTGAGGTAATGGGTGATTTTGCAAAAGAAATTCAAAGAGAAAGAGAAAATCACTACAAACAGGAGGAATTAATCCTAGAAGCTATTCAAGAGTTTGGCATTCATATTGAAAATGTTGAAATATACAGCTTGGAACAAGGAAATGTAGATATCGATATCACTATTCCATACAACACAGGCTATGGAGAATGTGAAAAACTAATTGCGCCAATGCTATCGGATATTCTTGGCGAGACCATTATTGTAAATAAAGAGGAGGTATCTGAGTACTCCAAAGATTATAGTCATGCAACATTCCGGTCAGCGAAAGCTTATACAATAGAGACTGGTGTTGCGCATGCAGCAAAGGATGGCGGGTTTATTTCAGGAGATAGCTACTCTACTATTGAACTAGGTTTAGGTAAATACGCTATGGCAATTAGTGATGGAATGGGAAATGGGAAGCGGGCCCATGTAGAAAGCGAAGAGACCCTTCAATTATTGCAAAAAATTCTGCAATCAGGAATTGAAGAACAAGTAGCGATAAAATCAATTAATTCCATTCTATCTTTGCGAACAACAGATGAAATTTTTTCTACACTGGATTTAGCAATGATTGATCTCCAAAACGCAGCGGTTAAATTTCTGAAAATTGGCTCTACACCTAGTTTCATCAAAAGAGGTTCAAAGGTTATGAAAATACAGGCAAGTAATCTGCCAATGGGAATTCTCCAAGAATTTGATGTGGATGTTGTGAGTGAACAATTAAAGGCTGGAGATCTTCTCATTATGATGAGTGACGGTGTGTTTGAAGGACCAAAACATGTTGAGAACTTTGAGATTTGGATGAAGAGAAAAATTAAGGAATTGAAAACAGAGAACCCTCAAGAGGTAGCAGATTTAATTATGGAGGAGGTTATCCGATCTCGCTTAGGCTTAATTGAAGACGACATGACCGTGTTAGTTGCGAAAATTGACCATAATATTCCGAAGTGGGCGTCCATTCCAGTAAAAGGTTTTAAGCAAATCGCAAACTAAATGTGATCGTTTAAAATGGTCTTTCTAGTTTTATATAAATTTAAAGGACTAACATTCAGTAGGAGAAAAACACTGTTTGTTAGTTTTTATTATACTAATCTGTTTATTCTTGGAAAAGGTATAAATACTTCTCTTTTCGTCGAGAATGGGACTAACTCATAAAGATGGAGGGGAGATATTTATGAAAACAGGTACGTTAAAGCAGGTTTTGCTTATCACAGATGGATGTTCTAATAAAGGAGAAGATCCTATCGCAATGGCAGCATTAGCAAATGAACAAGGAATTACGGTAAATGTTATTGGAGTCATGGAACAAGATACAATTGATGAGCAGGGAATGAAAGAAATTGAAGGCATTGCACTCTCTGGAGGCGGTGTTAGTCAAGTTGTGTATGCGCAGCAGTTAAGTCAGACTGTCCAAATGGTAACGAAAAAGGCGATGACCCAAACACTCCAAGGGGTAGTAAATAAAGAGCTTCAGCAAATACTAGGTTCCTCTAAAACAATGGAGGATCTTCCTCCAGAAAAAAGAGGAGAGGTAATGGAGGTTGTGGACGAACTGGGGGAAACAGTTGAACTGGAGGTGTTAGTATTACTAGATACAAGCGCCAGTATGAAGCATAAATTACCAACTGTAAAAGAAGCCTTACTTGACCTATCTTTAAGCTTGAATGCCCGATCTGGCGAGAATCGCTACTCTGTGTTTGTATTTCCCGGGAAAAAGAAAGATGTCGAAAAATTAATGGATTGGACACCTCGTCTAGAATCTCTAACAAGTATCTTTCCAAAGTTATCGACAGGAGGCATTACACCAACAGGTCCAGCTTTAAAAGAAGCCATTCGTTACTTTAAGCATAAGCGCTCATTAAGGAGCTTGATTTCAAGTGATGATGAATACATCGAAGAGTCAATTTAAAATAAATAGTGGAACAGTAATAAAAGGAAAGTGGCATAACAAGCAATATACAGTCTTAAAGGAACTTGGCTATGGAGCGAATGGTACAGTTTTTTTAGCAGATTCCAAAATAGGAAGAGTTGCTTTGAAATTAAGCAACAATAGTGTATCTATAACTTCTGAAGTAAATGTTTTGAAATCCTTCGCAAAGGTCCAAGGTTATAGCCTTGGACCTTCTTTAATAGATGTAGATGATTGGGTAACAAATAGAGGAACTACTTCTTTTTATGTAATGGAGTATATTAGTGGACCAGATTTACTAACCTTTATTCATAATAAGGAAGTATTATGGATTGATGTGCTAATGATCCAATTATTAAAGGATTTACAAAATCTTCATGAAAATAATTGGGTCTTTGGAGATTTAAAACCAGAAAACCTAATTATTACAGGGCCCCCAACGAAAATTAGATGCATTGATGTAGGGGGGACAACCATAAAAGGGAGAGCGATTAAAGAATTTACAGAGTTCTTTGATAGAGGATACTGGGGGTTAGGAACAAGAAAGGCAGAGCCAGGATATGATTTGTTTGCTGTTGCGATGATTATACTGAATCTTTATTATCCACAGCGTTTTAATAAAAAGGAGGGCGGAATCAAACAGCTGCATATGATGATTCGACAAAAGCAAGGATTAATGCGTTTTGAGGGGATTCTAGTAAATGCGTTAACAGGAAAATATCTATCGGCAAAAGAAATGCGATTAGATTATTTAAATTTAACAAGTGGAGAATCAAAAAAAACAAGTAGAAGCACAATAACAGCTGGAACGAATAGAAGTAAAGCTCGCCAAGCGAACAGTCAACCTGCTCCTTCTGCTCAGACAAGAAGTAAATTGGTTAAAAAGAAGAAAAAGGCAGGATGGGCTGAATCTATAGTCATCATTATCCTTATCTCTATTTGTTATATTTTGTATATATATGGTCAATTAACTTGAAAAGAGGATTTTTAGCAATTTTTAGAGAATAGTCTTTGGTATCACTTTTAAAAAAGTGATATCCTAGACTATAGTAACTACAACCTCTGATGAAAAAGTAATAACATCAGGGCTGGTAGAATAGTGATAGTGATAAGGAAGTAATCAAAAATGTTTGAGGATCAAATTTTAAATTACCTGCAAGGAAAAAATATGAACCTAGAAGGTAAGAAAATCTTGGTTGGAGTTTCTGGAGGACCAGATTCTTTAGCACTCCTTCATTTTTTATGGACAAAACAAGAAGAATGGAAAATCAAGGTTTTTGCTGGACATGTGGATCATATGTTTAGAGGGGGGGAGTCGCTCGAGGAGGCTGAGTTTGTAAAATCGTTCTGTGAAGAAAGAAATATTCCTTTTTCTTGGGAGCGAATAGATTTACCAGCATTTATCCAAAAAACAGGAATGAATTCACAAAAGGCAGCAAGAGAATGCAGGTATTCCTTCTATGAAAAAGTAATGGAGAAGCACAACTTAGATTACTTAGCATTAGGTCATCATGGAGATGATCAAATAGAAACCATCTTGATGCGATTAACGAGAGGAAGTTTAGGTAAATCAAGGGCTGGAATTCCTTTTATGCGTCCATTTGGTACAGGAAAAATTATTCGTCCCTTTTTATGTTTAGAAAGGGAAGACATTGAGGAATATTGTAAAGTACATAATCTTAATCCAAGAAGAGATCCAAGCAATGAAAAAGATACCTATAGCCGCAATAGATACAGAAAACAAGTTGTGCCCTTTTTAAAAAAAGAAAACATTCATGCGGCAAAGCATTTTCAACGGTTTAGTGAAGAATTAACAGATGATGAAACCTATTTAATGAAGCAGGCTGAAGAAAAGCTTTCTGAGGTATTGGTTGAAAAAAAGGCTGCGGAAGTAGTAGTTGATATTAATCGTTTTCTTTTAATAGCTATTCCTTTACAAAGAAGATGTATTCAACTAATATTAAATTATCTCTATGACGAGATACCTATTTCATTATCCGCATTACATACTGAGCAAATGATGATATTACTTAAGAGTCCTCATTCTTCTGGAAATATTGATCTCCCGAATGGTTTGAAAGTGAAAAAGTCGTATCATTTTCTTCATTTTCAACTTAATTTATCTCCAGCACAATCCTTTTATTATGAATTATCAAAAATGGGAGAGTTATTATTACCAAATGGGTACAATATTAAGGTAGAATATATAAACGGTGAAACGATTACTAATGACCATTGTATTCTTTTGGATGCAACTTCTATTTCTTTTCCTCTTATTATCCGTACTAGAAGAGATGGTGATAGAATTCATTTAAAAGGAATGGATGGAAGGAAAAAAGTGAACCGTATTTTTATCGATGAAAAGATTCCAATCCATAAGAGAGATCATTGGCCAATCGTTACGGATAGCAAAGGTGAAATTCTTTGGATACCAGGACTAAAAAAATCGATATATTCTCATAGTAATACGAATAGTGGTAGTAATCTATTAATAACATATAAAAAGCAATGATCTTCTAGGGGGCACACAAGAAATGAAACACGATATTGAAAAAATATTGATATCTGAAGAGGAAATACAAGGTAAAATCAAAGATTTGGCATTTCAGCTTACAGAGGAATATCAAGATAAATTTCCTTTGGCAATTGGAGTATTAAAAGGTGCTATGCCCTTTATGGCAGATCTTTTAAAACGCGTGGATACATACCTTGAAATGGATTTTATGGATGTGTCAAGCTACGGTAATTCTACTGTATCTTCTGGAGAAGTAAAAATCTTAAAAGATTTGGATACTTCTGTGGAAGGAAGAGACATACTAATTATCGAGGACATTATTGATAGTGGATTAACTTTAAGCTATCTTGTAGAGTTGTTCCGTTATCGTAAAGCAAAATCAATCAAAATTGTGACACTTCTTGATAAACCAACTGGTAGAAAGACAGATCTTAAAGCAGATTATGTAGGATTTATCGTACCAGACGCTTTTGTTGTTGGTTATGGATTAGACTACGCGGAAAGGTATCGAAATCTACCATATATTGGTGTTTTAAAACCGGAAGTTTATACTAGTGACAGTGAATAAGTACATGAAAAGAGGAATTCTAGCCCGAAGAGGGTAATTCCTTGAATTTACTTAATTTTCTATGTTACTATACTCTATAGTTTGTTTACCGTGGGAGGAGGTAAGGGATGAACCGTATTTTTCGTAATACCATTTTTTATTTATTAATATTTTTAGTAATTATCGGTGTGGTTAGTTTTTTCAATGGAAATAATCAGCCTACCAAGCAATTAACATATACTGAATTAATAAATCACCTTGATGCTGGTGATGTTGCCGAAATAACGCAGCAGCCTGAAAGAGGTGTCCTTGAAATACGCGGGAAATTAAAGGGCTATAAAGAAAATGAAACATTTGTTTCCTATGTAACTAATAATGAAACAAATGCTCAAGTGATCTTAAAGGCTGCTACAGAAGGTTCCAAAATCGATGTCAAGCCTGCACAAGAAACAAGTGGATGGATCACATTCTTTACTTCAATTATTCCGTTTGTGATTATTTTTATCTTATTTTTCTTCTTGTTAAATCAAGCCCAAGGTGGCGGCGGCGGCCGTGTAATGAACTTTGGTAAGAGTAAAGCAAAACTATACAACGAAGAAAAGAAAAAGGTTCGCTTTAATGATGTAGCGGGCGCAGATGAAGAAAAGCAAGAGCTAGTAGAAGTAGTGGAATTCTTAAAAGATCCCCGAAAGTTTGCTGAGCTAGGTGCTAGAATACCAAAAGGTGTCCTTCTTAATGGACCTCCAGGAACAGGTAAAACATTACTTGCTAGAGCTGTTGCAGGAGAAGCTGGTGTACCTTTCTTCTCTATCAGTGGTTCTGACTTCGTGGAAATGTTTGTTGGGGTAGGGGCTTCTAGGGTTCGTGATTTATTTGAAAATGCGAAGAAAAATGCTCCTTGTATTATCTTTATTGATGAAATCGATGCTGTTGGTCGTCAACGTGGCGCTGGTTTAGGTGGAGGACACGATGAACGTGAACAAACGTTAAACCAACTATTAGTTGAAATGGATGGATTCGGTGCAAATGAAGGGATTATTATCATTGCTGCTACAAACCGTCCTGATATTCTTGACCCTGCATTATTACGTCCAGGTCGTTTTGACCGACAAATTACGGTAGATAGACCAGATGTTAATGGTCGTGAGGCGGTATTACGTGTACATGCTCGTAATAAGCCTTTAGATGAGTCTGTTAATTTAAAAAGCATCGCTCAACGTACTCCGGGATTCTCTGGTGCGGATTTAGAAAACCTTCTAAACGAGGCTGCACTTGTTGCAGCGAGAGCGGATAAAAAGAAAATCGACATGGAAGACATGGATGAAGCGACAGATCGTGTTATTGCTGGACCTTCCAAGAAAAGTCGTGTTATTTCCAAAAAAGAAAGAAACATTGTTTCTTACCATGAAGCTGGACATACGATTATTGGTGTTGTATTAGATGAGGCGGATATGGTTCATAAAGTAACAATCGTACCTAGAGGTCAAGCTGGTGGATATGCAGTTATGCTTCCTAAGGAAGATCGTTTCTTAATGACGAAACAAGAGCTTCTTGATAAGATTACTGGATTACTTGGCGGTCGTGTTGCAGAGGATATCGTATTTGGGGAAGTAAGTACTGGAGCCCATAATGATTTCCAAAGAGCTACAGGTATTGCCCGTAAAATGGTAACAGAATACGGAATGAGTGATAAACTTGGACCATTACAATTTGGTCAAGCGCAAAGTCAAGTATTCCTTGGTCGTGACTTAAATAATGAACAAAATTATTCAGATGCAATTGCATATGACATTGATTTAGAAATTCAACGAATTATAAAGGAATGTTATGAAAGAGCAAAACAAATTCTTACAGAAAACCGTGAGAAGTTGAACTTAATCGCTGAAACACTTCTTGAAATTGAAACGTTGGATGCAGAACAAATCAATAGTTTATACAAAGATGGTGTCTTGCCTGACCGTACAAAGAAGGCTGATACTACTTTAGGCACAGAAGATCTAAAAGTAAATATTAACAAAAAAGATGATAACGAGTAATCGTTGAAAAAAGATGCGCTTTCAAGCGTGTCTTTTTTTTTGTTAGAGAACCTTTACAACCACATCTTTTGGAAACAGCCATTGCTTTAGGCTTTGTCTCTTTCTTGTTGTATGTTATGATATTTCCAGTATTGGATAGACTCTAGATATAGCTTTCCTAAGTATATAAAGCGATACAAGATATGACGGGAAAATGAAATTAATAAAAAGTGGTGACTATAATGATTTTTGTCTTTGATATTGGAAATACAAATATAGTATTAGGTGTTTATGATAAAGAAGAATTAAGACATCATTGGAGAATTGAAACAAATCGTTATAAAACGGAAGATGAATATGGTATGATCATTAAATCCCTATTTGATCATGTTGATTTAACGTTTTCAGATATTGATGGAATAATTATTTCTTCTGTTGTTCCTCCAATTATGTTTTCTTTAGAAAGAATGTGTCAAAAGTATTTTCACTTAAAACCGTTAGTTGTTGGTCCAGGAACAAAAACGGGACTAAACATAAAATATGATAATCCTAAGGAAGTCGGAGCTGATCGAATTGTTAATGCAGTTGCGGCTATTCACGAATATGGAAGTCCATTGATTATTGTTGATTTCGGAACTGCTACAACATTTTGTTATATAAATGAGCAAAAGCAATACATGGGTGGAGCGATAGCGCCTGGTATTAACATTGCGACAGAGGCATTGTATTCAAAAGCAGCTAAATTACCGCGTATTGAAATTGCAAGGCCAGAAGGAGTAATTGGTAAAAATACTGTATCAGCTATGCAGTCAGGAATTCTTTTTGGGTATGTCGGCCAGGTAGAAGGCATTGTGAAAAGGATGAAGGCAGAAAGCAATGTACAGCCAAAGGTTATTGCTACAGGTGGATTAGCGAATCTTATTGCAAAAGAGTCAAATATTATTGATGAAATAGATCCGTTTCTTACTTTAAAGGGATTACAGCTTATTTATAAGAAGAATAAGGATACACTAAAATAAAATATGTTTAAACGGAAACTTTCATTCCGTTCATTAACTGATAGAAGATAAGGAGTAAACAATGAGCGATTATTTAGTAAAAGCATTAGCGTTTGATGGTGAAGTTCGTGCATATGCAGTAAGAAGTACAGAAACAGTAGGAGAAGGACAAAGAAGACATCATACTTGGCCAACAGCATCCGCTGCTTTAGGGAGATCATTAACAGCTACAGCAATGTTAGGAGCAATGCTAAAGGGTGATCAAAAGCTAACAGTGAAAATCGATGGCGGCGGTCCGATTGGTCTTATTCTAGTAGATGGGAATGCGAAAGGGGAAGTCCGCGGTTACGTTACTAACCCACAAGTACATTTCGATTTAAATGAACATGGAAAATTAGATGTTAGAAGAGCTGTTGGAACGGAGGGCACGCTATCGGTTGTAAAAGATATTGGAATGCGTGATTACTTCACTGGGCAGGTGCCAATTGTTTCTGGAGAGCTTGGAGAAGATTTTACTTATTACCTGTTTAATTCAGAACAGGTGCCTTCCTCTGTTGGCGTGGGTGTTTTAGTAAACCCAGATAACAGCATTTTAGCAGCTGGAGGCTTCATTATTCAATTAATGCCCGGAGCGAAGGATGAAACAATTACAAAGATTGAACAAAGATTAAGTGAAATTCCGCCTATTTCGAAATTAATTGAAAAAGGTTTAACGCCAGAAGAGCTTTTGGAAGAAATTTGTGGAAAAGATAATGTGAAGGTAATTGAGAATATGCCAATTTCCTTTACTTGCACATGTTCGAAAGAAAGATTTTCAAATGCAATTATTAGTTTAGGTCAAGCAGAAATTGAAGATATTATCAACACAGACGGTCAGGCAGAGGCGGAATGCCATTTTTGTAATGAGAAATATCTGTTTACAAAGGATGAGCTAGAAACATTATTAAAAGAAGCAAAATAGTTATAAGACACCTGCAGAATTGGGACTTACTATATCCCTTGCAGGTTTTTTTTATGTAGAATAGCTGAATAAGGAGTTTCTTTTTTTAGAATAAAGTGGAGATTAAGTGGTTTGGCTGATATGTCCTTGTGTTTATCCTCTTTGTCCCTGTTTAAGTATAAACTGCGATAGAAAGCAACTAAAGATTAATTTTTCGGAAAATACAAACATATCAATTGACAAACAAAAGGGTTATTTGGTAAATTAATATTATAAAACCAATTAAAATACTCGGAATAAAGATAAGGGGAGATAGAACATGTCAAGAATCGCAAATTCTGTAGTAGATCTTATCGGTGGCACACCCATTGTAAAATTAAATCGTTTAGTGGATGATTCAAGTGCAGATGTTTATTTAAAGTTAGAATACATGAATCCAGGAAGCAGTGTAAAAGATCGTATTGCGCTTGCGATGATTGAAGCTGCTGAAAAAAGCGGAGACTTAAAACCAGGCAGTACGATTATTGAACCAACAAGTGGAAATACTGGTATTGGCCTTGCAATGGTTGCTGCTGCAAAAGGTTATGGTGCGATTTTGGTTATGCCTGAAACGATGAGTATGGAACGTCGTCGACTTTTGAAAGCTTACGGTGCTGAATTAGTATTAACCCCTGGACCAGAGGGGATGGGTGGAGCTATTCGCAAAGCAGAAGAATTGGCAAAAGAGAATGGTTACTTTATTCCACAGCAATTTAAAAATATTTCAAATCCTGAAGTACATAGATTAACGACAGGGCCAGAAATTGTGGAGGCTTTTGGCGAGGGAGGTTTAGATGCATTTATTGCTGGTATCGGTACAGGTGGAACTATTACTGGTGCTGGGGAAGTGCTTAAAGAAAAATACAGCAATATCAAAATATATGCAGTAGAGCCTGCTGATTCTCCTGTACTGTCAGGTGGAAAACCAGGACCACATAAAATCCAAGGTATCGGTGCTGGATTTGTTCCGGAAATTTTAAATAGTGAAGTTTATGACGGTATTATTAAGGTTACAAATGAAGACGCTTTTGAATATGCTCGTCGTGCAGGGAAAGAAGAAGGCGTATTAGGTGGAATTTCTTCTGGTGCGGCTATTTACGCAGCATTACAAGTTGCAAAAGAGCTAGGAAAAGGTAAAAAAGTACTTGCAATTATCCCAAGTAATGGAGAACGTTACCTAAGCACACCTCTTTATCAATTTGATGAAGAATAAGCATAAAAATCAGCCTTGGAAATAGGCCTCCTTTGAAAAGGGGGCTTTTTGTTTTAGATTAAAAAACTCTTGTTATGCAGCTATCTGCCGAATAGGTGATTTTTTTGTATTTCTCTCTGTACATCTTGTATGATGAGAACAGATAAAATATAAGGAGCGAAGTCTGTTTGAAAAATTACAAAGTATATAGTAAGACTATTCCTCTTTCATATGACCAGTTTTTTAGGCGCTTTTTAACCATTGCTGAAGATAAGTCCCATTATGTTCTGTTAGAAAGTGGACGTGGTGGCAGATATAGTATTGGCGGAGTTTCACCTATAGTGAAAATGATAGGCCGAAGTAATGGTTTAGAAGTGATAGACGGAAAAGGAACTGTACGAATCGAAGGTAATCCCCTCCATTCTATAAAAGAAGTGATGAATAAGTATGTTGTAGAGACTAATCCAGATCTGCCAGATTTCCAAGGAGGAGCGATAGGATTTATTAGTTATGATTATATCCGTTATATTGAAAAAATCCCCAATCTGACGACAGATGATATGGAAATACCGGATGTGTTCTTTTTGTTATTCGAGGAATGGTTTACTTATGATCATAAAGAAAATAAATTATGGATATCAGCCTTATACGAAGAAAATCAGTTAGTGATGATTCAAGATAAAGTAGAAACCTATGCGCAAGGCTGGATGGATGAGGAGAAGGAAGAGACAGTTCAAAGCCATACAGAGAAATCGGTAGGATTAAAAGTATCGATGGCGGACAATGAATTTCAACAATCTGTCCGCAAGATTCAGAACTATATTTCTGAAGGAGATGTGTTTCAGGTTAACTTGTCTGTTCGGCAGGCTAAACCACTGCATGTGTCTGCGCTTGAAGTGTACCGGCAGCTAAGAGTTTTAAATCCTTCTCCTTATATGGGGTATTTTCATACACCTGAATTTCAGCTAGTTAGTGGATCACCAGAACTCCTAGTTAAAAAGAAAGGAAAGGAAGTAAGCACAAGACCTATAGCAGGAACAAGGTCCCGTGGGAGAGATGAAGCAGAGGATGTCGAGCTTGCTCGTGAATTAATCGAGAGTGAAAAGGAAAGAGCAGAGCATGTAATGCTAGTAGACCTTGAAAGAAATGATTTAGGAAGAGTATGTACATACGGAAGTGTTCAAGTAGACGAATTTATGGTAATAGAAAAGTATTCTCATGTTATGCATATTGTGAGCAATGTAAAAGGGCAGCTTGCGGACAATAAAGATGAGTATGATCTTATTAATAGTATGTTTCCTGGTGGAACCATTACGGGTGCGCCAAAGATAAGAACAATGGAAATTATTGAGGAACTAGAACCAGTGCGACGAGGCCCATATACCGGTTCATTAGGATGGATTGGTTTTAACCATGATATAGAATTGAATATTATGATCAGAACTATGTTGGTGAAGGAAAACCAAGCATATGTACAAGCAGGTGCGGGAATTGTAATTGATTCTATTCCTGCAAATGAATATAAAGAATCGATGAAAAAGGCCAGAGCGTTGTGGAATGCGAAAGAATTAGCAGAAGAGAAATTAGGTGATGGCAATTGATTTATATGATTGATAATTATGATTCCTTCACCTATAATCTAGTTCAATACTTAGGTTCATTAGGGCAGGAACTGCAAGTGAAAAGAAATGATGAGACTTCTATCGAGGAGATCAGAGGGGAAAAGCCGATGTACTTAATGGTTTCTCCTGGACCATGTACGCCTAATGATGCAGGTATTAGTTTGGAAGCGATTCGTACCTTTGCTGGTGAAATACCGATTTTTGGTGTGTGTCTTGGTCATCAAGCAATTGGGCAGGTTTTTGGAGGAGAGGTTGTGAAAGCTGCCAATTTAATGCATGGAAAGACATCCCTTATTTATCATGATAATCAAACCATTTTTCAGGGTTTACCTAATCCCTTCCCAGCTACGCGCTATCATTCACTGATTGTTAAAAAGGAATCATTGCCAAAGTGTTTAGAGATCTCTGCTTGGACGAAAGAAGGAGAGGTTATGGGGCTTAGACATAAAGAGCTTCCTGTCGAAGGAGTTCAGTTTCATCCAGAATCTATCATGACTAAGGCGGGAATGGAAATCTTACATAATTTTATCCAATTTTATCAAAAAGGAACTAAGTAGAAGATGTATATATATTTAAATGGTCAAATAATTCGTCAGGAAGAAGCGGTTATCTCTGTTTTTGACCATGGATTTATGTATGGCTTAGGCTTATTTGAAACATTGCGTATTTATGATGGACATCCTTTCTTATTAGATGATCATCTTAAACGATTAAATGATGGGTTATCGGAGTTGAATATAGAAAAATCTTTTGAGCGAGAAGATGCAGTATCCGTTATAAAAACATTACTCAGTAAAAATAACATAGAAAATGCCTATATTCGCTGGAATGTTTCAGCAGGAATTGGCATGATCGGACTGCAAACAGAGACGTATACACAACCAAATACGATTGTGTATATAAAACCTCTTCCAAAGGTAGTTGATATGGTTGAAAAAACAGGGCAAATAGTTACAGTTCCAAGGAATACACCAGAGGGATTCTTTCGCTTAAAATCCCATCATTATTTAAATAATATTCTTGCCAAGCGAGAGATTGGGCCAGAGCAGACTATGGAAGGAATCTTTTTGACGAAGGAAGGATATTTAGCAGAAGGTATTACCTCTAATATTTTCTGGGTTGTAGATGGAGAGCTCTATACTCCTAGCTTGCAGACAGGAATATTAAATGGCATCACAAGGCAATTTATTGTAAAACTTGCACAGGATCATGGGGTGGCTGTGAAAGAAGGCATTTTTTCACTAAATATTCTTGCACGTGCCAAAGAGGTATTTGCAACCAATTCCATTCAGGAAATTATCCCGATTAAAAGAATCGATAAGTATGAATATAAGGGAAAAGAGGGTCCTGTTGTTACAATGCTATATAAAGAATATAGAAAACATACTAGTCAATTATGGTCCGTAAAAGAGTTGGAGGGAATAAAGGAATGGTAAATAAAATTGTTTGTGGCCCATATACGTTAAACTATGAACAAAAAACAATCATCATGGGAATTTTAAATGTGAATCCTGATTCTTTTTCTGATGGAGGAAAATATAACAAAATGGATAGAGCTGTTAAGCGTGCGGTCCAGATGGTGGAGGATGGAGCAGATATTATTGATATAGGCGGGGAATCCACCAGACCAGGTTATACAGAAATATCAGTTGAGGAAGAATTAGAACGAGTTATTCCGATTATTGAACGATTAGCTAACGAAGTGAATGTTCCTTTATCGATTGATACATATAAAGGAGAAGTGGCGAGACAATCTTTACAGGCGGGTGCTCATATTATCAATGATATATGGGGAGCAAAAAGAGACCCTAATATGGCTGAGGTTGCAGCCGAGTTTCAAGCTCCTATTATTTTGATGCATAATAGAGATAATCTAAGTTATACTTCTTTTTTGGAAGATGTAGTGTCTGATTTGCGGGAAAGTATTGATATGGTAAAAAGAGCAGGAGTTTCTACCGAGAAAATCATTCTTGATCCAGGTATTGGATTTGCGAAAGATTTAAAGGGGAATTTGGACATGATGCGAGGATTAGATAAGCTTGTTGAAATGGGCTATCCTGTCTTGTTGGGAACCTCGAGGAAATCATTGATTGGCAATGTATTAAATTTACCTGTTAGCGAACGATTAGAAGGAACAGGTGCAACAATATGCTATGGCATTCAAAAAGGATGTCAGTTAATTCGTGTTCATGATGTGAAAGAAATGACAAGAATGGCACGTATGATGGATGCTTTAATGGGAAAGGGCGAATACAGTGGATAAAATAATATTAAACCAAATGGAATTCTATGGTTACCATGGTGTGTTTAAAGAAGAGACTAAGTTAGGTCAGCGTTTTATAGTGGATTTACAAGTAGATGTAGATTTAGCGAAAGCGGGAGCAACAGATGACTTACAGTATTCGGTTAATTATGGCCAGCTATTCTTAGATGTAAAGGAGATTGTGGAGGGGGAGCCATATAAATTGATTGAAGCAGTAGCAGAGAATATTGCAAAGAAACTATTGGAATCTTACTCTCTTATTGAAGGTTTAACTATTCGGATCATTAAGCCAGATCCCCCGATTCCGGGCCATTATAAATCAGTTGCGGTAGAAATCACAAGGAAGAGAAAAGAATGAATAAAGTTTATTTATCTTTAGGATCCAATATAGGAGATCGGTTAGAATATATACGTGAAGCTGTACAAATGCTACATAATCAGGAAGAGATAAAGGTGGTAAATATTTCATCTGTTTATGAGACGGATCCAGTAGGATATGAGGAGCAAGCACTATTTTTGAATATTGTCATACAGGTTGAAACTTCCTTAAATCCATTGTCTTTATTAGAACAATGCCAAAAGATTGAAAGTGAACTTGGAAGAAAAAGGATAATCAGATGGGGACCAAGAACAATAGACCTTGACATTTTATTGTATAATCAAGAAAATATAGTATCAGAGAAGCTAATTATTCCACATCCAAGAATAGAAGAAAGAGCATTTGTTTTAGTGCCGTTAATAGAAATTGCTCCAGACATAAAGTTACCAAATAAACCAATACTTTTAAAAGAAAGTTTGCAACTTTTGCGAGATAGAGAAGGAGTAAGGGTATGGAAACAACAGAAAAATGGGGAAGACGTATTCGCGCTTTTCGAAAGCTAAAAGGATATACACAGGAAGGTTTAGCAAAAGAGTTACTTGTTTCTGTTTCTATTTTAGGGGAGATTGAGCGAGGGAATCGGATGCCTTCAGAAGAAATGATCGATTCTATTGTAGGTGTGCTAAAGATAACGAGAGAAGAGTTAGATCCACATCAAAATAAATGAGCACGGTTCGTTAGGGAGGTAAAAGATTGTTTAAAATAGGAAATGTTGAAATTAGTAACCGTGTTGTACTTGCGCCAATGGCTGGTATTTCAAATTCTGCTTTTCGTCTAACAGTGAAGGAATTTGGAGCGGGTCTAGTTTGTGCGGAAATGATTAGTGATAAAGGGATTGTTTTGAAAAACAAGAAAACAATGAACATGCTCTATATTGATGAGCGTGAAAATCCAATGAGTTTACAGATTTTCGGCGGAGAAAAGGAAACGTTAGTAGAAGCGGCGCAATTTGTTGATCAGAATACCAATGCAGATATTATCGATATTAACATGGGATGTCCGGTACCTAAAATTACAAAATGTGATGCAGGAGCTAAGTGGTTGTTAGACCCGGATAAAATTTATGATATGGTCTCTGCTGTTGTAGACAATGTTCGTAAACCTGTAACGGTTAAAATGCGTATGGGCTGGGATGAAGACCATATATATGCAGTAAGAAATGCTCAAGCGGTTGAACGCGCAGGTGGAGCGGCAGTTGCCCTGCATGGCCGAACTCGTGTTCAGCTATATGAGGGAACTGCAAACTGGGATATTATTCGTGAAGTAAAACAAGCGATCAATATTCCTTTAATGGGGAATGGAGATGTAAATACACCCCAAGATGCGAAAAGAATGTTAGATGAAACTGGGTGTGATGGTGTTATGATTGGCAGAGCGGCGCTTGGAAATCCGTGGATGATTTATAGTACGGTTAAGTATTTAGAAACGGGTGAGTTAGTTAGTGACCCATCGGTTCGAGAAAAGATGGATGTATGCATATTGCACTTAGATCGGTTAATCCATTTAAAAGGGGAGTATGTAGCCGTTAGAGAAATGCGAAAACATGCTGCTTGGTATTTGAAAGGCATTAAAGGAAATGCAAAAACAAGAAGTGCTATTAATGAATGTGAGACTAGGGAACAATTAGTAACGATCTTGAATGCGTTGGTCTTGGAAGTAGAAGCAAGAGAACAATCTGGGATCGAAGTAGGTTAATTTTAAACGTAACTGTTTAAATTTCCTGTAATATGTGTAAAAATAAAGCTGTTGGACAAAAAATCTGACAGTTTTTTTTCTTTTTTAGTGTCTGTAATCGTGACATTGTGTAGAATAATAAAGTATGTATAAATTGAACGATTCCTTTTTTAGGTGATCATACATAAAAAGATGTTGGAGATGATTAAGCATGAGTCATGAAGAATTAAACTTAAATGACCAATTACTAGTTAGACGTAACAAAATGAATGAGTTGCGTGAACAAGGAATAGATCCGTTTGGTAAACGTTTTGATAGAACTCATTTATCTGAAGCTTTAAAAAAACAATATGAATCCCTAGAGAAAGAAGAACTAGAGGAAAAGAATATCTCTGTTTCTATTGCTGGAAGAGTAATGACAAAAAGAGGAAAAGGGAAAGCTGGATTTGCTCATATTCAAGATCTTGAAGGACAAATTCAACTGTATGTCCGTAAAGATAATGTAGGGGAAGAGCAATATGCAATTTTTAACTCTGTCGATTTAGGAGATATTGTTGGTGTTGAGGGTGTTTTATTTAAAACAAACGTAGGGGAGCTTTCGGTTAAAGTTCAAGATTTTACTTTACTTACAAAGGCTCTTCGTCCTTTACCTGATAAATTCCATGGTTTGAAAGATATTGAGCAACGTTATCGCCAACGTTACTTAGACTTAATTTCAAGTGAAGAAAGTAAGAATACCTTTATTCTGCGCAGTAAGATCATTCAATCTATGCGCCGTTATTTAGATAGCAATGGCTATTTAGAAGTAGAAACGCCAATGATGCATTCTATTGCAGGGGGAGCTTCTGCACGCCCGTTTATTACACATCATAACGCGTTAGACATGCCTTTATATATGCGTATCGCTATTGAGCTTCATTTAAAAAGATTGATAGTTGGTGGATTAGAAAAAGTATACGAAATTGGCCGCGTATTCCGTAATGAAGGAGTATCAACAAGGCATAATCCAGAATTTACGATGATCGAACTTTACGAAGCTTATGCTGATTATCGTGATATTATGAGTCTTACAGAAAACTTAGTTGCTCATATTGCACAAGAAATCCATGGTTCTACAACTGTGACATATGGAGACTACCAAGTTGATTTAAAACCAGAATGGACAAGACTTCATATGGTAGATGCAATTAAGGAATACACAGGAGTAGACTTCTGGCCAAAAATGACTGTAGAAGAGGCTAGAAGATTAGCGAAAGAAAATGATATTGAAATTAATGATAATATGACGTATGGCCATATTGTTAATGAGTTTTTTGAGCAAAGAGTAGAAGAAAAATTAATTCAACCTACTTTCATTTATGGTCATCCTTTAGAGATTTCGCCATTAGCGAAGAAAAATGAGGAAGATCCTCGTTTTACAGATCGTTTTGAACTATTCATAGTAGGAAGAGAGCACGCAAATGCCTTCACTGAATTAAATGATCCTATCGATCAACGTGAAAGATTTGAAGCACAATTAAAAGAGCGTGAACAAGGAAATGATGAAGCACACTTAATGGATGAGGATTTTGTAGAAGCATTAGAATATGGTATGCCTCCAACAGGTGGATTAGGTATTGGTATTGACCGACTAGTAATGCTGTTAACAAATTCTCCTTCCATTAGAGATGTATTATTATTCCCGTTAATGAGACATCGCTAAGTAGGATAAGACACCTTTTGAAGGTGTCTTATTTTTTATAATAGTAATGGTTGTTATAGAACTATATAGAAGAGGTAGTAAAGGGATAAGCATAATAGTATAAGGTTATCTGAAAAACCTATTTATCCCTTATTATATTATCTAAATAAAGAGAGAATACGCAGGTGAATAATAAGAATATTTTTTCTTTTAAAAAGTAGTTGCATAGAGAGTTAAACGGTGGTATATTAATATTCGTTGCTGAAATAAGTGACGATGAAACAAAAAAGAAATTCAAAAAAGTGTTGACATCGAAAACGACTTCTGGTAATATTAAAAAGTCGCCGATGACGACGATAAACTTGCTCTTTGAAAACTGAACAAACAAACGTCAACAATAATCGTTTTATAACTAGCGTTATAGAACAAAAAGTAACAAAAAGCTAGAGTTTAGCAATGAGCTAATCAACTCTTTATTGGAGAGTTTGATCCTGGCTCAGGACGAACGCTGGCGGCGTGCCTAATACATGCAAGTCGAGCGGACTTTAAAAGCTTGCTTTTAAAGTTAGCGGCGGACGGGTGAGTAACACGTGGGCAACCTGCCTGTAAGACTGGGATAACTTCGGGAAACCGGAGCTAATACCGGATAATCCTTTTCCTCTCATGAGGAAAAGCTGAAAGACGGTTTACGCTGTCACTTACAGATGGGCCCGCGGCGCATTAGCTAGTTGGTGAGGTAACGGCTCACCAAGGCGACGATGCGTAGCCGACCTGAGAGGGTGATCGGCCACACTGGGACTGAGACACGGCCCAGACTCCTACGGGAGGCAGCAGTAGGGAATCTTCCGCAATGGACGAAAGTCTGACGGAGCAACGCCGCGTGAGTGATGAAGGTTTTCGGATCGTAAAACTCTGTTGTTAGGGAAGAACAAGTACAAGAGTAACTGCTTGTACCTTGACGGTACCTAACCAGAAAGCCACGGCTAACTACGTGCCAGCAGCCGCGGTAATACGTAGGTGGCAAGCGTTGTCCGGAATTATTGGGCGTAAAGCGCGCGCAGGCGGTCCTTTAAGTCTGATGTGAAAGCCCACGGCTCAACCGTGGAGGGTCATTGGAAACTGGGGGACTTGAGTGCAGAAGAGAAGAGTGGAATTCCACGTGTAGCGGTGAAATGCGTAGAGATGTGGAGGAACACCAGTGGCGAAGGCGACTCTTTGGTCTGTAACTGACGCTGAGGCGCGAAAGCGTGGGGAGCAAACAGGATTAGATACCCTGGTAGTCCACGCCGTAAACGATGAGTGCTAAGTGTTAGAGGGTTTCCGCCCTTTAGTGCTGCAGCAAACGCATTAAGCACTCCGCCTGGGGAGTACGGCCGCAAGGCTGAAACTCAAAGGAATTGACGGGGGCCCGCACAAGCGGTGGAGCATGTGGTTTAATTCGAAGCAACGCGAAGAACCTTACCAGGTCTTGACATCCTCTGACACTCCTAGAGATAGGACGTTCCCCTTCGGGGGACAGAGTGACAGGTGGTGCATGGTTGTCGTCAGCTCGTGTCGTGAGATGTTGGGTTAAGTCCCGCAACGAGCGCAACCCTTGATCTTAGTTGCCAGCATTCAGTTGGGCACTCTAAGGTGACTGCCGGTGACAAACCGGAGGAAGGTGGGGATGACGTCAAATCATCATGCCCCTTATGACCTGGGCTACACACGTGCTACAATGGATGGTACAAAGGGCAGCAAAACCGCGAGGTCGAGCAAATCCCATAAAACCATTCTCAGTTCGGATTGTAGGCTGCAACTCGCCTACATGAAGCTGGAATCGCTAGTAATCGCGGATCAGCATGCCGCGGTGAATACGTTCCCGGGCCTTGTACACACCGCCCGTCACACCACGAGAGTTTGTAACACCCGAAGTCGGTGGGGTAACCTTTTGGAGCCAGCCGCCTAAGGTGGGATAGATGATTGGGGTGAAGTCGTAACAAGGTAGCCGTATCGGAAGGTGCGGCTGGATCACCTCCTTTCTAAGGAAAATGGAATTTACATTCCATCAAAGATTGTTGACGATTTGTTGTTCAGTTTTGAGGGAGCAATTAATTCCTCAAAACAGTAATAAGTTTGAGGGTAAAGAGAAACAAGTAGATCAAGGAAGCGAATGCGCGAGCACCGGAGCGTACGACAGTACGTGAGGAGCAGAGCGAAGAAGCTGACGAAGAGATGCGAAGTTTATCTTTAGCCGAAATTGTTCCTTGAAAACTAGATTATGAATAGTAAGAACCAAGAAAGAAACCGAGTAATCGCCATCTTAGATTCTCTATTTTAAATAGTAGAATTAAAAAAACTAAGGCTTTAAGCCAATTAGTTAAGTTAGAAAGGGCGCACGGTGGATGCCTTGGCACTAGGAGCCGATGAAGGACGGGATTAACACCGATATGCTTTGGGGAGCTGTAAGTAAGCTTTGATCCAGAGATTTCCGAATGGGGAAACCCTCTATCCGTAATGGGATAGAATCTTTACCTGAATACATAGGGTACTGAAGGCAGACCCGGGGAACTGAAACATCTAAGTACCCGGAGGAAGAGAAAGCAAACGCGATTCCCTGAGTAGCGGCGAGCGAAACGGGATTAGCCCAAACCAAGAGGCTTGCCTCTTGGGGTTGTAGGACACTCTATATGGAGTTACAAAGGAACGGGGTAGACGAATCGATCTGGAAAGGTCAGTCGTAGAAGGTAAAAACCCTGTAGTCGAAACTTCGTTCCCTCTTGAGTGTATCCTGAGTACGGCGGGACACGAGAAATCCCGTCGGAAGCAGGGAGGACCATCTCCCAAGGCTAAATACTCCCTAGTGACCGATAGTGAACCAGTACCGTGAGGGAAAGGTGAAAAGCACCCCGGAAGGGGAGTGAAATAGATCCTGAAACCGTGTGCCTACAAGTAGTTAGAGCCCTTTTATGGGTGATAGCGTGCCTTTTGTAGAATGAACCGGCGAGTTACGATTACATGCGAGGTTAAGTTGAAGAGACGGAGCCGCAGCGAAAGCGAGTCTGAATAGGGCGAAATAGTATGTGGTTGTAGACCCGAAACCAGGTGATCTACCCATGTCCAGGGTGAAGTCCAGGTAACACTGGATGGAGGCCCGAACCCACGCACGTTGAAAAGTGCGGGGATGAGGTGTGGGTAGCGGAGAAATTCCAATCGAACTTGGAGATAGCTGGTTCTCTCCGAAATAGCTTTAGGGCTAGCCTCAAGATTTAGAGTATTGGAGGTAGAGCACTGTTTGGACTAGGGGCCCCCATCGGGTTACCGAATTCAGACAAACTCCGAATGCCAAATACTTATTCTTGGGAGTCAGACTACGAGTGATAAGATCCGTGGTCAAGAGGGAAACAGCCCAGACCACCAGCTAAGGTCCCAAAGTATACGTTAAGTGGAAAAGGATGTGGAGTTGCTTAGACAACCAGGATGTTGGCTTAGAAGCAGCCACCATTTAAAGAGTGCGTAATAGCTCACTGGTCGAGTGACTCTGCGCCGAAAATGTACCGGGGCTAAACGTATCACCGAAGCTGTGGATTGACATCTTTGATGTCAGTGGTAGGAGAGCGTTCTAAGGGCGTTGAAGCTAGACCGTAAGGACTGGTGGAGCGCTTAGAAGTGAGAATGCCGGTATGAGTAGCGAAAGATGAGTGAGAATCTCATCCACCGAATGCCTAAGGTTTCCTGAGGAAGGCTCGTCCGCTCAGGGTTAGTCGGGACCTAAGCCGAGGCTGAAAAGCGTAGGCGATGGACAACAGGTTGATATTCCTGTACCACCTTTAAATCGTTTGAGCAATGGGGGGACGCAGGAGGATAGGGTAAGCGTGCTGTTGGATTAGCACGTCCAAGCAGTTAGGCTGGTAATGAGGCAAATCCCATTACCACATAAGCGGAGCTGTGACGGCGAGGGAAATATAGTACCGAAGTTCCTGATTCCACACTGCCAAGAAAAGCCTCTAGCGAGATTTAGGGTGCCCGTACCGCAAACCGACACAGGTAGGCGAGGAGAGAATCCTAAGGTGAGCGAGAGAACTCTCGTTAAGGAACTCGGCAAAATGACCCCGTAACTTCGGGAGAAGGGGTGCTCTTGCGGGTGCAAGCCTGCGAGAGCCGCAGTGAATAGGCCCAGGCGACTGTTTAGCAAAAACACAGGTCTCTGCGAAGCCGCAAGGCGAAGTATAGGGGCTGACACCTGCCCGGTGCTGGAAGGTTAAGAGGAGGGGTTAGCACGTTAGTGCGAAGCTCTGAATTGAAGCCCCAGTAAACGGCGGCCGTAACTATAACGGTCCTAAGGTAGCGAAATTCCTTGTCGGGTAAGTTCCGACCCGCACGAAAGGTGTAACGATCTGGGCACTGTCTCAACGAGAGACTCGGTGAAATTATAGTACCTGTGAAGATGCAGGTTACCCGCGACAGGACGGAAAGACCCCGTGGAGCTTTACTGCAGCCTGATATTGAATTTTGGTACAGCTTGTACAGGATAGGTAGGAGCCTTGGAAGCCGGAGCGCTAGCTTCGGTGGAGGCATTGGTGGGATACTACCCTGGCTGTATTGACATTCTAACCCGCACCCCTGATCGGGGTGGGAGACAGTGTCAGGTGGGCAGTTTGACTGGGGCGGTCGCCTCCTAAAAAGTAACGGAGGCGCCCAAAGGTTCCCTCAGAATGGTTGGAAATCATTCGTAGAGTGTAAAGGCACAAGGGAGCTTGACTGCGAGACCTACAAGTCGAGCAGGGACGAAAGTCGGGCTTAGTGATCCGGTGGTTCCGCATGGAAGGGCCATCGCTCAACGGATAAAAGCTACCCCGGGGATAACAGGCTTATCTCCCCCAAGAGTCCACATCGACGGGGAGGTTTGGCACCTCGATGTCGGCTCATCGCATCCTGGGGCTGTAGTCGGTCCCAAGGGTTGGGCTGTTCGCCCATTAAAGCGGTACGCGAGCTGGGTTCAGAACGTCGTGAGACAGTTCGGTCCCTATCCGTCGTGGGCGTAGGAAATTTGAGAGGAGCTGTCCTTAGTACGAGAGGACCGGGATGGACGCACCGCTGGTGTACCAGTTGTCTTGCCAAAGGCATCGCTGGGTAGCTATGTGCGGAAGGGATAAGTGCTGAAAGCATCTAAGCATGAAGCCCCCCTCAAGATGAGATTTCCCATAGCGCAAGCTAGTAAGATCCCTGAAAGATGATCAGGTTGATAGGTCAGAGGTGGAAGCATGGCGACATGTGGAGCTGACTGATACTAATAGATCGAGGACTTAACTAAAATAATCTTAGCGTAAGCTAAGAAAGATTACTTGTTCTTTCTTTTACTTCATAATCTAGTTTTGAGGGAATAACCTCAAAAATTAAATAGTCTGGTGGCGATAGCGAGAAGGTCACACCCGTTCCCATACCGAACACGGAAGTTAAGCTTCTCAGCGCCGATGGTAGTTGGGGGTTCTCCCCCTGTGAGAGTAGGACGTCGCCAGGCATTATATATGGAGGATTAGCTCAGCTGGGAGAGCATCTGCCTTACAAGCAGAGGGTCGGCGGTTCGATCCCGTCATCCTCCACCATTTATTATTGGACAAACTATATTACGCCGGTTTAGCTCAATTGGTAGAGCAACTGACTTGTAATCAGTAGGTTGGGGGTTCAAGTCCTCTAGCCGGCACCATTTTATGAGCCATTAGCTCAGTTGGTAGAGCATCTGACTTTTAATCAGAGGGTCGGAGGTTCGAATCCTCCATGGCTCATCTTATTTTTGTCTGCGGGTGTGGCGGAATTGGCAGACGCACTAGACTTAGGATCTAGCGCCGCAAGGCGTGGGGGTTCGACTCCCTTCACCCGCACCAATTTATTATCAATTAAATACATGCGGAAGTAGTTCAGTGGTAGAACACCACCTTGCCAAGGTGGGGGTCGCGGGTTCGAATCCCGTCTTCCGCTCCATAAAACAATGCCGGGGTGGCGGAACTGGCAGACGCACAGGACTTAAAATCCTGCGGTAGGTGACTACCGTACCGGTTCGATTCCGGTCCTCGGCACCATTGTTTTTTTATATAAATGCGCCCGTAGCTCAATTGGATAGAGCGTCTGACTACGGATCAGAAGGTTATGGGTTCGACTCCTTTCGGGCGCGCCATTATATTTCGGGAAGTAGCTCAGCTTGGTAGAGCACTTGGTTTGGGACCAAGGGGTCGCAGGTTCGAATCCTGTCTTCCCGACCATTATTCTCATTATACGGGGCCTTAGCTCAGCTGGGAGAGCGCCTGCCTTGCACGCAGGAGGTCAGCGGTTCGATCCCGCTAGGCTCCACCAAAAAAATATATTGACGGTTTGATATATAACTGTTATTATATAAAAGTTGCTTCTGATAGCAACAATAAATTGCTCTTTGAAAACTGAACAAACAAACGTCAACAATAATCGTTTTATAACTAGCGTTATAGAACAAAAAGTAACAAAAAGCTAGAGTTTAGCAATGAGCTAATCAACTCTTTATTGGAGAGTTTGATCCTGGCTCAGGACGAACGCTGGCGGCGTGCCTAATACATGCAAGTCGAGCGGACTTTAAAAGCTTGCTTTTAAAGTTAGCGGCGGACGGGTGAGTAACACGTGGGCAACCTGCCTGTAAGACTGGGATAACTTCGGGAAACCGGAGCTAATACCGGATAATCCTTTTCCTCTCATGAGGAAAAGCTGAAAGACGGTTTACGCTGTCACTTACAGATGGGCCCGCGGCGCATTAGCTAGTTGGTGAGGTAACGGCTCACCAAGGCGACGATGCGTAGCCGACCTGAGAGGGTGATCGGCCACACTGGGACTGAGACACGGCCCAGACTCCTACGGGAGGCAGCAGTAGGGAATCTTCCGCAATGGACGAAAGTCTGACGGAGCAACGCCGCGTGAGTGATGAAGGTTTTCGGATCGTAAAACTCTGTTGTTAGGGAAGAACAAGTACAAGAGTAACTGCTTGTACCTTGACGGTACCTAACCAGAAAGCCACGGCTAACTACGTGCCAGCAGCCGCGGTAATACGTAGGTGGCAAGCGTTGTCCGGAATTATTGGGCGTAAAGCGCGCGCAGGCGGTCCTTTAAGTCTGATGTGAAAGCCCACGGCTCAACCGTGGAGGGTCATTGGAAACTGGGGGACTTGAGTGCAGAAGAGAAGAGTGGAATTCCACGTGTAGCGGTGAAATGCGTAGAGATGTGGAGGAACACCAGTGGCGAAGGCGACTCTTTGGTCTGTAACTGACGCTGAGGCGCGAAAGCGTGGGGAGCAAACAGGATTAGATACCCTGGTAGTCCACGCCGTAAACGATGAGTGCTAAGTGTTAGAGGGTTTCCGCCCTTTAGTGCTGCAGCAAACGCATTAAGCACTCCGCCTGGGGAGTACGGCCGCAAGGCTGAAACTCAAAGGAATTGACGGGGGCCCGCACAAGCGGTGGAGCATGTGGTTTAATTCGAAGCAACGCGAAGAACCTTACCAGGTCTTGACATCCTCTGACACTCCTAGAGATAGGACGTTCCCCTTCGGGGGACAGAGTGACAGGTGGTGCATGGTTGTCGTCAGCTCGTGTCGTGAGATGTTGGGTTAAGTCCCGCAACGAGCGCAACCCTTGATCTTAGTTGCCAGCATTCAGTTGGGCACTCTAAGGTGACTGCCGGTGACAAACCGGAGGAAGGTGGGGATGACGTCAAATCATCATGCCCCTTATGACCTGGGCTACACACGTGCTACAATGGATGGTACAAAGGGCAGCAAAACCGCGAGGTCGAGCAAATCCCATAAAACCATTCTCAGTTCGGATTGTAGGCTGCAACTCGCCTACATGAAGCTGGAATCGCTAGTAATCGCGGATCAGCATGCCGCGGTGAATACGTTCCCGGGCCTTGTACACACCGCCCGTCACACCACGAGAGTTTGTAACACCCGAAGTCGGTGGGGTAACCTTTTGGAGCCAGCCGCCTAAGGTGGGATAGATGATTGGGGTGAAGTCGTAACAAGGTAGCCGTATCGGAAGGTGCGGCTGGATCACCTCCTTTCTAAGGAAAATGGAATTTACATTCCATCAAAGATTGTTGACGATTTGTTGTTCAGTTTTGAGGGAGCAATTAATTCCTCAAAACAGTAATAAGTTTGAGGGTAAAGAGAAACAAGTAGATCAAGGAAGCGAATGCGCGAGCACCGGAGCGTACGACAGTACGTGAGGAGCAGAGCGAAGAAGCTGACGAAGAGATGCGAAGTTTATCTTTAGCCGAAATTGTTCCTTGAAAACTAGATTATGAATAGTAAGAACCAAGAAAGAAACCGAGTAATCGCCATCTTAGATTCTCTATTTTAAATAGTAGAATTAAAAAAACTAAGGCTTTAAGCCAATTAGTTAAGTTAGAAAGGGCGCACGGTGGATGCCTTGGCACTAGGAGCCGATGAAGGACGGGATTAACACCGATATGCTTTGGGGAGCTGTAAGTAAGCTTTGATCCAGAGATTTCCGAATGGGGAAACCCTCTATCCGTAATGGGATAGAATCTTTACCTGAATACATAGGGTACTGAAGGCAGACCCGGGGAACTGAAACATCTAAGTACCCGGAGGAAGAGAAAGCAAACGCGATTCCCTGAGTAGCGGCGAGCGAAACGGGATTAGCCCAAACCAAGAGGCTTGCCTCTTGGGGTTGTAGGACACTCTATATGGAGTTACAAAGGAACGGGGTAGACGAATCGATCTGGAAAGGTCAGTCGTAGAAGGTAAAAACCCTGTAGTCGAAACTTCGTTCCCTCTTGAGTGTATCCTGAGTACGGCGGGACACGAGAAATCCCGTCGGAAGCAGGGAGGACCATCTCCCAAGGCTAAATACTCCCTAGTGACCGATAGTGAACCAGTACCGTGAGGGAAAGGTGAAAAGCACCCCGGAAGGGGAGTGAAATAGATCCTGAAACCGTGTGCCTACAAGTAGTTAGAGCCCTTTTATGGGTGATAGCGTGCCTTTTGTAGAATGAACCGGCGAGTTACGATTACATGCGAGGTTAAGTTGAAGAGACGGAGCCGCAGCGAAAGCGAGTCTGAATAGGGCGAAATAGTATGTGGTTGTAGACCCGAAACCAGGTGATCTACCCATGTCCAGGGTGAAGTCCAGGTAACACTGGATGGAGGCCCGAACCCACGCACGTTGAAAAGTGCGGGGATGAGGTGTGGGTAGCGGAGAAATTCCAATCGAACTTGGAGATAGCTGGTTCTCTCCGAAATAGCTTTAGGGCTAGCCTCAAGATTTAGAGTATTGGAGGTAGAGCACTGTTTGGACTAGGGGCCCCCATCGGGTTACCGAATTCAGACAAACTCCGAATGCCAAATACTTATTCTTGGGAGTCAGACTACGAGTGATAAGATCCGTGGTCAAGAGGGAAACAGCCCAGACCACCAGCTAAGGTCCCAAAGTATACGTTAAGTGGAAAAGGATGTGGAGTTGCTTAGACAACCAGGATGTTGGCTTAGAAGCAGCCACCATTTAAAGAGTGCGTAATAGCTCACTGGTCGAGTGACTCTGCGCCGAAAATGTACCGGGGCTAAACGTATCACCGAAGCTGTGGATTGACATCTTTGATGTCAGTGGTAGGAGAGCGTTCTAAGGGCGTTGAAGCTAGACCGTAAGGACTGGTGGAGCGCTTAGAAGTGAGAATGCCGGTATGAGTAGCGAAAGATGAGTGAGAATCTCATCCACCGAATGCCTAAGGTTTCCTGAGGAAGGCTCGTCCGCTCAGGGTTAGTCGGGACCTAAGCCGAGGCTGAAAAGCGTAGGCGATGGACAACAGGTTGATATTCCTGTACCACCTTTAAATCGTTTGAGCAATGGGGGGACGCAGGAGGATAGGGTAAGCGTGCTGTTGGATTAGCACGTCCAAGCAGTTAGGCTGGTAATGAGGCAAATCCCATTACCACATAAGCGGAGCTGTGACGGCGAGGGAAATATAGTACCGAAGTTCCTGATTCCACACTGCCAAGAAAAGCCTCTAGCGAGATTTAGGGTGCCCGTACCGCAAACCGACACAGGTAGGCGAGGAGAGAATCCTAAGGTGAGCGAGAGAACTCTCGTTAAGGAACTCGGCAAAATGACCCCGTAACTTCGGGAGAAGGGGTGCTCTTGCGGGTGCAAGCCTGCGAGAGCCGCAGTGAATAGGCCCAGGCGACTGTTTAGCAAAAACACAGGTCTCTGCGAAGCCGCAAGGCGAAGTATAGGGGCTGACACCTGCCCGGTGCTGGAAGGTTAAGAGGAGGGGTTAGCACGTTAGTGCGAAGCTCTGAATTGAAGCCCCAGTAAACGGCGGCCGTAACTATAACGGTCCTAAGGTAGCGAAATTCCTTGTCGGGTAAGTTCCGACCCGCACGAAAGGTGTAACGATCTGGGCACTGTCTCAACGAGAGACTCGGTGAAATTATAGTACCTGTGAAGATGCAGGTTACCCGCGACAGGACGGAAAGACCCCGTGGAGCTTTACTGCAGCCTGATATTGAATTTTGGTACAGCTTGTACAGGATAGGTAGGAGCCTTGGAAGCCGGAGCGCTAGCTTCGGTGGAGGCATTGGTGGGATACTACCCTGGCTGTATTGACATTCTAACCCGCACCCCTGATCGGGGTGGGAGACAGTGTCAGGTGGGCAGTTTGACTGGGGCGGTCGCCTCCTAAAAAGTAACGGAGGCGCCCAAAGGTTCCCTCAGAATGGTTGGAAATCATTCGTAGAGTGTAAAGGCACAAGGGAGCTTGACTGCGAGACCTACAAGTCGAGCAGGGACGAAAGTCGGGCTTAGTGATCCGGTGGTTCCGCATGGAAGGGCCATCGCTCAACGGATAAAAGCTACCCCGGGGATAACAGGCTTATCTCCCCCAAGAGTCCACATCGACGGGGAGGTTTGGCACCTCGATGTCGGCTCATCGCATCCTGGGGCTGTAGTCGGTCCCAAGGGTTGGGCTGTTCGCCCATTAAAGCGGTACGCGAGCTGGGTTCAGAACGTCGTGAGACAGTTCGGTCCCTATCCGTCGTGGGCGTAGGAAATTTGAGAGGAGCTGTCCTTAGTACGAGAGGACCGGGATGGACGCACCGCTGGTGTACCAGTTGTCTTGCCAAAGGCATCGCTGGGTAGCTATGTGCGGAAGGGATAAGTGCTGAAAGCATCTAAGCATGAAGCCCCCCTCAAGATGAGATTTCCCATAGCGCAAGCTAGTAAGATCCCTGAAAGATGATCAGGTTGATAGGTCAGAGGTGGAAGCATGGCGACATGTGGAGCTGACTGATACTAATAGATCGAGGACTTAACTAAAATGAAAAGCGGAAACGCCTGTTTATCGGCGTTGGAGCTGGACAATAATGATTACTCATTTCTTTCTTTTACTTCATAATCTAGTTTTGAGGGAATAACCTCAAAAATTAAATAGTCTGGTGGCGATAGCGAGAAGGTCACACCCGTTCCCATACCGAACACGGAAGTTAAGCTTCTCAGCGCCGATGGTAGTTGGGGGTTCTCCCCCTGTGAGAGTAGGACGTCGCCAGGCTGTCAAAAAGTTCTAAAAGCATTTAGCTTTTAGGGCTTTTTTTATTGTTTTTTTATCGATAAATAACTTTCTGCTAATTCCCCATACTATGCAAAAAACTCCTTCTTTTTTAATACATTAAAAGATATACATTACATAAATTCTTAAACTTGAAAATTGCAATAAATCAGACTATAGTTAATATAATCTTTAAACATATCCTTTCCTTCCATGAAAGAATAACGATAGCAGGTTTGGAATAACTAAAAAATGGGAAAATTAATAAAACGTCTTCCTTGCTAAATAATATTTTTATCGTGTATAATTATAGTCAAATATAGTCAAAGTCAGAAGGGGGAGGCTTGGTGAGAAATATTTCGGATATAATTGAGAATTACTTAAAAGAAGTATTAGAAATGAGCGAAAAATCATTAGTAGAAATAAAACGAAGTGAAATCGCTGATAAGTTTGAGTGCGTACCATCACAAATTAATTATGTAATTAATACCCGTTTTACGATAGAAAAAGGGTATGTGGTGGAAAGTAAACGTGGTGGCGGTGGTTTTATTCGAATTATGAAAGTCCAAACATATGATCATGCCCATTTAATTGACCAATTACTATCCCTTATTCAAAGTCGGATACCTCAAAATAGTGCAGAAGATTTAATTCTTCGATTAGTAGAAGAAGATGTTATCAGTAAGCGAGAAGCGAAGATAATGTTAAGCGTAATTGATCGTTCTGTATTATATTTAGAATTACCATATAGAGATGAATTAAGAGCAAGATTATTAAAGGCGATGTTAACTTCATTAAAATATAAATAATATCCCTGTGTATAAATTGAGGTGAAGATTATGATGTGTTCTGAATGTAATCAAAGACCAGCTACTTTACATTTTTCTAAGAATATCAATGGCAAAATAACAGAGTTTCATCTGTGTGAGCATTGTGCAAAGGAAAATGGTGATATATTTATGACGAATGGCTCATCTGGTTTATCTTTGAATAGTTTATTAGCTGGGTTATTAAATATAGAGCCAAGTTTTCAACATATCACAGAAGATACGTATAAGAGACAGCAGCCGTTACAGTGCAAAGAATGTAATATGACATTTTCTCAATTCAGGAAATTAGGTAAACTAGGTTGTCCTCATTGCTACGATACATTTAAAGACCAGCTGCTGCCATTTATAAAGCGTCTCCATGGTGGGAATATTGAGCACAAAGGAAAAATCCCAGAGCGCATTGGAGGGCATTTTCTCATTAAAAAGGAAATTGAGCAGTTGCGAATAGAGTTGAAAGAACTAATAAACAACGAAGAATTTGAAAAGGCTGCAATCATTCGAGATGAAATAAAAGATAAAGAAAAGCAGTTAACTTCTTTTACTGAGGGAGGGGAGTAACGTGTCTTTAGAAAAATTTATAAGTAAAGCACGAACTTCATGGATGTGTTCCGATGGTCCCGACTCTGAAATTGTTCTTACCTCTCGAATCCGATTAGCAAGGAATATAGAGGGTGTGAAATTTCCTCTATTATTTTCAAAAGAAGAAGCTGAGAATGTGATTCAACAGGTTGAGGGTGCAATCATAAATGAGTCCAATCAACCCTTTGGTCAATTGGAACTTCTTGCAATGAATAATTTAAATACATTGGAAAAAAGAGTCCTTGTAGAGAAACATTTAATTAGTCCTCAGCTGGCAGAACAATCTCCTAATGGTGCAGCAATCTTATCAGAGGATGAAGAAGTAAGTATTATGATTAATGAGGAAGACCATATTCGTATTCAGTGTATAAAGCCTGGTCTTCAAATAGAAGAAGCGATTAAAGAAGCTAATACAATTGATGATTTATTAGAAAAAAAGGTCAATTATGCTTACCATGTAGAAATGGGATATCTGACAAGCTGTCCAACTAATATCGGAACAGGATTAAGAGCTTCTGTTATGATGCATCTACCGGGAATGGTATTAACCCAGCAAATGAACCGAATCATTCCGGCGATTCAACAGCTTGGCTTAGTAGTTAGAGGAATATATGGAGAAGGCAGCGAAGCCCTCGGAAATATTTTTCAAATTTCTAATCAGATAACACTAGGAAGATCAGAAAAGGACATCATTGAGGAACTAAAAAGCGTTGTTACTCAATTAATTGAGCAAGAAAAAGAAGCAAGGAATGCATTAGCGCAAACCTCAAACATACAATTAGAAGATAGGGTTTTTCGTTCATACGGAATACTGTGTAATAGTCGTATTATGGAAACAAAGGAAGCAGCTAAATGTCTATCCGATGTTCGGTTAGGAATTGATATGGGATATATAAAAAATATATCGAAAAGCATCCTTAATGAATTAATGATTCTTACCCAGCCGGGGTTTCTACAACTATATGCTGGAGAAGAGATGAATCCAAATGAACGCGATATTCGTCGTGCAGTCTTAATAAGAGAAAGATTAAAATTGGAAACTGAATAGAGATTCTAAGGAGGATGAAAGTATGATGTTTGGCCGATTTACAGAAAGAGCGCAGAAAGTATTAGCACTTTCCCAGGAAGAAGCAATTCGATTAGGTCACAATAATATTGGTACAGAGCATATCTTATTAGGATTAGTCCGTGAAGGAGAAGGAATTGCTGCAAAGGCGTTACAAGCACTTGGATTAGGTGCTGAAAAAATCCAAGAGGAAGTAGAAAACTTGATTGGTCGTGGTCAAGATACAACACAAACCGTACCACATTATACACCCAGAGCTAAAAAAGTGATCGAACTATCCATGGATGAAGCAAGAAAATTAGGTCATTCTTATGTGGGAACAGAGCATATTCTTTTAGGCTTAATTAGAGAAGGCGAAGGGGTAGCTGCTAGAGTATTAAATAATCTAGGTGTAAGCCTAAATAAAGCGCGTCAACAAGTCCTCCAGTTGCTTGGTAGTAGTGAATCAGGAAACCATCCCGGTGGCTCTGCTGCTAGTGCTAATACACCAACGCTTGATAGCTTAGCTAGAGATTTAACTGCTATTGCAAGAGAAGGAAGCCTTGATCCAGTTATAGGGAGAAGCAAAGAAATCCAACGTGTTATTGAAGTATTAAGCAGACGGACAAAAAATAATCCTGTATTAATAGGGGAACCTGGTGTTGGTAAAACTGCTATTGCGGAAGGTCTTGCACAACAAATTGTTCAAAATGAAGTTCCAGAAATTTTGAGAGATAAACGTGTAATGACATTAGATATGGGAACAGTTGTTGCTGGTACGAAATACCGTGGTGAATTTGAAGATCGCTTGAAAAAGGTGATGGATGAAATTCGCCAAGCTGGTAATATCATTCTCTTCATTGATGAGCTGCATACATTAATCGGTGCAGGTGGTGCAGAAGGTGCTATTGATGCATCTAATATTCTAAAGCCATCCTTAGCTAGAGGAGAGCTTCAATGTATTGGTGCCACAACACTAGATGAATATCGTAAATATATTGAAAAAGATGCAGCATTAGAAAGAAGATTTCAGCCGATCACGGTTGATGAGCCTACTAGTGATGAATCTATTCAAATATTAAAAGGCTTAAGAGACCGTTATGAGGCGCACCATCGAGTATCAATTACAGACGATGCGATTGAAGCAGCTGTAAAATTATCTGATCGCTATATTTCAGATCGTTTCTTACCAGATAAAGCAATTGACTTAATTGACGAAGCTGGTTCTAAGGTTCGTTTAAGATCTTATACAACTCCACCTAACTTGAAAGAGTTAGAAGTCAAGTTAGAAGAAGTACGTAAAGAGAAGGATGCTTCTGTGCAAAGTCAAGAATTCGAAAAAGCTGCATCTTTACGAGATACAGAACAAAGATTGAGAGAACAGTTAGAAGAAACGAAGAAAAATTGGAAAGAGAAGCAAGGACAAGAAAATACAGAGGTGACAGTAGAAGATATTGCAAGTGTAGTATCTAGCTGGACTGGAATTCCTGTATCTAAGCTTGCACAAACAGAAACCGATAAATTACTGAACATGGAAAATATCCTTCATAATCGCGTAATTGGTCAAGAAGAAGCCGTTATTGCTATTTCTAAAGCTGTAAGACGCGCAAGAGCTGGCTTGAAAGATCCAAAGAGACCAATAGGTTCCTTTATTTTCCTTGGTCCTACTGGAGTAGGGAAGACCGAACTTGCTCGGGCACTGGCAGAGTCCATGTTTGGTGATGAAGATGCCATGATCCGTATTGATATGTCTGAATATATGGAGAAGCATTCTACTTCTAGATTGGTAGGATCTCCTCCTGGTTATGTAGGATATGAAGAAGGCGGACAATTGACAGAGAAGGTTAGAAGAAAGCCATATTCTGTTGTTCTTTTAGATGAAATTGAAAAAGCGCATCCCGATGTATTTAATATTTTACTTCAAGTGCTGGAGGATGGTCGCTTAACAGATTCGAAAGGAAGAACGGTTGATTTCCGAAACACAGTGTTAATTATGACTTCCAACGTTGGAGCTTCTGCATTAAAACAAAATAAATATGTTGGTTTTAATGTGCAAGATGGAGATCAAGATTATAAAGATATGAAGGGCAAAGTAATGGAAGAGCTGAAAAGAGCATTCCGTCCAGAGTTCTTAAACCGTATCGATGAAACAATTGTTTTCCATGCATTAGAGAAGAAGCATTTAAAAGAAATTGTTACTTTAATGGCAGATCAGTTAGTTAAACGTCTATCAGAACAGGATATTCAATTGAGTATCACAGAAGCGGCCAAAGAAAAAATTGCGGAAGAAGGCTATGATCCAGAGTATGGAGCGAGACCACTTCGTCGTGCAATACAAAAGCATATAGAAGATCGATTATCTGAAGAACTTCTAAAGGGAACAGTATTAACTGGTCAACAAATTGAATTGGATGTCGAAAATGGTGAGTTTACTGTGAAGGTGAACGGTGCAGAGCCAGCAGTAAACCTACAAAAATAATACCTAGAACATTTATAAGGTGACACACGTATTACAGCTTTACGTGTGTCCTTTCTTTATTTAAGATAAAAATAGAAAAAAATTAATATCTATTATTTGGGTTGGAGATGTTAGTAATAAAAGGGGAAGGAGGCTGAATATGGCCAAAAGAAAAACAAAATTTCTTTGCCAGGAATGTGGATATGAATCAGCAAAATGGATGGGGAAATGTCCTGGTTGTGGAAATTGGAATACAATGGTGGAAGAAGTAGAGAAGAGTGCTGTTCAAAGAAAAGGTGCGTTTGCTCATTCTGCAGCCACTACTGTTGCTGCAAAGCCTATTCCTATAACAAGCATTGAAACGGTTAATGAGCCCAGAATATATACCGACTTAATGGAGTTAAACCGTGTTCTTGGTGGAGGAGTTGTGCGTGGTTCTCTTGTATTAATAGGTGGAGATCCCGGAATTGGTAAATCAACGCTTCTTTTACAAGTATCCTCGCAGTTAGCACATAAGAAACATTCTGTCTTATATGTTTCAGGAGAAGAATCGCAAAAGCAAACAAAGTTAAGAGCAGACAGATTGGGGGTAGTTTCTGATCATTTGCTCGTCTATTCAGAAACCAATCTAGAGGAAATAAGTAGAACCATTGAAAATACGAATGTGGAATTTGTGGTTATTGATTCGATTCAGACCATCTATCATCCGGAGGTCACCTCTGCTCCAGGAAGTGTTTCTCAAGTTAGAGAATGTACAGCAGAATTAATGCGGATAGGAAAAACCAAAGGAATAGCAATCTTCATTGTAGGACATGTCACAAAGGAAGGATCGATTGCAGGACCAAGATTACTGGAGCATATGGTTGATACTGTATTGTATTTTGAAGGAGAAAGACATCATACATATCGTATTTTACGCGCTGTAAAGAACCGTTTCGGCTCTACTAATGAGATGGGTATTTTTGAGATGAAGGAATTTGGACTGGAAGAGGTAGAGAATCCCTCTGAAATTTTCTTAGAAGAGCGATCACAGGGTGCCGCTGGCTCCACTGTTGTAGCATCAATGGAAGGAACAAGACCGGTTCTGGTTGAAATCCAAGCATTGATTTCACCGACTAGTTTTGGGAATCCACGAAGGATGGCAACGGGCATAGATCATAATAGAGTGCCGTTGTTAATGGCGGTATTAGAAAAAAGAGTTGGAATGTTACTCCAGAATCAGGATGCCTATTTAAAAGTAGCTGGTGGTGTAAAACTTGACGAGCCTGCTATAGATTTGGCGATCGCTGTAAGCATTGCCTCGAGTTTTAGAGATAAACCAACAAGAGCAACTGACTGTATTATTGGGGAAGTTGGCTTAACTGGAGAAGTTAGAAGAGTATCCCGTATTGAGCAAAGGGTGCAGGAGGCTGCTAAATTAGGTTTTGAGCGTGTTATTATTCCAGCTAATAATTTAAGTGGTTTGAAGGCTCCAAAAGGCTTAGAGGTCGTTGGCGTTCATACGGTTGCGGATGCTTTAAAAGCGGCTTTAAGCGATTAGTTTTTCGAAAAAATACATTGATGTGAATTTTTAGTTGTGTTAAAATGTAATATTTAATTATTTGACTTGCGTTTATTTTTAATGCTAATCTAGTTTTATAAATTAAATAGGTATTTATCTCTTTGTCTGTGTTATATTTCCATTTTTGTAAGGGTTTAAGGGTTTTTCTGAGCTATTATAAATGTTTCTATTAAATATAAATAGTTGGTCATTATTTCCCGAGCAATGGAAAAGGGCATTTTTAACATTAGTATATGACATAGTCATCATATCTATAAAAATAACTTTTTCATTACAAATAAAAAATTCCTGTAATATTAGGTTTCAAAACTGGGAATTTGTTTATAATGTGAAAGAGGAGGTGGAAGTATTGTTAAAACGCATTGTTCAAGTTTGTTTTTTAATTATTGGAGGAACAATCGGGTTTTTATTTATTCCTGATTTATTCTCAGTAATGTCTATCGATCATGATCTTATTAATAACGCATATGTGTCTGCAATACTTGGTGCCATTATTTTTTATCTTATTACTTTTTGGGCGATTGATTATATTGTTAACTTTATTAAGTTTTTAGAAGAATCAATTGTAAAGGCTCCGATAACGGATATAATTTTCGGTAGTCTTGGAATAGGATTTGGGTTAACTTTAGCCTTTTTAGTAGGCTATGCATTAACCTCTGTTCCTGTGCTTAATACTGTCGCTCCAATCCTTTTATCATTACTTTTTGGGTATTTAGGCTTTCAAGTTGGGTTTAAAAAGAGAGATGAACTATTAACACTCTTCACAGCTAGAAAGAAGAAGGTAGTGGAAGAGGAACCCACAAAAGTTGAGAAAAGTAATTTAAAAATATTGGATACTAGTGTTATTATTGATGGAAGAATAGCTGATATTTGTCAAACGGGCTTCCTGGAGGGCACAATTGTTATTCCGCAATTTGTGCTGGGAGAACTTCAGCATATAGCAGATTCATCCGATGCGCTAAAACGTAATCGTGGACGAAGAGGGCTAGATATTCTAAATCGAATTCAAAAGGAATTAGCGATTAAAGTGGAAATTTACGAAGGTGATTTTGAAGATATCACGGAAGTAGATAGTAAACTAGTCAAATTAGCTAAATTAACAAATGGTGTTGTTGTAACAAATGATTTTAATTTAAATAAAGTTTGTGAACTGCAGAAGGTTGCTGTTCTCAATATTAATGATTTGGCAAATGCGGTAAAGCCAGTAGTTCTTCCAGGGGAAGAGATGAAAATACAAATTATTAAAGATGGAAAAGAACATAATCAAGGTGTTGCCTATCTAGATGATGGCACGATGATTGTAGTAGAAGAAGGTCGCAATTATATTGGAAAACATATAGATGTTCTTGTAACGAGTGTGTTGCAAACGTCTGCAGGTCGAATGATCTTTGCAAAACCAAAATTATTAGAAAAAGCATTGTAAGAATAGGGGTTAGTTATATGACTTATGAAGTCATTATTCCGGCAGCAGGACAAGGGAAACGAATGGGACTAGGAAAAAACAAATTATTTCTTGAGCTAGACAGTTTACCAGTATTTATTCATACCTTAATTGTTTTCGAAAATGATCCAAACTGTAATGGAATTTGGTTGGTAGTTAGTTCAGATGATAAAAAAGAAATGAATGAACTAGTAAAAAAATATGCAATTACAAAGGTTATTGCTCTTATTGAGGGTGGTACAGAAAGACAGCATAGTGTTTACCATGCAGTAAAGGAAATATCGGATGATACAATTGTTCTTGTTCATGATGCGGCGAGACCTTTTATTCAAACAGAGCAAATAGCTAGATTAACAAAGGTTGCAGTAGAAAGCGGCGCAGCTGTTTTAGCAGTACCTATTAAAGATACGATCAAAAAAGTTGATGGTGATTTGGTAGTGGAAACAGTTGAGCGTTCAAGCTTGTGGGCGATACAGACCCCACAAGCTTTTCGCATTTCTATTTTAAAAGAAGCACATGAAAAGGCGATTTTCGATACATATATAGGTACAGATGATGCTAGTTTGGTGGAACGATTAGGACAAGCTGTTCAAATCGTTGAAGGAAACTATGACAATATTAAATTAACGACACCAGAAGATTTGTACTTTGCCGAAGCAATTGTGGCAAAGCGAAAAGAAAATATAGCAGAGAGTAATAGATAAGCTTTGAGAAGTTTTTTAACACAAGCAATTAGAATGGAGGAGTTAAAGATGTTTCGCATAGGCCAAGGGTTTGATGTTCATCAATTAGTAAGTGGAAGGCCTCTGATTATCGGAGGGATAGAGATACCATATGAAAAGGGTCTACTAGGACACTCTGATGCAGATGTTTTACTACATACGATTGCTGATGCTTGTTTAGGTGCTATTGGTGAAGGGGATATCGGAAAACATTTTCCTGATACAGATGAAGCCTTTAAAGATGCTGATTCTGCAAAATTATTGCAGCATGTATGGCAAATAGTAAAGGAAAAGGGTTATGAATTAGTGAATGCTGATTGTACGATAATGGCTCAACAGCCGAAAATGGCTCCACATATTCAAGCAATGCAAGCGAGAATTGCAGAATTGCTGGAGACAGAACAAGATAATATTAATGTGAAAGCAACCACCACAGAGAAATTGGGATTTACCGGAAGAGGGGAAGGGATTGCTTCCCAAGCAGTTGTGTTGCTCCAAAAAAGAAATGTATAATTGATAACCAATTATAGAGGCGAACACCTTTTAAAGGAAAAAGCAAAGTGATAGAATAGATTAGAAAAAAGCGTAAGTAATCAAGGAGGCACAAGCATGTCTAACGAAATTCGTGTTCGTTATGCTCCAAGTCCAACAGGGCATTTGCATATAGGGAATGCGCGTACAGCGTTATTTAATTATTTATTTGCACGTAGTCAAGGCGGGAAATTTATTATTCGTATTGAAGATACGGACAAAAAAAGGAATATTGAGGGTGGAGAAGAAAGCCAATTAAAATATTTAAAATGGCTTGGAATGGATTGGGATGAAAGTACGGATGTTGGTGGAGAATATGGTCCGTATCGTCAATCTGAAAGAAATGACATTTATAAGAAGTATTACACAGAATTGCTGGAAAAGGGACTTGCTTATAAGTGTTACTGTACAGAAGAGGAAATTGAAGCAGAAAGAGAAGACCAAGTAAGTAGAGGGGAAACACCTAAGTACTCTGGCAAATGTCGTCATTTAACAAAGGAACAGCAAGCGGCCTTAGAAGCGGAAGGAAGACAGCCGAGTATTCGAATTCGTGTTCCTGAAAATATTGTATATGAATTTAATGATATGGTTAAAGGAGACGTTTCATTCGAATCAGCAACAATTGGCGATTATGTTATTGTGAAAAAGGATGGTACTCCAACCTATAATTTTGCAGTAGCAATTGATGATCATTTAATGGATATCACACATGTATTGCGTGGAGATGATCATATTACCAATACACCAAAACAATTAATGATCTATGATGCACTAGGTTGGGACAGACCTATTTTTGGACATATGACTTTAATTGTTAATGAAAGCAGAAAGAAATTGAGTAAGCGGGATGAATCCATTATTCAATTTATTGAGCAATATGAAGAATTAGGCTATTTGCCTGAAGCATTGTTCAATTTCATTGCTTTATTAGGATGGTCTCCAGAGGGAGAAGAGGAATTATTCACTATAGAAGAATTTATCCGCATCTTTGATCCAGCAAGATTGTCTAAGTCTCCTGCGTTATTTGATCAAAATAAATTAGCGTGGATGAATAATCAATATATCAAAAAGGCAGATTTAGAAACAGTTGTTCGTCTAGCTGTTCCTCATTTAGAGAAAGCAGGCTTAGTAAGTGAAAATCGCTCAGCTGATGAAGAGGCATGGGTAAATAATCTGGTTGGTTTATATCAAGAGCAAATGAGCTGCGGGGCTGATATTGTAAACTTATCTACGTTATTCTTCAGTGATGAAGTCCAATATGATGAAGAGGCAAAAGAGGTTTTAGCTGGTGAACATGTTCCGACTGTAGTCCAAGCATTTAAAGAAGCATTAGCTGAAATGCCAGAGTGGAGTGCCGAGCAAATTAAAGCCGCTATTAAAGTGGTTCAAAAAGCTACTGGTCAAAAGGGCAAAAACTTATTTATGCCGATTCGCGTGGCTACAACAGGTCAAACGCATGGTCCTGATTTACCAAAGGCGATCGAACTATTAGGTAAAGAAAAAATTGATGCGCGATTAACAGCATTAATTAGTTAACATTTTGGAGAAAATATAATATAGTAGTAGGAAAGCTATATAGAAAAAACGAAGATGAGGAAAAGTAAAAAAGGAGAAGCTTATTAGAGAGAATCATCACCCGGCTGAAAGTGATTCAAGTAACCTCTTTTTTGAAGTGCGCCTCAGAGTCCTGTATCGAAAAAGAATTTATTTAGTAGATAGAGGCGGAACCTATCCGTTAACAGGGATGAGTGGAGATTATTGCTTAAAAGCGGTAATCTAAACAGAGTGGAACCGCGCCTAAATAAGCGTCTCTGTCTTTTAGACAGAGACGCTTTTTATATGGATAAAAAGCTTCAGTGGCATCAAGGAAAGAGAATGTAATAGTTTTACTTTTTTAGTGGGAGTTATGGGATTGAAATGAAGTAGTAAAAAATAGGGATTAAAATGTTTTTCTTGTATATAAGATATATAGACGTTTAAAGGGAAACAATGGTAAAGGAAATGACATCTTTTACGAGAGTGATGATTGCTAGATAGCTGCATTATAGTTGCAAAACAGGGGGGAGATTTGTATGTTTCGGCGCATGAAAGAGGATATTGCTGTAGTGTTTGAACAAGATCCTGCTGCTAGGAGCTCGATAGAAGTTATTTTAACTTATTCTGGGTTGCATGCTATATGGTTTCACAGAATTGCTCATTTCTTTTTTAGGCATAATCGTTTTTTCTTGGCAAGAGTTATCTCGCAATTTAGCCGCTTTATGACAGGGGTGGAAATACATCCCGGAGCAAAGATCGGCAATCGTCTATTCATTGATCATGGTATGGGTGTAGTGATAGGGGAAACCTGTGAGATAGGGGATAATGTCACTATTTTTCAGGGAGTAACGCTTGGGGGAACGGGAAAAGAAAAAGGGAAAAGGCATCCAACCGTTAAAGATAATGCTCTTATTGCCTCTGGTGCAAAAGTATTAGGATCTATTGTAATTGGAGAAAATGCCAAAATTGGTGCAGGATCAGTAGTGTTAAAAGATGTTCCTGCAAATTCGACAGTAGTAGGTATTCCAGGAAGAGTTAAAGTACAAGATGGTATTAAAATAAAGAAAGACTTAAATCATTGTGATTTACCAGATCCAATTGCGGATCGACTGAAAGAAATGGAATTGGAAATTAGCTATTTAAGAGAACAACTAAAAGAATTACAGGAAGAAAGGAGTTATAAGTAATGCCTATTCAAATATATAACACATTAACACGAGCAAAGGAGGATTTTGTTCCGCTAGAAGAGGGAAAGGTAAAAATGTATGTATGTGGACCAACTGTCTATAACTATATCCATATTGGAAATGCTCGCCCAGCAATTGTCTTTGATACTGTGCGACGTTATCTAGAGTTTCGTGGTTACGATGTACAATTTGTATCGAATTTTACCGATGTCGATGATAAGTTAATAAAAGCGGCAAATGAGCTTGGAGAAACGGTGCCGGTTATTGCTGACCGCTTTATTGACGCATATTTTGAAGATGTTTCTGCGTTAGGCTGCAAAAAAGCTGATTCTCATCCGCGTGTAACAGAAAATATGGATATTATTATCGATTTTATTGCAGCATTAATAGATAAAGGGTTTGCTTATGAGTCAGAAGGAGATGTGTATTATCACACTAGAGCCTTTGATGGATATGGAAAGCTTTCTCATCAATCTATTGATGAACTTCGTTCAGGTGCAAGAATTGCAGTTGGGGAGAAGAAACAAGATTCATTAGATTTTGCCTTATGGAAGAAGGCGAAAGAAGGCGAAATTTTCTGGGAGAGTCCTTGGGGGAATGGGCGTCCAGGCTGGCATATTGAATGCTCTGCGATGGTGCGTAAATATTTAGGTGATACAATTGATATCCATGCAGGTGGGCAGGACTTAGCATTTCCGCATCATGAGAATGAAATTGCCCAGTCAGAAGCATTAACAGGTAAGACCTTTGCTAATTATTGGATGCATAATGGTTATATTAATATTGATAATGAAAAGATGTCTAAATCCCTAGGGAATTTTATCACTGTAAACGATATTATTAAGATTCATGATCCACAAGTGTTAAGATTCTTTATGCTTTCTGTACATTATCGTAATCCAATTAACTATAGTGAAGAAGTATTGGAAAATACGAGAGCAGGGTTAGAGAGAATCAGAACTTCTTATGAAAATTTAAAACATCGCAGTATCGCGAGTACGGATCTTACAGATACAAATCAGGAATGGATTGCAAAAATTGCCGATCTTCGAAAACAATTCGTTGATAGTATGGATGATGATTTTAACACAGCGAATGGTATTTCTGTTCTTTTTGAATTATCGAAGCAAGCAAATTATTACCTGCTTGAAAAAACAACCTCTCCTGCTGTTATTCATGCTTTTATGAATGAGTTTGAAGAATTATTTACAGTGCTTGGGTTATCTTTATCTGCGAATGAGGAATTATTAGATGAAGAAATCGAGGCGCTAATAGAAAAAAGAACGCAAGCTAGAAAGGATAGAGACTTTGTGCTTGCTGATCAAATTAGAGATCAATTAAAAGCAATGAACATCATTTTAGAAGACACCGCACAAGGTATACGATGGAAAAGAGGGTAAAAAGATGCTCCTCTATGATAAAAAAGTGGATGAAAAACAACTGAACAGCCTTGCCCTTGCTTATATGGGCGATGCTGTTCTTGAAATATATGTAAGAAGACATTTGTTGTATAGCGGGAAGGTGAAGCCTAATCAGCTTCATCGAGAAGCGACAAAATATGTTTCGGCAAAAGGACAGGCAAAGGTAGTGCATGGTCTTTTAGAAAAAGGATTTTTTTCTGAAGAAGAGATTGCGGTATTAAAGCGAGGGCGAAATGCGAAATCAGGCACTATTCCTAAAAATACCGATGTACAAACCTACCGATATAGTACTGGTTTTGAAGCAGTTTTAGGTTATTTATATTTAGCGAAGCGAGAAGAGCGACTTGAGGAAATAATCAAAGCTGCTTTTTCTATCATTGAAAGCAAATAGGAGGAGCAAAAGTGTCAAGTGACTTTATTGTTGGAAAAAATGCAGTTATTGAAGCGTTAAAATCAGAAAGAGATGTAAATAAAATACTTATTGCGGAAGGTTCCCAAAAAGGCCAAATGCAAACAGTAATTGGTTTGGCTAAACAGGCAAATGTGCTTGTTCAGTTTGTTCCTAAAAAGAAATTGGATAGCTTAGTAGACGCGAATCACCAAGGTGTAGTAGCGCAAGTTGCTGCCTATCAATATGCTGAAATAGATGATTTATTTGCACTTGCAGAAAAGAAGCAGGAAACGCCTTTTTTCTTGTTGCTTGATGAAATTGAGGATCCTCATAACTTAGGATCGATCATGAGAACGGCTGATGCGGTAGGTGCTCATGGGATTATTATTCCACGGAGAAGAGCAGTTGGGCTAACAGCTACAGTTGCAAAGGCATCTACTGGTGCTATCGAGCATATTCCCGTTGTGCGAGTAACAAATATGGCAAGGACGATAGAGGAGCTTAAAACGAGAGGAATATGGATTGCGGGAACGGATGCAAAAGGAAGTGAAGATTATCGCAAATTTGATGGAACGATACCATTAGGATTAGTGATTGGCAGTGAAGGAAAAGGCATGGGAAGATTGATTAAGGAAAAATGCGATTTTCTTATTCATTTACCGATGGCTGGAGCTGTTACGTCTTTAAATGCTTCTGTTGCAGCGGCACTTTTAATGTATGAGGTATATCGGAAACGCCATCCACTTGAGGGATAATAATGGATATTCTTATTGTTGACGGCTATAACATTATTGGTGCTTGGCCAGAACTAAATGCTTTAAAGAATAGAGATCTTGCAGCAGCAAGGGATGCTTTAGTAGCAAAGATGGCAGAATATCAAGGCTATTCCGGATACAGAGTAATGGTTGTTTTTGATGCATACTATGTAAAAGGCACAGAGAAAAAATATAAAGATTACAAGGTAGAAGTCATTTTTACCCGTGAAAATGAAACTGCTGATGAGCGTATCGAAAAACTAGCTATTGAACTAAATAACAGAAAAACACAAATTCATGTTGCGACTTCAGATTTTACAGAGCAATGGGCTATTTTTGGACAAGGTGCACTGCGGAAATCAGCACGAGAATTATTGTTAGAGATGGCTGGGATGGAACAGGAAATCGGAAAAAAAGTAAAAAAAATTAAAGAAAAAAAACCAGTTGCAAAGATTCCGCTTTCAAGAGAAGTGGAAGAAATTTTCGAAAAATGGCGACGTGGAGAGAAATGAGTTGTTGACGCTCAAAAAAAGGCTAGAGTATAATGGATTTATCCATGATTGCACGGTCGGGGGGATCTGTATGAGTACTGACAGCTGGACTAAGAGTAACGAGTATACTGGAAATTATATGGAACTTGAAGATGAAGTGTTGGTGGAATTGGTGCATCAAGGGGAAAGTGATGCTTTGGATTATTTAATTCAAAAGTATCGTAACTTTGTGCGAGCTAAAGCCAGATCCTATTTCTTAATCGGAGCAGACAAAGAAGATATTGTGCAAGAGGGAATGATCGGTCTTTATAAGGCAATACGCGATTTTAAAGAGGACAAACTTTCTTCCTTTAAGGCATTTGCTGAATTGTGTATAACAAGACAAATCATTACTGCTATCAAAACGGCCACTAGGCAGAAGCATATTCCTTTAAATTCTTATGTTTCTTTGGACAAGCCCATTTACGATGAAGAATCTGATCGAACGTTAATGGATATTATCTCTGGAGCAAAGGTTCTTGATCCAGAAGAATTGATCATTAATCAGGAAGAATATGATCACATCGAGATCAAAATGTCTGAATTATTGAGTGATTTAGAAAGAAAAGTATTGTCTCTATATCTTGATGGTCAATCTTATCAAGAAATTTCTGAGGAATTGAATAGGCATGTGAAGTCTATTGATAATGCCCTTCAGCGGGTGAAAAGAAAATTAGAGCGGTATTTAGAAATAAGAGAATTCTCGCTATGAGCGTCAAAGGTTTTTTGGAATAGCAAATATTTACTGATATTGACATCTTACTCGTGTCCATGATACAGTTTGAGAAGATATAAAGGACGTAGTAGGTGTAAGTGGAATGAGAAAAAAGATTGTGTTAGCATGTGAAAAATGTGGGTCAAGAAATTATTCTACTGTGAGTAACAATGGTACAGAACGTTTAGAAGTAAAGAAATTTTGTCAAAATTGTAATGCTCATACTGTTCATAAAGAAACAAAATAATGATTTTGGATAATGCCCGCTCTTAAAGATGGAGGTAACAAAAATGCAAAGTGCTGTTAAGTATTTTCGCGAAGTTGGTAGAGAATTAAAGAAAGTTAGCTGGCCGAAAAAAAAGGAGTTAACTAATTATACACTCACAGTCCTTGTGACAGTTGTCTTTTTTGCTATCTTCTTTGCTGTTGTTGATTTAGGAATTTCTGAACTTATTCGTTTAATACTTGAATAACAGTTGTCTACTCATGGTATAATGGTAAAACGATAGGAAACATTTACAAAAGCCCGGTAACGGGTTTTTTCATTTGCTGAAAAATAAATGACTTGTTCCTTACAGATACTATAAAAAACAGCACGAAAAAATAAAGTTGCAGGGAGGGACGGACGAAGTAGTCCTCTTTTATGGAAAAAAACTGGTATGTAGTGCATACGTACTCTGGATATGAGAATAAGGTGAAAGCCAATTTAGAAAAACGGGTAGAAACAATGGCGATGCAAGATAAAATTTTTCGCGTGGTTGTACCTGAAGAAGAAGAAACAGATATCAGAAATGGTAAAACAAAAGTAATAAAAAGAAAAGTGTTCCCAGGTTATGTATTGGTAGAAATTGTTATGACGGATGATTCTTGGTATGTCGTACGTAATACCCCTGGTGTAACTGGATTCGTTGGTTCCGCTGGGTCTGGATCAAAGCCAACTCCGCTTTTACCAGAAGAAGTCCAAGTAATTCTGAAAAGAATGGGCGTTGAGGAACAAAGAATTGAAATTGAGTTTGAATTAGGCGAAACAGTAAAAGTAAATGAAGGTCCATTTGCTAATTTCACTGGTACAGTTGAGGAAATTGATAAGGATAAAGCAAAGGTTAAAGTACTAGTAAATATGTTTGGTAGAGATACTCCAGTGGAGCTCGATTTTACACAAATTGAAAAATTTTAACTAGAAAACTTGAAATGGTATTGAAAAAGTGTTACTATTTCATAGGTCAGTATATCTCATAAAGAGATAAGATATTGTCAAATTTCTTTATTTCATATAAAGACGATAAGTTGAGTGGGAGGGGAAACCCCTATTACCACATCACGGACTTTAAGGAGGTGTGTCTCGTGGCTAAAAAAGTAATTAAAGTTGTTAAATTGCAAATCCCAGCAGCTAAAGCGAATCCGGCACCACCAGTTGGTCCTGCATTGGGTCAAGCTGGCGTAAATATCATGGGATTCTGTAAGGAGTTTAACGCTCGTACAGCTGAACAAGCTGGTTTAATCATTCCTGTTGAGATTACGGTTTTCGAAGACCGTTCATTTACATTTATTACAAAAACTCCACCTGCTGCAGTTTTACTTAAAAAAGCAGCTGGTATCGAGTCTGGTTCTGGTGAACCAAATCGTAATAAAGTAGCAACTGTTAAGCGTGATAAAGTACGCGAGATTGCTGAAACAAAAATGCCTGATCTAAATGCAGCTAGTGTTGAATCTGCTATGCGCATGGTTGAAGGTACTGCCCGCAGCATGGGTATTGTTATTGAAGACTAAACCTATATATGGTTAGTGTTGATTAAGGTTGTGACGACGGTGAATCTTTAGTCGCAACCTTTATTCGTGGGAGGTAATTCCGCTAAAACCACAATTCAAGGAGGAAATATAGTTATGGCTAAAAAAGGTAAGAAGTATTTAGAAGCTATCAAACTTGTTGATCGTACTAAAGCTTACCCAATTCAAGAAGCAATTGAGTTAGTGAAAAAAACTAGCACTACAAAATTTGATGCATCAGTTGAAGTTGCTTTCCGTCTAGGAGTAGATCCTAAGAAAGCAGACCAACAAATCCGTGGAGCAGTAGTTCTTCCAAACGGTACTGGTAAAACTCAACGCGTTTTAGTTTTCGCTAAAGGTGAAAAATTAAAAGAAGCAGAAGCAGCAGGAGCAGACTATGTAGGCGATGCTGAATTTATAAATAAAATCCAACAAGGTTGGTTCGATTTTGACGTAATCGTTGCAACTCCAGATATGATGGGTGAAGTTGGTAAACTTGGTCGTGTATTAGGACCTAAAGGTTTAATGCCAAACCCTAAAACTGGTACAGTTACATTTGATGTAACAAAAGCAGTTAACGAAATCAAAGCTGGTAAAGTAGAATACCGTGTAGACAAAGCTGGTAACGTACATGTTCCAATCGGAAAAGTTTCTTTCGATGAAGCTAAACTAGTTGAGAACTTCCAAACTATCTTTGACACAATGTCAAAAGCTAAACCAGCTGCTGCGAAAGGTACTTACATGAAGAACGTATCTGTTACTTCAACAATGGGACCTGGCGTAAAAGTAGATCCATCTACTGTTTGATAAAAATTGGTATTTGACAAAACAAGATGGATAGCATATACTTCATCTTGTTGAAAAAATAAATAACATTTATACCGTAGACAGTAGGTGCTAAATTTTAGCTTAATTTCCTGCCGAGGTAATACGATAGATTATTTGATCAGTTGTGAGAACGACTATTGTATACACCTCCATGTCTAATAGATATGGAGGATTTTATTTGTCGGTATGAATGTAGAAATTCTACAGGAGGTGTAAAGATGAGCAGCGTAATCGAACAAAAGAAACAAATAGTATCTGATATTGCGGAGAAATTCAAAGCAAGTAAATCAACTATCGTTGTTGACTACCGTGGTTTGACTGTTTCAGAAGTAACTGAACTTCGTAAACAACTTCGTGATGCAGGAATCGAGTTTAAAGTTTTCAAAAACTCTTTAACTCGCCGTGCTGCAGAATCTGTTGAATTAGCAGGTTTAAACGAATCCTTAACTGGTCCAAACGCTATTGCGTTCAGTAATGAGGATGTTGTTGCACCAGCAAAAATTCTAAATGACTTCGCTAAAAACCATGAAGCATTAGAAATTAAAGCGGGAGTAATCGAAGGGAACTTAGCAACAGTTGAAGAAGTAAAAGCTCTAGCTGAACTTCCATCACGCGAAGGTTTACTTTCTATGTTACTCAGCGTTCTTCAAGCACCAATCCGCAACCTTGCTCTTGCTACAAAAGCAGTTGCAGATCAAAAAGAAGAACAAGGCGCTTAATATTTTATACGGAAATGTATCATAAAACCCCAAAAAACAAGGAGGAAACATATAATGTCTAAAGAACAAATCTTAGAAGCAGTTAAAAATATGACTGTTTTAGAATTAAACGATTTAGTAAAAGCAATTGAAGAAGAATTTGGAGTAACTGCTGCTGCTCCTGTAGCTGTAGTTGCAGGTGGCGGAGAAGCTGCTGCTGAAAAATCTGAGTTTGATGTAGTTCTTGCATCTGCTGGAGATCAAAAAATCAAAGTTATCAAAGTTGTACGTGAAATCACAGGTCTTGGTCTTAAAGAAGCAAAAGAACTTGTTGACAACACTCCAAAAGCAGTTAAAGAAGGAGCTTCTAAAGAAGAAGCTGAAGAAATCAAAGCTAAACTTGAAGAAGTTGGAGCTAACGTTGAAGTTAAGTAATGTTAGTTGAAAAGAAGCTCGCTATTTTAGCGGGCTTTTTTTTCCTGAAAAGTGAGAAGGACTTAAGAAAAGTTAGGCGCAATTTACCAAGTTAGAAGTGAATCGTGAACTGCTGGGGGAATTATCTTCTAAGGAGTTCTATGAATAAGCTACTGATGGTATATGATAACTTTAGGAAAAGTCGTCTGCGCTTTTTAATTGATTACGATGCTGTGCTTTGTAGTCAATCCTCAAGTAGTCTTCCTTAAATAATTCTCCTAAGGAGGTGTTCGTATGACGGAACATTATTATTCCCGAACCCAAAATGTAAGTAGCGATCCAAATTACTGGAATTTTACGCTTAAAGGTAATACAATACGTTTTAAAACAGATAATGGAGTCTTTTCTAAAAAAGAAGTGGACTTTGGGTCTAGATTATTGATAGAGACGTATACCTTGCCTGATTTAGATGGAGATATATTAGATGTAGGCTGTGGATATGGCCCGATAGGTATATCTATTGCGAAGACTTCCCCAAATAGAATGGTCCATATGGTTGATGTTAATTTGCGTGCTATTGAATTAGCAGAAGAAAATGCCAGACAAAACGGCGTTGAAAATGTTCGCATATATGAAAGTGATCGACTTCTTCGTGTGAAAGGACAAAAGTTTGCCTCTATATTAACTAATCCGCCGATAAGAGCGGGGAAGAAAGTAGTTCATGATATTTTTGAGCAAAGCTATGAGTGTTTAGTACCTAATGGGGAATTATGGGTTGTGATTCAAAAGAAACAAGGAGCACCCTCTGCTATTGCGAAATTAGAAGAATTCTTTAAAGAGGTAAACGTAGTAGAAAAGAAAAAAGGCTATTTTATAATTCAAGCAAAAAAGATTGACTAGTCCTTTTTGTTGTGATAGCATTGTATAATGCCAATATAATATTTTTCTGAAACTCGCAATTTTATCTAAGTTACTGTATAAAATTGGTGTAAGAAGGAAAAACTAACAGAATAATATTAGAAATATGAAAATGTGGTTTTTTGATTGGAAAACCCTTTTTCTTTTTGTCTTATAAAAATGGGTCTAATATCCTTTTTTTATAAGATGTTAATAGATGTACTATAACGTTTGATTTGAGGGGTGAATCAGTTGACAGGTCAACTTGTTCAGTATGGACGACACCGCCAGCGGAGAAGCTACGCACGAATTAGTGAGGTTTTAGAATTACCAAATCTTATTGAAATCCAAACCTCTTCCTATCAATGGTTTTTAGATGAGGGATTGCGAGAAATGTTCCAGGACATTTCGCCTATTGAAGATTTTACTGGCAATTTATCACTTGATTTCATTGATTATAGCTTGGGAGATCCTAAGTATTCAGTGGAAGAATCGAAAGAGCGAGATGTTACATATTCTGCACCTTTGCGTGTGAAGGTTCGTCTTGTAAATAAAGAAACAGGAGAAGTAAAAGACCAAGATGTATTCATGGGTGATTTCCCGCTTATGACTGAAACTGGTACTTTTGTTATTAATGGTGCGGAACGAGTTATCGTTTCTCAGTTAGTACGTTCTCCAAGTGTTTATTATAATGGAAAACTTGATAAGAACGGTAAAAAAGGATTTACTGCAACAGTAATTCCTAACCGTGGAGCATGGCTAGAGTATGAAACAGATGCAAAGGATGTAGTATATGTGCGTATTGATCGCACACGTAAACTTCCTGTTACTGTTCTTTTACGCGCATTAGGATTTGGTTCCGATCAAGAGATTATTGAATTGATTGGTGACAATGAGTATTTGCGTAATACTTTAGAAAAAGATAACACAGAAGGAACAGACAAAGCGCTATTAGAAATTTATGAGCGTCTTCGTCCGGGAGAACCACCTACTGTTGAAAACGCAAAAAGTCTATTGGTATCGAGATTTTTCGATCCAAAAAGATACGATCTTGCGAATGTAGGTCGTTATAAAATCAATAAAAAGCTTCATATTAAAAATAGATTATTTAATCAGCGTTTAGCAGAAACATTAGTGGATCCTGAAACTGGCGAGATTATCGCTGAAAAAGGAACTCTTTTAGATCGCCGTGCGCTTGACCGTATTATTCCTAATCTAGAAAACAATATCGGCTTTAAAAAGCTGAGCCCGTATGGCGGAGTATTAGAAGATGATGTTGTTGTACAATCAGTGAAAATTTATTCACCACTAGATGAAGGGGATAAAGAAATTAATGTTATTAGTAATGCATATGTAGAAGAAGCTGTGAAAAACATCTCTCCTTCAGATATCATTGCTTCTATCAGTTATTTCTTTAATTTATTACATGGAGTAGGTCTAACAGATGATATTGACCATTTAGGTAACAGACGTCTTCGTTCTGTAGGCGAATTGTTGCAAAATCAATTCCGTATTGGTTTATCAAGAATGGAGCGTGTTGTACGTGAAAGAATGTCTATTCAAGACACGAATACTATTACACCGCAGCAGTTAATTAATATCAGACCTGTTATTGCATCTATTAAAGAATTCTTTGGAAGCTCTCAGCTTTCTCAGTTCATGGACCAAACAAATCCATTAGCAGAATTAACACACAAACGTCGTTTATCTGCATTAGGACCTGGTGGTTTAACAAGAGAACGTGCAGGGATGGAAGTTCGTGACGTTCACTATTCTCACTATGGCCGTATGTGTCCGATTGAAACACCTGAGGGACCAAACATTGGTTTGATTAACTCTTTATCTTCTTATGCAAAAGTAAACCGTTTTGGTTTTATTGAAACACCATACAGACGTGTTGATCCTGAGACAGGTAAAGTATCGTCACGAATTGATTATTTAACAGCTGATGAACAAGATAACTATGTTGTTGCCCAAGCGAATGCTCGTTTAGGGGAAGATGGTTCTTTCTTAGATGAAGATGTAGTAGCACGTTTCCGTGATGAGAACGTTGTTGTTAAGCGTGATCGTGTAGACTATATGGACGTATCTCCAAAGCAGGTTGTATCTGCTGCAACAGCGTGTATCCCGTTCTTAGAAAATGATGACTCTAACCGTGCCTTAATGGGTGCGAACATGCAGCGTCAAGCAGTACCTTTAATGCAGCCAGAAGCTCCAAGAGTAGGAACTGGAATGGAATACGTTTCAGGAAAAGACTCAGGGGCAGCTGTTATCTGTAAGCATCCTGGTATTGTTGAACATGTAGAAGCTCGTGAAGTATGGGTTAGACGTATTTCTGAAGTAGATGGTCAAGAAGTAAAAGGAAATCTTGATAAATATAAGATGCTTAAGTTTGTTCGTTCAAACCAAGGTACTTGTTATAATCAACGCCCGATTGTTGCTGTAGGTGATAAAGTAACAAAAGGCGAGGTTTTAGCTGATGGTCCTTCTATGGAGCTAGGTGAATTAGCCCTTGGACGTAACGTATTAGTTGCCTTTATGACATGGGACGGATACAACTATGAAGATGCTATTATCATGAGTGAACGCTTAGTAAAAGATGATGTTTATACTTCTATTCATATTGAAGAATATGAATCAGAATCTCGTGATACAAAATTAGGACCAGAAGAAATTACGCGTGATATTCCGAATGTCGGAGAAGATGCGCTACGTAACTTAGATGATCGTGGTATTATTCGTATCGGTGCCGAAGTAAAAGATGGTGATTTGCTTGTTGGTAAAGTTACACCTAAAGGGGTAACTGAATTAACAGCAGAAGAAAGATTATTACATGCTATCTTTGGTGAAAAAGCACGTGAAGTACGTGATACAAGTTTACGTGTTCCACATGGTGGTGGCGGAATCGTCCACGATGTTAAAGTCTTCAATAGAGAAGATGGAGACGAATTACCACCAGGTGTTAACCAATTAGTACGTGTATATATTGTTCAAAAACGTAAAATCCATGAAGGCGATAAGATGGCAGGTCGTCACGGTAACAAAGGGGTTATTTCCCGAATTTTACCTGAAGAAGATATGCCATACTTACCAGACGGAACACCAGTTGACATCATGTTAAATCCACTAGGTGTACCATCACGTATGAATATCGGTCAGGTATTAGAATTGCATCTGGGAATGGCTGCAAGAAGCTTAAATATCCATGTTGCATCACCAGTTTTTGATGGTGCTCGTGAGGAAGATGTATGGGAAACAATTAGAGAAGCTGGAATGGCGCAAGATGCGAAAACAGTACTATATGACGGACGTTCAGGTGAACCTTTTGATAACCGTGTATCCGTTGGAGTTATGTATATGATCAAACTTGCTCATATGGTTGATGATAAACTACATGCTCGTTCAACAGGACCATATTCTTTAGTAACGCAACAACCACTAGGAGGAAAAGCTCAGTTCGGTGGTCAGCGTTTTGGAGAGATGGAGGTTTGGGCACTGGAGGCTTATGGAGCTGCTTATACTTTACAAGAAATTCTTACTGTTAAATCAGATGACGTTGTTGGTCGTGTGAAAACATATGAAGCGATTGTTAAAGGAGAAAACGTTCCAGAACCAGGAGTTCCTGAATCATTCCGCGTATTAATGAAAGAGCTGCAAAGTTTAGGATTAGATGTGAAAATCTTATCTAGCACAGAAGAAGAAATTGAAATGAGAGACACAGATGATGACGATGATATTCATCAAGCTGAATCTCTGACAATTGTTTCCGAAACACAAGAGCCTGAGTCAGAAAAGGTAGGCATGCAAGAATAATAAGTAATGAACATGGCCTGTCTAAAAACAAAAGGGTCAGACTCCACTGCGAAGACATCTAGATAGAAGATCCTTTTATATCTTTTAAAATAGATTATTCAAGTGAAGTCAGACCCTTTTGTGACGGCCTGTCTTTGATTATAAATGTTTTTAGAAGTTTTTAAGTAAGGCAAAAGCCTGAAGATCGAAAGGGAGGTAGGACCCTTGTTGGATGTTAATAATTTTGAATATATGAAAATAGGTCTAGCTTCGCCAGATAAAATCCGTTCATGGTCATTTGGTGAAGTCAAAAAGCCAGAAACAATTAACTATCGTACTTTAAAACCGGAAAAAGATGGCTTGTTCTGTGAGCGTATTTTTGGTCCTACAAAAGACTGGGAATGTCACTGTGGTAAATACAAGCGTGTTAGATACAAAGGAGTAGTCTGTGACCGTTGTGGAGTAGAAGTTACTCGTGCAAAGGTTCGTCGTGAACGTATGGGACACATCGAACTAGCGGCTCCGGTATCACATATTTGGTATTTCAAAGGAATCCCAAGCCGTATGGGTCTAGTGTTAGATATGTCTCCACGTGCACTGGAAGAAGTTATTTATTTTGCTTCTTATGTTGTAACAGATCCAGGTGACACTGCTCTTGAGAAGAAACAACTTCTTTCAGAGAAAGAGTATAGAGCATACCGTGATAAATACGGTGTGAAGTTCCAAGCTTCAATGGGTGCTGAATCTATAAAGAAGTTATTATCAGATATTGATTTAAATAAAGAAGTAGATGCATTAAAAGAAGAATTAAAAACAGCACAAGGGCAAAGAAGAACTCGTGCGATTAAAAGACTAGAAGTATTAGAAGCGTTCCGTGGTTCTGGAAATGAGCCTTCTTGGATGATTCTTGACGTGCTTCCAGTAATTCCTCCAGAATTGCGCCCGATGGTTCAATTAGATGGTGGCCGCTTTGCGACTTCTGACCTAAATGATTTATACCGTCGTGTTATTAACCGTAATAATCGTCTGAAAAGATTATTAGACTTAGGTGCACCAAGCATTATCGTACAAAACGAAAAACGTATGCTCCAAGAAGCTGTAGATGCGTTGATTGATAACGGCCGTCGCGGACGTCCAGTAACTGGTCCTGGTAACAGACCACTTAAATCATTGTCACATATGCTTAAAGGTAAACAAGGACGTTTCCGTCAAAACTTATTAGGAAAACGTGTTGATTATTCTGGTCGTTCTGTTATCGTTGTAGGTCCGAACTTAAAGATGTATCAATGTGGTCTGCCTAGAGAAATGGCAATTGAATTATTTAAGCCTTTCGTAATGAAAGAGTTAGTAGAAAAGGGTATTGCCCACAATATTAAATCTGCGAAAAGAAAAATCGAAAGACTTCAACCGGAAGTTTGGGATGTGCTGGAGGAAGTTATTAAGGAACACCCTGTTTTACTTAACCGCGCCCCAACTTTACACAGATTAGGTATTCAAGCATTTGAACCAACGCTAGTAGAAGGCCGTGCAATTCGTCTACATCCGTTAGTATGTACAGCTTACAACGCTGACTTTGACGGAGACCAAATGGCGGTTCACGTTCCATTATCATCTGAAGCACAAGCAGAAGCTCGTTTACTTATGCTTGCAGCCCAAAACATTTTGAACCCTAAAGATGGTAAGCCAGTTGTTACTCCTTCACAGGATATGGTATTAGGAAACTACTACCTAACATTAGAGCGTGAAGGTGCAGTTGGAGAAGGTATGATCTTCAATGATACAAATGAGGCTTTATTAGCTTATCAAAATGGTTATGTGCATTTACACACTCGTGTGGCGGTACGTGCTAGTTCTTTAAATAACGAAACATTTACAGAAGAACAGAATAAACAATTGTTGTTAACAACAGTAGGTAAGTTAGTGTTCAATGAAATTTTACCAAAATCTTTCCCGTACATTAACGAACCAACGAAAACAAACTTAGAAGAAAAAACTCCCGAAAGATACTTTGTTGAGCCAGGTGTAGATGTACCTGCTGCAATTAGAGAGTTGCCAATTATCGAACCGTTCAAAAAGAAAATTTTAGGTAATATAATTGCTGAAGTCTTTAAACGATTCAAGATAACGGAAACTTCTAAGATGTTGGATAGAATGAAAGACTTAGGATTTAAACATTCTACTAAAGCTGGTATTACTGTTGGTGTAGCTGACATCGTAGTATTAGGCGAAAAACAAGAAATTATCGAAGAAGCACAAAGTAAAGTAGATAATGTAATGAAACAGTTTAGACGTGGATTAATCACAGAGGAAGAGCGTTATGATCGCGTTATTTCTATCTGGAGTGCTGCAAAAGATACAATCCAGGCAAAACTGATGAAATCCTTAGATAAACGTAATCCAATCTTTATGATGAGTGACTCCGGAGCCCGTGGTAACGCATCTAACTTTACACAGCTTGCTGGTATGCGTGGTTTGATGGCCAACCCGGCTGGTAGAATCATCGAATTACCGATTATCTCAAGTTTCCGTGAAGGTTTAACGGTATTAGAGTACTTTATCTCTACACATGGTGCGCGTAAAGGTCTTGCCGATACAGCACTAAAAACAGCAGACTCTGGTTACTTGACTCGTCGTCTTGTTGACGTAGCACAAGATGTCATTGTTCGTGAGGATGATTGTGGTACAGACAGAGGATTATTAGTTTCTGCGCTTAAAGAAGGTACAGAAATTATCGAATCACTAGATGAGCGTTTAATCGGAAGATATGCAAGAAGATCAATTAAACACCCAGAAACGAACGAAGTTATTGTTCCTGAAAATGGACTTATTACAGAAGATTTAGCAGTGGAAATTGTTGAAGCTAATATCGAAGAAGTATGGATCCGTTCGGCGTTTACATGTAATACTCGTCATGGTGTATGTAAAAAATGTTATGGTCGCAACCTAGCAACTGGTCAAGAAGTGGAAGTTGGAGAAGCTGTTGGTATTATTGCAGCACAATCTATCGGAGAACCGGGTACACAGTTAACAATGCGTACATTCCATACTGGTGGGGTTGCTGGAGACGATATCACACAAGGTTTACCTCGTATCCAAGAAATATTCGAAGCTCGTAATCCAAAAGGGCAAGCGGTTATTACGGAAATGGCAGGGGTTGTTGTTGGTATCAACGAAGGTAGAGACCGTCAACATGAGATTGTTGTTCAAGGTGAATTAGAAACTAGAACATATACTGCTCCTTATACAGCAAGACTTAAAGTAAAAGTTGATGATGTAGTAGAGCAAGGGCAGGAATTAACAGAAGGTTCTATTGATCCGAAAGAATTAATTAAAGTGAAAAACGTTACAGCAGTACAAGAATATCTACTTCGTGAAGTACAAAAAGTTTATCGTATGCAAGGGGTAGAAATTGGTGATAAGCACGTAGAAGTAATGGTTCGCCAAATGCTACGCAAAATCAGAGTGGTAGATGCTGGTGAGACAGATGTATTACCAGGTACTCTATTAGACATTCACCAATTTACTGATGCAAACGCAAAAGCTTTAAGAGAAGGAAAACTTCCTGCAACAGGAAGACCGGTATTACTTGGTATCACAAAAGCATCTCTTGAAACAGATTCATTCTTATCAGCTGCATCATTCCAAGAAACTACAAGAGTTCTGACAGACGCTGCGATTAAAGGTAAACGCGATGAATTACTAGGATTGAAAGAGAATGTAATTATTGGTAAATTAGTTCCTGCTGGAACTGGAATGCCAAGATATCGTCATGCTGAACCTATTACTGCAGAAGAACTAACAGAAGAGTCTGTTACGGTAGAGTAATAGCGATAAATTAGATCTTTTCCAAAAAGGCATATGGTTATTACGTTGACCTATCTATCATTTGTGAATTGATAGATGGGTCAACATCCATACCTTTTATGAACATATCTATTTATTAAAGGAAAGTTTTTTAGGAAAATAATTGACATCTAATTTTATAGATGATACTATATCAAAGGTGCTCCTATTCACCTGTTGCTTTGGAGGATATAAAAATGTCTTATGAAAAAGTACGACAGGCAAGTAAAATAGTAGTAGGAACAAAGCAAACAGTAAAAGCGTTAAAAAAAGGGATTGCAACCGAGGTTATCGTTGCAGAGGATGCCGATCCGATGATCATTAGAAAGGTATCTGAGGTAGCTGAAGAAGTGAATATTCCTATTATACTTGTTGAATCCATGAAGAAGCTTGGCGAATCATGCGGAATAGAAGTAGGCGCAGCAACTGTTGCCATAATTATTTAAAACTGTTTTTATGGAATTAACCATGAGAACTTTGTTTTTGCCCTAATATGAACCACCTGGATGTGTGGGCTTCAAACATAAAGGAAGGGAGGAAAAAGAAATGCCAACAATTAACCAATTAGTGCGCAAGCCTCGTCAATCTACTGAAGAGAAGTCGAAGTCTCCTGCGTTAAACAAAGGTTATAACAGTTTCAAAAAAGCACAAACAAACGTATCTTCACCTCAAAAACGTGGGGTATGTACTCGTGTTGGTACAATGACACCGAAAAAACCAAACTCTGCATTACGTAAATATGCACGTGTTCGTTTAACAAATGGTATCGAAGTAACAGCATACATTCCTGGTATTGGTCACAACCTACAAGAACATAGTGTTGTACTAATCCGTGGAGGACGTGTAAAAGACTTACCGGGGGTACGTTATCATATCGTACGCGGTGCGCTTGATACTGCTGGAGTTAACAACCGTATGCAAGGTCGTTCTAAATACGGTACTAAAAAACCAAAAGCAGCTAAAAAATAATAAAATAGAATTTATAGCATAATTGAAAGGAGGAAATCAAATGCCACGTAAAGGTCCTGTAGCAAAAAGAGACGTATTACCAGATCCGATTTACAATTCAAAGCTTGTATCTCGTTTAATCAACAAAATGATGATTGATGGTAAAAGAGGGAAATCGCAAGCTATCCTGTATTCAGCATTCGAAATCGTTGCTGAGCGTTCTGGAAAAGAAGCGATTGAAGTATTTGATCAAGCATTAAAGAATATCATGCCAGTTCTTGAAGTAAGAGCACGCCGTGTTGGTGGTTCTAACTATCAAGTTCCAGTGGAGGTTCGTCCTGAAAGACGTACAACTTTAGGTCTTCGCTGGTTAGTTAACTACGCTCGTCTTCGCGGAGAGAAAACAATGGAAGAGAGACTAGCTAACGAAATCTTAGATGCAGCTAATAACACTGGCGCATCAGTTAAGAAACGTGAAGATACACACAAAATGGCAGAAGCGAACAAAGCGTTTGCTCACTACCGTTGGTAAAATTATAATTTACAAAAATACTTTCATTATGAAAGGAGAAAGACCAAATGGCAAGAGAGTTCTCCTTAGAAAACACTCGTAATATTGGTATCATGGCACATATTGATGCTGGTAAAACGACTACAACTGAGCGTGTACTTTACTACACTGGTCGTATCCACAAAATTGGTGAAACTCACGAAGGTGCATCTCAAATGGACTGGATGGAGCAAGAACAAGAGCGTGGAATTACCATCACATCAGCAGCAACAACTGCACAATGGAAAGGTAACCGTGTAAACATCATTGATACTCCAGGACACGTAGACTTCACTGTTGAAGTTGAACGTTCTCTGCGTGTACTTGATGGTGCTGTTGCAGTACTTGATGCACAATCTGGTGTTGAGCCACAAACAGAAACTGTTTGGCGTCAAGCGACAACATATGGTGTACCTCGTGTAGTATTCGTAAACAAAATGGATAAAATCGGTGCAGATTTCCTTTATTCATTAAAAACTTTACATGACCGTTTACAAGCAAACGCTCATGCAATTCAACTACCAATTGGTGCTGAAGATCAATTCGAAGGCATCATTGACTTAGTTGAAATGAAAGCAACTTTCTACGGAAATGATCTAGGAACAGATATTCAAGAACGTGAAATTCCAGAAGACTACAGAGAGTTAGCAGAAGAATACCATGAGAAATTGGTTGAAGCTGTAGCTGAACTTGATGAAGAGTTAATGGAAAAATATCTTGGTGGTGAGGAAATCACTACTGATGAATTAAAAGCTGCTATCCGTAAAGGTACAGTTAACGTTGAATTCTACCCAGTAATCTGTGGTTCTGCTTTCAAAAACAAAGGTGTTCAAAAAATGCTTGATGCTGTTATTGAATACTTACCATCTCCATTAGACGTACCTGCAATTAAAGGTACTGCTCCTGATTCAGATGAAGTGATCGAAAAGCATTCAAGTGATGATGAGCCATTCGCTGCTCTTGCGTTCAAAGTAATGACAGATCCATTCGTTGGTAAACTGACATTCTTCCGTGTATACTCTGGTACATTGAGCTCTGGTTCATATGTACAAAACTCTACAAAAGGTAAGCGTGAGCGCGTAGGACGTATTCTACAAATGCACGCAAACAGCCGTCAAGAGATTACAGAAGTATATGCTGGTGATATCGCAGCAGCTGTAGGTTTAAAAGATACTACTACTGGAGATACTCTATGTGATGAAAAGGATTTAGTAATCTTAGAATCAATGGAATTCCCAGAGCCAGTTATCGAATTGTCTATTGAGCCAAAATCAAAAGCTGACCAAGATAAAATGACAACTGCACTACAAAAATTACAAGAAGAAGATCCAACATTCCGCGCGCATACAAACCAGGAAACTGGTCAAGTTATCATCGCTGGTATGGGTGAACTTCACTTAGATATTCTTGTAGACCGTATGCGTCGTGAGTTCAAAGTTGAAGCTAATGTTGGTGCTCCTCAGGTTGCTTACCGTGAAACATTCCGTTCATCTGCTGCAGTTGAAGGGAAATTCACACGTCAATCTGGTGGACGTGGACAATATGGTCACGTTTGGATTGAGTTCTCACCAAACGAAGAAGGTAAAGGATTCGAATTTGAAAATGCTATCGTCGGTGGTGTTGTTCCACGTGAATACATCGCACCAGTTCAAGCTGGTTTAGAAGATGCATTACAAAGAGGAGTACTTGCTGGTTATCCAATGGTAGACATCAAAGCTAAATTATTTGATGGATCATACCATGACGTTGACTCATCTGAAATGGCGTTCAAAATCGCTGCTTCAATGGCATTGAAAAATGCAGCATCTAAATGTAATCCTGTAATTCTTGAACCTGTTATGAAGGTAGAAGTTATCATCCCTGAAGAATACATGGGTGATATCATGGGTAATATCACTTCACGTCGTGGACGTGTTGAAGGTATGGAAGCTCGTGGTAACGCACAAGTTGTTCGTGCGATGGTTCCTCTTTCTGAAATGTTTGGTTATGCTACGACATTACGTTCAAGCACGCAAGGTCGTGGAGTATTCTCTATGGTGTTTGATCACTATGAAGAAGTACCAAAATCAATCTCTGAAGAGATCATCAAAAAAAATAAAGGGTAATTGTTGATTTTACCTTTTTAATGAAGTATAACTACTATGTAGGCAATAAAGCTGTGATCATTAATCACAGCTCTATAAAAATACTTATTTTTTACAAATCAAAGGAGGATTTTCCTAATGGCAAAAGCTAAATACGATCGTTCTAAGCCACACGTAAATATTGGAACAATTGGTCACGTTGACCATGGTAAAACTACATTAACAGCTGCTATCACAACTGTACTTTCTAAAGTTGGTGGCGGTGAAGCTCGCGGTTATGATCAAATCGACGCTGCTCCAGAAGAGCGTGAGCGTGGAATCACAATCTCAACTGCACACGTTGAGTACGAAACTGCTACTCGTCACTATGCACACGTTGACTGCCCAGGACATGCTGACTATGTTAAAAACATGATCACTGGTGCTGCTCAAATGGATGGTGGTATCTTAGTAGTATCTGCTACTGATGGTCCAATGCCACAAACTCGTGAGCACATCCTTCTTTCTCGTCAAGTTGGTGTACCTCACTTAGTAGTATTCTTAAACAAATGTGATATGGTTGATGATGAAGAATTATTAGAATTAGTAGAAATGGAAGTACGTGACCTATTAACAGAATATGAATTCCCTGGTGATGATATTCCTGTAATTAAAGGTTCTGCTCTTAAAGCTCTTGAAGGAGATGCTGCTTGGGAAGAAAAAATCACTGAGCTTATGGCTGCAGTTGATGAATATATCCCAACTCCAACTCGTGACACTGACAAACCATTCATGATGCCAGTTGAGGATGTATTCTCAATCACTGGTCGTGGTACAGTTGCAACAGGTCGTGTTGAGCGTGGACAAGTTAAAGTTGGTGACGTTGTAGACATCATCGGTTTAGCTGAAGAAAAAAAATCAACTACTGTAACTGGTGTTGAAATGTTCCGTAAATTACTTGATTATGCTGAAGCTGGAGATAACATTGGTGCACTTCTTCGTGGGGTTGCTCGTGAAGAAATCCAACGTGGTCAAGTATTAGCAAAACCAGGTTCAATTACTCCACACGTAAAATTCAAAGCAGAAGTTTACGTATTATCAAAAGAAGAAGGTGGACGTCATACTCCATTCTTCACAAACTACCGTCCTCAGTTCTACTTCCGTACAACTGATGTAACTGGTATTTGTAACTTACCTGAAGGTGTAGAAATGGTTATGCCTGGCGATAACATCGAAATGGATGTTGAATTAATTTCTTCTATCGCTATTGAAGAAGGAACTAAATTCTCTATTCGTGAAGGTGGACGTACTGTAGGCGCTGGTGTCGTTGCTACTATCGTTGAATAATAACCTTTGATAAAAAACAAGCTGATTCGTCAGCTTGTTTTTTTTGTGAACAAATCTATCGCAATTAAAATAGATTTAGGTACGTAAATAGTAATTATGCTATTTGGATAAATGATTGTATAAAGGAATAATGTTTAAATATTATCAGGTTAGCTATAATAGATAGGGTTATTAATATAGAAGAAAGACGTTTTCCAAAATCTTACTATATAATCTTTCACTATTTTTTGTTAGAATATAAAAGTCTTAATAATAGTTTTCTCAATCTAAATGGTTCATTACCAATTGACTGACAATTATACATTGGGTTGAAATATGATCATGGAATATGTATAATAATTTGAGTGTACTAAAACGAAAGAAAAATAATAAATGTTGTTGCTTTTCTAGGCGTTTTTATGTATAATAGACAATGTTGGTCTTTGACTTGCGATGATGTGGGAGGTTGCTGACACACCCGGCCGCTTTGCCATGGCGAGTGTGTGGGAAATTCCTGCGGAGAATGTCTATTCTAAAATAGGCGAAAAGGAGGGAAAATAATGGCAAAACAAAAAATTCGTATTCGTTTAAAAGCGTATGATCATAGAATTTTGGATCAATCAGCTGAGAAAATCGTTGAAACTGCAAAACGTTCTGGTGCTGCTGTATCTGGACCGATTCCGTTACCAACAGAGAAGTCTATATACACAATCCTACGTGCGGTTCATAAATATAAAGATTCTCGTGAACAGTTTGAAATGCGTACGCATAAACGTCTAATCGACATCGTGAACCCAACTCCACAAACAGTTGATTCACTAATGCGTCTGGATTTACCGTCAGGTGTAGATATCGAAATTAAATTATAATTGAAATAAACATTTAAACAATCAGGAGGTGTGACTTAAATGACCAAAGGAATCTTAGGAAGAAAAATAGGTATGACTCAAGTATTCGCTGATAACGGCAATCTTATCCCTGTAACTGTAGTGGAAGCTGCTGAGAACGTTGTTCTTCAAAAGAAAACTGTTGAAGCTGATGGCTATGCGGCAGTACAAATCGGATTTGAAAACAAACGTGAAAAGTTAGCTAACAAACCTGAACAAGGACATGTTGCTAAAGCAAGTACTGCTCCTAAGCGCTTCGTTCGTGAATTTAGAGATGTTAGCGTGGAAGAGTACGAGGTTGGTCAAGAAGTCAATGTAAGTATTTTCGCTGAAGGCGATATAGTGGATGTAACAGGTATCTCTAAAGGGAAAGGTTTCCAAGGTTCAATTAAGCGCCATGGACAATCTCGTGGACCAATGGCTCACGGATCTCGTTACCATCGTCGTCCGGGTTCAATGGGACCTGTAGCACCAAACCGTGTATTCAAAGGGAAAGCATTACCAGGACGTATGGGTGGAGAACAAATTACTGTTCAAAACTTAGAAATCGTTAAAGTAGATGCAGAACGCAATCTTCTGTTAATTAAAGGTAATGTACCTGGAGCTAGAAAAGCTTTATTAAAAATCAAAACTGCTGTTAAAGCATAATTATTAATCTGGAAAGGAGGAAATAAGAATGCCTAAAGTTGCATTATTCAACCAAGACGGTAAGCAAGCTGGAGATATCGAATTAAATGAATCAGTATTTGGTATCGAGCCTAACAAAAGTGTTTTATTTGAAGCAGTTGTTATGCAAAGAGCTTCTTTACGTCAAGGAACTCATAAAACTAAAATTCGTTCTGAGGTTGCTGGTGGTGGACGTAAGCCATGGCGCCAAAAAGGTACAGGACGTGCACGTCAAGGATCTATCAGATCTCCACAATGGCGTGGTGGTGGTACGGTATTTGGACCGGTTCCGCGTAGCTATAGCTATAAATTACCTAAAAAAGTTCGTAGATTAGCAATTAAATCCGCATTATCTACTAAAGTATTAGAAGAAAATATTTTAGTATTACAAAGCCTTGCTTTTGATGCACCTAAAACTAAAGATTTCAAAGCCGTATTAGGTAATCTTTCTGTAGAAAAGAAAGCATTAATCGTTACAGCTGACCTTGATGAAAACGTAGCATTATCTGCTCGTAACATCCCGGGGGTAACAGTTGTTACTGCTTCTGGAATTACAGTATTAGATGTTTTAAACCATGATAAATTAATCATGACAAAAGCAGCGGTTGAAAAAGTAGAGGAGGTGCTTGCATAATGGATGCACGCGATACGATTAAGCGCCCCGTTATCACTGAACGTTCTACTGATTTAATGGTTGATAAAAAATACACGTTTGAAGTTGATGTAAGAGCTAATAAAACTCAAGTTAAAGATGCTGTTGAAGAAATCTTTGGCGTTAAAGTTGAAAAAGTTAACATCATGAACTACAAAGGTAAATTCAAGCGTATGGGACGTTTTGGTGGATACACAAACAAACGTCGTAAGGCAATTGTTAAATTAACAGCTGACAGCAAAGAAATCGAATTCTTTGAAGCTTAATAATAATATTTAGAAGAGGAGGGAACACAAATGGCGATTAAAAAATATAAACCTACCTCCAACGGTCGACGTAATATGACGTCTTCAGACTTTAGTGAAATCACTACAAGTACTCCTGAAAAGTCATTGCTTGCTCCTTTACACAGAAAAGGCGGCCGTAATAACCAAGGTAAGTTAACTGTTCGTCATCAAGGTGGAGGTCATAAGCGTCAATATCGTGTAATCGATTTTAAACGTGACAAAGATGGCATTCCAGGACGCGTTGCTACAATTGAGTACGATCCAAATAGATCTGCTAATATCGCGTTAATCAATTATGTAGACGGAGAAAAACGCTACATTCTTGCACCGAAAAATTTAGAAGTTGGATTAGAAGTTATGTCAGGGCCTGAGGCTGATATCAAGCCAGGTAATGCATTACCACTTGCTAACATTCCAGTTGGTACAGTAATCCACAACATCGAGTTAAAACCAGGTAAAGGTGGACAATTAGTTCGCTCTGCTGGAACAAGCGCTCAAGTGCTTGGTAAAGAAGGGAAATACGTACTTGTACGTTTAAATTCTGGTGAAGTTCGTTTAATTCTTGCTACTTGCCGTGCATCAATCGGTCAAGTTGGTAATGAACAACATGAATTAATCAACATTGGTAAAGCAGGTCGTAATCGTTGGTTAGGTAAACGTCCAACTGTACGTGGATCTGTAATGAACCCTAATGACCATCCACACGGTGGTGGTGAAGGACGCGCTCCAATCGGACGTAAATCACCAATGTCTCCATGGGGTAAACCAACACTTGGTTACAAAACGCGTAGCAAGAAAAATAAATCTGATAAATTTATTGTACGTAGCCGTAAAAAATAACGGGGTTGAACTACGGTTCAATGATAGAACCGTAGAACAATCACGAAGGGAGGTTCCATTATGGGTCGCAGCTTAAAAAAAGGACCTTTTGTTGATGATCATTTACTAACAAAGATCGAAAAATTAAGTGATAGTGATAAGAAGCAAGTTGTGAAAACTTGGTCTCGTCGTTCTACGATCTTCCCACAATTCATCGGTCAAACAATCGCTGTTTATGATGGTCGTAAACATGTTCCAGTTTATGTTACTGAAGACATGGTAGGTCACAAACTTGGAGAATTTGCTCCAACTCGTACTTACAAAGGTCATGCAAGTGACGATAAGAAAACAAGACGTTAATGAGAGGAGGGCATTCTAATGCAAGCAAAAGCTGTTGCAAATACAGTTCGTATTGCTCCTCGTAAAGCTCGTTTAGTCGTAGATTTAATTCGAGGAAAGCAAGTTGGTGAAGCGGTAGCTATTTTGAAGTTAACTCCAAAAGCAGCTTCTCCAATCGTAGAGAAAGTTTTAAAATCCGCTATTGCTAACGCAGAGCATAACTACGAAATGGATATTAATAACCTAGTGGTTGAGCAAGCATACGTTAATGAAGGACCAACTCTAAAGAGATTCCGTCCACGTGCACAAGGTCGTGCAAGTCAAATTAACAAACGTACTAGCCACATCACTATCGTTGTATCAGAAAAGAAGGAGGGGTAATTAGTGGGTCAAAAAGTAAATCCAGTCGGTTTACGTGTCGGGATCATTCGTGACTGGGAATCTAAATGGTTCGCAGGTAAAGACTATGCTGATCTTTTACACGAAGACCTAAAGGTACGTGAGTATATTACAAAACGCCTAAGTGATGCTTCTGTTTCTAAAGTAGAAATCGAGCGTGCTGCTAACCGCTTAAATGTTACTATCCACACTGCTAAACCAGGTATGGTTATTGGTAAAGGTGGAACAGAAGTTGAAGCTTTACGTAAAGCTCTTAACTCACTTACTGGCAAACGTGTACACATCAATATTTTAGAAATTAAAAGAGCAGATATGGATGCGAAACTAGTTGCTGAGAACATTGCTCGTCAATTAGAAAACCGTGTATCTTTCCGTCGTGCTCAAAAACAAGCAATCCAACGTTCAATGCGTGCTGGTGCTAAAGGTATCAAAACAATGGTATCAGGTCGTCTAGGTGGCGCAGATATCGCTCGTTCAGAGTCTTATAGCGAAGGAACTGTTCCATTGCACACTCTACGCGCAGATATCGACTATGCAACTGCTGAAGCTGATACAACTTATGGTAAATTAGGTGTGAAAGTTTGGATCTATCGTGGAGAGATCCTTCCAACGAAGAAGAAAACTGAGGAAGGAGGCAAATAATATGTTACTACCTAAACGTGTAAAATATCGTCGTGTTCATCGTGGTAAAATGCGTGGTCAAGCAAAAGGTGGTACAGAAGTTGCATTCGGTGAATACGGTTTACAATCTTTAGAAGCTTCTTGGATTACAAACCGTCAAATCGAGTCTGCTCGTATTGCAATGACACGTTATATGAAACGTGGCGGTAAAGTTTGGATTAAAATTTTCCCTCATAAGCCTTACACTGCTAAGCCTCTTGAAGTCCGAATGGGTTCCGGTAAGGGTGCTCCTGAAGGTTGGGTAGCGGTAGTTAAGCCTGGAAAAATTATGTTCGAAGTAGCTGGTGTATCTGAAGAGATCGCTCGTGAAGCTCTTCGTCTTGCAGCGCACAAACTTCCTGTTAAATGTAAGTTTGTAAAACGTGAAGAAATTGGTGGTGAAACTAATGAAAGCTAATGAAATTCGTGACCTTACCACTGCTGAAATTGAACAAAAAGTTAAATCCTTAAAAGAAGAGCTTTTCAACCTTCGCTTTCAATTAGCGACTGGACAACTTGAAAATACAGCTCGCATTCGTGAAGTACGCAAAGCGATCGCTCGAATGAAAACTGTCATTCGTGAGAGAGAAATCGGCGTCAATAATCGATAAGTTGAGAGGAGGTTCGTAGAATGAGCGAACGCAATCAACGCAAAGTCTATACTGGTCGTGTTGTATCTGATAAAATGGATAAAACCATTACAGTTGTTGTTGAAACATACAAAAAACACCCTTTATATGGCAAACGCGTGAAATACTCTAAGAAGTATAAAGCTCATGATGAGCAAAACACAGCAAAAACTGGCGATATCGTACGCATTATGGAAACTCGCCCGTTATCAGCTACAAAACGTTTCCGTCTTGTAGAAGTAGTAGAAAAAGCAGTTATTATATAATTGTTCGGAATTAAGCATCCCGAAGGGAGGTTACACACATGATTCAACAAGAATCACGTTTGAAAGTTGCTGACAACTCTGGTGCTCGTGAAGTACTTACTATTAAAGTTCTTGGTGGTTCAGGACGTAAAACTGCAAACATCGGTGATATCATCGTCGTTACTGTGAAACAAGCAACACCAGGTGGCGTTGTTAAAAAAGGTGACGTAGTTAAAGCAGTAGTCGTTAGAACTAAAAGTGGTGTTCGTCGTGCAGACGGTACTTACATTCGTTTCGATGAAAACGCATGTGTAATTATCCGTGATGATAAGAGTCCACGTGGAACACGTATCTTTGGACCAGTTGCACGCGAACTTCGCGATAACAACTTTATGAAGATTGTATCATTAGCTCCAGAAGTACTATAATATAAATTTTAATTGCCTTTAAGGAGGTGCGAAAAGATGCATGTTAAAAAAGGTGACAAAGTAATGGTCATCTCTGGTAAGGATAAAGGCAAAACTGGTGTTGTTCTTGCTGCATTCCCTAAAAAAGATCGCGTGATCGTTGAAGGAATCAACATTGTTAAGAAGCACTCTAAGCCATCCCAATTGAATCCACAAGGTGGAATCAATGACCAGGAAGCTGCTATTCATGTATCCAACGTTATGCCTATCGACCCTAAAACTGGTGAACCTACTCGTGTAGGATCAAAAACGGTTGATGGTAAAAAAGTACGCGTAGCGAAAAAATCCGGTGAAATTCTAGATAAATAGTTCAAATGAAGAAGGGAGGTACAATGAATGAACCGCCTAAAAGAAAAATTTGTTAAAGAAACTACTCCTGCTCTTATGAGCAAGTTCAATTATAAATCAGTTATGGAAGTTCCAAAACTGGAAAAAATCGTTGTTAACATGGGTGTCGGTGATGCGGTAGCAAACGCTAAAGCATTAGATGTTGCTGTTGAAGAATTAGCACAAATTACAGGTCAAAAGCCAGTAATCACTCGTGCTAAGAAGTCAATTGCAGGTTTCCGTCTACGTGAAGGAATGCCTATCGGAGCAAAAGTTACACTTCGTGGAGAACGCATGTATCAATTCCTTGATAAACTTGTATCTGTTTCTCTTCCACGTGTACGTGACTTCCGTGGTGTATCTAAAAAATCATTTGATGGACGCGGTAACTACACTCTAGGTGTTAAAGAACAATTGATTTTCCCTGAAATTGATTACGATAAAGTAAACAAAGTTAGAGGAATGGATATTGTCATCGTTACAACTGCAAACACAGATGAAGAAGCTCGTGAACTGTTAACTCAATTTGGAATGCCGTTCCAAAAGTAATCTCTAATTAGAGGGAGGCGAAGATGTGGCTAAGAAGTCAATGATTGCGAAACAAAAACGCACGCCTAAATATAAAGTACAAGAATACACACGTTGCGAACGTTGTGGTCGTCCACATTCTGTGTACCGTAAATTTAAGCTTTGCCGTATTTGTTTCCGCGAATTAGCGTATAAGGGACAAATTCCTGGTGTGAAAAAAGCTAGCTGGTAAAACCCGATATTGGGAAGGAGGTAAATACAAATGGTTATGACAGATCCAATTGCAGATTTGCTTACAAGAATCCGTAATGCGAATATGGTTCGTCACGAAAAATTAGAAGTTCCTGCTTCTAACATCAAAAAAGAGATCGCTGAAATCTTAAAGCGTGAAGGTTTTGTACGTGATGTAGAATATATCGAAGACAACAAACAAGGTATTATCCGCATTTTCTTAAAATACGGTTCAAGCAACGAGCGTGTAATAACTGGACTTAAAAGAATTAGTAAACCTGGTCTTCGTGTTTATGCGAAAGCAACAGAAGTACCTCGTGTATTAAACGGTCTTGGAATTGCATTAGTTTCTACTTCTCAAGGAGTACTTACTGATAAAGAAGCTCGTGCGAAACAAGTTGGCGGAGAAGTATTAGCATACGTTTGGTAATAATAGGTTTAATGAATGGAGGTGCAACTAAATGTCTCGTGTAGGTAAAAAACCAATCGAAGTACCAGCAGGCGTTACAGTTACTATTGATAAAAGTACTGTAACGGTGAAAGGTCCTAAAGGTGAATTAACTCGTACTTTTAATTCTGATATTGCGATCAGCTTAGAAGAAAACGTGATTAATGTAACTCGTCCTTCTGATGTGAAGGAACATCGTGCATTACATGGAACAACTCGTGCATTGTTATCTAACATGGTGGAGGGTGTTTCAAAAGGCTTTGAGAGAGGTCTTGAATTAATCGGTGTCGGTTACCGTGCTCAAAAACAAGGAAGCAAACTTGTATTGAACGTAGGTTACTCTCATCCAGTAGAAATCGAACCAGAAGCTGGTATTGAAATCGAAGTACCATCTGCTACGAAAGTAGTTGTAAAAGGAACTAGTAAAGAGCGTGTTGGAGCACTTGCTGCTAACATTCGTGACGTTCGTCCACCAGAACCTTATAAAGGGAAAGGTATCCGTTATGAAGGCGAATATGTACGTAGAAAAGAAGGTAAAACTGGTAAGTAATGCCGCATAGGTAAACGAAAGGAGTGACCTAAATGATTACGAAGGCTGATAAAAATCAAGTTCGTAAGAAAAGACACGCACGTGTGCGTTCTAAACTTAGCGGAACTGAAGCTCGTCCTCGTTTAAATGTGTTCCGTTCAAACAAACACATTTACGCTCAATTAATTGATGATGTTAACGGTGTAACAATCGCAAGTGCATCTTCATTAGATAAAGAGCTTAACCTTGAATCTACTGGTAATTTAGAAGCTGCAGTTAAGATCGGTGAATTAGTAGCTAAACGTGCTGTAGAAAAAGGAATTAAATCAGTAGTATTTGACCGCGGAGGATATTTATATCATGGTCGCGTAAAAGCTTTAGCTGATGCTGCTCGTGAGAACGGCCTAGAATTTTAATAGACAAAGGAGGGACATAAAAAGATGCGTCGTATTGATCCAAACAAACTTGAACTTGAAGAACGCGTAGTTACAGTTAACCGTGTAGCGAAAGTTGTTAAAGGTGGACGTCGTTTTCGTTTCTCTGCTCTAGTAGTAGTTGGGGACAAAAATGGTAACGTTGGTTTTGGTACTGGTAAAGCTCAAGAAGTACCTGATGCAATTCGCAAAGCGGTTGAAGATGCGAAGAAAAATCTTATTGAAGTACCAATGGTTGGTACAACAATTCCACACGAAATTATCGGACATTTCGGAGCTGGTGAAATTCTATTAAAGCCTGCTTCTGCAGGTACAGGAGTTATCGCTGGTGGTCCAGTACGTGCTGTGCTTGAATTAGCTGGTGTAGCTGATATCTTATCTAAGTCATTAGGTACTAACACACCAATTAACATGGTTCGTGCAACTTTAGACGGTTTAAAACAATTAAAACGTGCTGAAGACGTAGCGAAGTTACGTGGAAAATCAGTAGAAGAACTGTTAGGATAAGGAGGGAAATTAAATGGCAAACAATCTGGAAATTACCCTCACTAGAAGCGTAATTGGTCGTCCGCAAGACCAACGCGAAACAGTTAAAGCTTTAGGATTACGTAAGGTAAATCAAACAGTTGTTCAACAAGATAATGCTGCAATTCGCGGTATGATCAATAAAGTATCACATCTTGTAACTGTAAAAGAAAACTAAAAATCATTCTTCTTCAATAAGGAGGTGCCAAAATGAAACTTCATGAATTAAAACCTGCAGAAGGTTCTCGTCAAGAACGTAAACGCAAAGGGCGCGGTATCGGTTCAGGTAATGGTAAAACTGCTGGTAAAGGTCATAAAGGTCAAAACGCACGTTCAGGTGGGGGTGTAAGACCTGGATTTGAAGGTGGTCAAACGCCTTTATTCCGTCGTTTACCTAAACGTGGTTTTACTAATATCAACCGTAAAGAATACGCTATTGTTAATTTAGATACTCTAAATCGTTTTGAAGAGGGAACTGAAGTAACTCCAGAACTTCTTATCGAAACAGGAGTTGTTAGCAACGAAAAAGCAGGAATTAAGATTCTTGCAAAAGGCAACGTAGAGAAAAAGCTTACTGTTAAAGCTCATAAATTCTCCTCTGCTGCAAAGGAAGCTATTGAAGCTGCCGGCGGTCAAACAGAGGTGATCTGATGTTTCAGACAATCTCCAATTTTATGCGCGTGGGTGAAATAAGACGAAAAATCATATTCACCCTATTAATGTTGATTATATTTCGTCTTGGTACATTTATTCCTGTACCATACGTGAATGCAGACTTTTTAAAAGCACAAGATGCTTTTAGCGCCTTCGGAATTTTAAATACTTTCGGTGGTGGAGCACTAAAGAATTTTTCTATTCTTGCAATGGGAATCATGCCGTATATTACAGCGTCTATTATTGTAAGCTTATTACAAATGGATGTTGTACCCAAATTTACGGAATGGTCAAAACAGGGTGAGGCTGGACGAAGAAAGTTAACGCAATTTACGCGTTACTTTACAATCGTTCTAGCACTTATCCAAGGTTTTGGTATGTCATACGGTTTTAATAATCTTGCTGGTGGTGCATTGATTACAAAACCTGGATTTTCATCCTATTTGGTAATTTCTCTTGTGTTAACAGCTGGTACAGCCTTTTTAATGTGGTTAGGAGAACTAATTACTTCTAAAGGGGTTGGGAATGGTATTTCTATTATCATTTTTGCTGGTATCGCAGCCGGAATTCCTTCTATTGCTAATCAAATCTATGCTCAGCAGTTTGACAATCCGGGTGATCAATTATTCCTTAATATTGTTACGTTAGCTTTAATCGTTCTAGCTGTCATTGCAATAGTAGTAGGAGTAATTTTCATTCAGCAAGCTCTTAGAAAGATACCAATTCAATATGCTAAAAGAATGGTAAACGGAAATAGCAGCACAGGTGGACAATCAACACATTTACCGTTGAAAGTAAACTCTGCTGGTGTTATTCCAGTTATCTTTGCAGTTTCCTTCTTGGTTACACCGAGAACTATTGCATCATTCTTACCGCAAAACGACGTTACTTCCTGGATTCAAAGAGTATTTGACTATACTCATCCAATAGGAATGATTATATATACGGTATTAATCCTTGCGTTTACTTATTTCTATGCTTTCATTCAGGTGAATCCAGAACAAGTTTCTGAAAACCTGAAAAAACAAGGTGGATATATTCCAGGTATTCGACCTGGTAAAAGTACGCAAGATTATTTATCACGTGTTCTATCTCGTTTAACACTAGTTGGAGCTCTATTCTTAGCCATTATTGCAATACTTCCTGTATTTTTCATTAATATTGCAGGGCTTCCACAATCGGCTCAGATTGGCGGAACAAGTATTATAATCGTGGTTGGGGTGGCATTGGAAACAATGAAGCAATTAGAATCTCAATTAGTAAAACGACACTATAAAGGTTTTATTAAATAGTATAATTTAGGGGACGCTTGTCCCTTGAATTTTATGTAAGAGAACTTGAGGGGGAATACGCATGAATTTAGTCTTAATGGGGCTCCCTGGCGCAGGTAAAGGTACACAAGCTGAGAAGATTGTCGCGAAGTACGACATCCCTCATATTTCAACTGGCGACATGTTCCGTGCGGCTATGAAAGACGAAACAGAACTTGGACTAAAGGCAAAATCTTTTATGGATAAAGGTGAATTAGTACCAGATGAAGTGACAATTGGTATTGTTCGCGAAAGACTTAGCAAGGATGACTGTGAAAAAGGTTTTCTTTTAGATGGTTTTCCTCGTACAGTTCCTCAAGCAGAAGCTTTAGAAAATATTTTGTCTGATTTGAATAAGAAACTAGACTTTTGTATCAATGTTCAAGTGGATCAAGAGATATTAATGGAGCGTTTAACAGGCAGACGTATTTGTAAAAGCTGTGGTGCGACCTATCATCTAGTGTTTAATCCGCCAACCAAGCCAGATACATGTGATCGTTGTGGAGGCGAATTATACCAACGCGCTGATGATAATGAAGCAACAGTGAAAAATCGTTTAGAAGTTAATATCAAGCAGTCTCAACCATTACTTGATTTCTATGAGTCAAAAGGTTATCTTCGTAATATCAATGGACAACAAGATATTAATAAAGTATTCGTAGATCTTGATGAATTATTAAGTACTTTAAAATAAGAGTAACTTTTGCTTTGACTAATCTGTTCTCTAGCATGGAATAAATCAGAGATAATAAATAGAAGAATTGGGATGAAATGGCTGAGGAGTTTATTCCTAAACATGATGCATTTCCTTTTTTCAAAAGGTATAATAATTTTCATGGTTATATCTGTAACAAAAAAAGCATAACCGTGTTATTTTGACATGTTTATCTTCGTTAAAAGATTAATCAATTTAGATAATTGGTGCAGAGTATTTTGGATTTCATGGTAACTCCGCTTGAATTGCTTTTTTATCTAGTAGTGAAGAAGGTAATGTAACTATTATTCTTTCTATTATGACGATTGGTATTAGAAACAGGTGTGCAGTTGTCGAACAGTCTACGAAATCCTTGAAATACGAAATCTATGTGGCTTTTCAAGTGAAACCAAGTATGAGTGGGAAGTTTTAAGGCTAGACTCTTGAAGAATGATAATTTTTCTTGAAAAAGGTCATATAAATGCTTGTATACTTCGATACGATAAGACACAAGGCTGTTGATAGAATGTTCGTAATGAGAGGAAAGATCATTTCTTTCTTAAAATGAATGATCTAGCAATGCTAAGTTTAGTTGGTAGCATTAAACCTTTTTCTATTTCTTTGCCTATTATTATATTTTTTTATAATTAATAGCGGACGAAGTACCTTCTCTTATGGTATAATCAATTAGTTGCAGTTAAATGCAGTTTTATTATATTATAGGAGCAGTTCAGAGTAGTTTAATGTACACCGATCGTGTGACAAGAAGAGCTACACTTTGCTATATTAGTTAAGATGGATCTCGTATTTTTTTATGGAAAGGAGAGATTTTCGATGGCTAAAGACGATGTAATCGAAATTGAAGGCACAATCACTGAAACTTTGCCGAACGCCATGTTTAAGGTAGAATTAGAAAATGGTCATACTGTATTGGCTCACGTTTCTGGTAAAATTCGCATGCATTTCATCCGTATTTTACCTGGTGATAAAGTAACGGTTGAGTTATCTCCATATGACTTAACTCGCGGAAGAATTACTTACCGCTTTAAATAATCTGATTGCACTCCGTACTATCAAGGAGGTTAGGATAATGAAAGTTAGACCATCTGTTAAACCAATCTGCGAAAAATGTAAAGTTATCCGCAGACGTGGTAAAGTTATGGTTATCTGTGAAAACCCTAAACACAAACAAAAACAAGGTTAATAACAAGGAGGTGCGCATATAGATGGCACGTATTGCTGGTGTGGATATTCCACGTGAAAAACGTGTAGTAATATCTTTAACTTACATTTACGGTATTGGAAAAAATACTGCACAAAAAGTATTAGCAGAAGCTGGTGTTTCTGAAGATACACGCGTTCGTGATTTAACGGAAGATGAATTAAACAAAATCCGTGATATCATTGACGGTTTAAAAGTAGAAGGGGATCTTCGTCGTGAGATTTCTTTAAATATTAAGCGTCTAATGGAAATTGGTTGCTACCGTGGCCTTCGTCACCGTCGTGGTTTACCAGTTCGTGGACAAAACACGAAAAACAACGCTCGTACTCGCAAAGGTCCTCGTAAGACTGTAGCTAATAAGAAAAAATAATCGGTAAAGGAGGTACATTATAATGGCACGTAAAACTAATACACGTAAACGTCGTGTTAAAAAGAATATTGAGTCTGGTGTTGCTCATATTCGTTCTACTTTCAACAATACTATCGTAACTATTACAGACGTTCATGGAAATGCTCTTTCATGGTCAAGCGCTGGTGCACTTGGATTCAGAGGTTCTCGTAAATCTACTCCATTCGCTGCACAAATGGCTGCTGAAACTGCTGCAAAAGCATCTATGGAACACGGTATGAAAACTTTAGAAGTAACAGTTAAAGGACCAGGTGCAGGTCGTGAAGCTGCTATTCGTGCTCTTCAAGCTGCAGGGCTAGAAGTTACAGCGATCAGAGACGTAACTCCAGTTCCTCATAATGGTTGCCGACCACCTAAACGTCGCCGAGTTTAATTTTTCTGTATAAATTTTCTATCCTTGTCTATAATGGGATATGACTAAAACTTTTAGAACCCGTACAGATTTATTAACTAACCCAGTTGTTGTGCACAAGCGGGAACGTAAACATGGGGAATTTCGGTAAAAATTACCGAGGTTTCGACGTTTTGAAGGAGGGTATATCTTGATGATCGAAATAGAAAAACCAAAAATCGAAACGGTTGAGATCAACGATGATGCCAAGTATGGTAAGTTCGTCGTAGAGCCACTTGAGCGTGGATATGGTACTACTTTGGGTAACTCCTTACGTCGTATTCTACTATCCTCACTGCCAGGTGCCGCTGTCACATCCATTCAAATTGATGGGGTACTTCATGAGTTCTCAACTATTGAAGGCGTCGTAGAAGATGTTACAGCTATCATATTAAATATCAAAAAGCTAGCATTGAAAATATACTCTGATGATGAAAAAACTTTAGAGATTGATATGCAAGGTGCAGGGGTAGTAACAGCAGCAGACATTACACATGATAGTGATGTAGAGATCTTAAATCCAGATCTTCATATCGCAACATTAGGTAGTAACGGAAATTTCCGCATGCGTTTAACTGCAAAGCGTGGCCGTGGATACACACCAGCAGAGCAAAATAAACGTGAAGATCAACCTATTGGTGTAATTCCTATTGACTCTATCTTTACGCCAGTATCTCGTGTTTCTTATCAAGTAGAGAATACTCGTGTTGGTCAATTGACTAATTATGATAAGTTAACTTTTGACGTGTGGACTGACGGTAGTACAGGTCCTCAAGATGCTATCGCACTTGGTGCAAAGATTTTAACTGAGCATTTGAATATCTTTGTTGGATTAACTGACGAAGCACAGAATGCTGAGATTATGGTAGAAAAAGAAGAAGATCAAAAAGAAAAAGTTCTTGAGATGACAATCGAAGAATTAGATCTTTCTGTTCGTTCTTATAACTGCTTAAAACGTGCTGGTATTAATACCGTACAAGAATTAGCGAATAAGACGGAAGAAGATATGATGAAAGTTCGAAACTTAGGTAGAAAATCTCTTGAAGAAGTAAAACATAAATTAGAAGAGCTTGGATTAGGATTAAGAAAAGACGACTGAGAAGTCTCTTGATTATGAACGATATCTATAAAGCTTGTATTTTAACAAAAGGAGGGAATCTCACATGGGTTACAGAAAGTTAGGACGCACAAGCGCACAACGTAAAGCTATGTTACGTGACTTAACTACAGACTTAATCATCAATGAGCGCATTGAAACAACTGAAGCTCGTGCAAAAGAACTTCGTTCTGTTGTAGAAAAAATGATTACACTTGGTAAACGTGGAGATCTACATGCACGTCGTCAAGCAGCTGCTTATGTACGTCATGAAGTTGCTAATGCTGAAACAAACCAAGATGCTGTACAAAAGTTGTTCAGTGATGTTGCTGCTCGTTATACTGATCGTCAAGGTGGTTACACTCGTATCATGAAAATGGGACCTCGTCGTGGAGACGGAGCACCAATGGTAATTATCGAGTTAGTGTAATAGGATTTTCAAAGAAACTTAGGGTGCGGGACAGTTTATATTGTTATGAAACTTGTTCAAGTACCCTTTTTCTTTAATAATCCTCACTTTTAGATCAAGCCAATATAGAGTGTTATGATGAGCATTTATCTTTTTTAATGACTCGTCTAGCTCGTGCACCTCTTCTTTGGATTTAAATCGTTAGAAAGAGGTGCGGGCTTTTTTCATGTTTTATTAGGACTGCAGGGTGCTAAGAAGTGGAATACCATAAGATATATTTAACAAGCATAGAAAAAGGATATCAAAGATTATACAAATAATCTTATGTTAAACCAATTCAAAGCTCGCCCAATTGGCGAGTTTATTTTTTTATCTTGCTTTAACAATGAGTTAGAATAAAAACTGAAATATCTTCAGTGGGTTATTACATGCAGGTTGATAGTCATTAATAGGAATGGGAATGTAGTAATTTTACTTTATTTATAATCAACAATATCTGGCAGGTAAATGGTGGGAATGTAATGGACCAAAAGATTTTAGTAAAGGTAGAAGATGTATCTTTTAAATATGAGGAGCAGACAGAATTTGCCCTTAATCATGTTTCTTTTCATGTAAACGCTGGTGAGTGGGTTGCGATAGTTGGACATAATGGTTCAGGTAAATCTACGTTAGCGAAGTTATTAAATGGGTTACAATACTCTCATGAAGGATCTATAGTCATCGATGGTATTCCGATAACGGAGGAGTCTGTCTGGGACATAAGGAAAAAGGTAGGAATGGTATTCCAGAATCCTGATAACCAGTTTGTTGGTACAACGGTGAAGGATGATGTGGCTTTTGGTTTAGAAAATAACGCTGTTCCAAGAAGTGAGATGGTAACAAGAGTAGAGCGTTCTTTGGAAAAAGTAAAGATGTTATCTTTTCTTGATCAAGAGCCGCACCATCTATCTGGAGGACAAAAACAGAGAGTCGCTATTGCAGGAATTATTGCATTGAAACCTGAAATTATCATATTAGATGAGGCTACCTCTATGCTTGATCCTCAGGGAAGAGAAGAAGTCTTTGATATTATGAGAGAGCTGCAAAAAGAAAATATGACCATTATTTCGATTACTCATGACCTAGATGAGGCTGCTAAGGCAGACCGGATTATCGTAATGAATAAGGGTAGGGTATATAAGGAAGGTAGTCCTAAGGAAATATTTAAACTGCAGAAGGAACTTGTTGAAATAGGTTTAGATATACCTTTTACTATTAAGGTTAGAGAAAGCTTAATAAACAAAGGTATTTCATTAGAGGAAATATATTTAACAGAAGAAGAGTTGGTGACAGGCATATGGACATCTCACTTCAAAAAGTAGAGTATCGTTACCAGGAAAATTCTCCGTTTGAGCGCTTGGCGATAGAGGATGTAAGTTTTAATATTCCTTCTGGAAGCTATGTTGCCGTTATAGGTCATACTGGTTCAGGTAAATCTACCATTTTACAGCATCTTAATGCTCTTTTAACCCCGTCTAAAGGGAAAGTGGTAATAGGTGACCGTATACTTGAGGGTGGACAAAAACATAAGAACTTACGGAGTATCCGGCAAAGAGTGGGCATTGTTTTTCAGTTTCCAGAACAACAGTTGTTTGAAGAAACAGTAGAAAAGGATATCTGTTTTGGTCCTCTCAATTTTGGTATTCCTGAATCAGAAGCAAAGATCAGAGCTGTGAAGGCATTAAGTGAGGTAGGATTGTCGGAAGATTTTCTTATGAAATCTCCGTTTGATTTATCAGGCGGTCAGATGAGAAGAATAGCTATTGCTGGTGTGCTGGCTATGGAACCAGATGTACTTGTATTAGACGAGCCGACAGCTGGCTTAGATCCAAGAGGCAGACGAGAAATTATGGATATGTTTTATAAGCTTCATAAAGAGCGAAATTTAACGACTGTTCTAGTTACACATAGTATGGAGGATGCTGCTCATTATGCAGATCAAATAGTCATTATGAATAAAGGGAGTGTTCATCGTCAAGGGACTCCAATAGAAATTTTTAAAGAAGCAGAGGATTTAGCTGCTATTGGATTGAATGTTCCTGAAGTTGTACGATTCCAAAAGAAAGTAGAAGCAAAATTCGGAATGAAGATGGAACGGGTTCACTTAAACATGGAAGATTTTACGGATGAGTTAGCAGTGTATCTTCAGAAGAAAGTAGGGAGCAGTTAATGGGAAAAATGATTATAGGGCGTTTTATTCCCGTTGATTCTACATTACACAGAATGGACCCCCGTTCCAAGTTACTACTTGTTTTCCTATTTATTTGTATTGTATTTTTGGCTAATAATATTTGGAGCTATTTGCTATTGATTGTATATGTAGGTACTTTAGTCGCCATCTCCAATGTACCGATTAAGTACATTTATTTAGGACTGAGGCCAATTTTTTGGTTAATTATTTTTACGTTTATTTTGCATATTTTTTTCACGAAGAATGGAGAGCTATTGTTTGAATGGGGATGGATTACGATTTATAAAGAAGGTATTAGAATGGGGATTCTCATTTCTATTCGCTTCTTCTTGCTCATTATCATGACATCCTTGCTTACATTAACAACAACGCCAATCGAGTTAACGGATGCAATTGAAACACTATTAGGACCACTAAAAAAAGTGAAATTTCCTGTTTATGAGCTGGCGCTTATGATGTCTATCTCCCTGCGCTTTATTCCAACTTTAATGGATGAAACAGAAAAGATTATGAAGGCTCAGATGGCAAGAGGAGTAGAATTCTCTAGTGGCTCCATTAAAAGCCGTGTACAAGCAATTATTCCTTTATTGATTCCTTTATTCGTTAACTCCTTTAAAAGAGCAGAGGAGCTTGCTATTGCGATGGAAGCACGTGGCTATCAAGGTGGAGAAGGAAGAACGAAATACCGCCAATTAATCTGGAATCCTATTGATACCATAATGATTATTATTCTGATACTAATAACAGCTATGCTGTTTGTATTAAGAACATAATGGAGAATACGATGCAAAGATATAAATGTACAGTTAGCTATGATGGATCGAATTATAGTGGGTTTCAAATTCAGCCAAAGGATCGAACCGTACAAGGGGAAATCGAAAAGGCTTTAAGAAGGCTCCATAAAGGAGTAGAAGTAAAAATTCAGGCTTCTGGTAGAACGGATGCTGGCGTTCATGCTAAGGGACAAGTCATTCATTTTGATAGCCCTCTTGATATACCTGCAGATAAGTGGCCGATTGCTCTAAATACTCTTTTGCCCCACGATATTGTGGTTGCAGATGCAGAGATAGTACCTGACTCCTTTCATGCTAGATATAATGTAACAGCGAAAGAGTATCGCTATTTTATTCAATTAGGAGAGCGGAGAGATCCCTTTAAACGTAATTATGCCTATTATTATCCATATGCTCTAAATATGGAGGCGATGAGGGAAGCGCTTTGTTATTTTATTGGAGAGTATGATTTTACTAGTTTTTGCTCTGCTAAAACAGACAAAGAAAGAAAAGTAAGAACGATTACTGGAGTAAAGCTTACAGAGGAAGACAATATGTTAATTTTTTCTTTCCAAGGGAATGGATTCCTTTATAATATGGTGCGGATTATGGTTGGTACCTTATTAGATGTAGGAAGAGGGAAAAAGTTACCACAAGATATTCCCGTAATTTTAGAGAAAAAGGATAGAAAGGCAGCAGGAAAAACAGCCTCTGCAAATGGATTGTATCTTTGGAAAGTATGGTATTAAACCATGATTCTTGCGATGCTGGGGAGAGAAGACTAATGCTTTCCTCCTTTTCCAAAAAGAGTACAGAAAGTGACCAAGGAATCCCTTTCTGATAAGTAAAAAGTGTTGTTCTTTGAGTAAAAGTCACGAAAAAAAGATTTTTTTCTCATAACAACTAAACCTGGTGTAACATTCCCTTGACATATGCTACTCTAGGATATATCATAATATGGTATGTATTTTAAACCCACATTAAGCCCCGGAACTTAATTGTGTGAACATATAGACGTAAGAACAGACATTTATATTTTAAAACAAACTATAACTTTAACATTTCAGGAGGGAAACTCATGCGTACAACGTTTATGGCTAATTCAAACAATGTTGATCGTAAATGGTACGTGATTGATGCTGAAGGCCAAACTTTAGGTCGTCTTGCTAGTGAGATTGCATCAATTCTACGTGGTAAACATAAACCAACTTTCACACCTCATGTGGATACTGGTGATCATGTAATTATTTTAAATGCTTCAAAAATTGAATTGACTGGTAAAAAATTAACTGACAAAATTTACTACCGTCACTCTATGCACCCAGGTGGATTAAAGCAAAGAACTGCTTTAGAAATGCGTACTAAATATCCAGAGCAAATGTTAGAACTTGCAATCAAAGGTATGCTTCCAAAGAATTCTCTTGGTCGTCAAATGTTTAGAAAATTACACGTATATGCTGGTAGCGAACATCCGCACCAAGCTCAACAACCAGAAGTTTACGAACTTCGTGGATAATTAATAAAGGGAGGTAAAACAAATGGCACAGGTTCAATATATCGGTACTGGTCGTCGTAAAAGCTCTGTTGCTCGTGTACGTTTAGTTCCAGGTGACGGACAAATCATCATCAATGGTCGTGAAATCGAAAATTATATCCCGTTTGCAGCTTTACGCGAAGTTGTTAAACAACCATTAGTGGCTACTGAAACAACTGGAAGCTACAATATTTTAGTAAATGTTAACGGTGGAGGTTATACTGGTCAAGCTGGCGCTATCCGTCATGGTATCGCACGTGCTTTACTTCAAGTAGATCCTGAATACCGTCCAACATTAAAACGCGCAGGATTATTAACTCGTGACGCTCGTATGAAAGAACGTAAAAAATACGGTCTTAAAGGCGCTCGTCGTGCACCTCAGTTCTCAAAACGTTAATTTTTGGCGTTTCAAGGCTCTTTTCACTTTTGTGGAAAGGGTCTTTTTTTATGCTAAAAGTTGTCTGTGATATATTTGATGACTACTCATAACAGAATCCTTCAGGAACCTCAGACTATGTACTATTGGTTTTCCCCAGCGAAACTATGGAGTACAATGATCCACTTTCATTAAACTAAATTATTGCTCAATTTTCATTGTAAGGTGAAGAATTACTAGAACGAGAGCTAGGTTGTTTCTTATAAATTTCACAAATGGATAATATTAGTCTTAAATCGTCCCATTTTTGAACCACAGACTTTTTTAAATCATTATAATGAAAGAGAGAAAAGCGTTATATTAGAGCTTAAAGGGAGGCGCAATGTGATCGAAATGAATAATAGTTATGAGTTTTTATGGGGATCAACTACTGCAGTTTATCTATGTGAAGGAGCATAGAATGAGGATGGTATATTTTTACCTATGAGAGTCCATAGAATATTTGAATGTGAATGGTGATGTTGCAAGTGATACTTAAAAATACTCTAAAATGTGAGGTGTAGATACCATGATAGATAAAAAAACCACAGTACAATTTACGCTGCTGACTTTTAGCATAGCATATTTTGTGTCAGGTGCCTTGATTGTTCTTGGGCCATTCGGATATTCAGTTCACAATTGGGTTCACACATTCCAGCAATTCTTGATGAATATTCCTTTTGCAATTTATATTTTGTCGCCTGCTATTGCTTCATATGTCGTTTTGAAGAAAAATAAAAAAATAGCAGATTTTAAGGAATGGTTGAAAACTGTTTTTTATATCAAAAACAACATATTTGTCTATTTGTTTGTTGTTGCAGGGCTTGCACTGTATTTCTTAATCCATATAGCAGTTTCAGACCGCACAGAAATAGTGCTTCCGTTTTATACGTTTTTTCTTTCGCTGCCTGGTAATCTTATTATTGGCGGCTTAGAGGAAGCTGGCTGGATGTACATATTGCAGCCTAAACTCAACAAAAAATACGGCTTTGTAGTATCTTCTGTTATCACTGGGATTATTTGGACTGTATGGCACATTCCCCTTTTCTTCATTCCGGGGACGAATCACGGTGAAGGGCTTATTAACTTTGGGATGTTTGTAGTTCAACTCATGGCTTTTCGATTTTTCCACGGGGCAATCTACAAAATTTCAGGAAAAGGCTTTGTCTTTATGTCCGTATTATTCCATACCATGTTCAATGCAGCATCCCCTATCTTTGGTACCATGACGATGACCTGGACGGGAACAATTGCTGCAAATACTGCGATCATTCTTGTGTCCATTTTAACTGTTGTGATATACGAAAAAAGGAGCATGACAATAATGCAAGTTAGAAAGCTATAGCATAATCGCCAATAAAGTGGATCATAAGTATTATCTCTAATAAGACTGTAAGCTTATTCAGGACCATAGATACTTAACAAAATTTTCGGAGGAATACTATGACAATTAATTTATGTACAATTGGTTTTTTGGAAAAAAATTTACGGACATTCGTAGAGTTATTAGAACGTAATCATGTAACTAAGTTAGTAGATATCAGACTGAATAATACTTCACAGTTATCGGGATATTCGAAAACAGATGATTGGCTGGGTCTATCAACGTTTTGCCAATGGATCGGCGATACAATATAGTCAAAAAGTGATTACACAATGTTATAGGAAAAACGTGTATTATCATACTTTAAAACCTATTTCGCCCCCTGACCACCATCATTATAAGGACAAAATATGTTCAATTTAATAAGATATAAAGGCTCACAAATGGTGATTAATCAAATTTGTGAGCTTTTTCATTTATTGAAAAAGGAAAGGTAGATTTACAAAGCTGTCAAAAGGTGCAGAATTGGTTTTGGCAGTGGGGATATATCACATACGATTAAAGATTATGTCTAGAAGGATGCAAAAAAATAACTAAAATATCTTTGTCGTTGTGTAATTAGAGCCGTTTTTCTTTATGATTTTGAAGAACAATACTATTTGAGGTCAGAACGAGAGCTTGCTTACTTTCTTCTTTAAAACTAAACGAATAGATAATATCAATCTCAAATCGTTCCATTTTTGAACCACAGACTTTTTTTAAAATTACTATAATGAAATTGTGAAAGCGTTATATTAGAGCTTAAAGGGAGGAGTGTTTAAACGAGATGAATAATAATAATGAGTTTTTATGGGGATCAGCTACTGCAGCTTATCAATGTGAAGGAGCATGGAAAGAGGATGGGAAAGGTTTAAACGAATGGGATAGTTTTAATCATAAGAGTCCATTGAATATTTTGAATGTAAATGGTGATGTTGCAAGTGACTTTTATCACAGATATAAGGAAGATATTGATTTAATGGCAGAAGGAAATCAAAATACTTACCGCTTTTCGATTTCCTGGGCTCGTATTATTCCTAATGGAGTCGGTGAAGTGAATGTAAAGGGAATTGAATTTTATAATAACGTTATCGACTATTGTTTGGAAAAAGGCATTATTCCAAATGTTACGTTATTCCATTATGATCTTCCAAATGAAATGGCAAAGATTGGTGGATGGGAAAATCGAAAAGTTGTGGATGCCTTTAATGAATATGCAAAAGTATGCTTTGAACATTTCGGGGATCGAGTTAAAATTTGGTCTACTATTAATGAGCCAAGGTATTATGCATATTGCAGCTATATAGTAGGAAACTATCCGCCAAATTACAAAGCAGACTTCGGACGTTTTTGGACAGTAGTTTATAACCTTATGCTAGGGAGTGCTAAGGCTGTTCAGACGTATAAAAAATTAAGTTTGGATGGGAATATTGGTGTTGTTCATGATAACGGTAATGTGGAGCTAGATCCTACTACAAAAGAAAAAGGACTAGTAAAACTAAGAGCGGATATTTTTTATAACCGAATTATACTAGATACAGCCGTATTAGGAAAATTGCCTGCCGAGTTAATAGCAGTTTTAGAAGACAATAATGTTAGTACAACGTTTATTCATGAAGAGGATTTTGTTGAATTTGCAAGAGGAAAGATTGATTATATTGGATTAAACCTATATAACCGTCAATATGTAACAGATTATTCTGAGGGTGAGACGGAAGTTTTTCACAATAATAAAGGAAAAGGCTCCAATTCCAAGGAAGGCATTCGTATTAAGAATATGTTTGAAACTTCATTTGACCCAAAAGTAAAAAGGAATCTTTGGGGCAGGGAAGTCTATCCCAAATGTATGTATAATGCACTGATGGAAATTAAAGAAAAATATGGTGATATTTTGGTCTATATCACTGAAAACGGACATGGTCAATATGAAACCCCGGATGAAAATGGCTATGTTGAAGATAAAGAGAGAATTAAATTAGTAGGAGAGTTTATTGACTATATGCTAAAAGCACGTGAAGAGGGGGTCAATGTCCAAGGTTATTATATGTGGTCAACAATGGATATATATAGTTGGATAAATGGCTATGAAAAAAGATATGGTTTAGTTCGAGTTGATTTTGAAAATAATCATAAGCGGATTCCAAAGGAAAGTTACTACTGGTTTAAAGACTTAATAGCAGCAAAAAGAAATATTTAAAATAATGTTTGTTCTAAGTAAAAGAATATAAAAAAAATTAATGTTTTACTATTTATAATCCAAACTGAACCTACAAGGTTTTATAAAGATTCATAAATACTTTTGATATCTTGTAGGTGGATTGTATTTTACAAAATTCCACTTAAAGTTCGGAAAGTAGTATAAGTTATTCGTTTCAATATATTTTGTTTTTGGAAATTAAAGCGATTTCTAATCCGATGATGTTCAATACTCTAAAATCGATTTACCTATGTAATTAGAAGTATTTCTTATTGAAGTATTTTTTTGCTAAAGAATCGATTTTATGATGTACATCCGTTAAGTAAAACAGCAAACACTTAATACAAAAAGAATTGAAATGGAGGGAAAATAATGAAATATGTTAACATGTCGAAACAAGTACTTGAACACATTGGTGGTGTCGATAACTTGAATCATGTTGAACACTGTGCAACTAGGCTTCGCTTACATTACAATAGTAAAAAGCTTGTAAATGAAGAAGCGTTAAAAGGAATTGAAAATGTTGTAGGCATTGTAAGCAAAGCTGGACAGGTTCAAGTCATTATTGGTCCGAATGTTAATGAAGCATATAATGATTTCTTAGAAGTATCAGGATGGAAAGAGGAACAGCACAGTGGTTCAGATTCAGCAGCAGAAGAACCTGAGGACAAGAAAGCAATGTATTATGTGAATAAATTTGGTAGTTTTATGGCAACGATCTTCATGCCGATTGTTCCGGCATTGATTACAGGAGGTATCATTCTAGCACTTAGGAATTTAATGATTAATTACTTTGGTGTTGATATGGAATCTGGAACGGCAGTAATTTTGAATGCCATATTTAGTGCTGCGTTTACTTTCCTGCCGGTTTACATTGGTTTCACAATGGCAAAACGATTAAAAATGGAACCAATTATGGGGGCATTCTTAGGAGCCCTTTTGGTTAGTTCCAATATTAGCGGTGTCGAGGGACTAGATTTCTTAGGAATCTCCATACCAGTGGTTGATTATGCAAGCAGTGTTTTACCCATTATGCTTGGTGTAGGACTTATGTATTTTGTTGATAAATTCTTCCAAAAATATATACCTGAAACAGTAAAATACTTCTTGAAACCTTTATTTACCATGATAGTTGTTGTTCCTATAACATTGATTGCTTTAGGTCCTATAGGAACAGTACTAAGTGATTATGTAGGGGTTGGAGTTACAAATATGATGGATACCATTGGTGGGATAGCCATGCCAATTCTTGCGGCATTTTACCCTTACATGGTTATGTTAGGGTTAGATAAAGCTATAATGCCAATAGGGTTTAACAGTGTTGCATCAATTGGATATGACCCAGTTGTTATGGTTATGGGATTCATCTCTAACTTGTGTATTGGTGGAACTGCCTTAGCCGTAGCTACTACAATTAAAAATGATAAAAGCAAGAAAGGCATGATTACTTCCTTTGGTGTGACGGCACTTTGTGGTGTTACAGAACCAGCATTTTATGGAGCGCTAATCATGAGACCGAAAGTATTGATCGGAACGGCAATTGGAGCTGTGAGCGCAGGATTAGTTGCTGGTATTTTCGGATTAGTAAGCTATGTTATGGGAGGGTGTCCAGGCTTACTGACTGCTTTGTTTTTTATGGATAATGATGGTGGATTTGGAAATCTATTTTTAGCTGCCATTGTGGCAATTGTGGCAATTGTTGTATCTTTTGTAGCAAGCAAGATCATTTTGTCTAAAACAGAAGCAAATAAGAATGCTAAGTTTGAACCAGAATTAGATAAAGTGCTTTGACTTTATAAAGGCCGATATAAATAGATACCTATGGAAATAAGCAGATAGGAAGAGTTTTCAGTTATTAAAAGTTAGAGGTGTAAAAAATGAAAATTATGATTGCACAATTTATTATTGAATCAAATGCTAACATCCCATATAAAAGCAACTTGGAAGATTTTAATCTTTTATTTGGAGAAGATTGTATTCAGGAGATGAAATGCAAAGATGTGTTTATAAGAGAGGGAATAGAAATTATCCCTTCCATTTATGCAAACGCAAATGCTGGTGGTGTTTTAGAGAAACCAGCATTTGACTACATTGAAAGGAGAATATTGGAAGATGTGAAAAAACATCTTCACGAAATTGATGGAATTTTTCTTCATCTCCATGGAGCAAGCGAAGTAGCAGAATTAGATGGAGGCTCAGGTGATCACCACATATTGAAGATGATTCGCCAATTAGTTGGACCTTATTTACCAATAGCGGTTGTTTGTGATCCACATGGCAACTTATCCAAAGAATATGTAGAAAGCACCACAATGATCCGCAGCTATCGACATTCCCCGCATACAGACATACAAGAAACAATAGAGTTTGTATGTGAAATGCTAGTTACATTCTTAAGAAATCGGCAAAATATTACACCGGTATATCGTAAACTGCCAATGATCTTGGGAGGCGAACAGAGTGTTTCAGCTGATGAACCTGTAAAATCCATCAATAAATATATGGATAAATTGGAGGAAGATCCGAATATCCTTAGCTGTTCGTGGCATGTAGGCTACCTGCGTCATGATACCGACGTTGCAGGGTGTGGTATTGTGGTCATCCCGGCAACAGGTGATGATCAGGAATATGCAAATGAAGTTGCAGATAAACTAGCAAAATATGTATGGGATAAACGTTATGAATTTCATTATACTGGATTAACTGCACAGCCTGAAGAGGCGATGAAAATGGCAATAGAGTATGAAGATAAACCTGTGTTTATTACTGATTCTGGTGATAATGTAACATCTGGCTCTGTGGGATGTAATACATTCATATTACGCCAAGTGTTAGAACTAAATCATACCAAATCTAAAGCAAAGAGGTTTTTGTTTGCTGGTATTAATGATTCAAAAACATTAAATGAGTTGATTAAATGTGAAGTAGGAGAGACACTATCTATTTCTTTAGGAATGAATTTGGATGAGTTATCTGCCAAAGTTGATTTAGATGTTATAGTCAGTGCTAAAGGATATCTGGCCGGTTATGCTTACACAAGTGAAGGAGATTTTGGAAATTGTATCACTGTTACTGTTAAAGGCAAACCAATTGATATCATCGTTTCAGGAAATAATCATCCTTTTGTGGAATTACATCAGTTTCATGCTGCTGGTATTGATTATAAAGACTATGACATTATTATTGTAAAACAAGGATATATTTTTCCTGAATTAAAAGCTGCGGGGAAATTAAATGTTATGTCATTAACAGGAGGAGCAACACTTCAGGATACAGCAAGGCTGCCATTTAAACGCATTATGCGTCCTATGTTTCCCATTGATAATATATAAAATAAGGAACTGATGATAATTATGTTTAAAAATATGTTTATGAAAAAAGTTGAATTTTCAAAAGCGATCGAATTAAAGGCATATGCAACAGGTAGTATAATGAAGCTAGAAGATATTCCTGATCCTGTTTTTGCAGAAAAAATGATGGGTGATGGCATTGCCATTGTGCCAGCTGAAGGAAATATAAGTTCTCCAGTAAATGGGGTTATCATGCATGTTTTTCCCACAAAACATGCCATTAGCATTAAAACTGCAAATGGTGCTGAAATCTTACTCCATATTGGATTGGAAACCGTTTCTATGAACGGGGAGGGATTTACTGTGCATGTTACAGAAGGAAAAAAGGTTAAAGTCGGAGATGCGCTTGTAACTGTTGATCTAGATATGGTGAAAAAACGAGCAAAAAATACTGTTATTCCAATAATTATTGTGAATACAAAGGAAATGCTGAAAATTGATAAGCTATTACTATCGGGAAATGTTACTATAGCCAAAGAGACAATCTTAGCAGTTACAGCAAAATAGTCATTATTAATAGTAAAAAATAAATGGTAGGTCAATGGCATGCAGCAGGGCATATGTAAAATGTATTATAGTAGAAACGTGCTGTTACTAATAACGTAGATGGAGAAAGGATATATATATATGAAGTATAATTCAAAAAATGTACAGTTGAGAGAAATGGAAGCACCAATGCCTGATTGTAGTAGAAAACCGTTATTAATTGATGATGAAACGATAAAGACTAGATATGAAAATGTACTACAAGAGATGAGAATGGATGGGCTTGATGCGTTATTGGTATATGCAGATCTTGAGCATGGCGGAAACTTTGAATATTTAGTGGGATTTGTTCCAAGATTTGAAGAAGCTATATTGGTTCTTCACTCTAAAGGCGATGCCTTTCTAATCTTAGGAAATGAAAACCTTAATAAGGCACAATACTCTAGAATACCAGCACAAGGAATACATTGTCCGCACTTTTCCTTACCCAATCAGCCTATGGAACCCGATACTCCATTTTCAAGCGTCTTTCTTAAAGCAGGAATCCGAGAATCGATGAAAATTGGTTTAGTGGGATGGAAGCACTTCACAAGTAAAGTTGAGAATAATCGAAATTTCTTTGATACTCCTTCTTTTATTGTGGATACGATCAGAGATATTGTTGGGAAGGAGGGTTCCCTAACCAATAGAACAGATATTTTCATTGCTGGAAACCGTGGAGTACGGAGAGTGAATAATGCAAATGAAATAGCACACTATGAGTTTGGAGCATCTCTTGCGTCGGATTGCATCTTGCGTACTATAAATAAATTAGATGTTGGTGTCTCTGAAATGGAACTAGGTAAAGAACTGAATGATTTAGGTCAAAGAAATAGTGTAGTTACGATAGCGTCCACAGGTAAAAGATTTGAAAAGGGAAATTTATACCCTATGTCTAAAAAGGTGACGAAAGGGGATGCCATTTCTTTAACTGTGGGATATAAAGGAGGATTATCCAGTAGAGCAGGATATGCTGTTATGGAACGCTCTGAGTTACCAGAAAGTAAAAAAAATTATGTAGAAGACTTAGCAGCTCCTTATTACACTGCTATTGTAGCATGGCTTGAGAATATTCGAATTGGGATGTCTGGTGGGGACATGTATAGCTTTATTAATTCTGTTCTTCCTAAAGAAGTGTTTCATTGGGAGCTATGCCCAGGACACTTGACGGCTGATGAAGAGTGGCTGGCATCTCCGATTTATGAGAATTCGGATGAAATTATTAAAAGTGGAATGATTTTTCAAACTGATATAATACCACGTGTCGCTGGATATGATGGAGTATCAGCTGAAAGTACAATTGCACTAGCTGACGATGCATTAAAAGAGGAGATAAGAAAAAATTATCCCGAACTTTGGATGAGGATCCAAAAAAGAAAAGAATATATCAATGATTTCCTTGGAATTAAATTGAGTAAGGATGTTTTACCATTATGCAGTACGGTTGCTTATTTACGACCATATCTATTAAATAAAAAGCTTGCATTTTGTTACAATCATAATGGCTGAGTTTTGGATTCCACGCATAGTAGTTTAAAAAGTTATGTAATGTAATCGAATATAGGATACTTATCACCTCCTTGTAGCCAATTTTCTTGTCAGAAAACTTATTACAAGGAGGTTTTACTATTTATAAATCAATTAAGCATATAAAAATAAATATTGCATAGAAATTAAATCTAAAATATAGGTAATACCATATTTTCCATAAATACTAAGATAGTCATTTGAAATACTATTTTTGCTTATATAAAAAATATTTTCATAAGCCAGTTTTATACTCTTGTCCTGATTCCCCGTTATTAAGAATTTATGTCCTCGTAAATTTTTAACAAAATCAAGTGATAATTCTGCAAATTTACCGGATGCTGACACAGTTATAATAATGTCTTCATCATTTAAATCATTTAAAACCTTATTATTAGTAAACGAGGTGGAAATAACATGAATAACCTTAGATGCAAACAGTAATTCTTGTTGAAATTTTATTATCGTTCCACTAGTATTATTTGCACATAAAAGTACAACCTTTACGTCCTTATGAATTAACTGACATAAATAATTGATGTTCTCAAAGTTTAATTGCTCATCAATATCTAATATCATGTCATCAATAAGATTTTTTATATGTGTTTGATAGCTAGAGTACTCTTTAATATCTCTAAATCTTAAATTGCTTGGAAATACCAATTTATTCACAGAACTTTTTAATTCGCTAAAATTAGCATATCCTAGTTGTTCACAGAATCTTCTGATTGCGGATCGTGAAGTGAAGCATTCGTCTGTTATCTCTAAAATACTAATACTTGATATTCTATATAGATTTTTTAAAATATATTCTGCTAATATATATTCGATATTAGCAGATTTCCCAGAGTTTATAATTGAAGATAACGAATTTAAGAGCCCTAGATTGTTAATTTTCATGCGCTGTTCCTCCCCTAGTAATTTATTTTATAACTAATAATATAATTCTTTTTTTATTTCTAATCATATTCCTTATTATAACTCAGCCATCGCTCCCATAGGGTGCTTGGAATTTGTAGGTGAATCTTGCAGGAAGTTAAAATGGTTTGTAATATAATGTGGTTTTTGATCATGTAATTCAATTGGTTTAATTCTTTGAACTTTATAAATAACTTTACAGATGGAAAGCATCAGCAGATTGCTGGTGCTTTTTTTTTGCATTAACCAGATAATAATTTTGTATGGTTTGAATATTTTTGTGTCCTAAACGTTTCGATACATATGTAATATCTATATCATGGGCAAATAGAAACATCACGTTTTGTATTTTGTGTTTTTAACGAAGTGTTATCAAAAGTAGAACTAATTAAATGGCTAACTATGGATGTATTGCTAGCAGTTCTCCATGTTGCATCCCGTTTCTCATACTGAAGTTTCCTTATTTTTATCGGAAAGTGATACAAGATTTGTATAAGTATGCAGCTCGAAGAAGTTTGACGAGAAGGCAAAATATATAGAAGAAATATTATAAAGTTTGATGTTGTTTTTCAATTTTCAAAATTGTAAGATCAACTTATCTACTCGGAGGTGATGTTAATGTATATAGGAAATGGCCATTACTGTTATTCAAATTCAACTGCAATGTTTCTTTCATCAATAGGAGAAAATGTATCTCCTCAACTTGTAGAAGTATTAACTGGTGTTGGATTAGGTGCCATGATAGAAAATGAAAAAAACCTTTTTTTTAGTATGAGAGATCCCGATGATGGTATCAATTATGCTCTAAACATCCTTGGATTTACTGCAGAAGAGCATCAGCAAGCTAGTGACTTAGATGACCCATTTACGTTGTTAAAAAAGCAAATCAAACAAAACCCTGTCATTCTAGGCCCTTTAGATATGGGGGAGCTAACATACCATCCGAATCATAAAAATTTACATGGTTCAGACCATTATGTGCTAGGTTATCAAATGGATGATGAAAATATTTATGTACAAGATCCAGCTGGCTTTCCATTTGTTCCATTATCACTGGACCAATTTAAGAAGGCTTGGATGGCGGAAGGGATTCCATATAGGAAAGGAATTAATAAATATTGGTCTACAGCAAAAAAGGTCGTCACATTAAACAATAACGAAATATATGAGAGAGCAATTGATTACTTTAAGAGAACTTATCGGGAATTCGAAAAAGCGGATATAGGGTTAATTGGAAGGGAAGCAATTTGTTTTTATGCGGATCAGTTATTAAATGCTCCTATTACAGCTGATACTATAGGGCATACAACATTCTTCCTTTTCCAATTAAGTGCAAGAAGAGCCAACGATTATGCAGTGTATTTTAAAGATAGGCATTCACGTCTATCAGAGTTGAAGATTGAACAGGCTAAGGTTCTTGGGATGTGTCATTCTATGTCTGTAAATAAAGATTGGAAAGGTATATCGGAGAAGTTAATGAGGCTAGCCGATTTAGAGGAGGAATTTAGATTAGAACTTTTAAAAGTCGGCAACTAATTATAATTATAGAGATTTCCACTTTAAAGGGTGCGTTGATATAAGAAGGGTTAACCTCCCTTTAAAGGGCAGCATTATTGCAAATTTATTAAATTAAAGTTAGTTTTAATACTTTCGGAATGCTAAATGCTAACACGCAACTTGCCAATTCGTATCTACTTTAATTACCGGGAAACAAGTAGACAGAACAGGGTTGCGTGTATGGGAATAGTGTATTCTATTATCAGTGGATTCTTTTAGAATTCAGTTTTAATTATTTTAATCAATTTTTCGACTTCTTCGTCATTACCAGGTTGAATAGAGATTTCCTTTGGATACTCAATAATGTTTTTCGTATATTCCTGCATAGGTTCTTTTATTTGTTCTGCACTCGGCCAATGGGAAGGAATATCATATTTATTGATGGTGCCATCCCCATTCCCTCTTATGTGATGGCACCATCAGCCATTGTTTTCCCTGATAACGATATAACGTCTTGCAGATATTGGACACTATCCGCATCATAAGGATTTACTGGTTTCTCCAGCTGAGATATGCTGAACGCGTAGTTCTGCAATATCCTGATTATTAACAATTTGTAACCAAACGCGAGCATACTCAATCTCTTTAGAAGAATAAGCAGATAATATACTATCCTTTTTTTCTTCTGCCTGAGTATTAGAACTATTATTTGAAGCTTTATCGTTAAACTTATTACTGTCGGCTTTATTCTCTTCTGATTCAGCTGTCGTATCATCTGGTTCACTTGCTTGGTTGTCATCCTCCTCTGAGTTATTCTGTTTTTCTTCTATAGAGCTATTTTCCTAGTTGCTCTTGATTTTACTTTTATCATTATCATTACTGCAGGCTATGAGAATAAATGACATTGTCGCAAGTATAGCTATAAGTTTTAAGTACTTTTTCATTTTCTTCTCTCCCTTTGAAAAAAAATACGAGGATGTTACGATAAGAAATTATGTGGCGGTAAGAAGATGAGACTCCTTCTCTTACAGAGGTATAAGCTTGGATGCGTGGTCATAGGTCAATATGATACAGAAATCTCCTTGAAAAAGGAGATTTTTTTGTCATTGGAGGAAACCTTTTTCATTAATGCAACGTAGATAAGTAGAATATTTAAGGAGCGTGTTTACATGTATTTTTCTATCCCTGAACCAACAAAAAAGGTATCTAAAGAGGCTGTGAAAGTATGGCGGATATCGGAGACGATATCTAATAGTACGATTCTTGTGGTATTGGGTGTTTGCTACTTCCTCTATTTTTATTTTTCATGGAAGGCGTGGATAGGTCCAATCATTGTAGGTCTTGGCGTATTAACAATCTTGGCGGCATTATGGGGAATTTTTATTGCACCGCCATTAAAACAGCGCTATTGGCGTTATGACGTCAGTGAAGAGTTTATTCAACTGAAATGGGGAGTAATGGTTGAGAATCATCAATTAATCCCGATGACAAAAGTACAGTCGGTTGAATTAACACAAGGACCACTGCAAAGGAAATATCAATTATATTCTATAACGGTCGGGACGATGGGGACCTCGCATGAGATTCCTGCCATTCCAAAGGAAGAGGCTTATCGTTTACGTGATCAAATTGCTCATTTTGCAAAGATTAAGGAAGTGGAGTAATGGAAGGTATCAGGAAGCGGCAGCATCCGATTAAAATAGTCTTTGATATAGCTGGATTTGTAAAAAGTAATTTTTTCTTATTTATTATTTTATTTGTGTCACATTTTGGATCCGAAAAAATGTATATGAAGATATTTCAAGTTCTCTTTCTTCTTTATGCTATTGTGCAGCTTCTTAGCATCGTACTGGATTGGTTTACACATACTTATTCAGTAGAAGAGGAAGCGCTACATATAAGGTCTGGGGTTTTTACAAAGTCGCATCGAGTAATCCCCTTTTATAAAATTCAAAATATTCACCGACACACCTCTGTTTTTCATAAAGGACTTCACCTAACTTCCTTAACATTGGAAACAGGAGAGACCGGAGATTCGAGTTCTATACCGTTAACAGTTATTCGCAAGAAAGAGGCAGATTGGTTAGAGTCTTATATCCATCAACCGGAAAATGTCTCAGCAGGCGACGGAGAAGAAGCTAAAACAGTTGCTGGAAGCGAAAGAACGGTTCATTTTCAGGTAACAAGAAGAGACTTAGTGAGGGCTTCTTTTTCTTCTTTGAGCTTTTTAGCGTTAATTCCATTATTAATATCTTTTTTCTCCAATATAGATTCAATCTTTCAAATGGAAGTGGAGACAAGTAAGGTTCTTACTTATCTATTGGATCATATCTGGATGATAGTCGGCGTATGCATTGCTCTTCTGATTATAGGGGTGCTATTTGGTCTTGGTGTGACTTTCTGGAAATATGGCCGTTTTCAAATAACCTCTGATAAGGATAAGATTTATATAAAAAAAGGATTAGTCTCAGAAACGTCCTTTTCCATTCAAAAGGAGAAAGTGCAGGCAGTGAAAGTGATCCAACTTCCAATGCAAAGACTTTTGAAAATAGCTGAGGTGAAATTAGTGAGTGCCGGGGATATCGGGGATGAAGATTTGGAGGTAAACTCCTTGTTCCCATATATGCCAGTGGACCAAGCATATGAAATTATAGAAAAGATTCTGCCGGCGTATCGGTTGAAAAAGCAAATGAAGAAGCTGCCTAAGAAAGCTCTATATGCCAGACTGCTTAGACCTAGTTATTTTGGGATAATCGTAGCAATTGGTCTTGTCTATTGGAAGCCAGAGATATGGTATATGGCGATATTATTGTTTATTTTGATTTATTTGTTGAGAGTATGGGATTACTTTAATAGCAGGTACATCCAACATGAAGAATTTATTCAAGTGAAGAAGGGGAGCCTGCAATCAACATTAATTTTGACAAAAAGAGCAAAGGTTATGGAAGTTAATGTGAAGAGATCCCGGTTACAGAGGAATTTGGGTCTTGCCACTATTGAATTCATTAATCGATCACAGCCGATTGAGCAAACGGATTTAACCGATGTTCCAGCGTCAGATGCTAGTGAATTTTATCATTGGTATAATAAGCGAATGAGTGACATACATGTAGAAGATTATGTAGAGAGCAACGAAGGTGAAAATGGTAAGAAAGCACTGAAATAGCAACTATTCTTTTAATTGGATGCTAAAAGGTTTGTTAGACTAGTATGGTCTCATCTTGTTGGTTGAAAAATAACAGCAAGAGGTGAAATCAATTGGCAGTCATTACAAGCTTTGATATAAGAAAACGCGAGAAACAAATAAAATATGAAAGAGCGGTTCTTAGGGAAATATCCCTTAAAGAATTAAAAGAAAAGGTAGCTCACTATTTTGGCTCCTCTAACCTAACTTCTAGTATCTTAATGAACAATGGAATCGAAGAGGCTTGTTATGATGTAGCAATAGAGGCCTTTCTTTTAGGAGCGAATTACAGTAAATTTAGTGAATATGGCGAAGAAGTTCAAGCTATAAAAAATAGATGCAAGGAAGAAGATGTTCATTTAAAAGAAACACTTTACCATTTTCTTCTTTATTGGGGCAGTGAGGAAAGCAATAAAAATGAATCCCTATACTATTTATGCGAACAATTTGTTGATGAATGGTGGCTGGAAGGTTATACGAAAGCGAATAAGAGAAGAAAGCTTCGCTTACATTGAAAGATGGCATGAAGATGCCATCTTTTTGTTATGGCCTGAAAGGAGGACTTGCTGTTCTAAAACCTCATATTCCTCCATATAGTATGAATAAGGACGGGCACAGGGGGGAATGAGGTTAACTGTGAATAAAAAGTGGAAAATAAGCATATATATCCTAGGACTAGCACTCCTTTTCTTTATTTTGCAATTTGATTTCTCAAATGATGATTCATGGGATGCCTGGAATTTGCCATTAACCGGAAAAGTAATCATTATTGATCCTGGACACGGCGGGCCTGATGGTGGTGCAGGGGATAAGGAGGTATTGGAAAAGGATATCGCCTTAAGCGTTTCCTTAAAGCTTCGAGATTATCTGCAAGAGCAAGGAGCGTTAGTCATCATGACAAGAGAAATAGATAAGGATTTGGCTAGTGAAAGTACGAAAGGCTATCGCAATCGAAAAGTTGAGGATTTAAAAGAAAGAATAAGCATTATCAATAAATCGGATGCGGATTTATTCTTGAGTATTCATTTAAATGCTATCCCTTCATCGAAATGGAGTGGAGCACAAACCTTCTATTCTTCTAAGCAAGAAGGAAATGATAGAGCTGCTAAGTTTATTCAAGACGAATTAATTGATAACTTAGAGAATACTACCCGGAAGGCAAAAACGCTGGAGAGTGTATACATACTTAAATATGCCGAGAGACCAGGAGTGCTAGTGGAGGTAGGTTTCTTATCGAATCCACAAGAAAAGGCAAATCTTATGAAGGAAGATTATCAGGAGAAAATTGCAGCATCTATTTATAAAGGGGTTAATCGCTTTTTTACAAATGAAGAGGAACTTGAAATTCAAGAATAGAGACTTATGATGTCTCTATTCTTATTTTTATCGATTTTATCTATTCCCGGGAAATAAATGCTAGTAATAACGTTTGAATCTTCAGAATGTAAACGATAACTATTTTTGTGCTATACTGATAGTAAAAATAGGAAAGGGGATTGCGTCATGATAACAAAAGAAGAAATCGAGAAGATAGTGGAGAATATGATCGATCCTTTTTTACATAAATCATTGCTTGAACTGAGCGCAGTGAAAGATGTCAAATGGAATGAAGAAAAAGGGCATGCCAGTTTAAAGGTGGCTGTAGCAAAGTTAGGCTCAGCCTATCAAATCGAGTTGCAAAATCAAATTGTCAGCGCGCTTAAAGAAAGAGGGGTAGAGAGTGTTGGGTTACGCTTTACCGAATTATCTAGTGCGCTTGTAGAGGAAATAATAAAGGAAACAGAATCTGAAGATAAGAAGCCAATTTATATTGCCATTGCTAGTGGGAAAGGTGGAGTAGGAAAATCAACGGTTTCTGTGAACTTAGCTGTCTCTTTAGCAAGGATGGGAAAAAAAGTTGGGTTATTAGATGCTGATATATATGGTTTTAGTGTCCCAGATATGATGGGAATCACGAATAGACCAGAAGTAATAAAGGAGCGTATTATTCCGGTTGAGCGTTTTGGGGTTAAAGTTATTTCGATGGGATTCTTTGTTGAAGATAATACCCCTATTATCTGGAGAGGTCCAATGCTTGGTAAAATGCTGACAAGCTTTATGGATGAAGTAGAATGGGGAGAACTTGATTATCTCCTATTAGATTTACCACCAGGAACAGGTGATGTGGCTTTAGATGTCCACTCTATGCTGCCAACAAGTAAAGAAATTATTGTAACAACACCTCATCCAACTGCTGCGTTTGTTGCAGCGCGTGCTGGGGCGATGGCATTAAGAACAGAACATGAGATATTAGGTGTCATAGAAAATATGTCTTATTTTGAAAGTCGTTTAACAGGGGAAAAGGAATATGTGTTTGGCAAGGGTGGAGGAACGAAATTAGCAAAGGATTTAGAGGTACCCTTACTCGGAGAACTGCCATTGGGGCAGCCAGATTGGAATGAAGAAGATTTTGCTCCATCCGTCTATAAAGAAACACATCCTATTGGTGAAAGATATAAGGAGATTGCTGAACAAATAGTAGAAGTCTTAGAGATGGCAGCGGATAGAGTAGAAAACTAACTTCTGATAGTAAAAAGAGGTACCTTCCTTTGAAGGCACCTCTTTTTATATTTTATTTTCTTCTGATAATAAAGAGGAAGAGGCTTCTTTCGCAGCTTTATCTAGTAATTCTTTAAATTTAGATTTGAATTCAGGTGTTTCCATTGTTTCTTGGAGGATTTGTTCCACATGCTCTCTATATTCTGTACTTTTTAAAATGTTCTTCATTTCTGATTCTAGTGAAGGATCTTGCAGCAACTCGACCATCATCTTCCGATATCCCGGGTCCTTCATCAGGTCTTTGATCAATTTTTCATTTTCGGATTTCATGCTTTTTGCCATTGTTTCAGCAAATTCAGGATCCTTGAATTTTTTTTGCCAGAATTCAGCTGCCTTGTCAGAAACGAGTGTTTTTTCTATTGTATTTGTTACTGCCTTTTCATTCATAACCAGGTTTTGCTTTATTTCTTCATCGTTCATTACTTCACGAATAGCTTTTTTCCCTTCGTCTGTTTTTAATATATCCACAACCATTTTCTTCGTTTGATCATAGTCCATTTGTTGAGAATTTTCACTTTCTGAGCATCCACTTAATAAAGAAATGACTAGCAGGAGGGTAATCCCTTTTTTTAGCATGATAATTACCTCTTTCATTAAAGATATCTATTAAGTAGAATGGATTCTTTTTGAATTTTTATTCCTGATGGTAAGCAAAAGATAATGGAATAAGAAAGAAAAAACTGGCCCTAAAAGAGTTTTTTCGATCTTTATTCAATCGATTACCTCTAATTAGGACACAGCTTTTTTGCTTTAATGTACTTCCTTCGATTTGGAATCAGCGTTGGAAATCATTTCTGAAACAGTAACAAACTTTAAGTTCTTTTTTTGTAATTTCCCTATAATTTCTGGTAGGGCTTTTGCAGTTTGTTTAGCAGAATCAGAAGCATGTAATAAAACGATGTCCCCCTTTTTAGCTGAAGTAGCTTTTTTGATGATTTGTTGTGATCCGGGATTGGTCCAATCCTTAGAGTCAATACTCCAGTGTACTAATGTGTAATCATATTGGTCTGCAATAGTCAAAGTAGATTGGCTGAAATGACCGGTTGGGGCTCTAGCTAATAAAATATTTTCTACTTTTAATTTTTGAAATGCCGTTTTTGCTTTAGATATATCTTGGCGAATTTTTTCTTCTTTTACTTCAGAATAGTCAACATAGTCATAACCTAGTATTCCAATTTCGTGACCTTCCTTTACCATTCTACTGACTAATTCAGGATGCCTTTCTGCCCAAGAACCAGCAAGAAAAAATGTTGCGTTCACTTTCTTTTCTTTCAAAATATCAAGAATTGGTTCTGCTCTTTTGTCGCCCCATCCAATATTAAAGGTGAGCGCAACTCCTTTCTCCCCTTTATAAACAGCCTTTGGTCCATCCTTAGAAGAAAATACAGGGATTTGAACAATGTTTTCCACATACAAAAACCAGGCTGTGAAGAAGGATACTACAACTATCAATGCCATTTGTTTTAAGGATTTACTGTTAAGAACATAGAAAAAATTCATCTGTTTGTCACCTCGTCCACTTTACTGCTCGTCTCATACTTATGTAGAAAAGAAAAAAATCATGACAAAAACTTTTATAAAAAAAGAAAAATTAGTACATAATACAGAGACCAAAATATGGATGCAGCAGGAGGATTAGTGATGATTGGATTATTATTAAATAAAAAGGAAATAAAAGAGATTGAATATCTAATTAAAAGGGAATTGGATGAAATATTATTGGATTTAGGAGATAAAAGAATTGATCTTGCTGTGAAGAAAGCGATGATTAAAAGGTATAAGAATTTATTTGTATTGCTTAAAAGAGTGGCTTCCCCTAAGGAATGTCTAGCATATATCCTGCCAGAAAGTAAGCTATTAGATGAAAAAATATAAAATGTGAAAAAACTGTTGACGAATAATAGTTATCTTGGTATATTAATAAACGTCACTTCGACAAAAGAAATCAACGAATAAGAAAATAAAAAAAGTAGTTGACTCTTAAGTTTGGATGTGTTAAATTAATAAAGTCGCTTATTGAGCGGCCAACCAATTGCTCTTTGAAAACTGAACAAACAAACGTCAACAATAATCGTTTTATAACTAGCGTTATAGAACAAAAAGTAACAAAAAGCTAGAGTTTAGCAATGAGCTAATCAACTCTTTATTGGAGAGTTTGATCCTGGCTCAGGACGAACGCTGGCGGCGTGCCTAATACATGCAAGTCGAGCGGACTTTAAAAGCTTGCTTTTAAAGTTAGCGGCGGACGGGTGAGTAACACGTGGGCAACCTGCCTGTAAGACTGGGATAACTTCGGGAAACCGGAGCTAATACCGGATAATCCTTTTTCTCTCATGAGGAAAAGCTGAAAGACGGTTTACGCTGTCACTTACAGATGGGCCCGCGGCGCATTAGCTAGTTGGTGAGGTAACGGCTCACCAAGGCGACGATGCGTAGCCGACCTGAGAGGGTGATCGGCCACACTGGGACTGAGACACGGCCCAGACTCCTACGGGAGGCAGCAGTAGGGAATCTTCCGCAATGGACGAAAGTCTGACGGAGCAACGCCGCGTGAGTGATGAAGGTTTTCGGATCGTAAAACTCTGTTGTTAGGGAAGAACAAGTACAAGAGTAACTGCTTGTACCTTGACGGTACCTAACCAGAAAGCCACGGCTAACTACGTGCCAGCAGCCGCGGTAATACGTAGGTGGCAAGCGTTGTCCGGAATTATTGGGCGTAAAGCGCGCGCAGGCGGTCCTTTAAGTCTGATGTGAAAGCCCACGGCTCAACCGTGGAGGGTCATTGGAAACTGGGGGACTTGAGTGCAGAAGAGAAGAGTGGAATTCCACGTGTAGCGGTGAAATGCGTAGAGATGTGGAGGAACACCAGTGGCGAAGGCGACTCTTTGGTCTGTAACTGACGCTGAGGCGCGAAAGCGTGGGGAGCAAACAGGATTAGATACCCTGGTAGTCCACGCCGTAAACGATGAGTGCTAAGTGTTAGAGGGTTTCCGCCCTTTAGTGCTGCAGCAAACGCATTAAGCACTCCGCCTGGGGAGTACGGCCGCAAGGCTGAAACTCAAAGGAATTGACGGGGGCCCGCACAAGCGGTGGAGCATGTGGTTTAATTCGAAGCAACGCGAAGAACCTTACCAGGTCTTGACATCCTCTGACACTCCTAGAGATAGGACGTTCCCCTTCGGGGGACAGAGTGACAGGTGGTGCATGGTTGTCGTCAGCTCGTGTCGTGAGATGTTGGGTTAAGTCCCGCAACGAGCGCAACCCTTGATCTTAGTTGCCAGCATTCAGTTGGGCACTCTAAGGTGACTGCCGGTGACAAACCGGAGGAAGGTGGGGATGACGTCAAATCATCATGCCCCTTATGACCTGGGCTACACACGTGCTACAATGGATGGTACAAAGGGCAGCAAAACCGCGAGGTCGAGCAAATCCCATAAAACCATTCTCAGTTCGGATTGTAGGCTGCAACTCGCCTACATGAAGCTGGAATCGCTAGTAATCGCGGATCAGCATGCCGCGGTGAATACGTTCCCGGGCCTTGTACACACCGCCCGTCACACCACGAGAGTTTGTAACACCCGAAGTCGGTGGGGTAACCTTTTGGAGCCAGCCGCCTAAGGTGGGATAGATGATTGGGGTGAAGTCGTAACAAGGTAGCCGTATCGGAAGGTGCGGCTGGATCACCTCCTTTCTAAGGAAAATGGAATTTATATTCCATCAAAGATTGTTGACGATTTGTTGTTCAGTTTTGAGGGAGCAATTCCTCAAAACAGTAATAAGTTTGAGGGTAAAGAGAAACAAGTAGATCAAGGAAGCGAATGCGCGAGCACCGGAGCGTACGACAGTACGTGAGGAGCAGAGCGGAGAAGCTGACGAAGAGATGCGAAGTTTATCTTTAGCCGAAATTGTTCCTTGAAAACTAGATTATGTAAGAACCAAGAAAGAAACCGAGTAATCGCCATCTTAGATTCTCTATTTTAGAGAATTACTTCTTTGGAAAGTAGTCGTATTAAACGAATACTCCTTCAAAGATTGGAGAGCAAAGAGAAGCAAGTAGGTCAAGGAAGCGACCGAACGAGCACCAGAGCGTACGACAGTACGTGAGGAGCAGAGTGAAGAAGCTGACGAAGAGATACGCCGCTTATCTTTGGTCGAAACTAAGTTAAGTTAGAAAGGGCGCACGGTGGATGCCTTGGCACTAGGAGCCGATGAAGGACGGGATTAACACCGATATGCTTTGGGGAGCTGTAAGTAAGCTTTGATCCAGAGATTTCCGAATGGGGAAACCCTCTATCCGTAATGGGATAGAATCTTTACCTGAATACATAGGGTACTGAAGGCAGACCCGGGGAACTGAAACATCTAAGTACCCGGAGGAAGAGAAAGCAAACGCGATTCCCTGAGTAGCGGCGAGCGAAACGGGATTAGCCCAAACCAAGAGGCTTGCCTCTTGGGGTTGTAGGACACTCTATATGGAGTTACAAAGGAACGGGGTAGACGAATCGATCTGGAAAGGTCAGTCGTAGAAGGTAAAAACCCTGTAGTCGAAACTTCGTTCCCTCTTGAGTGTATCCTGAGTACGGCGGGACACGAGAAATCCCGTCGGAAGCAGGGAGGACCATCTCCCAAGGCTAAATACTCCCTAGTGACCGATAGTGAACCAGTACCGTGAGGGAAAGGTGAAAAGCACCCCGGAAGGGGAGTGAAATAGATCCTGAAACCGTGTGCCTACAAGTAGTTAGAGCCCTTTTATGGGTGATAGCGTGCCTTTTGTAGAATGAACCGGCGAGTTACGATTACATGCGAGGTTAAGTTGAAGAGACGGAGCCGCAGCGAAAGCGAGTCTGAATAGGGCGAAATAGTATGTGGTTGTAGACCCGAAACCAGGTGATCTACCCATGTCCAGGGTGAAGTCCAGGTAACACTGGATGGAGGCCCGAACCCACGCACGTTGAAAAGTGCGGGGATGAGGTGTGGGTAGCGGAGAAATTCCAATCGAACTTGGAGATAGCTGGTTCTCTCCGAAATAGCTTTAGGGCTAGCCTCAAGATTTAGAGTATTGGAGGTAGAGCACTGTTTGGACTAGGGGCCCCCATCGGGTTACCGAATTCAGACAAACTCCGAATGCCAAATACTTATTCTTGGGAGTCAGACTACGAGTGATAAGATCCGTGGTCAAGAGGGAAACAGCCCAGACCACCAGCTAAGGTCCCAAAGTATACGTTAAGTGGAAAAGGATGTGGAGTTGCTTAGACAACCAGGATGTTGGCTTAGAAGCAGCCACCATTTAAAGAGTGCGTAATAGCTCACTGGTCGAGTGACTCTGCGCCGAAAATGTACCGGGGCTAAACGTATCACCGAAGCTGTGGATTGACATCTTTGATGTCAGTGGTAGGAGAGCGTTCTAAGGGCGTTGAAGCTAGACCGTAAGGACTGGTGGAGCGCTTAGAAGTGAGAATGCCGGTATGAGTAGCGAAAGATGAGTGAGAATCTCATCCACCGAATGCCTAAGGTTTCCTGAGGAAGGCTCGTCCGCTCAGGGTTAGTCGGGACCTAAGCCGAGGCTGAAAAGCGTAGGCGATGGACAACAGGTTGATATTCCTGTACCACCTTTAAATCGTTTGAGCAATGGGGGGACGCAGGAGGATAGGGTAAGCGTGCTGTTGGATTAGCACGTCCAAGCAGTTAGGCTGGTAATGAGGCAAATCCCATTACCACATAAGCGGAGCTGTGACGGCGAGGGAAATATAGTACCGAAGTTCCTGATTCCACACTGCCAAGAAAAGCCTCTAGCGAGATTTAGGGTGCCCGTACCGCAAACCGACACAGGTAGGCGAGGAGAGAATCCTAAGGTGAGCGAGAGAACTCTCGTTAAGGAACTCGGCAAAATGACCCCGTAACTTCGGGAGAAGGGGTGCTCTTGCGGGTGCAAGCCTGCGAGAGCCGCAGTGAATAGGCCCAGGCGACTGTTTAGCAAAAACACAGGTCTCTGCGAAGCCGCAAGGCGAAGTATAGGGGCTGACACCTGCCCGGTGCTGGAAGGTTAAGAGGAGGGGTTAGCACGTTAGTGCGAAGCTCTGAATTGAAGCCCCAGTAAACGGCGGCCGTAACTATAACGGTCCTAAGGTAGCGAAATTCCTTGTCGGGTAAGTTCCGACCCGCACGAAAGGTGTAACGATCTGGGCACTGTCTCAACGAGAGACTCGGTGAAATTATAGTACCTGTGAAGATGCAGGTTACCCGCGACAGGACGGAAAGACCCCGTGGAGCTTTACTGCAGCCTGATATTGAATTTTGGTACAGCTTGTACAGGATAGGTAGGAGCCTTGGAAGCCGGAGCGCTAGCTTCGGTGGAGGCATTGGTGGGATACTACCCTGGCTGTATTGACATTCTAACCCGCACCCCTGATCGGGGTGGGAGACAGTGTCAGGTGGGCAGTTTGACTGGGGCGGTCGCCTCCTAAAAAGTAACGGAGGCGCCCAAAGGTTCCCTCAGAATGGTTGGAAATCATTCGTAGAGTGTAAAGGCACAAGGGAGCTTGACTGCGAGACCTACAAGTCGAGCAGGGACGAAAGTCGGGCTTAGTGATCCGGTGGTTCCGCATGGAAGGGCCATCGCTCAACGGATAAAAGCTACCCCGGGGATAACAGGCTTATCTCCCCCAAGAGTCCACATCGACGGGGAGGTTTGGCACCTCGATGTCGGCTCATCGCATCCTGGGGCTGTAGTCGGTCCCAAGGGTTGGGCTGTTCGCCCATTAAAGCGGTACGCGAGCTGGGTTCAGAACGTCGTGAGACAGTTCGGTCCCTATCCGTCGTGGGCGTAGGAAATTTGAGAGGAGCTGTCCTTAGTACGAGAGGACCGGGATGGACGCACCGCTGGTGTACCAGTTGTCTTGCCAAAGGCATCGCTGGGTAGCTATGTGCGGAAGGGATAAGTGCTGAAAGCATCTAAGCATGAAGCCCCCCTCAAGATGAGATTTCCCATAGCGTAAGCTAGTAAGATCCCTGAAAGATGATCAGGTTGATAGGTCAGAGGTGGAAGCGTGGCGACATGTGGAGCTGACTGATACTAATAGATCGAGGACTTAACTAAAATGAAAAGCGGAAATGCCTGTTTATGGCGTTGGAGCTGGACAATATGATTACTCATTCTTTCTTTACTTCATAATCTAGTTTTCAGGGAATAATTTTTCGAAATTAAACTTGAAAAAATATCTAAAACATGTATAATAATACATGTCTGATAAAATAAGTCTGGTGGCGATAGCGAGAAGGTCACACCCGTTCCCATACCGAACACGGAAGTTAAGCTTCTCAGCGCCGATGGTAGTTGGGGGTTCTCCCCCTGTGAGAGTAGGACGTCGCCAGGCATACCATTATTCCGCAGTAGCTCAGTGGTAGAGCATTCGGCTGTTAACCGAACGGTCGTAGGTTCGAGTCCTACCTGCGGAGCCATTATTTTTAATTATATGTTAGCCAAAGTGCTTCCATAGCTCAGCAGGTAGAGCACTTCCATGGTAAGGAAGAGGTCACCGGTTCGAGCCCGGTTGGAAGCTTACGAAAATAAATACGGCCCATTGGTCAAGCGGTTAAGACACCGCCCTTTCACGGCGGTAACACGGGTTCGAATCCCGTATGGGTCACCATTTGGAGGATTAGCTCAGCTGGGAGAGCATCTGCCTTACAAGCAGAGGGTCGGCGGTTCGATCCCGTCATCCTCCACCATTAATTTTTAAAAGTTTATAAATTTATTGCCGGTTTAGCTCAATTGGTAGAGCAACTGACTTGTAATCAGTAGGTTGGGGGTTCAAGTCCTCTAGCCGGCACCACTTTTTTAATTGTCATTAGTTTGAATATCGGAGGGGTAGCGAAGTGGCTAAACGCGGCGGACTGTAAATCCGCTCCTTCGGGTTCGGCGGTTCGAATCCGTCCCCCTCCACCATTTATCATTGGACAATATTAATTATATGTCCTTTTTATATTTTTGGGCTATAGCCAAGCGGTAAGGCAACGGACTTTGACTCCGTCATTCGTTGGTTCGAATCCAGCTAGCCCAGCCAACGAGCCATTAGCTCAGTCGGTAGAGCATCTGACTTTTAATCAGAGGGTCGGAGGTTCGAATCCTCCATGGCTCATCTTTAAACCAAACACGATTGTGTTTGGTTTTTTTGTGCTTTTAAACATGGCATTCTTGTTATTTCCCCTTGAGGATTTATAGCATATTCGCATATATATACATAAAGATGTTGAGTTGAGTCATTGTTTCGGGAGAAGGTACAATAAAAGAAAAATATAGCTGGAGAGATGGGGAGGATTTTCATGAGAAAGCTGACTATTATTGGAATGCCGATGGATCTTGGACAAATGCGCAGAGGAGTAGATATGGGGCCAAGTGCAATCCGCTATGCAGGTGTTTTTGAAAGATTATCAAAGCTATTTTCTTCTATTGAAGATTGGGGAGATATATCAGTAGGAAGACCAGAAACCATAATAGATGTTCAAAGCAATCTTAGAAATCTTCACTTAATAGCAGAAAAAAATCTAATGCTTGCAGAAATGGTTGATAAGATCATTCAATCAAAGTCATTTCCTCTTATATTAGGCGGAGACCATAGTATAGCAATTGGGACACTTGCTGGAGTATCTAAGCATTACACAAATTTAGGGGTCATTTGGTATGATGCACATGGAGATTTAAATACGGCAGAAACCTCTCCATCAGGGAATATTCATGGCATGCCACTGGCTGTAAGTTTAGGATATGGGCATGAGCTATTGACCAATATATTAGGAGCCTCTCCTAAAATAAAACCAGAGCATGTAGTTATAATAGGGGCTAGATCTTTGGATGAAGGTGAGCGCAGGCTTATAAAAGAATTAGGAATCAAGGTTTTTACTATGCATGAAATTGATCGACTAGGAATGACGAAGGTGATGGAGAGTACGATTGATTACTTAAAGGAAAAAACAGATGGGGTACACTTGTCTCTGGACTTAGATGGATTAGATCCAAATGATGCACCAGGAGTTGGAACACCAGTTCCTGGGGGAATAAGTTATAGGGAGAGTCATTTAGCTATGGAAATGTTAGCGGAATCAGGACTTATTACTTCCGCTGAATTTGTAGAAGTTAACCCGATATTAGATGAAAGAAACAAGACTGCCTCATTAGCTGTAGCATTAATGGGTTCCCTATTTGGAGAAAAATTACTATAAAATTAAAAAAGGTAACAAAGCTAAAAAGCAGGCATGGATGTGCACTGCTTTTCATATGATAATTGGATTGGAAGTCAGGACAAAACAATCCTTATTATTTTACAGATAGCTGACTACATATTTTTTCATATTTATTTAATAACAAATCTAATTTTGTACTTATGTCAACAACTTTTGGGTGCGAAAAAGAAGTGTTGTTTGCCAAATAGATCATCATTTCACGATGTTCTTCAATGTCTTTTAATAATTTTCTATCACTCATTTGCTTCACCCTCTATATGTTTTTATGATTTCTTCCTAATCTATATAGCCGTAGTAAATTCAAATGTTGCTTGTCTTGATTTTAGCATATTATTACTTTTTTTATAACCAATTCTAAAAATTTTAAACATTATGTGGCATTATTTGTTAAAATAAGAATGAGTATCCTAAAAAAGATAGATGTGCATAATAGGGAGATTTTTCACTACATATAAGTGAGAATATTATTTTTTTATACATAATAAAAAATTTTTAAAGAAAAAATGAAACCTTTCCTGCTGTCGATTCGTAAATCGATTAGCCGCACTAGAGCGGAGGTAAATAGATGGAAGCATTAGTAAAAAAAAGGATTCAACAAGTTTTAAAAGGGGATAAAAATGCATTTGGTGACATAATCGAACTATATAAAGATAAAGTGTTTCAAATTTGTTATCGGATGTTGGGGAATAGGCATGAAGCAGAGGATATAGCACAAGAGGCTTTTATTCGTGCATATGTGAATGTTCATCGCTATAATATGGAATATAAGTTTTCAACATGGCTATATCGTATTGCGACAAACCTATGCATTGACCGTATAAGAAAGAGGAAACCAGATTATTATCTTGATGCAGAGGTTCCAGGAACAGACGGCTTAAATATGTACTCACAAATTTCCTCGGATGGAAAATTGCCTGAGGAGGATGTAGAGAGTATGGAGCTACAAGCAATGATACAAAGGGAAATCTCCAAACTTCCTGAAAAGTATCGAGCAGTCATCGTTTTAAAATATATCGAAGAACTTTCTTTGAATGAGATAAGTGAAATTCTGGAGCTTCCTTTAGGAACAGTTAAAACGCGTATTCACAGGGGAAGAGAAGCGTTGAGAAAACAATTACGGTATGTCTGATAAAGAAGGTGAAAATAATATGACTTGTTCAACAAAGATTATTACCTATATGCATCAATATCTTGATGAAGAAATAGAAGAAGAGAATTTAAAAGAATTAAAAAAGCATTTAGATCAGTGTGAAGAATGTGCAACTCATTTTCATGAATTGAAAAAAACTATTGCGCTGGTCCAAAGTACGTCTCACATCCAAGCTCCAATGAACTTTGCAGAAAATATACTAGCTAAATTGCCGGAAGAAAAGAAGCAAGTAAGAGTGAAACGATGGCTTCGTCACCATCCTATGCTTGCTGCTGCTTCCCTTTTCCTTATATTAATGATATCGAGTCTAATGTCGTCATGGAATGAGGACCATCAGTTTTCTGTTTCGAAACAGCCAAATATAATAGTAGAAAATAATACCGCTATTGTGCCAGAGGGAGAGACAGTAAAAGGTGATGTGATCGTTCGTAATGGAGATATTAAAATAGAGGGACAAGTTGAAGGGAATGTAACAGTAATCAATGGTAAGAAGTATATGGCTTCTGCTAACCAAGTAACCGGTGATATTAAAGAGGTAAATGAAATATTTGATTGGTTATGGTACCATATAAAGAAAACTGTAACGGATATTACAGGGGTATTTAGTGATGAGGATAATACCCAAAAAAATAGCCTTCCTGCAATTTAATTTTAAATTGCAGGTTTTTTTATTTAGTTTTATATGTATTTTTCTTTCGAGTAAAAATAGGGCTTAAATACAATCGAGACACATATACTAGTGATATGGACAATCTAATTGTTTTCAAGATTGTTGGTTATGCTTTTCTTTGTATTAATTGGAATTGTGTTATAATATGATAATTGTAGGTTTTCTCCTGACATATTTGAGTTAGGGAAAAATCTTCTAAAGCGTCACTTTTGAAATATATACTTTGGAGGAAGGAAAATGTCGTTTGCAGATTTCCCTTTTTTAAAATATTTAGCGAATACAGTAGACATTATCCTTGTTTGGTATGTCATTTATAAGATTATTACAATTATCCGCGGGACAAAAGCGGTACAATTGTTGAATGGAATATTTGTTATTTTAATTATTAAAATGTTAAGTGAATATTTCCAACTACAAACATTAAGCTGGATGATGCAGCAGGTAATACAGTGGGGTGCTTTAGCCCTTATTATTATTTTCCAGGGAGAATTAAGAAGAGCTCTCGAACAATTGGGGCGAGGGAAGTTTTTTTCACGATCCGTTGTTCAGGAACATGAACTCCAAGCCCAGTTAGTGGAATCGATTGTAAAAGCAGTAGACTATATGGCTAAACGAAGAATTGGTGCGTTAATCACAATTGAAAGAGAAACAGGAATGAGTGATTACATAGAAACAGGTATTGCGCTTGATTCAAAGATATCTGCAGAGCTATTAATTAATATTTTTATTCCGAATACTCCACTGCATGATGGAGCCGTTATTATACAAAAAACAAATATTGCCGCAGCCGCATGTTACCTTCCTCTATCGGAAAGTCCCTTTATTTCAAAAGAGCTGGGAACTAGACATAGAGCGGCACTGGGCATTAGTGAAGTAACAGACAGCTTAACCGTCGTTGTTTCAGAGGAAACGGGTGCAATCTCGATAACGAAAAACGGTGATTTGCACAGAGAATTAAAATTAGATGCATTTAGAGAAATGTTATCTAGTGCCTTGATAACACCTTCTACCAAACAAACCACGTCAAGTAAGTGGAGCTGGAAGGGGAAGAAAAATGAGTAAATTGTTTAATAATGTAATAGGGAAAAATTGGTTTACAAAAGTTTTATCCTTAGCTTTTGCTCTTTTACTTTTTTCCTATGCATATGATCCCAATGAAAGTTCAACAGATGTAAATGTTCCAGGTGATTCAGAAACCGTTATTTTAGAGGATATCCCAGTAACAGCCTATTATGATACTGAAAATGTAGTTGTTACAGGGATACCGAAAACTGTTACCGTTACTTTAAGAGGTCCAACGGTTCATATACAGCAGGCTAAATTGAAAAAGGATTTTGAGGTATATGTGAATTTAGCAAATGCTAATTTAGGAAGTAAGACCGTTCCCCTTCAAATAAAGGACTTATCTGATAAAATTAAGGCATCGATTGATCCTGAAACGATAAAAGTCACGGTAAAAGAAAAGGTTACTCAAGAATTTAATGTAGAAGCAGAATTTAGCAGTAACGCTCTTGCGAAAGGATACGCTGCTGGAACACCGAAAATTGAGCCGAAAACAGTTAAGGTTACAGGAGCAAAAGATGAGATTGAAAAAATTGCCTATGTAAAGGCAAATGTAAATCTTGATGGAAATACAAATGAGGCTGTAAGCCAACAGGCGAAGGTTTCTGTATTGGATGGTAGTTTAAATAAATTAAATGTGCAAGTGGAACCAGAAATAGTAGAAGTGAATATTCCTGTAAAAAGAACGAGTAAAACAGTACCTATAAAAATAGTGGAACAAGGTAAGCCAAAGGATGGTATAACCATTGACTCGATAACTTTGGATAAAAAGGAAGCAACTATCACTGGTCCAGAAGATGTTTTAAAAGATGTGGAAAGCACAAGAGTTGAAGTTGACCTAAGTAAAATAGAAAAAGATGAAGAATTAACATTACCTGTCATTATATCCAATGGGGTAACATCTGTTGATCCAGAGCTTGTAAAGGTTACAGTAAAGGTAACAGCCGCCCAGCAAGAGCAAGAACAAGAACAGAAAGAGGATGATGAGCAGGCGAATCAGGATTCAGAGGAAGCTGTGACGACAGAAAAAACAGAAACAAGAATGTTAAGCAATGTACCTATTACTATTAAAGGTTTAAATAGCGATTTAGAGGCAACCATTGCTAAACCTAAAAGTAGTAGTACAAGTCTTCGGATTTCTGGGGAGCAAAATAGGGTAAGGGAATTAAGTGTCTCTGATTTTAATCTCTATATAGATTTAACAGGAATGGATGATGGGGAGCACGAAGTCCCTATTAAAGTAAATGGACCTGACAATATAGATTGGGAACTAGCTACAAATACGGCGAGTGTGTCTATTACAAATAAAGAGGCTTAACATAAAACGTGATCTATACTAGTTAGAAGGAGCGATATAGAAATGGGTAAATATTTCGGTACGGACGGAGTACGAGGTGTGGCAAATAGTGAACTAACACCAGAAATAGCGTTTAAGCTAGGAAGATATGGTGGTTTCGTCCTAACAAAAGACCACGACAGACCAAAGGTATTAATCGGACGAGATACTCGTATTTCCGGACATATGCTGGAAGGAGCGCTTGTAGCAGGATTGCTTTCCATTGGTGCAGAAGTAATGCGCTTAGGTGTTATCTCTACACCAGGTGTATCCTATTTAACTAAGGCATTAGGAGCACAGGCGGGAGTAATGATTTCTGCATCGCATAACCCGGTCGCAGATAATGGGATTAAATTTTTTGGTCCTGATGGTTTTAAACTATCGGATGAGCAAGAGTTAGAAATTGAAGCACTGATTGATCAAGCAGAAGATACGTTACCTAGACCAACGGGTGCAGATCTTGGTCAGGTTGATGACTATTTTGAAGGTGGTCAAAAGTATCTGCAGTTCTTAAAACAAACAGTGGATGAGGAATTTGCAGGCATTCACATTGCATTAGATTGTGCACATGGAGCAACTTCTTCCTTAGCAATGCATTTGTTTGCAGATTTAGATGCGGATATTTCTACAATGGGCGCATCACCGAATGGATTAAATATTAATGATGGCGTAGGTTCTACACACCCTGAGGCACTTTCTAAATTTGTCCTAGAAAAAGAAGCAGATGTTGGGTTAGCCTTTGACGGTGATGGTGATCGTTTGATTGCTATTGATGAAAATGGGGATATCGTGGACGGCGATCAAATTATGTATATATGTGCAAAATACTTAAAAGAAACAGCAAGACTCAAAAACAATACAGTTGTTTCTACTGTCATGAGTAATTTAGGCTTCTATAAAGCACTAGAACAACACGAAATTACGAGCATTCCAACTGCTGTTGGAGACCGTTATGTAGTCGAAGAAATGCGTAATAATGGCTATAACCTTGGTGGAGAACAGTCAGGACATATTATCTTCCTTGACTACAATACAACAGGTGACGGTCTTTTAACTGGGCTGCAATTAGTTAATATTATGAAAGTAACAAAGAAAAAGCTATCGGAGCTTGCAGGAGAAATGAAGAAATTTCCGCAAAAATTAGTGAATATTAGAGTGACAGATAAATTTCATGTAACAGATAATGAAAAAGTAAAAGAAGTAATTGCAAAAGTAGAACAAGATATGAACGGAAATGGAAGAATTTTAGTTCGTCCTTCTGGAACCGAGCCACTTGTACGTGTAATGGCGGAGGCTCCAACAGAGGAATTATGTGAAGCTTATGTGAATGTTATTTCCGAAGTTGTTAAAGAGGAAATGGGTTTACCAGAAGAATAAGCTTAAACACATAAGGAACTCATATTAATATCTATGCAATTAGGAACAAAATTAGCACGATAGAATACATTAATAGGGTGAAAGACATTTCGAAGGAATGTTTTTCACCCTATTAATTTTTCCGCTTTTCGTGTCGGGAATGGATCCTACCTCAGTTAATGAAATAAAAATTTACGATTTTGTCATAGGATTGTATTTGACGGAACGATTCTAGGTAGGGTATGATTAAATTGCTTTTTGAATAAAGCAAACCTGTTGATAAGGAGGATAGGGATTATTATAGGAAATTGAAGCGCCTGGACTAGTAATGGACGACACGAAACTAGTTGACGAGGAGGAGGTTTATCGATTTTTCGGCGGATGCCTCCCGGTTGTATTAGCCAATCGTAAGTCATACTTTAAAACATTAAGGTAACTTAATGCACAAAGAGTAGGGCAAGCTAAAATCATAAGCGTAATCTTTAAGTTGTATTATCTACAGCCTTTGTTTTCATCTGTCTTTAGGCAGTACAAAAGATGCAGTATATTACAGCTTATAACCAAAAAAACAGAGATAAGGGAGCAAGTTTGTTCCCTAAAAGTGACTTCTTGCTCCCTTAGAACGGAGGAAAAGAAGTATGTGCGGAATTGTTGGTTATATTGGAAACCAGGATGCGAAAGAGATTTTATTAAAAGGTTTAGAGAAACTAGAATATAGAGGCTATGACTCAGCTGGTATTGCATTAAGCAATGGAGAGGGAGTTCAAGTTTTTAAAGAAAAAGGACGAATTGCTGACCTACGCAGTATTGTGGACGAAGAAGTATTTGCACCTGCTGGAATTGGTCATACACGCTGGGCAACCCATGGTGTGCCAAGCAGATTAAATGCGCACCCACATAAAAGTGCATCAGAACGCTTTACAATTGTTCATAATGGTGTCATTGAGAACTATGACTTATTAAAGAAAGAATACCTTGCTGATGTTACTTTGAAAAGTGATACAGATACAGAAGTCGTTGTTCAACTTATTGAACATTTTGTAGAAGCCGGAAGCGATGTAAAGGCAGCATTTGTTCAAACACTAAAATTATTAAAAGGGTCTTATGCGTTTGCCTTATTAGATGAGCAAAACAAAGACATGATATATGTAGCAAAAAATAAAAGCCCATTATTGATAGGATTAGGGGAAAGCTTCAATGTTATCGCAAGTGATGCAATGGCTATGCTTCAAGTAACTGATCAATATGTGGAATTAGTAGATAAAGAAATTGTGATCGTGACAAAAGACAAGGTAACCATTGAAACATTAGAGGGAGAGATTATTTCCCGGGAAGCATATACGGCAGAACTAGATGCTAGTGATATTGAAAAAGGAACATATCCTCATTATATGCTAAAAGAAATTGACGAACAGCCAGTAGCTATTCGCAAAATTATTCAGGAATATCAAGACAAAGATGGAAAGTTGACAATTGATCCAGCGATCATTGAAGCGGTGAAAGCTGCCGATCGACTGTACATTGTAGCTGCTGGTACATCTTATCATGCCGGTCTTCTTGGGAAGCAATTTATTGAGAAATTAGCAAAAATCCCTGTAGAGGTTCATGTGGCAAGTGAGTTCGGCTACAATATGCCGCTGCTTTCTGAAAAACCACTGTTCATTTTCATTACACAAAGTGGAGAAACTGCAGATAGCCGTGCTGTGCTTGTGCAAGTGAAGGAAATGGGTTATCCAACTCTAACTATCACAAATGTACCAGGCTCCACATTGTCTCGTGAAGCTGACCACACCTTATTATTGTATGCTGGTCCGGAAATTGCAGTAGCTTCTACTAAAGCTTATACTTCGCAAATGGCTGTATTGTCTATCCTTGCAGAAGTAACAGCAAGAAGCAAAGGCTACCAGATAGATTTTGATCTTATTCATGAATTAGGTATCATTGCCAATGCCATGGAAGGCGTTTTTGAAGATAAAGAAGAGTTAGAGGCTATTGCTCGAGAATATCTGGAAACATCAAGAAATGCTTTCTATATCGGGCGCGGCATTGATTACTATGTTGGCCTTGAAGGTTCTTTAAAGCTAAAAGAAATCTCTTACATCCAAGCAGAAGGATTCGCAGGTGGAGAATTAAAGCATGGAACAATTGCTTTAATTGAAGATGGAACACCTATTATCGCATTAGCAACACAAGAGAGTGTTAACTTAAGCATACGTGGTAACGTGAAAGAGGTAGTAGCTCGCGGAGCAAACCCATGCATCATTTCGATGAAAGGCTTAGAAATGGATGGCGACCGCTACATCGTACCAGCTGTGCACGATCTGTTAACACCCCTTATCTCTGTAGTACCATTACAATTAATTGCTTACTATGCAGCACTTCATAGAGGCTGCGACGTAGATAAACCACGTAACTTGGCTAAGAGTGTTACGGTGGAATAAGTTTGGTTTTAACCTTTTCGGGTAATGTAGATTTAAAAGAAAGATGTATCGTTTATAAGAAAGTCATACCGTTTTACCCCTTTGGATGTAATTGTCTAAAGGGGTGTTTTTATGTCAAAAAGAAAAAGAACATCTAAAGTTGAGAAACGGATAAAAGAAGGCCGTGGATCAGGTATTGGTTCAGAATATAAACCATGGTTAAAAATTCAAGATGTATCAGATCAACTCGTTTAAAAGGAATAAGGACAAATAGGCAACATGAGTTTTTATCAGGTTTAGAACGAAACTACTTTTATATCACTGAATATTCTGATTTAGTACTGGATATTCGTGAACAATTTCCCTTACTTCCACTGTGGAAGAAACAATTGTCATTGCAGATGAGTTAGGTATTAAACATCCTACCAATCCCAAAACGGGAGAACCTATTGTGATGACAACAGACTTTTTTAGTAACGATTAATAATGGACAAAGTATATTTGATGTAGCTCATACAATTAAAATGAAGGATGAATTATTAAAAGAGCGAATACTTGAAAAATTTGAGATTGAACGTGAGTATTGGCATCGAAAAGAAGTTGATTGGGGTATTGTAACAGAAGAAGAAATACATAAAACAAAGGCAAGAAATATCAGTTATATCCACGATTATTATGATATTCGAGATTATGATGTATTGTGAAATGAATGCCCAGTATATTGAAGATTTATCTATTTCTTTAATGCAAAGGCTATTAGGCACTAATGATAGCATCCGTAAAATTACAAATGAATTTGATAAAGACACGCATTTACCTTTTGGAGTAGTTTTGAAATAAAATTCGATAATTTATAATAATGTCTTATAAATAAGTTTGATAATTTGTAAAAAAAATTTGAACAAGTTCCTGGTGTAGATAGGCAAGATATCTTCTTGTTCCACAAACGGGCCATATTGTGGAGTAAAAACAATTTTTATACTGGCTGATTTTAATTAGATTAAAAATGATTCATGTAAATAAGACACCTAGTTTATCTTCTCAGCATATGAAAATAAGCTGGTTTTTTTACAATCCAATGTGAAAATAATATGGAAAACTAACGCAAATGCTCCCCTAAAGTGATATCGATTAATGTAGGAAGCGTCTGTTAAATAATACATCCGATTGTTATTAAGGGATAAGTTTTTAGGTGAAATATTGCGTCTTTTACTCATGCCTCTTTCAAGAATAAATTTTATACTAATCCTGTAAATAACATGAAAGGGGCAATGGACATGAAAGCATTATTAACGGCCAAAGATGTAATAAAGGTTTATAACAAAAATCAGGTAGCAGGACTTAATAAAGTATCCCTTGATATTGAATCGGGTGAATTTATTGGGATTATGGGGGTCTCAGGTTCGGGAAAAACAACATTACTAAACATTTTATCGACTATTGATAGGCCAACAAGTGGAGATATTGTAATTAATGGGGTAAACATCAATAAATTAAATGAAAAGGAGGCGGCTGATTTTAGAAAAAGCAATTTAGGTTTTATTTTTCAAGAGTATTATTTATTAGATAGTTTAACCGTTAAGGAAAATATCTCAGTTCCTCTTACATTATTAAAAAAATCCCCAAACGAAATTGAAATGTCTATAAATAGTTTAGCAGAGCGTTTCGGAATAAAAGGACAGCTATCTAAGTACCCAAATCAACTTTCAGGTGGACAAAAACAAAGGGTAGCTGCAGCAAGGGCTATTATAAAACAGCCTTCCATTCTGTTTGCAGATGAACCAACGGGTGCATTAGATTCCAAATCTGCAACAGCCTTATTACACAAGTTAAGAGAAGTGAATGAGGAGCTTCAAACCACTATCTTAATGGTGACGCACGATGCCTATACTGCTAGTTTTTCAAGTAGAATCCTTATGTTTAGGGATGGAAATATTATTAAGGAAATAAGAAGAGATGATCGAACTAGAAAAGAGTTCCTTGAAGGTATTCTAAAAGAAGTCACAAGCATTGAAGTTTCCAACGAATAGGAGTTGATATCCATGGGTCTATTAACAATAGCATATAAGAACTTAAAAAAGAACTTTTCCTTTTATTCTCTTTACTTTGTTTCGGTTGCCTTTGTATTAATGGTATTTTTCTCCTTCATCTCTTTTGCCATGAATGATATTATTATGGAGAAAATATCATCCGATGGTAGAGTGGAAACTATGTCAAAAACAGTGGCAGGTTTTGTTATGGCCTTCGTAGTATTTTATATGTCCTATTCAAACACTTTCTTTTTGAAACGACGAACGAAAGAACTTGGGATCTATTCTCTATTAGGATACAGAAAATCGAGTATGTTAAAGTTGTTAACCATTGAAAATGTAGTAATTTGTTTATTCTCGTTGCTTACAGGGATCATATTTGGGGCCATTCTTCACCATGGTATTATTAAGGTAATTGTTAGGGGATTAAAATTGCAAATTGAGACATCTACAATCCCATTATTTAACTATGGCGCGATTCTCTTTACTGTAATATTTGTATTGGCTGTTTTGATTGTATTGTATTTGTCAAATTGGTTTGTCCTTCGGAATAGCTCTGTCTTAAATTTGGTTCGCATGGAAAAGCGCGAAGAAAAGAAAATAAAAGTCAGAATGAGTCTATCTATTGTAGGGTTGTTATTCATGGTTATTGGGTACATATTAGCATTTGACATTACTAGAGGGGTAGAATCTTTATGGAAAACGATAGGATTTTCTCCAATGGCACTTTTAGCTATGTTAACAGTAGTAATAGGAACCATCTTTTTTATCCATTCCTTTTTACCTTTTTCGATTCATAAATTAGAACAAAGGAAAAACTGGCTATATAAGGAAATGAATATTATTGTCCTGCCAAATTTCAAATATAAAATTCGAACAAAGTCAAAGACTCTAATCTTATTGACTCTATTAGCTGCTGGTACACTTTCTCTTTTCGCTTCTACTGTGCTTTCTGTTTATTATCCTGTAGCAGCCACGGAACGGATAATCCCATCAGCTATAGAATTTCCGGTAGAAGATAAAGATACGGCTAGTAAAGCTATTGAAATAGTGAAGGGAACGAATAATGTTGAAAATATGAAATATAATGAAACAACAATTATACAAGCAATGTCCTCTTCAGCCATTTTACCTTCTGAATATAAGGTTAAGGATGCATCTGGATTTGATTTGATTTCTGAATCAGATTATAGAAAGATTATAGAGCTTCAAAACAAAGCTACAAAAATTAAAACGTTAAAAGATGATGAGGCAATTTTAGTAAAGTATCGGCCAGAGGAAGGCGACCCTGATAAAGGGAATGTCTATACCTTAAATTTGTCAGCTAGTGATAACGTAACAGTAAGTGTCAAAGAGACAACGTTACTAAATCCAATTGGATTTGCGAATAGCATGGCTACATTAATCATTTCAGATACGCTTTATCAAGAAATAAAGACATTTGGTCTTCCTGAAAAAACGATAATGAGTATTGATGGACAAAATATGAGAGATAACAAAGAGGTTTATGAAAATCTAGTACCACTTTTTAAAGATAACCCTTATTTTGCGAGCAGTTATCAAAGAAATAAAGACATTACACAAGCGAATAGTTCTACATTTTTACTTATTGCCTTCGTTACCATTATCTTTTTTGTTGCAACGGGGAGTATACTTCACTTCCATAATATTTCTAGTATAATGGCGGATAAAGATGACTTTATGATATTAAATCGAATGGGTTATAATAATAAAATGATGAAGAAAATAATTAACAAACAAATTTTGGCTTTGTTTAGCATACCATATGTTTTAGGTGTAACACACAGTATCTTTGCTATAATAGCCTACAAGTCAGCTCTAATGGATGATTTGCTAGGAAGAAATAGTGCCTTTATAATTCCTGTATTGATAGCGGTAATTATTTTTACAATTGTTTATATTATTTATTATGTAGTAACAAAAAGAGCGTGTTATAAAGTTATTTTTACAAATTAGATTTATCAAAAAAGCTGATGGACAGTGGATTGTCTATCAGCTTTTCTTAAAAATAGATTGTATAATAATGTTAGAAAGTGAATAGAGGTAATAAGATTAATGAAAAAGTTCTATGAGAAAAAACAATTTTTTATTTTGCTGAATCAAATTCTAGTTATCTTGTATTTATGTTATCAGTATAAAATGAACAACTTTGCTGGAACCGAAAATTTAATTCCATTAATCATTATATCTTTGATTATTATTGATGCAGCGTACATTAGTTACAAAAACATAAAAGGGAATAGTACACTATCACGATTTACAAACTTATTAATTTTGGTAGCATGGCAATTTCTATTTTCTTTAGATGGAAGTAACACTTTTTATACATTAATACGTTACTTAGTGTTGTAATCCTATATAAATCGATTCAATTTTTGCTCATCTTCTTTTTTCAAGATACTACCTATACATATAAACAGATAATAGACTGGATTTTAATGATTATATGTCTGTTGCCGTTACTATCTTTATTTATAAATGAAAGGCTGTTTGCCGCATTATTTTTGCTTCAGTGGATTCTAGGTTTTGGCTGTATTACATTTCTATTTTCAAAGCATCGAAAACGAATTTCCTTTGTCTTCATTAGTGAAAAAAAACATTTTCTTAAAACGGGCTTCATTATTTTTTTCTCATTTATTGGATACGTAATAATATTTGCAGACAAACCAGAATACCTTAGTAACTTTGGGTGGTATGTCATAATTATTTTCCCTTTATTTAGTGTTCATTCAATTGCTTTTAAAAACACCTATAGTGTAGGAGCATATATTCCAATTAAGAAAGCAAATATCTTTGTGATGTGCTTATTAGCACTTATAAGTATTTTCTTGCTTGGATTGTTATTTCGATTTAATATAATAAGTTATTTTATCATTATATACATGATTCTTTTGTTTGTATTACTTCGACTCATATTAATTTATAAAGAGTTGCAAAGCACTATTTTGGAAAAAGATAATTACAAAGTAGCACGTGATAATTTTTATGCTCATAATTTGATGCAAGTAAAGAGAGAGGAGGAACTAAAAAGTAATGTATCCAATTATTTACACGATGAAATTTTACAAGATATATTATCCATTAAAAACATGATTAATAAATCGGACAAAGAAGAAGTTCGAACAATCATTTTTGAAACGCTAGATAATCTAAATCTATCAATACGAAATCAAATGCAAGAATTCCATCCTACTTTATTAAAATCACTCACCTTAAAAGAAAATTATGGTTATCTATTGAAAACATTAGAGCAGAATTATGGCAAAGGAGAAATAGAGATAATTTTCAACTGTATGAATGGCTTATTTTTGGTTGATCCCTATCATCTTGTTGTTTATCGGATTTTAAAAGAACTAGTGACAAACGCAATAAGGCATTCTCAATGTTCAAAGATAACGGTAACATTGAAACAGGAAAATGAAAAAGTAGAACTAATAGTATCGGATGATGGTACAGGCTCAAAGGAAAAGGTATATGGTAAAGTTGGCTCTCCATATCATAAAGGACTTAACTCTATCAATGAACAATTATTTTTATTAAATGGTAAAATGACTATTTTGGATAACGAACCTAATGGTTTATATATCTGTGTTCAAATTTACATGAAGGGAGATGATTCTTATCAATATTTTATTAATCGATGATCATGTTTTATTTGCAAAGAGTTTAAAGATTGCCTTTGAGGATTATGATCAAATAAATCAATTTTCTATAATACAAGACGTCGATCATATTATGTCAGTAATAGAAAATCTCATGCCTGACATTATTTTAATGGATATTAATTTAGGCAATATTAGCAATGAAGATGGTCTAGAGCTAGCAAAGTACATTATTAGTAACGGATATAAAACTAATATAGTAATGTTGACAGGTTATGATCTCCCCGTTTATCGACATGAAGCAAAAAAGATTGGGGTAAATGGCTTTATTAATAAAAATATAATGCCAAATAAATTATTGGAAATACTAATTGATATTCAGAATGGTACTTACTATTTTCCAGAGTCTCCGGATTTTGTCGAAGAATTGACTGATAGTGAAAAACAAATTTTACAATTACTAGCCAACGGGTATAAGCGTAAAGAAATTGCTTCTATTGTTTTTGCTAGCGAACGTACAGTTTCAAATCATATTCAACATATATTTGACAAGTTAAATGTATCATCTTCATTAGAAGCTGTTACTAAAGGAATTAGATTTGGCTATATTCAACCTAATTATAAAGAATAGTATTTAACGTTCTTTTAATAAACAACCAAATAAAAACTCTTTTGGTATTCAATAAATCAGTTAATAGAAGCAGAGCATTCCTCAACAATCGAGCGCGATTGTTGAAGATCAGTAGTAGAAAATGATTAAACTTTTTATAAAAATTGTACAGTGCTTCACAAAGAATTAACCCGTTTTGAACAAATTTTTTTCAAAACGGGTTCTTTTTATTTAACTTTTATTATAAAAGGTGGAATGAGAATGTTTCCTAAATATAATTCCCAAAAACATAGCCTATTAGAATCGATAGTTTGCTTTACTGATATTTTAGGGTTTTCTAGCTTAATGATGTTATCCCTTACTTCCTTTTGCAGGTGATCCCTTTGCCAAATATTTTTCTAGCTTTGATCTTGTTGCTGGTAGAGGCATGTAAATCATCACTCTCATATCAGGATCATTGGGGACTTGCAGGGTAATATGATCGAACTCAAGGTGTCCCATGTGGGGATGTTCCACTTCTTTAAATCCTTCAAGAGAGCCGGGCGTTTCATGCTGCAGCCATAGACGGACAAATTCAGGACTTATTCGTTTAAGATCTTCTATTAATTCGGCAAACGACGAATCTTCAACGTATCGGGCTGATGCCGTGTGGAATTCCGCAATCATTCCCATAGCCTTTTGGTCGAAATTTTTGAAGTGTCCCCTCCATACCGGGTCCGTGAAAAACCGCCAGATTAAATTGAATTCATGAGGCGGTGTTCCCAAGGAAATAGAGAAAATTTCATTTGCAGCATCATTCCAGGCTACAAAATCCCAGCGCCTTCCCAGAATATATGCAGGATTCGGAGTAAGGTCATCCAGCATCCTTTGAAATGTTGCCCCGATACTTTCTTTATGAGGAGACAAATAAGGAGGAAGTGATTCTCCTGCAAGAAAAAAAAGATGGCGTCGTTCAAGGATTGTACATTTGGGAACTCATAATAAGTCCGAAAAAACCAGTGCCTTTTCTAACTGACACTGGTTTCTGTTTTTTTTATTTATCTTGGTAAGCTAAACGTAGCAGATTTTCCTTTGAATTGGTCTTTGCCATCTGTACCGACAAATGGACCAAATCTCATATCAAACTTCTTATATATTTCAAATTCATCTTTTCTAAGTAGGAAAACATGCAGTTTTTCACCTTTTTGTCCCGCAGCAATCTCCCTTTGTTCACGAGGTTCCACCATACCCTGACTTAACACTTTCGCACGATTGTCATCAATATTAAGAGTAGTTTTTAGATTCGATATGTCAACAGGTTCTGATGTTTGATTATCAACATTCAATTTGACAGTCACAGCCACAATCCCATTATCACCAAAATTTCTAAAGCGTTCTTTATTGGCTTCTGTTGGAATCACTTCAGTATATTGTACACCTTCAAGGGTAATTTTCACTTTATCTATCTCTTTGGTATCATTAATTCCAGATTTTTCAAAAATCATTTTTTTGTCAGCCATATTATCAGTCGTTAAACGATCTTGATAAAATTGGGGTTGTTCAGCTGTTTGTTTTGCTTGTTCATCGCTATAAATAAAATCATAAGCCGGCGATTGCTGCATGTTACTATTTTTAGCTTGGTCATTATCAGCTAAACCGCCTTCAATTATATATTTTGGTTTTACTGTTTTTAATTTTTCAAATTCAGCATCTGATAATCTGAAACTCATTAAGCCAGTTACCTTCTCGCCAGCTTCATATAAAGTAATCTTTTCTTTATTCTTTTTGATTTTATTAATCTGCTGATCTTCAGGTACAAGAGTTTTCCAGTCAGACGGAATATAATCATACTCATTGCTTAGCTGGATCTTATGATTATTATTATAATACATTGGTTTATCGGTTCCATTTTCAATGGTAACTTTAGTCGTTACTACGTATCCATTATTCTGGCCATCAAAACGCAACTTAGAATCTTCGTTCATGTCTGTTACTTTAACAATTTGGTATTCGTTAACGGATACTTTGAAACCATTAATATCATTTAAAAATCCAGGTTCTTTATTGGTATAAACAACTTCAACATTTCCTTCTGTTTCTTCTGCAATACTTGGATTCAATACCTCACCTGATTTAGTATCTGATTCTTCTGCTTTTTCATTCGTTTTCCCTTTATTACTTGTTTCCTCTGTTTTAGCCTTTGAATCATTCTCTTTTGGTGATTCAGAAGCTTTTTCTTCATTTCCGCAAGCCGCCAACAATAACATTGCTGCAGAAAGGATTGATACCGATAATACTTTCGTTTTTTTCACATTTACACCCCTTCTTTTTATGTAGACCATAATTATTATAAAGGAAAATAGATAAGAATTCCTTTAATATTACAAAAATGGTATATTTTATCTAGTTTTGAAGAAGACTTTATCCCTAATTTCAATAACTTTTGTAGTATGAAACTTTCTAAAAGATTATTGATAGAGAAATGGATGAATGAGCGACGAAAAGCAATTTAAAGCATAGGTTGGTCAACCTGCTTTCGCAAGAAACTGATAAAAAGAAGCTAGATTTCGATTTGGCCGTCTTTGATGAAAGAATCAGGAGCATATTTGAGCCGCGTATCGGCATCCATTATACTTGAGGAGATGGAAGGAACTTATAGAAAGACTGCTATCCGTCTATCCAGTAGAAAGCTAACAGATATCGGGAGGAGAATTGCTTACCATGACACAATTTGAGGCATTTAGTTTACTTAGGGAAATAGCAAAAAAGCCAGTACTGGCGCAAATTGGCGGATTTCGTCCGGAGGAAGCGAGGATGAGTTGGTTTGGCGGGCATTTTTATATTGATAAGGAAGCGGGATGGCCTCATGACAAAGATGGTCCCATGATTCCCGTATTGCAAGCGTATGTGCCTGAAATACCTGGTGGGATCGATGGTGTGGGAGAGGCAAGTTTGATCCAGCTATTTCTTAACAGGAAACAGCTTCCAATCTATCCTGTTAAGAACGGAGAAGGCTGGCTACTCATCGAGCATCAGTCGGTGGAAGAGCTGCAATTAATGGAAACACCGGAAGAAGCAAGAGGTCTGAGGGAATTTCAGATTCGGTGGCACAAGGCTGATAGCGATGATTACCCATGCTGGGAAGAGGCTTGGGATTATGTTGACTTGACGGAAGTGAACGAGGATGAAGATGCGAGCGATCAGTTCTTCGATGAATTCGGCAGTTATCCGCAAACGAAAATAGGAGGATACGCATCCTATATCCAGTCACCGGTTTCCTTAGAAGATTGTCAGTATATCATGCAGATCGGAAGCGAGGAAAAGCCGAGATTTATGGTGGGTGACAACGGGACGATTTACTTGTTCAGGTCTCGTTCGACTGGTGAATGGCATATGCATTGGGATTGTTATTGAGACTTTGACGGTCAGATAAGATAAACTGGCGCTAAAAAGCAGGTTTTTCTACCCATGCCCGTCAGCATGAAATAATTTAAGCTGTTTCCGGACTCGCAAATGGTAAAATTATGTTAGGGTTAAGCCAGCGGTCGGTGGAGTCGTTTCGTCTTGTCTCTTGGGATTTTGGCGAACCGGGACAGTTTAAGCAACGAGATTCAACAGTTTTCGGTTTAGTAGAGAAGGCAAAACACAATGCTATTTCCTTAAGTTACTTTATTTTAAAGCTGCAGGTAAAATACTTGTATAGACTATCTTGAATAAAGAGACACTATAAAACAACTTCGAAAAGGTACACTTACACAAAGTACTAATTCGAAAGATGTTTTGCATGGGAAAAACTATGTGATACTTATTATTCTAGGTAATATGCACTAAATAAACTATTCATGTCCTTCATATGGGCATACCTCCTTCTTGCGTGAGATAAAGTGGTTGGGAAACCAACTCTTTATCTCACGCAAGAAGGAGGTTTCTTATTACCTCGCTAAAAAGCTTTTCTGGAACTCCCTGCATAGACAGGGGTTTTCGAAAATCATTAATCAAACCCACAAATTTTATTCCAAACCAACAAGATTTGAAACGAAATTAATCAAATTTTATTTCAAAGTTACAAAAGGAAAAATAAAAATACTTGCATTTTAAATCCAATTGAGTTAAATTATTTGATGGGTCAATAATTGATAGGTCAAATAATTTCAAACAATAAAAAGGAGGGAAGTTATTGACAAATTCTTGCTCTAAGGAAGCAATTATTTTATATAAATTATTTTTTATTAATAAAGAAATCAATTCGAAATTTGAAGGGTGTACAGGTGTTAGTCAGTCGCGCCTTGAACTTTTGAGCCATCTTTATCAAGTGGATGAAATGAGCCAAAAAGCGCTTCAAAAAGAGATGAATATTGACAATGCTGCAATCACGCGGCATTTAAAACAACTCGAAGTAAACGGGTTGATTTTAAGACGAAAAAAAACAAGTGACAATAGGATCACGCTTGTGACGCTTACTGATTATGGACGTCAAAAAATTAGTTGCTATCAAGAAGAAAAGAAACGTTTCGTCACTTCCATGCTAAAAGATATTAGTGAAGAGGAACGAGATTTGCTATTTGATATGCTAAATCGTATTCAAAATAACATAAAAGAAATCTAATACGTAAAATTTTAGTAGGACGCCGTTCAAATATGCAGCTAATGCTTGTAGCACGCGAACATGGATACGATACATGCCTAATCGGTAGTTTTTTAGAAAAGGATAAGATTGCATAAATATTTGGCTTAGAAAAGGATCGTTATATACCAGTGATGCTAATTTCAATTGGGAAAGCAGCAGACAGAGGTTATAAATCTGTTCGAATTGTACAGTGGAAGAAAAAAGGGAAAGAAACAAGTCCTGTGGTGGATTGATATACACACTGCGTGTTCATGGATGTTTTAAATTTTCTTTAACATAAAAAGATTCAGAGAAGAGGAGGAGAACGATGATTATTATTCATGCTGAAATGCAAATAGACGCAACAAAACAACAAATTTTTTTAGAAGAGATAGAAACACTAATTCGTGCTTCTAGACAAGAAAGTGGAAATGTTTCTTACAATTTATATAAAGATATAGAAAAGAATCATACATTTACCATGGTTGAAGTATGGCAAGATGAAGCGGCGGTAGCAAGCCATAATACAAGTGAACATTTTACTTCTTTCGTGGCCAAAGCTAGTAACTTTTTAGTGGCACCACTTGCTATAAAAGCATATGATGGACAACCTTTGCAAAGTTAGATAGCTCTAGTGTAAAAATGAGTTACAAGTAGACATCATTTTTTAATTGATTGGCGATTTATAAATGGGAAGATTGTTTATTAGAAAATATTCTGGATAACAATGACATCAGCCGTATTATCCTTGCTCGGTTGAGCGAACAAGGGCGAGACCAAGTCAAGGCTTCCTCGGAAATCTCAGCATAGAAGAAAGCACTGTGTTTAAGAAAGTGCTGTTTGCAGATAAGGAAAAATATTAAAATATACAGGAGTTGTTTGCACATGAAAACTACATTAAAAACAAACGATTTTATGAAAATAATGAAAGAGCGCCGATCCATTCGCAACTATGATCCAACAGTTAAAATCAGCAAAGAAGAGATGACGGAAATATTAGAGGAAGCGACTACAGCTCCATCTTCAGTCAACGCACAGCCATGGCGTTTTCTTATCATCGAAAGCCCAGAATCCAAAGAAAAACTTGCAGCGCTTGCTAAATTTAATCAGTCACAAGTCACCACTTCATCTGCCGTAATCGCAGTATTTGCAGATATGAACAATGCAGACTATTTAGAAGAAATTTATTCAAAAGCCGTTGACCTAGGGTACATGCCACAGGAGGTAAAAGACAGACAAATTGAGGCTTTGAAGGCACATTTTGAACAACTACCGGAGCAAGTAAATCGGGAAACGATCCTAGTTGACGCTGGTCTCGTCTCCATGCAGCTTATGTTGACAGCACGCGCGCACGGATATGAAACAAACCCAATAGGGGGCTATGAAAAAGAAAATATCGCTGAAGCTTTCGGATTGGAAAAGGAGCGCTATGTACCAGTCATGCTTCTGTCCATCGGAAAAGCAGCCGATGAAGGATATGCTTCATACCGTCTCCCTGTCGATAGAATTGCGCAATGGAAATAATATAAATTGATATTAGGAAACAGAAAAGGGGGGATTAGTGAGTGGAAGTACTTACGGCCATTTTAGTTGGGATAGTAGCAATAGAACATTTATTTATTATGATCCTTGAAATGTTTTTTATTGATTCAAAATTGGCAAAACGAGCTTTCAATTTACCGAAGCACTTAGAAAGAGATCGAAATGTAGCCATCATGTTTGCAAATCAAGGTCTATATAATGGGTTTTTAGCAGCTGGTCTCATTTGGGGACTCATACTTGGACTTAATTCAATTGGCTATATGATTCAGTTGTTTTTCATAATTTGTGTGGTGGTGGCAGCCATTTTCGGAGGCTTTACATCCAACAAATCAATTATTGTAAAACAAGGGCTTCCAGCTATTTTAGCACTGGTTACCCTTTTGTCTGTAATGTAGAACCGAAGCTTTTATATTTTATAAAAAAATCTAACAGAGTTATTAAAAGAAAATCCATTTTGAACAATCTTTCTTCAAAATGGATTTTTTGTATTCTTTGATAAATAAAGAGTCCATAAAATGTTTTAATCAATCTTTATTAAAAAGCTACTTTTGTATAAAGTTGCAACGTTTATCCCCCTTTAGTTCTAATAATTGGCAGGGGGTTTTTTAGTGAAGGGAAGAGGTATGCATATTCAAATGGGAGAATGATTGAAGGGAAGTAGCGGGGAAATTTATGTCATAAAATAGTTTCCTGATAACAAATATAGTAAAATAAAGGAAAAAGAAAAGGCGGTTTTTGAATGCAGCGCAACTTTGGAAAGTATGATATACCAGCAAGCCTTCAAAAATTAATGGAATTAGAGAAGGAACTTGGCGATTGTGAATCTTTTTATAATGGGCTTCACTTTTATATTTCATTATCCGACTTTCGCTATTTTAACACACCAAGCGATGTTATTGTATTTGGCCATATTGGAGTAGATGGTATTCATTATGGATTTTTAACAGACTATGGATCGGTTTCTGACCTTGAAGAGGCGCCTATTGTCTGTATATGTCCAATGGAGTTTGAAAAGCCAACCCGTATAATCGCAAAAAATTTGCGTGAATTTTTACGTATCAATTGCACAGATAGTGATTTATTTTATAATTATTTCGCTGATAAAGACAGTTATTTAGTATTCAAGGAACGGGAAGTGGATGATGAACTTCATCCTCAGTCTGAACGACAATTATTAAAGTATATCGATAACTTTTTAGAAAAAAACATTCAAATGCCTATTATAGCTAATCCTTATCGCTATATTCAAACGCTTAGATTGCAGCGACAAAAAATGATAACTATTCAAACCCAGGATGGCATTGGTGTAATTGCTCCATTTCTTGCTAATGAAACGCAGATTCCTTTTAAAATTAATAAAGACGTTGAACCAGACTTAGCAGCTTTAAAAGCATACTTATCTCGTGCACCAATACCATCACAATATGCTGTATTTCGAGATATACAACTTCATCATGTTCTATCAGATGAACCGCTGTTAAAGAAAATTGTGCTGGAATCCATGTATAATATAGGGCTTATCGATGAAGCGAATTGACTATCTTAAAATCTCTTACCAGGTCTAAAAAATGAGCTGGAAAATGTTTCTAAATGAAAGTGTTTGAAGACATATTAACCTAAGAAGTGCTGCAATATCAGCATTTTTTGAATATAAAAACTAGTTAAAGATCAGGAAAAGCATAGTTCGAAAGGTCACTTATCAAAAAAATTTCTAAGTTAACTAAAAACGTCAATATATACGTAACCTAATAAGAGGAGGGAAAATGTGAACGAAAGTATACTTATTATTGAAGATGAAGTAGGATTAATTAAAATGTTGAAACGCTTATTGGACAAAGAAGGATTTCAACAAGTCTATCAGGCTGAATCGGGGGATCAAGCATTAATAAAGGTCAAGGAACACGAGATTGATCTAATATTGCTCGATGTCATGCTGCCTGATATAAGCGGTTTTGAATTGTGTCAACAAATTAGAGAAATATCAGATGTCCCCATTATCTTTTTGACTGCTCGCACTACAGATATTGACAAATTAACCGGATTTTCTATGGGCGGTGATGATTATATAACGAAACCGTTCAATCCTCTTGAAGTCGTTGCTCGAATAAAGGCCATTCTATATCGTCAAAGAAAAAGACTGCCGGAAATGGTTAAGATGTTTCGCACAGAACGGTTTGCATTGTACTATGACCAAGCAAAATTAATTGTAGAGGAAAAAGAAATAAATTGCCCAGCTAAGGAGTTCCAATTACTAAAATTCATGTGCCAACATCCCAATCAGGTTTTTAGTGTAGAACAACTGTATGAAAAAATTTGGGGGGATTATAACATTTTTGGGAAAGAAAATACGGTTATGGTCCATATTAGTCGTCTACGTCAAAAAATTGAAAAAGATCCTAAACATCCGGAGTATTTAATAAATGTTAGGGGATTGGGTTATATGCTGAATCATGGAAACTAAAGGAGTTGCTAATGAAATTAGAATCTAGAATATCCTTGGCTTTGATAATCATTTTTTTAGCCATAGGTGCTATCTTTTTTATAACGGGCTTTTCAGTCCTTAACTTATTGAACATTCCTTTAAGAATTAACGGATTGGTTAATTATGTTTTATTCCCGTTATTATTCATTGGAATGCTTATTCTGCTTGGCCGTATTATTGACCGTCAAATCAGGAAGCCCCTTTTCTTTTTTATACGCTGGATTGATCAATTATCACTTGGTGTTTTTAAAATGCCTAATACAATAAAGAATTTCCCCTTAAATAAGATGAAGTTTGGTCCATTTGTGGAACTTAAATCAAAGCTCGATGGACTAACATATCAACTAAATGCAGCGGAGGAAGAGCGAAAGGAACTTGAAGATATAAGAAAGAACTGGAGCGCTGGAGTGACACATGATTTAAAAACACCGTTATCGTACATTAAAGGCTATGCAGCCATGCTTCGTTCAGAACATAAATGGGACGAAGAAGAAATGAAGGAGTTTGCTAAAATCATTGAAGAAAAATCATTGTATATGGAGCAATTACTTGATGATTTAGGTGCTATTTATGAGTTTGATAAAATGCAAATTCCATTGAATTTACGTACTATGAATCTGGTCACTTTTGTACAAAATGTTTTGAAAGATATTCGTCAGTATCCGCTGGCTAATGATTATTACTTTTATTTAAGAGTCCAGGATGAGGGAGATATTTTCTTATCTTTTGATCAAGCATTATTAAAAAGAGCTTTAGAAAACTTTATTATGAACGCTATCTATCATAATCCCCGTGAAACAACTATTACTGTTTCCATAGAAACTATAGAAGGTTCAACTTTAATAGAAATTAAAGATAATGGCCGTGGAATGGATGATAAAACAATTAAACAGTTATTTAATCAATATTACCGAGGTACAACCACGGATAAACGCCATCTTGGGTCAGGTTTAGGAATGTCTATTGCTAAACAGTTTATTGAAAAACAAGGTGGGCAGATTAAAATTGAAAGTGAGCCGAATAAAGGGACGAAGATAAAAGTGTATTTCTTTGCCAAAAATTAAGGTCCTGTTAAGACACCATTTCAGTGGTGTTTATTTTTTTGCCCTATACTTTATTTAGCAATTAAGCGTTCCCGGTGATTCATTTCATTACGAAATAGGGAGGAATGAAATATATGAACAAAACTATCTATAGGCAAAAGGGAAAAGATTTGAATCAAGCTATCAAGATGATGTTCACTATAGTGGCATTATCTGTAACTAATGTAGAGTTTGGTGGGTGGTGCAAATGCTGATTGAAGCTCAAGACATTTCAGTAACAATCGGTGGACGGCTTGTACTAGATGGAGAGTCTGTTCGTTGTAACCCCGGTATAATGACAGCCCTCGTTGGTGCGAGTGGTTCTGGAAAAACCACACTCCTGCATTGCCTCGGAATGTTGCTGCCGGTTGATAAGGGGAAAATTCTGTCTGGAGGGAATGATGTCACGAGGTACAGCAATGCAGCGCGACGTCGCTTCTGGCATGATCATGCAGCGTTCATACTTCAGGATTACGGCATTATGGATGAAGAGTCGGTTGCCTTCAATGTTACGATGAAGGCAGGTATCCTTGGACGGCGTGTCCTGGGAGACAAAGAACGCTTGGTACAATCACTTGAACAGACAGGTCTTAAAGACCGGGAGAGTGAGTTAGCTGGACATTTGAGTGGAGGTGAAAAGCAAAGACTTGCCTTGGCTCGCGCTATCTATAAGAATGCAGATGTGCTTTTTGTTGATGAACCAACTGCTTCGCTTGATGCAGCGAACCGGCATAAGGTCATTGAATTGCTTGCGGACTTTGCCTCAAGTGGGCGAACAGTTATTATCTCAACACATGATTCCGAGATGATTGATGCATGCAGCGCCATTCATCAGGTCGGTTCAAAAGAACGTCACGTTAACTAAAGAATATAAGGAGGATATGCATGAAGCCGATTTCTAAGATTATTATCAGTTTCATTGTTGGTTTACTACTAGTAATGGGAGTCTTTGCGCTTCTAAACGGTTGGATAACGGGATCACCAAAAGATACCCACCCGCCATGCGACCGGCTGCCATCAGTTGCAGAAGCCAATGCTGCTTTGAACGATCATGAGAATTTAGCTAAGGAAATAGAAAAGTTGGGAGAGGGGATTAAAGTGGAGGTTGGTCAGCCTTGCTCAGATGATCTGAAACGGGGACTCATCTTGGTGAGCTATGATTCGAAATCAGATCGTGATGCTATAAATAATTTACTCTCTCATAGTGAAGGATTTGGGGTCCCGATTCATTTGGTGAAGCGCTGACACTGTCTTTTCAACTGTTTGCCTAAAATGTTGTTTCTGATACTTGTACACGGGTATTTCGTCTAGAACCCTCGAATATGACCCCTTTCATCTATGCTACAGAGTTTTTAATATAGTAGAGGGGAATGATAGGCAGTAATTCAAGGGATAAATAGTTTCATAAGGAAAGAGGAGTGGATAAGGGAGATGAATATTTATAAGCGTATCATAGTGGTTGTATCGGGTGCGTTGTTTATTTTACTTGTCCTGCTGGCTGCAATTATTACCGACCTGAATGATCGAGATTTCCCACAAGCTATTGGCAGCGAAAGCAGGCTTAACATTACCTTCAATGAATCGGCGTACTCTATTACTGAAGCATTTTCGAAGTTAGTAGAACTCGATACACGCTTGGATCTTGGACTGGTCAAGATTGCCCCTGATCTTGCGAGCGATGGAGATGGCAAGATCTTTGTTACGCTTAATGATGAGGAAGATTTGCCCGATGAAATTACTGGGTTTAACGGTGATAATAAAGTCGAAATCGTCGGCAAACATCGTCTTGCCAATTCTTATCCCGATGGGGTCTACCTCGTTACTGGCGATACTTCTCATTTGAATGAGTTTGTAGACACTTTGAAAGATGAAGGAGTAAAAGTTACCCGGAGGGATGTCTCTATCTTTGATAGTTTTATATTCGTGGTGCAAGAAAGAGGTTTTACAACCGTAATTTTTGCATCACTTGCACTGATCTCATCGCTTGCACTGTTCTGGTTGTTAGTGAGGGCAAGAGGGCGTGCACTTCGTGTTTTGGGTGGGTCTTCAATTGTACGGATTCAAATGCAGGACCTTACAGAGTTTTGTGTGGCGCTAATAGGCTCGGCAGGAACAGTAGCTATAATTGCGGCAAGCCATGTAGGGATTTTTCATGGCTGGATATATGTTAGTACCTTCCTAAAAATACTGATTAGTCTACAAGCAGTTGTTATTGCTATATCTATATTTGCGGCACTCATTATGTCAGCCTCTGCATGGCCGAGTGCTTTCATGCTAGCTACTAGACAGCCAGCTGTAAAAAGTCTCCGATCAGCAGCGATTGTAATCCAAGCGCTGACGTTTGTTTTAGTGGTGGCTACGACTGCTCCTGCTTGGTCTGCCTATAAACAATCGTCTGCTAAGGAAGCTGAAATGACGCAGTGGAAGAAGCTTTCAGACCAAGCGTCAATTGTGTTCACAACAGATATTGACGAAATGGATCGCATGCAGCCGATGATAGGCAGGATGATAAAGGATTCAGAATCGATGGATGCGGCAGCGTTTTCTTATACTTATACAAAGGAAATGTGGGCACCGCTTGATTTTGGCGAGTACTCCGGTGTCTCTTTTGTAAACCAGCGTTGGCTTGACTTAGTCTCTAAAGGAGTGAAACAGCCGACTGTAACGAAAATTGCACTCGGCAGCATTTCAAATGATCTTGTTCAGGCAATCCAGGAAGAGGTTGATATATTATCGAGAGAAGAGCATTCCGAGTATCTATTCGAACAATTACAATTCTTCGAACCAGTCGAAGGATATCAACTTCCAGTAGCACAAGGGGGAGGGGGAGAAAGTCTTTATTTTGGAGATGATATCCTGATTGTTGTCGTTCCCTCGCTGTATGACAGCTTTAATGACACGACTTTGACGTCTATGGTCTCGAGTGGCAACATAGTGTTTACTGGTATAACTGCTACCCAGCAATTATTAGAACTACACAACCTTAATGCCAAGGCGCTGCGCGATCGTGGCATCAGGGGAGAACTGAAAATTGTTTACATTGCAGAAGAGGGTATACTACAAGCTCAGTTCGCAGCATACCTTGTATGGCTGCAGAATCTTTCCATGTTGGCACTGATGATTGCTTTCAGTATTGCTACTGTAATCAGGTCATTAATTACAGCAGCATTAAAGGCAAAACGTGACTTCCCATTACGATTAGCAGGTCAGTCATGGATGAGAATCCTTCAGAATCGTGTGATAAAAGAATTGTTTGTAGGAACTATACTTGTACTCTTTGTTGTCATGATACAAAGACCTAATGAAATTGAAATTATACTTATGACTGCTGCATATGGATTGCTTATTGTACCAATGTCCCATCTGTTTGCCGTACAGTGGGGTTTTAATGGAGTCAGTAAACGCAGGATTTGATATTATATTAATGGAATAGCCAGAGATTTCTCGGCTTTTTTATTGATAAGTAAGGGTTGTAGAAAAACTAGAGAGAAAGTTTATTGATTTCCAAGATGTGAATTCGGTAACTTAATCTAAAAAACACTTCATAATAATTTTAAATTTATTTCTATACTAATTAATTTAGACGGGTCAACAAAGGCTTTGGAGGTTATGGTAAAACTGCTGAACAAGAAGTCTTTTATGTTTATTATAATGTAAAAGAAAAACGCTATTATGAGTTAGCTCTAAAACCCTATACAGCTAACTTTATGCACTTATGTGAGGTTAATTACTGAAAAAAGCTAGAAGCAAACAACTTTTATGATGGGATTAAGACTAATAACATCATTCCTAATGGTTTAAGAAAAAAGAAGATGGAACCACCCACAAAAAGAAAATGTTAAGGTTATAATTAAGTTGTTCAATATCGGATACTTCTACTTACCCCCGTCCTGTTTTGGATGGGGGTAAAATAAAAGTGTTTTTCAACAATTGTTCTGGAGCACGGAAAACTTTATTATCTTGGTCCCCTCACATTACCTGAGTTCAAGCAGAAAACTTCACAATTTCTTGACTCTATTCGAACAATGGCATTATATACGTTCTAATCAATTCAATTCTATCCTTGGCACGTGGCATAAAACGAGAAGCAATAGTAATTACCATTTCCTGTTTAGGGTTTATATAAATTACATTGCCCCCATCACCCAAAGCTGCATAGCAATAATCATCCACAATCCACCACAAGTATCCATATGAAAACTTTCCCCATCGACTTTTTTCCATTGTGCTGTCCTCTATCCACTGGGAAGAGAGAATTTGATGACCGTTCCATACACCATTATTTAAAAATAACTGACCTATTTTTGCCATATCCCGAGGGGTTAAGGTAAGCCCCCAACCTGCAGTGTTTACACCTTTAGGATCTGCAACCCAACCAGTTACATATTTATCCTTAAGGAAGGCAAAATATTCTTCTTTATTTAGTATAAATGCATTATTAGGAGCTTTAATATCAAGAGGTTTAAACAAGTTCTCTGTCGCGAAATCAATCACACATTGACCAGTTGCATTAGTAAGTATACCTGATAAAATATGTGTGCCAACAGTAGAATATTTAAATTCTCCAATACCGCCTTTTCCCCCTAACAAATCCAGTGTAGCTTTTACCCAGTCATCACTTGCATAAATCTTTGTATATGGCTCTGATTTGTATTTATATGGTGCAGTCATTGTTATCAAATTTTTTATTGTGATATTTTGTATTTTTTTTTCGCCACGCTTAACTGTGTAATCTGGAAAAAATTCTAATACTTTCTGTTCTATATTTTTTATATATCCTTTATCTATTGCAATACCAATAAGAACTGATATAACACTTTTTGTTACAGATGCAATATGCAATACATCCTCTTTGGTGTATCCATCAAAATATTTTTCATAAATCAAGCTTTCATTTTTTCTAATAACAATGCCTGCTATATTTGCATATTCTTTTTTTATTAAATTTTCAAATTTAGAAATAGGAGTATTATTCATTTCTACCTTTTCGAATAGACATATTGACGTCACATACATCCATCCATTCCTTTCGTTAAATTCATTGATCAATAATGATGTAAGAATAATTTATTATAAAATTAATTTCAATGCATTTTTAAAAAGAAATAGAAATGTGGAAAAAAAGTAGATTTGTTATGCAATTACTGTAATAAAAACGCCACTCTATTTGAAATGTATTATTTTCTATTCGGGTATATATTTATAATTAATATTGGAAATTACTCCACTAATTAGAATAATGATATAATTTTTAGGAAGGCACTTTTTATTAATTTATAGTCATATTTCTCTTTACTAATCAATTACATTAAGCGGGCAACATGTATGAATTCTTTTAGTAGATACGGCTATCCGTTTGAATACTATCAAAAATTAAAAGAGGTAAATCTTCTGTAGATTTAAAATAAAGTCGATATGTTTATAAAAGTTGCACCGCTTTACCCATTTGGATAATATTGTAAAAAAGGATGTTTTTTTAGATTTAGCAGTGGATGAAATAAGGCCAAGGGACAGGTTGGAACTAAGATCTTTTTTGATAGGTTGATATAGGTATGTTATATGTAAAAGAAAACAGCTATTTTAAAAAGGAGGAAGAAATGGTTCATGTATTGTATATAGAAGATCAAAGTGATATAGGCAGCTGGGTGACAAAGGATCTAACGGAAAGAGGATATGAAGTAACATGGCTACAGTCAGGCGAAGGAGTGGAAGAGTATCTATTAACCGTAGATATCCTCATTTTGGACGTAATGTTACCAGGATTAGATGGTTTCTCTATCGGAAAGCGTATCAAAAAAGAAAATAGAGATTTGCCTATTTTAATGCTTTCCGCACGTACCTCAATTGAGGATAAAATAGAAGGTCTTTATTTTGCAGATGATTATTTAACAAAACCCTTTCATCCTGATGAGCTTGCAGCTCGTGTCGAAGTATTAATAAGAAGATATCAAAAGAATGACGATATATTAGAATTGCGACATTTAACTATTTATACAAAAGACATGAGATTAGTAAACAATGACACAGGAAGCGAAATTCAATTAACAGGAAAACAATATCATTTATTTCAATTCTTTATTCGACATTTGAACCAAATATTAACAAAGGAACAGCTATATGAAGGTGTTTGGGGCGAGCGATATATCGAAGGGGATAAGACTTTAATGGTTCATATTCGTTATTTACGAGAAAAAATTGAAAAGAATCCTTCAAATCCAACAATCATTGAAACGATTCGCGGCATCGGATATCGGGTGAAAATATGAGAAGGTTTTTCCAATCATTATTGGCGAAGTACATGATGATTATTTTAATAGCCATTTTTCTTGTTCAATTCGCCTTCCTAGTTGTCACAATATTTGTGTCTGGTGTTGCAGAAAACATGGAAAGTGGAAGTCAATCCCAATATAGGAATGATTTCAATGAAATAGAGACAAAGTGGCATGCTGAAGCAAACAATTTGAAAAACGTCACGCCTGAAACAATTGAACAGCATTTTTCCAAGTGGAAAAATCAATTTCACGATGCCTCTATGTTTTGGGTTGATGAAAATGGTAAGTTAGGAAAGCAAGTAAATGTAAGAGAACAATTTCCTTCCGAATGGTCATCTGTTTTTACAGCAAAATTTATCAAAGATCGTTATGAAGGGGACCCCTTTACGGTTATTGCCTTTGTTGGAAAGGAAGAATCTCGAGGCTTTATAGTTTTTGAGATTCCTAGAGCTACGTTAAAATCTCCGCTTGAAAAAGTAAATGATAATTATGGCACGATATTATTAGTCGGTGTTATCTGTATCATCTTCTTATTTATTATAGCTTCCTTTTTATTTTTTAGAGGCATCAGAAAACGATTATTACAATTACAAGATGCGATGGAGATAAGGGATGTTGACGGTTTGCCAATCCAGATTAACGTAAAAAAGCAGGATGAAATTGGACAACTTGAAAAAACGTTTAATCAAATGGTATTTGAACTCAAGGAAAGTAAACAACGTGAACAGAAAGAAGAACAAATACGGCGGGAATTAATTGCTAATCTTTCTCATGACTTACGGACACCTTTAACTAAAATAAGAGCTCAAACTTATTCAATTGCTAAAGAAGATTTATCAGAAGAGGGTACAAAAGCAATAAAGGCGTTGGAAGCCTCGGTAGTGAATATTGATAGGTTAATTGAAAATTTGATGTCATATACTCTACTAATGGCTAGTAAATATAAAGTTGATTGGAAGGATATAGATGTTATTCGTTATGTGCGTGAATGTTTAGCTTTATGGTACCCGGTTTTTGAAAAAGAGGGATTTGAAATAGAAGTTAAATTACTCCCGTTTAAAAATAGTAAATGGACGGTTGATCCAATTTGGTTAGGACGTATATTAGATAATTTATTGCAAAATGTATTGCGTCACGCTAAAAGTGGAAGATATATTTGTGTGAAAACGGAATCCACAGATCAATATGATGCTATAGTTGTTTCAGATAAAGGAAAAGGGATGAATGGTATTTCAAATGAAGCAGGTGCAGGAATTGGTTTGTCTATTGTTGATATGATGGTGAAAGGTATGGAGTTATATTGGGAAATTAAGTCAAGTGAACATGGAACAACAATAAAAATAATAAAAAAAAGAGACTCAAGTAAAGATAGATTGGAAAAGGTCATTTAGCACCTTTTCCAATCTATCTTTTTTTAAACAAAATTTAACCTGTCAGCATACCCAGTTTTAACCTTCTTTTCCTAGGATAGAAGATGAGGTGAGAGAAATGGAATATGTAGTGCAGACGGAAAATTTATCTAAACGTTTTGGTAAAGAAGAGGCTGTTGCAGGCTTGAATATGAAGATTAAAAAAGGAGAAATATACGGATTTTTAGGGCCTAATGGTGCAGGGAAGACAACGACGATTCGTATGCTTTTAGGGTTGATGAAATCAACATCGGGTAGGATTCATATTTTTCAAAAGGATTTAAGGCTGGAAAGAAGAGACATATTAAAAAGAGTAGGTTCACTAGTAGAGAATCCATCCTATTATCCTCATCTAACTGCTTATGAGAATTTAGAAGCATTGAGAAAGATTTTAGGGGTGCCGAAAACGAGAATTAACGAAGTATTAGAGATTGTTCGATTACAAGACGTGGCAAATAAAAAAGTAAAAGGCTTTTCATTAGGAATGAAGCAACGGTTAGGAATTGCTGCTTCTCTATTAAACAATCCCGAATTATTAATCTTGGATGAACCTACAAATGGACTAGACCCATCCGGAATTATTGAGATCCGGAATTTAATTAAACGATTGCCTGCTGAGACAGGAATGACTATATTGATTTCTAGTCATTTGTTGTCAGAGATTGATCAAATGGCGACAACGGTAGGGATCGTTACAAAAGGAAAAATGATTTTTCAGGATTCCATTGAAGCATTACGTATGTATGCGCAGCAAAGGATTTTATTAAAGGTTAGTGATAGTAAGCTAGCTTGGCGCTCCTTATTAGGAAAAGGGATAAATGCTGATTGGCAAGATGAGATCATTTTATTAACCGAGCATTCAAATGAGGGGGTAGCAAAAGCTGTACAGTCTCTTGTTCAAGAGGGTTTTTCGATTTATCGTGTTGAAGAGGAAAAGAGATCATTGGAAGAAATATTCCTTCAAATGACTATGGAGGAGAAAGCAGTATGATTGGAAAACTTTTAAGGGCAGACTTTTTAAAAACTAAACGAAAAGGATTTTGGTTTCTAACCTTTTTAGGCCCCTTTGGTGTTGTCGCATTACAGATGGTTAACTATGGAGTGAGAAAGGATTATTTATTAAAACAGAGTGAGGATGATTGGGGATATTATTTATTGAATGTAAGTTCTTTTACACCACTTGCACTTGCATTAGGCATCGTCATTTTAACATCCTTTATGGCTAGTATTGAAAATGAAACGAATTCATGGAAGCAACTGATTTCGTTGCCTGTTTCCAAAATGAATGTTTATTTATCAAAATTTACAGTGCTTGCATTCTTTTTATTCCTATCATCCGTGCTATTGATGGTATTTACCATAGCTTTTGGAGTCTTTTTAGATTTGGGAGAGCAAACTCCATTTGTTGAAATAGTAAAATATAGTTTTTATCCGTATTTTGCCGCACTGCCTATATTGGCATTACAGCTTTGGATTGCCACTGTTAGTCAGAATCAAGGGATTCCGATTAGCATAGGGGTTTTAGGCGTGATTTTTGTTTATTCGGCTATGGTTTTACCAGATTGGATGATTTGGAAGTGGCCTACATTAACGAACGAATGGAATGAGCCGATGATCAATGTCCTGCTTGGAATTGGAGTAGGTATTTTATTATATATCGCTGGAATGATAGATTTTACAAGAAGGGATGTGAAATAATAAATGCTCTCTATTCTTCAATCAGAATGGTTTAAATTGCGAAAATCAAAAATCCTATTAATTATTTTTACCGGTCCACTCATTGGCCTTTTTACAGGGTTGACTGCTAAACCTTTCCATCTCGAAACGGAAATGAATGAATGGTATCTACCATTATTATCAATGAACTTGACATATGCTTTATTATTTTTACCTTTGGTCACAGGGGTGCTGGCGAGTGTGATATGCAGATATGAACATCAAGCTGGTGGTTGGAAGCAGCTGTTAGCACTGCCTGTAACAAGAGGACAAGTATTTACAGGGAAATACATATTGTTAATGCTCCTCGTATTGGTTATACAATTATTCTACCTCGGTGCCGTTTATGGAGTGGGAATGATGAAAGGTTTCACAGATCCATTTCCAATTGAAATTGTTTGGAAAAGTATTTTCGGAGGATGGGTTGCCACGTTTCCATTAGTAGCTTTTCAATTGTGGATGTCTATTCTATTCAAGAGTTTTGCTGCTCCTTTGGCTGTCAATGTGATCTTCACATTACCGTCAATATTAGCGGTGAATTCTGAGCGTTTTGGACCTTATTATCCATGGGCCCAGCCCTTTGCAATGATGTATATGAGTGATACTAGTGGTGATGTGTTTTCAGTTCCGTGGGACCAATTATTAACCGTAGTGGGAGGAAGTTTTATTTTATTTTTTCTTGGAGGGTATTTATACTTTCATAGGAAAACTGTATAGAACGGGTAAGCCTTATTCCAAATCAACTTACTTAATTGTTGTAAATTTATTTTTCCACATCACAACAAGAAAACCTTGGTAATTCAATTCTTGCTGTACCAAGGTTTTCTTTATAAAATATAAAGGAAGACTCTACAAAGGTGGAGAGACTATATCCGATCGATATATATGCTTATAAACCTATTTTAATTCCCGCTTATTTTCTTTTAAAAACTCTTTGTAATTTTCTCCCCATTCATTCATTAGAGAAATAATTGGTTCGAGCGTTCTTCCAAATTCCGTTAATGAGTATTCCACTTTAGGGGGGATTTCGGGATATACTTCTCGATGAACAATTCCGTCTTCTTCCAGTTCTCTTAATTGGAGAGATAACATTCGTTTGGTAATACCAGGCATTAATCTACTGAATTCATTAAATCTTTTCTTTCCATCTAATAAATAAAACAAAATAACGCCTTTCCATTTACCCCCAATCACATCAAGCGTTCCCTCAACCGGACATCCTTCGGGGCATCCATACCCTTTCTTTCGATTTCTCATCGGTACTCATACCTTTCTCATTTCTGCTTGTTCTTATTTTCTTAATTAGTAACATAGTTAATAGCAGATTACAAGAATGTCAGTTGCAGCTGCTTTCATTTCTCTCCTAATAGGTAACATGTGTGATACCAGATTACAAGAATGTGCGTACTTACTCTTAATATATTTCTTTTTTATAATAAACATGAATAAAAAAGGAGGGCTTTTAAATGAAAGCAGTTGGATTGTATAAATATTTACCGATAGAAGAGGAAGAAAGTTTGATAGATGTCCAAGTGGAAAAACCAACACCAACCAAAAGAGATATACTTGTTAAAATAAAAGCTGTTTCGGTTAATCCGGTTGATGTAAAGGTACGTGCTCCTAAAGATAAAGAAGAATCAGAACCAAGAATTTTAGGCTGGGATGCAAGTGGAGTGGTGGAAGAAGTTGGACCAGATTGTACAATGTTTAAACCTGGAGACGAAGTGTTTTATTCTGGTGACCTAACTCGACCAGGGACGTATAGTGAATACCATTTAGTTGATGAAAGAATTGTCGGATTAAAGCCAAAGTCTTTAAATTTTGCACAATCAGCGGCTTTACCACTGACATCGATAACAGCATGGGAAAGTTTATTTGATCGATTAATGATAGATGTAAATAACTACGAAGAAAATCAAACTAAGAGCATTCTTATTATTGGTGGGGCTGGAGGAGTGGGCTCCATAGCGATTCAATTAGCTAAAATGGCAGGTTTACAAGTGATTGCCACAGCATCCAGAGAAGAGAGTAAGCAATGGGTGAATAAATTAGGTGCTGATTATATCATTAACCATCACGAAAACTTTCGAACTCAACTACAAGATCATGATATAAAGGGCGTTGAGTACATTTTATGTTTGAACGAAACAGAGCAGCATTGGCAAAATATGGCCGATATTATTTTCCCTCAAGGAAGGATTTGCTCGATTGTAGAAATGGCTAATCCTATCGACCTTACTGCTTTAAAAAATAAAAGTGTCACGTTTGTTTGGGAATTTATGTTTACAAGATCTATGTATGAAACTCCAGACATGATTAAACAACATGAACTTTTATCCAAACTAAGTAAACTAATAGACGGCGGGAAAGTAACAACAACCCTTACAGAAACTCTTAGACCAATTAATGCCGAAACGTTACGTAAAGCACATAAAATTGTAGAAACGGGAAGTATGATTGGTAAAATAGTAGTTGAGAATGAATAAATGCCTAATGGGATTGTCATCTTATCTAAAAAGTAGACTGTTTGGTTAACAATGACTTAGGATTAAAGATTATTAGTCTATTTAAAACTAAATTTTGGGGATTTGCCTTATAAAAGGGAGAGGAAAACCAGCGAAGCTGTTATCCTCTCCTTAAGAATAAATACTCATCACATCCTCTACTCCTCACTATTCAAAAATTCCCTTACATAAATTCTGTCTACTCCCTCTAAAACAAGGGAACTATATTCAGCAAAATTAACCTTTGTGCTTTTCCCCTTTACAATAAAGTCCCCAGAAACTGCTCTAGTCTTATCCATTGCGGCATCGTAGAGTAAAGTAGCCCCTTTCGTGGGTGGAGAAGAGAAAAACTTCATCAATGGTTTTATATAAAAGGGAATACCTGATTTTTTTTCTTTCCGTAACGTATTGTTACTCCCGGGGTCTACACTTAGAAACCGGAATCCATTGGCACTCTCTTTTTTTGCTATTTCTTTTGTCCATAAAGATAGAGCTAGCTTTGCTGTCGCATAGGGACCAAATAATCTTTTAAAGGAAGATGGATTTTCCAATGTGTCTGGATCAAACTGTTTCATATGAAGGATGACAGCTGAAGAGGTATTCACAATTGTCTTATCCTCTCCCTTTTCAAATAAAGGGGACAGTTCCTTAAAAATAATATAAGGCACTACTGTCTGAAGTTCATAATGTAGTTCGCGATTTTGCTTAGAAAATAACAGCGAAGGAAAGGTGCCGCCGGCATTATTGAAAAGGAAATCTATTTTCTTCTCCGCTGCGTTTATTTCTTCCAGCGCTTTTTTTAGACTGTTAAAATCAGATAAATCGGCTTTATAAATTCGTAACTGTCCTGTTGTAATTTTTGATTGAATAAAGATGTCATCCTTCAAAAAAGAAGAACGTATTAATGCAATGACTTGACTCCCTTCTGCTAGGATTTTTTTTGTTAATTCTAGACCAATCCCATTATTTGCTCCAGTAATGACTACTACCTTTCCTGTTTCCAAAATAATTCCCTCCGATAGGATAAATAATTTTTGTTGGTAAATGAACAATTGACACTTAAGTTACAATTGTCACTTAGCTTGAAAGGATTGTATAATAAATTTAAGCAAAGAAAAAGCAAAGAATTTTTTTATGTGACACAGGAAAGGAAATTGGTGCATAAATGGATAAACGGGTTGAAAGAACACAAAAATTATTGCTGCAAAGTTTAATGATGTTTAATCTTAAGAATAAAAACTTTTATGAGATTTCCATCCGAGATTTATGCGAGCAAGCTGGAATTGCAAGGCAAACTTTTTATAGAAATTATTTAGTGAAAGAAGACATCATTATAAGACAGATATCCAACGTAATGAGTGATTTTAAGTCGGTTTTAAAGCAGCAATCTTTTAACGCTTCAGGCTTTATTCAACTACTAATTCAATTTTGGAAACAAAATCAGGAGACATTTGTATTAATTGAATGGGCTGGAATTAGTAATGAATTTATTCGTCAGTTAGCCAATTTTAATAAGCTTGTAATGGAGCAACATAAAGCATTCGGTAAGAATAGTGAATATATTGCAAACTATTATGCAGGCGCTACTTACATGTTTTTAAAGACATTTATGGAAAAGAACGATTTTAGCCAAGAGGCTTATGCCAAAGGAGCTGCGGTTTATAATCAGTTGACCAACCAATGCAAAGGTTTGTTTGAACCACTTAATTAGGAATGGAGTTAAGTTCATAACATAGGAATAACAATATTTCCCATAAAAGAAACGGAGGACGAATATGAATAGAGAGACAGATGATTCAAAACAGGTAGTTATTCAAGTTGGAACCGTGCTTAAAAAATTGCGAAAGGAGAGGCGGTTGAGTCTTGAAAATTTATCTGAGATATCAGGTGTAAGTAAGCTGACGCTGGGAAATATTGAGCGGGGAGAAACTAATCCAACAATTGGGGTATTGTGGAAGATTTCGCAAAGTTTATCGATCCCTCTGATGGCGTTATTTTCCTCAGGAAACAGTGTAAATGTATCGCGAGCTGGTAGCGGGGTAAGAATTTTCGGAGATGATGGCAATTGGGCTGTAGAGCCGATTTTTCAAAATCAAAAGGATGAGATGGAAATGTGTCGAGCATATTTACAACCGCACAGTTCTTATTATCCAGAAAAGCATCACCCCAATACGACGGAAATAGCAACGGTGATGTCGGGAACCATCACCATTAATGTCAATAATGAGTCATATATCTTAAATGAATATGATTCGATTAGTTTTGATGCAAATGGAAACCATTCCTATATAAATCAAACCGATAACGTTGCTGTACTCTACATCTTATTGAGATACGGGAGATAGTGGTTAGGTTATACCATCCAGTAGCGGGAATATATTTTGTTCTAGAAAAAAGAATGGACAAACACCCGCTTGTTATATTATATTATTCATTATCACGGTGAAAATATATTATAATATACCAAATTGCTTGGCTGACGACTTCTTATTAATGAGGAAGGACTCATTTCATAGTCATTTGGCTATTAGAATCAGGAGGAAACAATGACTAATCAACATATACAATCAAATCGAGCTGTTCATAAATCAGCCGTTTGGATGATTGTTATAGGAATAATCTTTATTGCTGCTAATTTAAGAGCTCCATTAACATCAGTGGGTCCAATAGTAGGATTTATTAGGGATGATCTTCATATTTCTAATACATTAGCAGGGATGATTACCACATTGCCATTATTATCTTTTGCGTTTTTTTCTCAGCTTGTACCTAAATTGGCTCGTAAATTTGGTGTGGAAATGATGATTCTGATGTCTATTATCTTTCTTACACTAGGCATTATTTTACGTTCATTATCTGGGGTGGCTGCTTTATATATTGGTACTGCTGTGCTAGGATTGGCGATTTCAATTTCTAATGTGCTATTACCAAGTCTGATTAAACAAGAGTTTCCAACTCGAATTGGATTAATGACAGGTGTATATTCTATTTCGATGAATTTATTGGCTGCTATTGCTTCGGGAATAAGCGTTCCAATTGCCATTGGACTTGGAATTGGCTGGAAGGGTGGATTGGGAATTTGGGCGATACTTAGCTTCCTATCCATTTTATTCTGGCTGCCTCAAGTAAAGCATCTCAACAAGGAAACACCAGCTGTTCGAAATAAAGTAGTAGATACTCAGGTGAACTTGTGGCGCTCTCCATTAGCTTGGCAGGTGACCTTATTTATGGGGTTACAATCGATGGTCTTTTACATTCTTATTGCATGGCTGCCTGAGATTTTACAACAACAAGGAATAAGTTCAGACCAATCTGGCTGGCTGCTTTCTGTGATGCAATTAGCATTACTTCCGTTTACCTTTATTGTGCCTATTATTGCAGGGCGTATGAAAAGTCAGCGTTCTTTAGTCACTATCATGAGCGTTTTGCTTTTAGCGGGGACACTTGGACTAATTTATGGAAGTGCAAAGTTAATTGTATGCTGGATTATCATGATAGGCATTGGGGGAGGTTGTGCCTTCAGTTTATCGATGATGTTTTTTGGCTTGCGAACGGAGAATGGCAGACAGGCTGCAGAACTATCTGGCATGGCTCAATCAGTTGGTTATTTACTCGCGGCTATTGGTCCTACGCTTTTCGGGTATTTACATGATGTAACGAATAGCTGGACTGTTCCGTTGTTCATTTTAGCTGCTGCTTCATTACTGCTCTTTGTATTTGGATTAGGAGCAGCTAGAGATAGGTATGTAAGCACAAGTAAATAGTTTATCTTAACGAAGGTTTTTCCTGGTGCACCGCCGGAGAATCTTCGTTTTTTTGTGTGTGGGTTAAAAAAGACGAAGGAAGAATGAGATAGAAATGGAGATTATTGCTAAGTACATATAAAGTTTCACGGGGCTTTTCTGGGGAATAGTTAAGAGACTAAAACATTGGAGGGAATATTATTGATGAATAATTATAATGCAGATCCCAACAAGGCAGAAGAAACAGTGAAAGAAATGAATAGAAAAACAATCCAAGAGAAGCTAGAGAATTTTGATGAGTTTAAATCTTATTTAAGCAGTAAAATAGAAGTAGGCAAAAATCTTGGCATGGATGAAGAACAATTAGCGAAAAGCGCGGAGAAAGTCGCTGGCTATCTTGCTAACAATGCAGAACCACAAAATCGAGAGGAGGCACTTCTTCAGGAACTGTGGAAAGTGGGAAATGAAGAGGAACGACATAAATTAGCACATATGCTTGTGAAATTGGCAAATTAATATTAATTCGGGATTTCAATTATTTAGAGGATAAAGGAAATGATGGAAAGTTAATGAGAATTTAAAAAGGGCAATCGCTTTAGCGTTGCCCTTTAAATATGTCTAAAAGAGTTTAAATTTATTAGTAGTCTACTTGATTTTACCGCCTCATAGTTGGTGAAATGGAGAATTTTCATCAAAAGATGGCAAAATCACGTATAACTTACTATTTGTAATTGACAGAAAAATAGAAAACAAGTATTATAATTGAGAATGATAATCATTTATATTATAAAATTATATAGAAAAAGAGGGACATACATATGTTTAAAAAACGAAGAAAGCCATTTATTCCTATTTTTTTGTTCTCTATTGTAGCCATTCTTTTACTAGCGGGTTGTTCAAGTCAGTCATCTTCGAAGGCTGATAAAGAAAAATCGGCTGATTCCAATACAGATTCATCGTATCCAATAACGATTAAGCATGCGCTTGGAGAGACTGTAATTAAGGAAAAACCTGAACGTGTTGCGACGATTGCTTGGTCTAACCAAGATGTAGCACTTGCGCTTGGCGTTGTACCTGTTGGTTTCTCAGCAGCAAATTATGGTGTTCAAGATGATAGCGGAATGTTACCTTGGACTGCAAAAAAACTTGAAGAGCTAGGTGAAAAAAATCCGAATATTTATCAAGATACAGATGGCATAGACTTTGAGGCGATTTCTGATTCTAATCCAGATGTCATTCTTGCAGCGTACTCAGGACTTACACAGGAAGAGTATGATACTTTAAGTGAAATTGCTCCTGTTGTTGCATATCAAAAAAACCCTTGGGTTGCTTCTTGGCGTGAACAAGTAACGTATAATTCAATGGGGATGGGTATGGAAGAAGAAGGGAAGCAGCTTATTGCAGATACAGAAAAATTCATTGCAGATAAAGCAAGTGAGTTTCCTGAATTGAAAGGGAAAAAAGCAGCATTTGTAAGTGTTAATGGTGCTGACTTATCCAAGTTTTATATCTATTCACCAACAGATCCACGGGGGGAATTCCTTACAGAGTTAGGGATGGAATACCCGGAAAGTATTACCAGTCAAATTAAGGATCCAACTAGTTTCTATTTGGAAGTAAGTTCTGAAAATGCAGACATATTAAATGATGTAGATATTTTTGTATCGTATGGAAATGATAAAACACTTGCCGCTTTACAAAAAGATCCGATTTATGGAAAGATTCCAGCTGTACAGCGAGGGTCTGTTGTCATTATCGAGGATAATACGCCACTTGCAGCAGCCGGAACACCAAGTACACTTTCGATTGAATATACGCTCGACGAGTACCTAAAATTACTCTCAGAAGCTGTAAGTAAAGTGAAGTAAATGGAACAGACATCCGTTTTAAAAAATAAGCAGTTATTAATACCGAGAAAATTTATTAGCGTATTAGTAATTTCTATTATCTTAGTCGGTATAAGTATATTGGCGTCTCTTGCTTTTGGATCTCGCACTGTTGGCTGGAATGAAATACTGGATGGATTATTCCATCCGGAAGTACAGTCTCACGGAGCAAATGTTGTCCGCCAAAGAATTGCTAGAACTGTATTTAGTTTGTTGTGTGGTGCTGCATTGGGAGTTTCTGGTGCTCTTATGCAATCCGTCACTCGTAATCCGATTGCAGATCCTAGTATATTAGGAGTAAACACAGGTGCAGCTCTATTTGTTGTTTGTGGGATATCCTTTTTCCATATTGGCACTGCTGGTCAATACATTTGGTTTGCATTAGTAGGAGCAATCTTAACTGCCATTTTTGTATTCGGAATTGGTTCGATGGGGAGTGGCGGTGCCACCCCCCTTAAACTCGTTTTAGCGGGAGCAGCGACAAGTGCAGCTTTATCCTCTCTTGTAATGGCTATTATGATTCCGCGTTCCAATGTTATGGATCAATTTAGATTTTGGCAGGTGGGAAGTGTTGGTGCTGGAAATTGGGATTCTATCTCTATTTTCATTCCTTTTCTCCTTATAGGCATTCTAATCGCCTTGTTCTCTGCCCCGGGCTTAAATGCTTTGGCCTTAGGGGATGAAGCAGCAAAGGGATTGGGTGTGCGGACCGGCACACTTAGACTTGTTGCGGCATTTGGAGGGGTCTTATTGTGTGGGGCAGCAACAGCTCTAGCGGGCCCAATTGGTTTTATAGGTTTACTTGCAACCCATGTGATCCGTCTTATTATTGGTCCTGATTTGCGCTACATTATTCCAATGTCCGCTCTAGCAGGAGCGATTATACTAACGATTTCAGATGTGTGCGGCCGGATTATTGGCAGTCCCGGTGAACTGGAAGTGGGCGTAGTTACAGCCTTTATCGGGGCACCAATTTTAATCTTAATAACTATGAAAGCGAAAATGCGTACGTTATGATGAATGAATCAATGAATCTTATTATGGTAGGTAGAACAAGAAGACGTCGTCGTTTTATTATTGTGACTTGTTTGTTAGCAATCATTGCTTTTGCTTTATGCTGCATGATGCTTATGCTGGGAAATACGATTTATCCAGTTGGGGATGTAATTAGTGTTTTACTAGGCGAGCAAGTGAAAGGAGCCTCTTTTGCGGTCGGAACAATCCGTTTTCCAAGGATGGTGGCTGGTGTTTTTGCTGGTTTTGCTTTTGGTATTTCGGGACATGTGTTTCAAACAATGCTTCGTAATCCTCTAGCAAATCCAAATGTTATTGGAATAACAGCTGGCTCAAGTGCCGCTGCGGTATTTTGTATCATCGTTCTTCATGCAAGCAGTACTTTTGTCTCCATTGCTTCTATTATTGGTGGATTAGCTACAGTCCTGGTTATTTTTCTATTGTCGAAAGGAACTTCTTTTTCTATTGGCAGGTTAATATTGATAGGTATTGGCATACAGGCAATGCTAAATGCCGTAATATCCTATTTATTGCTAATTGGACAGCATCATGATGTTCCGACAGCAATGAGATGGTTAAGTGGTAGTTTAAATGGGGTGAAGATGGAAAATATTTACCCGCTTATGATTACTGTTCTTCTTTTGGCACCTATCATTATCTTACTTGGAAAGCGACTCGATATGTTAGAGCTTGGCGAACAAACTGCCGCATCACTAGGCATCAACACAGATAGAACAAGAGTTGTACTGGTTATTAGTTCGGTTCTAATCATTGCGTTAGCTACTGCTACCACTGGACCGATTGCATTTGTTGCATTCCTTTCGGGCCCTATCGCTAAACGATTAGTTGGAATAGGATTTTCTAGTGTTATTCCAGCAGGTCTGGTGGGAATCATTTTGGTTTTAGCATCTGACCTTATTGGACAGTTTGCATTTGTCGCTAGATACCCAGTAGGTGTGATCACTGGTATTCTAGGTGCACCATACTTAATCATGCTATTAATTCGAATGAATCGAAAGGAAGAATTGTAATGGATAAGATACATGAGTTTCGAGCGGAAATGTTAACAGCAGGCTATGAAGGCAAAACGATATTGCAAGATATTGAGCTTGAAATTCCGAGTAATAAAATTAGTGTGATTATCGGTGCAAATGGCTGCGGAAAATCAACGCTTTTAAAAACACTATCCAATCTTATTAAGTCTTCCTCTGGCAGTATTGCACTCGACGGAAAGGCAATTAGTAAATTTCCGCCAAAACAATTAGCACGCATTCTCGGTATTTTACCACAATCTCCTATTGTACCAGAAGGAATAACAGTAGCAGATCTAGTTGGGCGAGGGAGATTTCCTCATCAAAATTTCTTTAGTGGCTGGTCTAAGAAGGATTATGAAGCAGTTGCAGAAGCAATGGAAATTATGAAGATTACAGAATTTGCTAATCGAAATATTGATGAGCTCTCAGGTGGTCAGAGACAACGTGTCTGGATTGCAATGGCACTTGCTCAGCAAACAGATATTTTATTTCTTGATGAGCCAACCACTTTCTTAGATATCACCTATCAAGTGGAAATATTAGATTTACTGACAGATCTTAATCGAAAATACGGTACAACGATCGTAATGGTCCTGCATGATATTAATCTTTCGGCACGATATGCAGACTATATTTTTGCACTGGAAAAAGGCAAGCTTGTAGGAGAAGGGAAGCCAGCTGATATCATTACAAGTAAGTTGGTTAAAGATATCTTTGGACTTAATTGTACGGTGATTAATGATCCGGTCTCAGGAACTCCTTTAGTTGTGCCGAAGGGCCGATATCATGTTAATGCATAGGTTTATGATGAGAAAGCCTTCAAGTATATGAAAACTTGAAGGCTTTTTGTGTCTATATACCGGACGATCTTAACACTGGCAATAATACTTTATTTTGGAAATAATATTGTTTCTTTTGGGCATATTACATGTTATATGCCAAATCTTCTTTAAAGGATGATTATTTATGTCCATCGCTATTATGTCACTGTTAGCATGTATAGTATTGATTGTATTTGCTATTGTTCCTAAAGGTTTAATGCTTACGGAAATTGTTTTTTTGTACTTTATTATTGCAATTTTAACAATTACGATATTTACAATATTAGATGTTAATTTGCACTGGGTCCCTCTTACTCGCACGGTAGAAGGTTCATTTGCTATGTATATTTGTCGCTTTATTGTGATTCCATTTCAAATTCTCTTGTCAATTTGCATACTTTGCTCTTCTTGGAAAATAAAATGGCGATTACTATTTTCCGGGATTATTGTATTATTCTTATGTTTGGAGGATCGGATATATATATGGGCAGATCTTCTTGCTTTCGAGAATTGGAATCAGTTATATTCTGCTCTTTTGTATGTTATATCAATAGTCTTAGTATGGTGGATAGCCCGATGGTTTATTGGCCTAGATAAAGGAGAGTTGGAAGAAAAATGAAAGAATTACATTATGATTTTCATTTTAATTTAAATGAGTGGAGTATCCTTATCTCGATCTTTTTGGGATTTCTATTGGTGATATTGCTCCCAAGACGTTTTACTAAAAAGACGATGAGTATATACCTCATGTGTGGTGTTTTTTTTGGTTTCATTTTCGACCATACGTTAAGTATTTTACCAGTGCGGTATTATATAATAAATGACAGTTCTTCTTTTGAGATAATGGACTTCTTTTCCCATGTGATGTATGCCCCGATAAGCTACCTTTTCTTTTATCTATATGATCTCTTCAATATTAAGCCCCATTTTACGCTGTTATACATTTTAGGCTGGGCCCTTGTGAGTGTCGCGATAGAAAGGGTTTGTGGCATGATAGGGATTTTTCATTATCAACATGGATATACGATTTATTATTCCTTTGTTATTTATTTATTAGTTATTAGTATTTGGGTTATCTTTTACAGATTGATTAAAGAACATGGGGAGAAACAATATTAGCCGAATTCCGTTTAGATTTTTCCTAATCGTTTGTATGAAAAAAGCGTAAATATGCGTCATGATTAGAAAAAGGAAGAAGAAGAACGAGAATAGGTTCTTACTGCTTATTATTGCGCTAATTTTGTCCGAAATGGCTCTTTACAAATCTATATACAGAGGAGTAAGATACAAAAAAATAAGTATATCGCTGAATCCTCAACTAGAGGAACGGGGGACCCAATTTTTTGTGATAAAACACTTGGGGTGAATCCTTTTTGTAAAAGGTAGGGTTATTCTTAGACCCGAATCCGACTGCTAACTTCGTAAGCGTTTAAAGAAGGAGAATCGATACTTGTGTTCATGGATGGAAGATTAATGAACCACAGGGGGATACCTCTGTGGTTTTTGGTATGCCGATATTTTAGAGTTGGTAAGACTATGGTAACGGAAGGAAGAAGGGGAAAAAATGAGGTTTCCTAAGAAAAAGGATATAATTGCTTTAAATCCACCTCAGATTCTTATTTTTGTTTTTTTAGCTTTTACTTTGCTAGGGACAATGCTTTTGAAGATGCCCTTAGCTACAACAGGAACCATAACATGGACGGATGCTCTGTTTACGTCGACTTCTGCGATGACGGTTACAGGTTTGGCTGTTATTGATACGGGTGGTTCATTTACTTTGTTTGGAGAAATTGTAATTTTATGCTTAATCCAAGTTGGTGGATTAGGAATCATGACGTTTGCTGTTTTAATTTTTATGACATTGGGAAGAAAAATTGGCTTTAAAGAGCGGCTGTTGATCCAACAGGCTCTCGGTCAAACATCCATTGGCGGAATTATAAAATTGGCAAAACAGTTGTTCTTATTTTCTATTACTCTGGAGACTATTGCGGCAGTTCTTCTAGCGATTAGATGGGTTCCAGAAATGGGGTGGCAAAAAGGGGTCTATGCTGCTATATTTCACTCTATTTCCTCTTTTAATAATGCTGGATTTTCGATTTGGCCAGATAACTTATCTAGATATGTGGCAGATCCAGTCGTAAATATCGTTATTTCGCTTCTATTTATTATAGGAGGAATAGGTTTTACTGTTATATTTGATCTTTGGAAAAAATCAGAGTTTAAAAAACTAACCCTTCATACTAAGATAATGGTAGTTGGAACAATTGTAATTAATGTTGTTGCTGTGCTGCTCGTATTTGGCTTTGAATATGATAACCCTCAAACATTAGGAGATCTATCTTGGAGTGGTAAGATTCAAGCTGCTTATTTTCAAGGAGTGGTTCCAAGAACGGCAGGCTTCAATACAGTTGATATTGGAGGACTAAATGAATCTACCTTGTTTTTTATGATTTTGCTTATGTTTATTGGAGCAGGAAGCGGGTCTACTGGAGGAGGGATTAAATTAACAACTTTCCTTGCAATGGTATTTTCTGTTCTATCGTTTTTAAGAAACAAAGAGGATATTGTCATCTTTAATCGATCAATAGATGATCGAACGGTTGTTAAATCTTTAGCCATTACTATTATTAGTCTGTTTGTAATTTTTGTTGCCATTTTTATTTTAGACATAACTGAGAAAGACGCAAGATTCCTTGCTATTGTATTTGAAGTAGTATCTGCTTTTGGAACATCAGGATTGTCGATGGGGTTAACATCAACGTTAACGATGGCAGGGAAGTTTGTCATTGTCCTTGTTATGTTTGTTGGGAAAATTGGCCCTTTAACCTTGGCCTTCTCGTTAGCAAAACCAAATAAATCAAAGATTCGTTTTCCGAAAGAGGATATTTTAACAGGATGAATAATAAAGGGGACTGTTTTCAGGAAGAAAACAAGCCCCTTTTTTAAGAAGTATAACCAATTAAGAAACTGATAAATAATATTATTAATACTATGGCTGTTATTCCAACATATAACCAGTCCTTTTCTTTATAGAAAGCATAACAGGATATTCCAACTCTTAATACAGGGGTTAGGATTAAACAAAAGAGACCTAGCATAATAATGGCAAATGGTTTAAAGGCAGCAACCCCAATAAAAATATCTTTAAAATTAGTAGGGAACGTTTCCTTATAACCAGAGTTATTTGTAATCAAATAAGTAATAATGCCTACTAAAATAATCAGTGCAGAGACAAGAACCCCGAATCTAAGTATTTTTCCGATTGTTGCCTCAATAATGACTAATTCTTCTTCAGAAGTTTGTTCTTTTTTTTGTGCTTCCATTAAAATTTCACCCCAAACCCTTCAAATATCATTTGAACACCGATATAGCATAAAAGTGGAATAAAGATAATTCGGATCCATTTTGCTGGTAATATTTGCATTACTTTTGCTCCAATTGTGGATCCAATTAATACCCCAATAGCAACGGGAGCAGCAACTTCTGGTAAGATAGAGCCGTTGAAAAATAATACAGTTGCACTTGCAGCAGCAGTAACTCCCATCATTAGGTTGCTAGTTGCGCTAGAAGGCTTGAGTGGCATTTTCATAAAGGTATCCAATGCCATTACTTTAAAGGCACCACTGCCAATCCCTAGTAACCCACTAGCCAATCCTGCCCCAAACATCACACTAAATCCTGCTGGGACTTTTTCGACTTGATAATCAATTTGTGTCTTTAGGCTTTTATCATAATATGTATTATTTAGTTTTAGCCTGTCCGATAAATAGTCAGGTTGTGCCTTTTTTAATACTTTTTCTCCTGAACGGAGCTTTTGTACCATATTGATCGCTGAGTAAAGTAAGAAAGAACCAAATAAAATAAACATAAGAGTTGGCGAGAGAATGCCTACTAAAATTGCTCCTATGATCGCTCCAGCAGTAGTAGCGATCTCTAAAAACATGGCTACGCGAATATTGAGCATTCGATCCCTTAAGTATGCTACTGCTGAACCTGAACTTGTTGCAATAACTGATATTATACTTGCTCCAATCGCATGGTGGATATCAAACCCAAATCCTAGTGTTAGAACTGGAGTAAGAATAATCCCTCCGCCTATTCCGAGGATAGAGCCCAGAAGCCCGGCAAAAATACAAATAAAAAGAAGTAAAATGAAAGTTAGCATTACATAGCCTGTTTTTTCCTAGTAATTTTAGTTTGCTTAAAAACTAAATAAGCTTTAAAAAAGAGTGAAATGCAACGAATTGATTTCATTTCATCACTGAATTAGAGATTGTTCGTCTTTATCCAATATATATTATGTTTTTTCCCATCCTCTTGTTTTAACTGATAATAAGTTTTACTAGAATAATATTTTTTGGTAGAACAAGAGATTTGAATGGTGAAACACTTTTTTTATGCTTGCAGATTTCCCTATATAGTTTGTGTACAACGAGAGTGAGAAAAGAAAATTAATAGAATTCCCTAGCATATTTTGTCAGAAAATATGCTATTATTATTTTATTCATAATACAAAGAGAACTTATTTAAAACACTATGGGGGAATAAGATGAAGACCTGGGTACTACAGAAATTATATTGGATCATACCAGGGGTGCTGATTTTATTAGGACTGTTTTTATTATTTGTTGAAAATTTTTCCAATGTGACGGCGCAACCAGAGCCAGATTGGAGCAGAGGATTGTTAGTTGGACAATCTGAAGTAAGTAAACTGCCGGCAATCAAGGAAACGGAGGATGGGCATTACTTGTTCTCCTTCTTTCAGGAAAATAAATTAAAGACGGCTATCATGACCGATGATTTTCGGATCGAGGCAGAGAAATATTATGATATACCTGCAGACAAATGGACACAAATATATCAGGGAAAAGACGAGCTTATTTATTTTGATTATAAAAATATATTTGACCAAGATAAAACACAATTAGTTGCGGATGTTGCGGAGTTTTTTCCGCTCGAGAAAACCATTCTTTATATAAAAGAAAATAAGCTTTTTCAATTAAATCCTGAAACCAAACAAACGTCGGAAATTATGGATATTGATCTAGAAAAGGAAAAGTTAGCGGTAGAGGAAAATGCGGATGGCGTTCACCTTCTGTTATTTGCAAAGGAGAAGGGCAATGTTGATCTTGCTTTATCTCGAGTCCAAGATGGGAAAGTTAACTACCTATATGAAACAAAGATAAAGGTTGATCCTGGGAAAATAGTAAATGGCATATCTTTTACGTTTGAAGATCAAAAACTGGCGTTATTGCTTCAAGAGGAATTAGAATTAACGCAAGGGAAACCAGAGTTTTTTAACTATTATGCAGAAATTGATATTACAAAAGGACAAGAGGCTGCGCAATATGAGTTAACGTTCCAAGACCCTGCAAGGGAGAATGGAGAGTTAACAGAAATTTCGGATGTTGCCTTTACCTTTAGGGATGGAAAGCCGCGTCTGCTATTTAAGGCGAATGGTTATACAGAAACGAAATATAATGAAAAGACTGGCTTCAATATTTATGAATCGGAAATAGGCGAAAACGGAAGTACCAAGACGGAGCGACGCAGCAATACAGCCGCGATATCGACGATTCCACAATGGTTAGATGAAGATATGATTGCATGGATGGATTTACATGGAGATGACAATAAAGTCTATGTTTCTTCTAATGAACTTACAAAAATAAACAAGCAAATAAAACATTCTTCTGAGGATTGGCTGCAGGCATTAGGCAAGACATTTGGAATGATTTCCACCTCTTTTTTCGCTTTTGCACTTTCCTTTATATGGTTATTGTGGCCAATAGCATTTGTTATCTTTATGTATCTATTTTTTAGTAGAAAGGTTGATTACAATCCACCTTGGATTTTCTATACTGGCATTGGAATCTATTTAATCGCAGCGGTTATATGGAAGGATCGTTTCTTTGTTCCGAATATACTTGCAACCGCACCTAAGTACCTAACATTTACGGGCAGTACTTATTTTTATCTGTTATTATTTGCGGTTATTTCCTATTTTTTATCCATATTAACAAAACGTATCAATGAATGGACAGGTACACCGAGGATTATCTATTTTGTGGGTGTACACATTATCTTGTTAACTGTATATTTTGGTCCGTATATTATTTATTAGAAAGGAGAGGTTTTTATGAACTTATTAGAGGGATTTTTATAACGAGATTACAGCAGGATTCGTGCCCCTCCAATTATAAATAGAAGAATAGAATCATATAAATAATTTATAATTGGAGGGATAGTATGAGAACAGAGAAGCAAATGTTAGATTTAGTGTTAAAAGTGGCAAATCAGGATAATAGAGTAAGAGCTGTTTGCATGAATGGCTCGAGAACAAATCCAACAGTACCAAAGGATGCTTTTCAGGATTTTGATATTGTTTATTTAGTAGATAATATGGAATCTTTTTTGAATGAGCCTAACTGGATTGATGTTTTTGGGGAACGAATCATTATGCAAACCCCAGAGGATTCCACGCTTTTTCCCGCAGAGCTAGGTGGAAGATTTTCTTATCTTATGCTATTTACGGATGGGAACCGCATAGACTTAACCCTTGTTCCGCTGGAGGAAAAGAACAAGTATTGTCAGGAGGATGGGTTGACGGTGATTCTATTAGATAAAGACAATAGTCTCCCTTATATGCCCCCTAGTACAGATAAAGATTATTGGGTGAAAAAGCCAGCTGCCGAACAATTTTCTGACTGCTGTAACGAATTTTGGTGGGTCTCGACCTATGTGGTTAAAGGGTTATGGAGGCAAGAAATTCTTTATGCGATTGACCATATGAATACCATAAGAGCGATGTTGTTAAAAATGTTGGAATGGAAGGTTGGCATGGAAACAGATTTTTCCCTTAGCATAGGAAAAAACAGTAAGTACTTAAAGCGGTATATCGATGATGATACGTGGGAAAGGCTCATGCATACCTATCCGAGTGGAGATTATAATCGAGTCTGGGAATCGTTATTTTCTATGACAGCATTATTTGAGAAAATCGGATTAGAAGTTGGCAGAAAGATGGGATTTCTTTACCCTTTAGAAGAGGCGGAAAGGGTGAAAGCCTATTTAAACCATGTTCGTCAATTGAATCCTAATGCAACAGAGGTATATTAAAGGTAATAGGCGGTTTTTATGCATCAGCAGAGACCGCCTTTTGATATGGGAAGCTTTAAATAAAAAGCTGAATATCAGATTTTAAAGCATCTTTAAGGTAAACCTTGGCGTCGACAATTTCGACTTCAGGATAAAATTCTTCTTGCTTAAATCCAAGTATATCAACTGATAATTTGCAGGCAAGAAACTTAACGTGTTTTTTTCTTGCCCCTTTTAAGAAAGCTATAAGTGGTGGGGCCTCTTCCTCCTCAAGCATTTCCTTCATCATTATTTTACCTAGACCAGCATAATTCATTTTGGATAAAGGAAGCTGCTCTACGTCTTTAGGTTGGAAGGTGTTAAACATTTTTTCATAGAAGGATTTACCTTCCAAATCGATTTTTTCGGGGTCGCGAAGTAATAAAAGCCCCCAAAAAGTGAAAAACATGGTTACTTCCACATCTATTTCCCGGGCACTATTAGCTAGAATTAAACCAGCCATTGCTTTATCGTAGTCCCCGCTAAACATTAATACGTTTAACTTTTGTTCCATGGGAAAATTCCTTTCTTGTTTTAGAATATCTTTAGCTTTCATCAAATTGTTTTGGATATACGAATTTCACTATATTGTCATTTTTACGGAAGAGATTAAAAAAAGCGAATATAATAGGAAGGTGATGAGCAGTCATGCTATTTCGAAAATTTACAGCAAATGATTTTGAGTTGTATTACCAATTAGTTTCTAATGAGCGAGTGATGGCCCAGATTACAGAAAGAGCTATTCCGTTAGAAGAGGCAAAGATTGACTTTGAAAAACTATTAATCCGCAATGACAAGAATCAGCTCTTTGGATCCTATGCTTTTTTTCAACCAGACTCAGAAGTATTTATCGGGCTTGGCCATGTGACTTTAACGGAGCAAGAGCTTGCTGAAGCAGAGCTTGGCTATATGCTTTTGCCAGAACATTGGGGGAAGGGATATGGCGGTATGGTTGCGGATAGATTAATGTCATTAGTGAAACAAACAGATCTAAAGGTAATAAAGGCAATTATAGATCCTGCTAATATAGCCTCGAGAAAAATATTAGTGAGTAAAGGATTTACTTCGGCATGGATTGGAGAAATAGAAGGCCTGCCAGGAGAGATTTTGAAGAAAGTTCTTTAATAGTCTAGAAGGTATTATGTGAAAATTCATTTAAAAAGTTGTTGTGTACTTTTAAACGTTCCCGTATTATCTAATTTATATGTATTTATAAAGGAGTATTAGATTTATGCAATCAAGAATTTCTTTTTCAACTTATGCTCTAATTGGGACGATGCTTTTTGGTATGTTTTTTGGAGCGGGAAATTTAATTTTTCCTATTCAGCTTGGACAGCTTGCGGGAACAAACTTTTGGCTTGCGCTAGCAGGCTTTTTAGTAACGGCGATTGGGCTTCCTTTTCTCGGTATATTAGCAATTGGATTATCAGGAAGCAATGGTCTGCGCGAGCTTTCAAGTCGCGTTCATCCAGTATTCGGATTTCTCTTTTCGTTATTTCTATATTTAACGATTGGTCCATTCTTTGCTATTCCACGTACAGCGACAGTTCCATTTGCAATAGGGATTGAGCCGTTTGTCGCGAATAGCCATATTGCTTTATTTTTAGCTATTTTTAGTTTTCTTTTCTTTTTACTGGTTTACTATTTTTCCTTAAATCCGGCAAAGATTATGGATGTGATCGGGAAATATCTGACTCCGGCTTTTCTGCTGTTTTTATTTTTATTAATAATAGTAAGTATTGTTCGCCCGATGGGGAGCTTTCAAGAGCCACAGGGAGCATATCTAAATAATGCTTTTATGACAGGGTTTAAAGAAGGATATAACACCATGGATGCTCTAGCATCTCTTGCCTTTGGGATAGTGGTGATTAATGCTATCAAAGGGAAGGGAATTATGGACGTAAAGAGTATTGCAAAAACGACATGGAAATCAGGAATATTTGCCATGCTGCTAATGATGCTTATCTACGGATTTATCACTTATATGGGTTCTTCTAGTGTACAAGCTGTAGGAACTTTTGAAAATGGCGGACTTATCTTTGCTGCAGTAGCTAAGCATTATTTTGGTCCTTTTGGCGGCATTTTGCTTGCGGTTATCATTGTGCTTGCCTGTTTAAAAACAAGTATTGGATTAATAACGTCTTGTAGTGAATTTTTTCATGAAGTATTTCCGAAGATTGGCTATAAGACTTTTGTGCTTAGTCTATGTGTTGTTTCTTTCTTATTTGCCAATTTAGGCTTAAATAAAATTATACTATTTGCAGTACCTGTGCTCATGTTCTTATACCCTTTAGCAATTATGCTTATCATACTTGCTCTTTTTTCGCGATTATTCAAAGGCAAGCAAAGTGTGTACCTAATGGCAATGGTGCTAACATTCTTTGTAAGTATATTGGATGGCTATCAAGCACTTGTAAAAAGCATCCCAGAAGCTAAGCTTGGCTTTTTTGAGGAGATTGGGCATTTTTACGAGAATATTCTCCCCTTTTACGAAATAGGGTTAGGCTGGATTTTACCTGCCCTTATTGGTACGGTGATTGGATATTTCATTCGTAAATAGTACGTAGAGGGACGGTTCTCCTGCATTCCATAGAGGAAGCGGGAGAACCGTCTTTTTTGTTTAGTAGTCAATAAATCAAAGAAATTAAGGGCTGATTCAATATTGATTTATCATCTGCTGAATTCTCCTTTTTATTTCCTTTCTTATGTCTGTGGGTTCGATTACTTCTAAATAATTTCCATAGGATAATAGGTAGCTGTATAACCATTCCCCTTTTATATGAGAGGTGGAAATGATATGATAACCATCCTTTTCTTTGGAAATATCCTTTTCCTCAAATTCATCATAAATCCGATAACTGGCTCTGGAACTAATTTTGAGCACTAAGTCTGCCCATTCTAAATAATCCCCATCCAAAGAATCATTTAAAAGTAATTCTTCCGTTTTTTTTATGTTGTCATAAATTTCATTAGTTAAAGCTATATTAGACATACGGTTTATTTTAAAAGTTCTATTCGCCGATTTTTCTAGGCAAAAACCTTCTAAATACCAGGCTTTATCCTTAAACAATAATTTTTCCGCAAGAATTCGCCGTAAGCTCTTTTCCCCATTCGAATTGATATAGTGAAAAGAGAGGACATGACGCTCTAGAATGGCTTGTCTAAAAAGAGAGAAGTATTCCTTTCTTTTTGTATCACTGCCCCATGATGAAAAATCTACCTCAATCCACTTAGTTTCGCTTTTTTGAAATAGATGACTTAGTTTCGCTAAAATATCGCTTGTATCTGGATAATTAGTGGCAGATAGACTTTGCAGGGAAAATAGTATTTCATCCTGCTCTTTGTCTAAAAGGAGTGATTTGTTGAGTACAAACTGATCCATCAAGGTAATTCCGCCTCCTTTACCTTGCATTGTATAAATAGGAATGCCAGACTCCGTAAGGACTTCAATATCGCGGTATATAGTTCGCACAGAAACTTCAAGTTTATCGGCTAGTTCGTTAGCCGTGATCATTTTTCTTTCTAGCAAAATATAGATAATTTGAAACAGTCTACTTATTTTCATGGAAAGCCTCCTTATTTGAGGAATATAAGAGAAACAGAAGAACTGTCCCTCTGTCACCATTTTAATGGTGGTTTATCTAATTGAGCTTCTATTCCTAATTCTTCGGCTGCTGTTAATAAAGGGAATTTACCTTCTAGCGTTTATCCTATATATAACGGCTAGGTAGAATAAAATTATACGGGTAAATCTATTTTTTTAGTTAAGTGTATCATCCAAAGAAAAGAGAAGCGAGAAGTGGTATCAAAATATGACATACTGTTGTCAGGTTAATTGGATTATACTAAAGAATAAGAATAATTTATTTAAAGAGGATGGTTTGATGGAAACTAGATGTGCCTGGGCAAATTCCAGTGATTTAATGCGAGAATATCATGATAAAGAGTGGTGTATTCCAAGTCATAATGATCGATATTTGTTTGAAATGCTTGTACTAGAGGGAGCACAAGCTGGATTGTCTTGGTCAATCATTTTAAAAAAGCGAGAAGCATACAAAAAGGCCTTTCATGATTTCGATTTAGAATACTGTGCAAACCTAACAGAAACAGAGTTGGAAAATATCCGAATTAATACAGAGGTTGTGAAACATCCGTTAAAGATTAAATCAGTTAAAAGCAATGCCTTAGCAATGATAGAAATACAGAAAGAATACGGAAGTTTTGCTGAATTTTTATGGTCTTATGTAGATGGAAAACCAATCATATCAAATTGGCAGTATGACAACGAAATACCAGCGCAAACTGACCTATCAAAGAAGGTCAGCAAAGATTTGAAAAAAAGAGGGTTTAAGTTTGTAGGACCTATAACTATCTATTCCTATCTACAAGCAGTCGGAATAGTCAACGACCACATAACTAGCTGTGCTTTTCATAAAGAATAAAGGAAATCGAGGAAGTTCTCCTGTTTCTGAAAGTATTTCAAGCTTTTAAACAAACTGGATAGGGATCTTACAAAAAGTATATAGGGAAGCTTGACTAAACCAGCGCTTTTCTTTTAGGAAAAATATTCAGCAGAAAACAGAAGAATTGCCCCTCTACTTCCCATTTATGGTATAATAATGTTAATTAGATGAATGGAGGGTTGCTTTAAGATGTGGAATTCTATCTCGATTGTATACTTTATGTAACTAATTTTATAGTACTTAAAGGCTCTGCCTGTGTGTAGAGTAATCGGGATTAGTTTGCCTATTTTTAAAAGCAACCTTTCATTAACGTTATTTATAATGATGTGGTGTAAAAGGGGAGAATTATGCTCTCTTTTTATTAAAATGGAATAATATTTTCTTTAGAAACCCATTTTAGGCTTAGGGTTTACTTTAAATAAATACTATTCCTCTTTCTTATTCCGATTGCTTTACACACAGGTGACCACCTGTGTGTTTTTTTATGAACAGAATGGAGGAACAGGAATGGAAGGAAAACAAAAAGCGATAGTAGTAGGCGTTCATTATGATCAGAAAGAAGACTTTGCTAATTCAATGGAAGAGCTAATTCAATTGGCAGAAGCTTGTGATATAGAAGTAGTGGGAGAGATAACGCAGAAGTTGGATCGGGTTCATTCTGCACACTATATTGGGAAAGGGAAACTGCAGGAGTTAACTGCATTGCTTGCGGAGAAGGACGTACAGGCTGTTCTTTTCAATGATGAGCTGTCTCCTTCCCAAGTTCGTAATTTAGAGGAAGCAACAGATTGCCGAATCATTGACAGGACAGTATTGATTTTAGATATATTTGCTCAAAGAGCGAAGACAAAAGAAGCGATGCTCCAAGTTGAAATCGCAAAATTGCAATATATGCTGCCTCGATTAGCTGGTTTAGGAGAATCACTAGGTCGTCAGGGAGGAGGATCTGGCCTTATAAATAGAGGGTCAGGGGAAACGAAGCTTGAATTGGATCGAAGACGGATTGAAGACAGAATTAGTCGCTTGCATAAAGAATTAGATACGCTTGTGGTCCAACGTAAAAACCAGCGAAAGATGCGAAAAAAGAAAGAGTTGCCAAGTATTGCACTCGTTGGCTATACGAATGCTGGGAAGTCGACTTTAATGAATGTGCTGCTTGAAAAATATCATGCTGCAACAGAGAAAATGGTGTTTGAAAAGAATATGCTCTTCGCAACCCTTGAAACATCAGTGCGCAATATTACATTACCAAATAATAAATCCTTTTTATTAACAGATACAGTTGGGTTTATTAGTAAATTACCGCACCAATTAGTAAAAGCATTCAGGTCGACCTTGGAGGAAGTGGCGGAAGCTGATTTGCTTATTCATGTCGTTGACTATTCTAATCCAAATTATCAAGAGCAAATCAATGTGACTAATAAGACTTTAAAAGAACTTAACGCGGAAAATATCCCAGCTATCTATGCTTTTAATAAGATAGATTTAGCAGCAGGAGATACATCGATGGCAGGAACAGATGGAGTTTACCTTTCTGCTAAAAAGCAAATAGGAATAAATGAACTAGTGGAAGCTATTTCTAAAAATGTCTTTAAGCAGTATATTTCCTGTGAAATGACTATCCCGTATGATAAAGGGAATGTACTATCCTATTTGACGGAAAAGGCAAATATCCTTTCAACAGAATATAAGGAAGAAGGCATATTCCTATCCATCGAATGCAAAGAAGAAGACTATAATCGTTATCGAGAATATGTAATATAAAATACGCAGAGGGACGTTCTACGCTTCTATTTTGAAAAAGAAAGCGCAAGAGCCGTCCCTCTGCTCATTCTACATCCTGCAAGTACATAGAAAAATCTGCTGCCTCTCCGTTTACTATTAAGGATCCATCATCGGTGAAACGGGGCATGACTAGGCGTTCTTTTATATTATTAAATATGGGTAGTTCCTTTAAATTTTCCGTTTCTAATTGATATAGTTTAACTGTATCTGTATTTTTTTCCACTACACTTAATGCAACGTAATTTTTATAGACAGCATAAGCAGTAAAGGGTGGTGTGGGGATTTCATGAAATACTCCATTAGTGAGATCGATATACCCTAAAATAGATGGGCTCTCATCCTCATTTGAAAAAGCTGCATATATTTTATTATTTATTAAAGTAACGTTTTCAGCTGCTTTATAGGGAACGCTATAATTCCCAACTTGTTTTAGGTTGGTTAGATTATAGACAAAAAACTCCGTTTTATTTCTGTTATTTGATTTAAACTGCTCAGGAATAACAAGTAAATTACGATCTAAATCAGCTTTGCTGTTTCTGGCAATTCCCGTGAAACCATGAATGCTAGTTTCCTTAAATGTTGATAAATTTAACTGCTTATATCCAGAAGTATCATCATAAATTAATGTATTTCCTTTCAATTGAACATCTCCTATAATGTCCTTTTTATATTCTTTCTGTGAGAGTGTTTTTCGATTTTTAATAAAAAGCTTATTATTTTTTTCTCCCCACACAAGCCAATGCGCATTTGCTGTCAGTGCATATATATCAATGTTTGCACCAGATTCGACAAGTACTTGCTGTGAGTGCGATGTGAGGGAATAAGAATAAATGCTTTTTTTATCAGCATAAATCAATTCGTTCGTTTCCTTTATATAGAAAGAATGGATTAAAGATGAATAATCAACATTTGGTATAGTTACTTTTTCCATCGGTGTATGAAAAGAAGAGTGTGTTGAAAGCCGGTTTACTAGAGAAGGACTAATTAAAATAAGGAGAAGACTAATAATGGCAACTACACTGCATATTGGACGGAATATTCGTTTTCTCTGACTAATGTTTTGCATTTGCTGGTTTGCATTTCGTAAAATCCTTTGTTTGTTTTCTTCGGAAAGGGTGATATCCGCTGGGATTATTTCATCAAATAATTGTTTAATGTTCTTTGGCACGATTTATCTCCTCCTCACTCATTGTTAGTTGTGCTTTCTTCCGTCCTCTCGCTAGTCTAGTTTTAACCGTATTGCTGGAACAGTTTAATATCTCGCTGATTTCCTGTGTAGATAATTCAGCATAGTAATATAACCATAAGACTTCCTTATACTTTATTGGTAGTTTATTAAGTAAGTCGGCAAGATAATTTTTACTTTCCTGTTTTAAATAGGCTTCTTCGGGTGTTTCTTTATGGATCAGAAAAGTGTTCTTAATCTTCGAAACTTCGACTTTTCGAAAAGCCCAGCTTTTAAAGTAGTTTCGGCATTCATTTACCGTTATACGATATAAATATGTTTTCACACTAGATCGACCTTCAAATTGATCAAGCTGCAAATAATAACGAATAAACACATCCTGCACAATGTCCTCTGCTTTTTCCCTATCTTTCACAAGGGCGTAGGCAAGTCGGGATAAATAATGACCATATGTATCCATCGCGTTTGTAAGCAATTTATCTCTTTCTTGCTTCTCCACAGTCCCCTCTCCTTTCTACCTACAGATTAGACAAAACAAACAGACGAACGGTTTCTCTTTTTTACAAATTTATTCTAGCACTACGAAGGCAACGTCGTTCATATACTTAAAATAGAAGGAAAAAGGGGGAATCTATGGAGATGAATATTCTTGATTGTATAGTTATTGGTGGTGGTCCAGCTGGAATGAGTGCTGCGCTGACACTAGGGAGAGCGAGAAGAAGTGTGGCTATCTTTGATGATGGAACGAATAGAAATAGAGTAAGTCATGAATCACATGGCTTTCTAACAAGAGATGGAATAAGTCCACAGATGTTTAAGGAATTAGGGATGAATGATTTAATGAACTATCCGAGCATTTTTCCCTATAAGGATACGGTAACGGAAATAGAAAAGTTAAGAGGGGCAGAAGTGTTTCTGGTTAAAACGAAAAAACATAAAGAATATTTAGCAGAGAAAATTATTTTAGCGACTGGTGTACAAGAAATTATTCCGATTCCTAATGCGAGACAATATTATGGGAAAAGCCTTTTTAGCTGCCCATACTGCGATGGCTGGGAGCTAAGAGATCAAGCTCTTCTTATTATTGCTTACACGGAAGCACAAGCATTACATATGGGAAGGTTAGTTTATAATTGGTCGAAGGATTTAGTGATAGCAACAAATGGTGCAGCGATTTCTCCAACTACAAAAGAAATATTCCTCAAGCGGAATGTTCCAATCGTTACCGAACCAATAAAGAGCTTAATAGGCGAAAATGGGTATCTTCAGCAAGTTGTGTTTACATCAGGAAGGCAGATTGCTAGAACGGGGGGCTTCGTTTCTCCTTCTTATTATCGCTCCAATCAGTTTGTGGAGCAGCTAAGATTAGATGTCTATGAAAATGGAGTGTTAGTAACAGATGGATCAGGGAGAACATCCAAAAAAAATGTTTATGTTGCCGGAGAAACCGAAAAGGAAGGGGCATCATCCTTACTGTTTGCTGCTGCGGATGGAAGCAAAGTATCTATAGCTGTAAATACAGATCTTATGCTGGAAAGATTTTAAAGGAATCAAAGGGCTGGTTCTTATGCTTCTGTTGTTTAAAAAAGGGAAGTGTAATAACCTTCCCCCTGATTCTTTATCCTCTCGTCATTGGTAACGAATTACTGCTTTTCTTAACCAATAAATATTGAATAACATCAATGTTGCTGGCTTTAAAGGAAGCGGCACAAGCCTGCAAATACAAGTCCCACATGCGGATAAAGCGTTCATCCTTTGTTTTCCTGATTTCCTCTAGGTTAGCGATAAAGTTAGCATGCCATATTTCTAATGTTTTTTGATAATGGCGACGAAGGCTTTCTAAGTCTACTAATTGGAGATTTTCAGCTGTCATATGGCTGACTAGCTCTGCGACTCCAGGGATATAGCCTCCAGGAAAAATATATTTATTGATCCAAGCATTAGTTGCGCCACCTTGTTGACGTGAAATTCCATGAATTAAGGCTGCCCCATCGTCTTTTAGCAATTGATGTACCTGGTGGAAATAGGCTTGAAGATTTTCCTTACCTACATGTTCAAACATCCCTACACTAGTGATGCGGTCAAAGTTCCTATCCTTTAAATCACGATAATCCATTAAATAGACGGTTATGCTTTCCGATAATCCTTTTTCCTTAGCTAGTTGGGTCACATAATCATACTGTTCTTGGCTCAAAGTAATGCCGGTTGCCTTCACCTGATAATCTTTAACCGCAGTAAAAATAAGATTCCCCCATCCACAGCCAATGTCTAAGAGATGCTGGCCCGGAGATAGATTTAATTTTTTTAAAATATGATCCACCTTATTTTGCTGTGCGGTTTCTAATGTGTCTTCTGGATTTTTGAAATAGGCACAGGAATAAGTCATGGAACGGTCTAGCCATAGTTTATAAAAGTCATTGCCGATATCGTAATGATTTTGGATATCTTCTTTACTTCGCGCTTTCGTATGAGATTGTTTGGGAACAAATTTCCTAAACTTATTATTTTGCATAAAGCTAGATGCATTTTCATAGGCAGACGCAATTAAATCCTCGATACTTCCTTTTATTTCAATCTTCCCGTTCATGTATGCTTCTCCTAAAGCTAATGATGCGTTATTATGAATGTCTTTAATACGAATAGGCTTTCTAAAAATAAGCTCTATGGCAGGATCGCCGTTACCATAAACAGCTGATTTTCCATCCCAATAAGTAACCTTCACTGGAATGGTGAAGGAATTGCTTAGAATAGTTTTATATATAGATTTCTCGAACACACCATTCACCTCTTACTCTTATGTTATATGTATAATTTTACCTCTATTCCATGAAATATGTGTTCGATATGCTCAAACGAGAAAATGGACATTTATAAGGGAAATTATCCCCATATAAGAGTGAAAATGGTAAAATAGAGACGAGCATCATGATAGGAAAGAGGTGGAATGAAATTGCGATTTATAACGGCAAGAGCCAATATGCTAGAAGAAGTTAATGATATATATATCAAATGCAGAGAAAATCTAATTAAGCATGATATTTTCCAATGGGATGATCATTATCCTAATAGAGGTTATTTCCAGGACTGCATGGAAAACAAGATGCTATTCGTTTTATTAGAAGAGGATAAGATAGTGGGACATGTGGTATTAAATGAATGGCAAACAGAGGAATGGCAGTCCATTCCATGGAATGGAAATAATCCTTTGATTATTCACTCTCTCATGCTTAATCCCCGTTACCAAGGAAAAGGCATAGGAGCAATCATGGTCCAGCATATGGAGGAATATGCTCTTGCCAAAGGATATGATAGCATCCGATTAGATGTATTTTCAGGAAACCCTCAAGCTTTAAAGTTATATAAAAAGCATGGTTATATAGAAAAAGGAGAGGTTTTCTTTGCCTCTAAGCCTATTGGGCATCAAAAATATCTTTGTATGGAGAAGGAACTGAGATGAATATTACCGCGATTACTGAAACCAACCGTGAAAAAGTAAAATTATTTTTCCAATCTCATTGGGGAAGCCCCGAAATGGTCCTTTCTACAGGCATCTATGATTGCAGTGCTTTAGATGGATTTATTGCCTGGAATAAAGAAGGGGAAATGATTGGTTTAATAACCTACATTTTAAGAGATACGGAGTGTGAAATTATCTCTTTAGACAGTATCGAAGAAGGAAGGGGCGTTGGAACAAAGCTTTTACAAACTGTTGAACGAACAGCCAAACAAGCCCCATGTGATCAGGTCAAAATAATTACAACAAATGATAATTTATTAGCCTTAAAGTTTTACCAAAAAAGGGGCTATTGTTTAGCAGAATTGCTTAAAGACGCAGTAAAAGAAGCTAGAAAGATTAAACCAGAAATCCCTTTCCTCGGAAACGATGGTATTCCTATTAGAGATGAAGTAGTGCTAGTGAAAAATCTATCAACAACAAAGTAAATGGAAGGTGAAGATAGTGCCTATATCATTGGAATTTTATGAAGAAAAATATAAGCGGCAATTAGAAGAATATCTTTTATCGGATGAACAGCTATATTATACAAGTACGCCGCTTGATGCTTTAGAGAAATGTTTAACGGAAGAGGATCGTCATCCTATTGTTATCTTAAATGATGGGATGGTTGCGGGTTTTTTTGTCCTTCATGGATGGGAGGGAGTAAAATCGTATAGTGACAATAAAGAAGCTATTCTTATGCGAGCTTATTCTATTCAGCATTCGTTTCAGGGGCAAGGGATAGGCGGGAAATCAATGGAACAATTAGTTCCCTTTGTGAAAAAGCATTTTCCTGCGAAAAAGGAAGTAATCTTGGCTGTGAATGTAAAAAATACTAGAGCACAATATGTTTATCAGAAAGCAGGATTTGCTGAGACAGGAAGAAGAGTAATGGGGCCAAAAGGAGAACAAATTATTCTCAGCAGAAAAGTGTAAGTAGGACTGTTTAAAAAAACAGTCTGAATTAAATAGTTGCAAAATGCAAATAATAAGATATAATAAAAATAACTTCATAAAGAAAAGGGGAAATAGGATGGAGAATATCCGTGAGATTTTACAAATTACGATGAGGAGATTTGGTGTACTTGATAAAAATTGTTGTTCTGTTGGAAAAACAGAAATATCGCTTGTCCAAAGTCATATTTTATATGAAATTGATAAGAGAAGTAATCCGTCAATGCAAGAAATAGCGGAGCTTATTGGAATGGATATTACCACCTTTAGCCGGCAAATTCAATCTTTAGTAAAAATGGAATTAGTGAATAAGCAACAATCAATGAACGACAAGAGAGTATACGTACTCCAATTAACAATGCAAGGAAAAGCGATTGCGACTTCTATTGATACCCAAATGAATCAATATTTAGAAGAAGTTCTCTCCTTTATGTCAGACTTTGAAAGAGAAACGGTAATACGGTCGTTAAAGTTATTAAATAGTTCCATGGCAAAAAGCAATATGTGTTGTCACCCGGTTAAGTGATGGAAAAAAGCTATGTTAGATTTCCTTCTTAATATAGCTCTGATATAATACTTGTATTTCGCAAATAATAGGAGGCTTTTAAGATGTGGTATGAAGTGTTGAAAAATTTCGCATGGTTAGTAATCGAATTAACTGTTCTGTTTGTGGTTGTATCTTTCATTGTTAACCTGCTGCAAGGATTTATTCGCTATAACAAAGTGGAGATGTGGATGAAGGAGGCTCCACCTATTGTTAGTGCGCTGATTGCAGTAGTCTTTGCTTTTATTACCCCTTTTTGTTCCTGTTCTACCATACCGGTTGTGGTGAATTTATTAAAAAATAAAATCCGGTTTAGCACCGTTATGATTTTTTTATTTACTTCTCCCGTTCTTGATCCAACTATTTTAACTGTAATGGCTGTTCTAATGGGATGGAAAGTAGCTCTCACATATACGGCAATTACAACGATACTTTCAGTTATACTTGGCTTTGTATTAGAGAAATGGGGGTTTGAAAAAGAAGTAAAAAATGTCATCATCAAAAATGCGTCTCAAGCAGAGAAGGGATTTAGCTTGAAAAATACAGTTTCTGAAATTTTAACATTAATGAAAACTGTTTACCCTTTTTTGTTAATAGGAGCAGGTATTGGAGCAGTGATAGGAGGAATCGTGCCAACAGAGTTTGTAGCAACCTACTTAGGCGGAGAGAAGTGGTGGTTGATTCCAATCGCAGCCATTATTGGTATTCCTTTATATATTCGGTTATCATCTATGATTCCGATTTCCCAGATTCTTATTGCGAAGGGGATGGCGCTCGGACCAGTCATGGCAATGATGATCAGTTCAGCAGGAGCAAGTCTCCCAGAGCTAAGCTTATTAAATAGCATCTTTAAGCGGAAATTAGTGTTCGCGTTTATTTTATCGGTTATTTCGATGTCCACGATTTCAGGATTTTTGTTTTATTTTATCTAAAAGGAAAACAATTAGCAGGAGGAATGATTTATTATGAATATTTTAAAAAAAATAATGAAAAAAGAGCAGAAAAATGATTGTTGTACCATTATGATAGAAGAAGTAGGAAAGAAAAAAGATGGCTGTTGTGTCGTGAAGGAGGAGAAGGAGGATGAGCGTAAAGGTTGAGAAGATTTCGGAGAAATACTGGGAAGCAATCGCAGCTATTTATAGATTAGGGATACAATCAAGACAAGCAACATTTGAGACAGATGTTCCCACTTGGGAAAAATGGAGCAATAATAAAGATTTAACTGCTAGCCTAGTCCTATTAGATAAAGAAACGCATAGAGTGATTGGTTGGGCTGCTATCAGCAAAGTATCGAACCGTTGTGTATATCAAGGGGTTGGGGAGCACAGTGTGTATATACATCCAGCTTATCATCGCAAAGGATATGGGAAACTTTTATTAGAAAAATTAATTGAACATTCTGAACAAAGTGGTTATTGGACACTGCAATCAGGCATATTTCCAGAAAATAAAGCAAGCATCTATCTTCATAAGAGCTGTGGCTTTAGAGAAGTCGGCATTCGAGAGAAAATTGGCAAGCTAGATGGTGAGTGGAGAGATATAGTATTGGTGGAAAGAAGAAGTAGGAAATTCTAATTGTAATCCGAGAAAGTGATAGATGCTTTCTTGGATTTTTTTAGTTGGATTGTAAATACAATAAATCGCTAAAGAAAGCCTCTTACCATATTAAAAGAAAATATGGAGAAAAAACAGAACCTAAAAGAGGTTTGTGTCGTCTAAACGTAATAGGAAAAAGGAGGAGGTTTTAGATGCTTGAGAAAAAGCACAATATGCATCAGAGAGAGCAAATGAGCTCTACCGATCCTCTTGAAAAGGAAGAACGCCTTATTTGGTTAATGGATGAGTACGGAAAAAGTGTTGTCCGATTAGCATATACCTATGTTCGCCATAAACAAACAGCAGAGGATATTGCTCAGGATGTATTTATAAAATGTTATGAAAATATCGATAATTTTCGAAACGAGGCATCCTATAAGACTTGGGTATACCGTATCACGGTAAATCGCTGTAAAGATGTATTAAAAAGCTGGTCTTATAAAAATATCCTTTTTGCAGACTTTCTTTCTTTTAAAAGAGATACTAAGGAGCAATCGGTGGAGAAACAAATTCTTTTAAATGAAGAGAATCGCTTTATTTCCGAACAAGTCATTTCTTTGTCTGTTCCCCTTCGAGAAGTTATTATTCTCTACTACTATGAAGGTCTTTCTCAACATGAAATAGCAGAATTACTAGAATTAAATGAGAATACGGTAAAGTCCAGAATGCATCGTGCACGTCAGAAGCTAAAAAAACTGCTTGATGGAGGAGATGGCAATGGATGAAAAACTAAAAAATTTAGATGAGAAAATGAATGGAACGATATTAAAGGAAATAAATTTTTCGGAGGAACAGAAGCAAAAGGTATTGAAGCAGATTAATTATTCTGGAAAGAAAAGAAAAAGCCCATGGTTTGTTCATAAATATATTCCGGCAATCATTAGTGTAGTCATGATTATCCTTTTTTTTATTGGTATAAAAAGTCTTATGATAAATCAGAGTGTTTCAGCACAATACCGAGATAAAAAGGAAATTGTTGAAAGATTATCCCAAACATTTAAACCTGTGCATACTGTTGTTGGCCAATTCGAGAATAGAATGAGTAATGGAGATAAAGCTAATACTATAACTTTTACATTAAATCTAGACAAAGAACTATATAAATCCAGCGAGAAAGTATGGACCGATGATGGTTATCAAACAATAAATATATTATGGAAAGATGGAAAGCTAATCTATAAAAATTCCACAATAGGCATTTCTGAAGAAAAAAATTTAACAAAACAGGAATTTATAGAATCAGGATATTTAGGTTCCATTTTCGAAGGCAGAAAGTATATTTCACTTCTTGAAAATTATAATAATTGGAAATACAAGGAAGTAGAGCGGTTTGGGAGAGTGCTCTATCAGATTGAAGGTAAGCAGCCGGATAATACTCATTTTCCCAAGAAAGATGCTTTTGCTCTGACAGTAGATAAGGAAACAGGTATTATTTTGTATTTAGCCTTATATGATCAAAATGGCGCGAGCAAAGTAATAATAGATACAATTGATATATGGATAAATAAGGAAGTTCCGGACGATGTATTCCAACTTTTTTAAATAAGGAGTAATAAAAAGAAAGAGAGATAACCATGAAAAAACATAAGAAAATTACTATAAGTATATTATCTATTATTTTTATTAGTATATGTAGTTTTGTATTTTACTTGTATAAAACGATAGATAATACAGTAGATAAGGTTTATGAACCTATTGATGGAGAAACAAAAACGGAAAGTAAGCTAAGAAGTGAAAATGTCAAAGATAAAAAGCCTATCTCCATTTTATTAATGGGAGTGGATGAGCGGAAGAACGATGTGGGGAGAACTGATGCCTTGATTGTTATGACGTTAAATCCGGTGAAGGAAAAATTACAAATGATAAGTATACCGAGAGATACAAGAGCAGAAATAGTCGGAAACGGGGCGATTACTAGAATTAACTCTGCTTATGCGTTAGGGGGAGTGAAGATGGTATTAGATACAGTGGAGGGATTTACTGGCCAAAAATTGGACTATTATATAAAAATTAATATGGAAGCACTAAGTGGGATGGTCGATGCTTTAGGTGGCATAACTGTAGATAATGAAATTGAATGGCTTGATGAAGGGTACTACAAGAAAGGATATCATTATCAATTAGGAAATATAGATTTAGATGGGGAGCAGGCATTAGGTTATGCGAGAATGAGAAAACTGGACCCTAGAGGAGATTTTGGCAGGAATGAAAGACAAAGAAAGGTGATAGCAGCGATTATTGATAAAGGAACTAGTATCTCCTCAGTTACTAAATTTAAGGATATATTAGAGACTTTAGGTGAAAATGTTAAAACTAATATTCCCTTGAATGAGATGATATCTATTGAAAAAGGCTATAAGAATACTAGAAATAGAATGGAACAATATGAGGTAAAAGGTGAGGATGCTTATATAGATGGTAAGTATTTCTTCGTGGTAAATGAAGAGGAAAGAAATCATATTAAGGAAATGCTTGCGAATAATCTTTTAGATTGAGATGGTAAGAATTAAATATGCGTTGGACTGTGAAAATAAAGCAAGTATCCATCTATATTATGATTTTGGTGGCAAAGTAGGAAGATTGATTCCGCTCTTAACGGACGGTAGGACTGCAACTACTAGCTATCCAGAATGATAGAATGATAGAATGATAGTAGGCATCTCAAGATCCAGTAAAAGCCAAAAGAAAACGACTAGCCATTATTTTTATCAAATCTATTCTCGTTCTATGCAAACATATTATAATAAGGTAAATCTAAATAAAATAGGGAAGAAGGTTACTTTATATGAGCCCAATTAATCTATTAGAGCAATATATTGATGCGACAAATACGCATGACTTCGAAAATGTAGAACGGCTGCTGCACCCACAAGCGATATATTGGTTCTCAGACCAAACATGCAGAAGTAAAGAGGAGATAAAAAATTATTTTGAGAATGCGTGGAACACTATTAAGGAAGAAAAGTATTCAGCTGCAGATATACAGTGGCTAGGTATGGGAAATGACACAGCAACATGCGTCTATCATTATCATTATGAGGGATATTATAAAGGCGAATTTATAAAAGGCAGTGGACGAGCAACGAATGTGTTCGTAAAAGATTCAGATGGAAATTGGAAAATCATTCATGAGCATTTGAGTAGCTTGTAATACCGATTACAAGGAAGATAAGGGGCCAGTCCGTTTCCAATTATTCATTGTGAATCAGTGGAAACGGACTGGCCTGCAGTTATAATCGAATGATCTTTAAAATCTTATTTTTCTAATGCTAACGTCATAAAAACACTATTTGGATCTTCGGTATAATCCGAAAATGGGCCGCAATACTCAAATCCTAAGCTTTCGTATAGTTTTTTGGCTGGTAGAAAAGCATCCATGGAACCTGTCTCTAAACTTAATCGGCTATAGCCACGATTTTTGGCTTCTGCAATAATATGGAGGAGTAGTTTTCTTGCTACTCCTTTTCGTAGATGATGAGGGGAGGTTTTCATAGACTTTATTTCTCCATGCTTGTTATCTAGCTCTTTTAATGCGCCGCAGCCAGTTAGCTCTCCATCCTCCCATGCACTCCAAAAGGTTACATCTGGTTTTCTTAATCCTTCCACATCTAATGCATGAATGCTCTCAGGAGGGGAGTGAAGGGTCATGCTATGTAAATGATCCTCTAATAAAGCAATGATTTCTTTTGATGTAACAGGGTCGATTATAATGTGCATCCTCATCATCCTTTTCATTATTTTACCTACTATTCTACTAATTTCCTCATTCCAATGGAATAGCTTATTTGCATTTTGATTGGAAATATTTAATTAAATATCTTTAATTAAAAATATTTGCCTTTGAACCATTTTTTTTGTTATGATATTCACATAGGTTTAAATTTGTATGAGGGAAAGGAAAATGAAATAAATGAATGTATTAGTAGTAAAAGCAAACAATCGTCCAGCAGCTGAAGCTGTATCAAGCAAAATGTATGAAACGTTTATGGAATCTGTTAAGGGTGCTGAAAACCTTAATGTGAATGTATATGATGTCTATGCAGAAGATACTCCTTATTTTGGTCAAGAATTATTTGATTCTTTCGGTAAAGTGCAAAGCGGAGAAGAATTAACAGATATAGAGCAACGCTTATTAGCTGCAAAGCAAAAAGCGATGGATGCTTTAACAGCTGCTGATGTAGTAGTGTTCGCATTCCCGCTTTGGAACTTAACTATTCCAGCTAAATTACAAACATTTATTGATTATGTATATGCTGCAGGCTTTGCCTTTAAATTTGATGCAGAAGGTAACATGATTCAATTAATGACAGATAAGAAAGCAATCCTTTTAAATGCTCGTGGCGGCGTTTATTCTACTCCAGAAGCTGCTTCTTCTGAAATGGCTGTTAACTATATGCGTGCTGTATTTGGTGGCGTATTTGGTATGGAAATCATTGATGAAGTTATTATCGAAGGCCATAACGCAATGCCTGATAAAGCTGCTTCTATCATTGAAGAAGGATTACAAAAAGTTGCTGCTGCTGGAAAGAAATTAGCAGCACAAACTGTTTAATAGGTATTTAACTAGTTAAATAGATAAACTCCGTTTGAAATTAAGTTTTCAGACGGAGTTTTTTTATGGAAAAAAGATTATACTAGGAGAAGGAGTATTTAGGACATATGTCCTTTTCCTATTTTTAGAAATCGATTATCTTTAAAAAGGAAATCAAACAACAAGGGGTCGAACAAATGAGAGGTATTTTATTTGCACTAATGGGTGGGGCATTCATTACCCTTCAAGGAGTGGCAAATGCAAAAATTAGTCAGGATATTGGTTCTTGGCAGGCAGCTACCATTACACAATTTACTGGTTTTGTACTTGCATTTCTAATCTTGTTAATCGTAAAGGAAGAAGCATTTTCAAAATATAAACAAGTAAAGCCATTATATTTGGCGGGAGGATCTTTTGCTTCGGTTGTTATTTTCAGTACGATTACTGCCATGCATTTAGTGGGAGCAACGTTAACAATCTCAACAGCTTTGATTGCCCAGTTATTTATAACTTTTCTAATAGATAGCAATGGCTGGTTTGGACTGGAAAAGCAGCAAATGAGAGCTCCGCAGTTTATTGGAATTGGTATGATGATAATAGGTGTTCTTTTATTAAAAATGTAAGGAGAACCATCCGTGAAAGAAATGGGAAATCTAGAGCAGATAGAAAAATATATTCGCAAGTTTCAATTAGAAGCAATCTTTCCGAAAAAGTTGAAAGACCATTTACATCTTTATGCTTTTAATCAAGGGGAATTTATTTGTACGCAAGGACAGGCAGCGGAATATCTTTACATTTTGGTAGATGGCAAGGTGAAAATATATACGACAACAGCAGAAGGAAAAACGTTAATTCTATCCTTTAAAACACCAATCGAAATGGTTGGGGACGTTGAATATGTAAGGAATACAGATATTTTGAACACGGTGGAAGCTATCACAGATGGGGTGGTCATTGGTGTACACAAACGATATTTAAAGCAATATGCGAATGATTATGCCCCTTTCCTGCAGTTTTTATTGGATATTATTACGAAAAAATTTTATATAAAATCTAGTTCGATGCGTTTCAATTTATTTTACCCAGTGGAAGTGAGACTGGCTAGCTATTTAGTATCAGTTTCTTTTGATAAGGAGGATCCTTTATACAATACGGATGGTAATGAAATTAATCTTAAGGATACAGCCAATCTAATTGGCACTAGCTATCGTCATTTAAATAGGGTAATACAGCAATTCTGTCAGGATGGATTGATTGAACGGAAAAAGGGGTTTATTATCGTGAAAAACCGCGATGGTTTATTGAATTTAGCTGGTAAAAGTATTTACGAAGAAGGGGCAGGTGAATAAAAAACATGATATATGGATTACTGATTGCCTTTATTAGCGGGAGTCTCGTTGGGGTGCAGAATATATTTAATAATCGAGTAAATCAGAAGGTTGGTCTTTGGGCAACGACGACTCTAGTGTTAGCGTTAGGCTTTATTGCCTCCTTTACTTTGGGTATTATTTCAGAAGGTACAGGCCTTTTTCACTTAGAAAATATGCACACATGGTATTGGTTCAGCGGAATTATTGGTGTCGGTGTTGTTGTATGCATGACAAAGGGGATTAAACATTTGGGAGCAACATATGCTGTGTCGATTTCTTTGTCTTCTCAGCTTGTTTTTGCCTTGCTATTTGATTCCTTTGGTTTATTGGGATTAGATCAGGTTCCGTTTACTTTAAAGCAATTAATAGGAGTATTAGTTATTATCGGTGGAATTCTCGTGTTTAAAATGGGTGGTGCATCAGAGAAGAAACAGCCAGTGAAAGAACTGCTGAAATAATAGGAGTGAGTTTACATGCAAGGATTACTGAATAATAAGGAAGAGACCACTAGCAAAAACGCTGGGACCGTAAAGTGTTATCAAACATTGCTTTTTGATGTGGACGATACTTTACTAGACTTTACAGCTGCAGAAGATCACGCCTTTCGATTATTGCTGCAAGAGCAAGGAGTTTCCTACAGAGACGAATGGAAACAGCAATATCAAGAGCTCAATAAGGGCCTTTGGAAAGCCTTTGAAGAAGGAAAAATAACGCGCGATGAGGTCGTCAATACAAGATTTACCCTTTTCTTTGACACATTGGGCATAAAAGTAGACGGTGTTTTATTACAGCAAAGCTATCGAGATTATTTAGGAGAAGGAAATCAGCTGTTAGATGGAGCATTTGATTTAATTCAAAGGATTTCCAATCGATTTGATTTATATATTGTGACCAATGGAATATCAAAAATCCAAGAGAAGCGGTTAAAATCCTCAGGTCTTTACCCATTCTTTAAAGCTGTATTTGTCTCAGAAGAGACTGGCTATCAAAAGCCAATGAAGGAGTTCTTTGATTATTGCTTTGAACGAATCCCGCAAATCAACAAAGAGACAACTTTAATTATTGGCGATTCGCTAAGCGCCGATATACAAGGCGGCTGCAATGCAGGAATTGATACATGCTGGTTTAATCCATTAAAAAAGAAAAAAGAATTAGAAGTCCAGCCAACATATGAAATAGCAAAACTAGAAGAATTGCTTGTGCTTCTTGACCAAGAAAAACAATCGAACCCTTAATGGATCGATTGTTTTTTATCTTCTTTGTCCAATTTTCGGATAAGGCCAATACAAGTTCTGGAAATTAAGAAGGTACAAGTTTCGGTTAGCAATGTATCATACCAATTCCAGCCCTTCTTATAGGAGATTAACTTTGTGTATTTTTCGAACAAAATTTCTACAATCGTCATCGGGATACTAAAACAAAGTGCTTTGAGTATAATTCCAGGTAGTTTGGAATGATAGCTTATTTGATTATAAACAACACAGGTGATCGGGAATAGTAAATAGTCAAATAACACATTAATTTTAAAATGCTTTGGTAAAAATCGAACAGGGAAACTAAGGCGTTTTTTCGAAGTAACAATACCGTCAATAAAACTGGACATATACCCTTTTAAAAAGAAAACAAGAAACCAATCCTTTGCTTGTTTTTTTCTAAAGATAATTGGTAAAAGTCCAATTCCTAAAAATAGGAGTAATCTTAATATTTTCCGTTCCACTAAATAATCACCCGTCTAGTTACGATTATCCTTTCTCTAAGTTATCATAGGATTTTTTTATATTCCCCCAATACGAAAAAAGTATGAAAAAAAAAGCATCTGTTTGGATGCTTTTTTTGTGACAATGAAACCCTGTTGCCTTTTTGATCACGTACTTTTTCGTTTAATTAATTCTGACTGCAGTAAAACAGTTTTTGGAATTTTTCTTTGATCTAGAATTTGCTCGAGAAGTAAAGAAACACCCGTCTTGCATAGTTCTGGTATATCAATATGAAAGGTTGTTAAGGGAGGTGATACATATTTCGCCACACTTATATTATTGACGCTTATAATACTGACTCTATTTGGAATCGAAATATTATATTCATTAAAAGCTTGAAGACTTCCGACTGCAATTGGATCAGAGGCAATAAAGAAGGCAGTCGGCAATTCTTCTTTTAAGCAGTCAATTGCTTTCTTTGTAACGGTATAGCCATCATTTACGGAAAAATGCCTTTCGCCAAATATATATCTTTCATCGAGCAATCCTATATTCTGCATATGTGCACGAAACGTGATTTCGCGAATATCCATTTCATCTTCATTTGTATCAGGATTATGATAAGTTCCACCAATAAACCCAATTTTTTGATGCCCATTTTCAATGAAGTAATCAATTGCCTTTTTGGTGATTCTTATAGTATCCGGTAATACAGCATCATATAGGTCAGGAACAGGGTTGGTATCAATGAAAACCCCCTTTTTTGTTTTCTTTCTTAGCTTTTGAATTTCGTCCATCGAAAAGGCTCCAACTGCAATAAAGCCAGAAATATCATGGGGGATACTATTTATACCGTCTTCATGTTTGTATAGATGCAATTCAATATTATGGTTAATAGCGTTTTTTTCCAGTTCTAATCGCATTTGTTTAAAATAAACATCCTCTAGCTCTTCTTTATCCGTAATCCAGTATAGAAGTGCCACCTTTTCAATAAGTGGTTGAATACTTTTTCTTTCATATCCTAACTCAAATGCTGTATCTAAAATTCTCTTTTTGGTTTCTGGAGAAATAGAGAGTGTTGAATCATTATTTAATAATCTCGAAACGGTAGATGGTGAAAAACCTGCCTTTTTTGCAATATCTTTTATGGTGACCATGTAAACCTCCTAAAAGCACTGTTCTCAATACATACATTATAAGCGATTTGTTTATAAATTAGTAATGTTTTTTAGTAAATTATTTTCCTTTTGTTGTTTTTAATAAGTAAATAATTTTATTTGTATTTATTATATTATTAAATTTATTAAGTGTTGTATTTTTCTATGTTAATAAAATATATTACTAAATATATTTACAAAAAATTCTTTGTATAGTATTCTTTTGTTAGAAAACGTTTTCAGACAATAAAAAAAGCAAAGGGTGGAAAAAAGATGAAAAAGAGGCTTACCGCAATACTTTTGAGTAGTTCTTTAGCTTTAGCGTTAGCAGGTTGTGGACCATCAGATGAAGCAAGTAGCGATACATCTTCAAAGAAAAATAACAATGGCTATGATCTCCTTGTATGGGAAGATCAAAGCAAGTCGGAAGGAATTGCAGATGCAATTAAAAAATTTGAAGAAGAAAATAACGTGAAAATTAAAGTTGAAGAGAAAGCTTATGCAGATCAATTAGAAGATTTGCGATTAGATGGGCCAGCAGGTACAGGAGCTGATGTTATCACAATTCCCGCAGATCAGATTGGAACGGCTGTAACAGAGGGGATTTTAAAGGAAATCACAGTTAATGATACGCAAAAGGCAATGTATACAGAGGCAGCGATGGAATCCCAAATGGTTGATGGCAAAGTATATGGGCTTCCTAAAGCCGTGGAAACGACCATTTTATATTATAACAAGGACTTAGTAAGTGAAGACCAATTGCCGAAAACAACAGAGGAATGGTATGAGTTCTCTAAAGGGGTAACCAAGGATGGAAATTATGGCTTATTGGCTTTATGGGATCAAATATACTATGCAAATGGTGTTCTAAGTGGATATGGAGGTTATGTATTCGGGCAGGACAGTTCTGGAGCATATAATCCAGAGGATATTGGTTTAGCAAATGAAGGAGCCATTGAAGGAGCAGAGTATATTTCTAAATTTTATAAAGATGGATTGTTCCCATCCGGAATTATTGGCGAGCAAGGGATAAATGTTCTGGATTCTCTATTTACAGAAGGGAAAGCTGCTGCAGTTATTTCTGGACCGTGGAATTTAGAGCCGTATGCGAAAGCAGGCGTCAATTATGGAGTAGCAGAGCTCCCGATGTTAGCAAATGGAGAACATATGGGATCCTTCATCGGGGTGAAAAGCTATAACGTAAGCACTTATAGTAAAAATGCAGAACTAGCAGAAAAATTAGTTGGATTTTTAGCAAATGAAGAGAATTCGAAAACACGTTATGAAATTACGAAAGAAGTACCAGCAGTTAAGGCGTTAGCAGAAGATCCAGCTGTGACAGAAAGTGAAAATGCAAAGGCAGTAGCGAATCAATCTCAATATTCACAATTAACACCAGGCATTACAGCAATGGATGCAGTGTGGCAGCCAATTGACTCAGCACTTCAAACGATTGCAACAGGAAAAGCGAAGCCAAAAGAGGTCCTGTCAACAGCAGTCGAGACAATCAAAGGTTCCATTGCTGCTAATAGTGGAAACTAACTAGGAATAAGAGGGGCACAGTATCCAAAAAATACTGGTCCCTTTTAAAAGGAGAGAGGTGAAGTTTAAGTATGAGCTTCCAAGCAAAGGCAGTTGATACAGATACAAAGACAGCGAAAAGGGCTGCATTATTATCAATCATTCCAGGTTTAGGACAGTTCTATAATAAACAATGGGGAAAGGGAGCATTCTTCCTTATCTTTTCTATCGCATTTATTGTTGTTTTTAAGGATTTATTTAATATGGGACTATGGGGGATTGTTACGCTCGGGGAACAAGTGCCCCGAGATAATTCCATCTTCTTACTTGCAGAGGGCATTATCGCTGTAATTGTTATTTTTTTCGGATTAGCTTTTTATTACTTAAATATAAAAGATGCCTATGCGATTGGAAAGAGAAGAGAAGAAGGATTTGCTATTCCCTCCATAAAAGAGCAGTATCAGGTTCTTTTAGCAGAAGGATATCCATATATCATTACAAGTCCAGCCTTCCTTTTACTTATTTTCTCTGTTATTTTTCCGATCCTATTTTGTTTTGCACTTGCCTTTACTAATTATGACCTGTATCATTCCGCTCCAGCTAATTTAGTGGATTGGGTAGGACTTGAGACGTTTAAAAAGATATTTACCGTCGATATATGGCGAGCTACTTTTTTTGATGTATTAGGATGGACTTTAATTTGGACACTGATTGCCTCAACGCTTCAAGTGGCAATCGGGATTTTTTTAGCGGTGGTTGTTCATCAGAAGGAATTACGCTTTAAAAAATTCTTTCGTACTATTTTAGTGTTACCGTGGGCTGTACCTGGATTTGTAACAATTTTAGTATTTGCAGGTATGTTCAATGATAGCTTTGGGGCGATTAATACTTCCATCTTAGCCTTTTTGGGGATCGATAGTATTCCTTGGCTGACAAGTCCAAACTGGACACGATTAGCGTTATTGCTTATACAAGGATGGCTCGGTTTTCCATATATATTCATTGTCACCACGGGGGTACTTCAATCGATTTCCGATGATCTTTACGAAGCAGCAACGATTGACGGAGCTTCCCCCCTTCAAAAGTTCAAAAATATTACGCTGCCACTTATTTTATACTCCATGGCACCTATTATTATTACGCAATATACGTTTAATTTTAATAACTTTAATATTATCTATCTGTTTAATGCGGGAGGACCAGCTGTGCCAGGATCAACAGCCGGTGGTACAGATATTTTAGTTTCTTGGATATATAAATTAACGATGCAGAACAGTCAATATGCACTTGCTGCTGCATTGACGATTTTACTAAGTATTTTTGTTATTAGTATTGCTCTTTGGCAATTCAGAAGAACGAATTCGTTTAAGGAGGTAAAATAAGATGGCCAAAAAAACGGTCAGTATCAAAAAACAGCGGACTATTCGGATGACACTTACTTACCTCCTTTTGCTTATTGTATGTACCCTTATTATTTATCCGTTAGTATGGACGATTGGTGCTAGCTTCAATCCAGGTAACAGTTTGGTAAGCACGAGTATTATCCCAGATAATCCAACAGTGGGTCATTATAAAGACCTTTTTCAACAGGAAGGCACTCTTTACTATGGAAAATGGTATATGAATTCCATGAAGATTAGTATTCTCACAATGGTGTTTTCGATACTATGTGTCTCTTATACGGCATATGCTTTCTCTCGTTTTCGGTTTAAAGGGAGAAAAAAATGGTTTAATGCTATTCTTGCTATTACAAATGATTCCACAGTTTTCTGCTTTAATCGCAATCTTTGTTTTGGCGCAAATGCTTGGATTAATCAATAGTCATTGGCTCTTAATATTTATTTATGTTGGTGGCCAAATCCCAATGAATACCTATTTAATGAAGGGATATATTGATTCTATACCGCTTGACCTTGATGAAAGTGCGAAAATTGATGGAGCTAGCAACACCAGAATATTTTGGAGAATACTCATGCCCTTATCTAGACCAATGCTTGCGGTAGTTGCAATGAACGGATTCACTGCTCCGCTGGGAGATTTCGCGATATCATCGGTCATATTGAGAAATCCAGAATACTATACACTTCCGATAGGCTTGTATAAATTAGTCAGCGACAAAATGGGAGCAAGCTATACCACCTTTGCAGCTGGAGCTATTCTGATAAGTATTCCGGTTGCGATTGTATTTGTAGCTTTACAGAAGCATTTCGTATCTGGATTAACAGCAGGAGGAACAAAAGGATAGAAATCGGAGGACTTTAAGATGATAGATAAAACAGTAGCAGATAATCGCTTATTGCATGGTGGAGATTATAATCCGGATCAATGGCTCGATTATCCAGAAATATTGAAAGATGATTTACGATTGATGAAATTAGCAAAAGCAAATACGTTTACCTTAGGTGTATTTGCATGGAGTGCACTTGAACCAACAGAAGGGGAATTCCAGTTTGACTGGCTCGATGAAAGAATAGAGGCCATTTATCAAATGGGCGGGAGAGTCATCTTAGCTACTCCAAGTGGCGCTAGACCAGCATGGATGTCTAAGAAGTATCCAGAAGTCTTAAGAACCACCGAAAATCGCATGAAAATGTTACATGGGGGACGCCATAATCATTGTTTTTCTTCCCCTATCTATCGTGAAAAAGTAGCAATTATTAATAGAAAGCTAGCGGAGCGCTATGGAAATCATCCTGCGTTACTAATGTGGCATATTTCTAATGAGTATAGCGGCGATTGTCACTGTGAACTTTGCCAAGATAATTTCCGTAATTGGCTGAAAAAGAAGTATGGGACATTAGATAAACTAAATCATGCTTGGTGGGGGCCATTTTGGAGCCATACAATCACAGATTGGTTAGAAGTTGAATCTCCTTCTTCCATTGGAGAAAGTATGGTTCATGGATTGAATTTAGATTGGAAACGTTTTGTCACTGACCAAACAATTGATTTTTACAAGCATGAAATAGTGCCATTAAGGGAAATCTCTCCATCTATCCCTATTACAACAAACTTTATGGCAGACACGCATGATTTAATACCCTTTCAAAGTTTGAATTATAGTGAGTTTGCAAAGCATGTGGATATTGTTAGTTGGGATTGCTATCCTGCTTGGCACAATGATTGGGAGGAAACAAAGGACTTAGCTGCAAAAGTTGGTTTTATCAATGATTTGTATCGCTCTTTAAAACAACAGCCTTTTCTCATTATGGAAAGTACACCAAGTGGCGTCAACTGGCATGATGTGAATAAAACGAAGAGACCTGGTATGCATTTGCTATCCTCCATGCAATTTATCGCACATGGTTCAGACAGTGTTCTGTATTTTCAATGGAGAAAATCAAGAGGATCCTCCGAGAAATTTCATGGGGCAGTAGTGGATCATGATAATAGTGAAACGAATCGAGTCTTTCAAGAGGTTTCAGCAGTTGGTGGAGCTCTAGAGAAGATTGCTGAAGTAAAGGGAACACATAAACAAGCAAGAGTAGCAATTGTATATGATTGGGAAAATAACTGGGCTTTAAACGATGCACAAGGATTCTCCGATTCAACAAAGCAATATCCTCAAACGTTGCAAAAGCATTATCAAAGTTTTTGGAAAAAGGATATTAGTGTCGATATAGTTACATTAAATCAAGAGCTTGCTTCCTATGATTTAGTTATTGCTCCAATGCTCTACATGATGTCTCTTGATACAATTTCTAAATTAGAAAACTATGTTGAAAATGGAGGAACACTTGTAAGTTCATATATTAGCGGCCTTGTTAATGAAACGGATCTTGCCCATTTATCAGGTTGGCCTGCAACGCTAAAACGAATATTTGGCATTGATGTAAAAGAAACAGATACTCTTTATCCAAAAGATAGAAATACCCTTATCTATAACGGGAAGCAATATGAAATAAAAGGTTATTGCACCATTTTTGAAAGGAAAGAAGCGAATATTTTAGCGACGTATATGGAGGACTTTTATCAAGGGAATCCTGCTGTTGTAGAAAACTGCTACGGGAAAGGAAAAGCCTATTTTATAGGGGCAAGAACGGAACAGGCCTTTTTAGATGATTTTTATGAGGAATTGCAAAAAGAAGGTAATCTTGACAGCGAAAGGGAAATTCTGCATAAAGAAGGTGTTTCCGTCCAAAGAAGGGATTCGGCTGAGTGCTACTATTTATTTGTCATGAATTTTACAGAACAAAAGCAAACAGTAACGTTAAAAGAATCCTTTTTCGATTTACTTACACAAGAAATAAAGCAAGAACAGATAGAACTTTTGCCATATGAAGTAAGGGTGTTAAAAAGAGAAAAATAATGAGGAATAACAAAAGAGGACGACGGGATATCGTCCTTTTTTGCTGTTCTAAGTCGTAACCATAGCACCGCCATTTACATGAATCGTTTGTCCTGTCATATAAGAACCATCATCAGAAGCAAGCAACACATAGACTGGAGCAATTTCATACGGCTGCCCCGCCCGCTTCATTGGTACATCTGAGCCTAATGTAGCAATATTTTCAGCCGATTGTGAGGCAGGCTGGATGGGTGTCCAGAAAGGTCCAGGAGCAACAGCGTTCACACGGATACCTTTTTGCACAAGGTTGTTGGCTAGCGCTCTTGTATAACTAACAATCGCACCTTTCGTCGTCGTATAATCAATCAAGTGACTTACCCCAATATAGGCAACAAGAGAAGTCGTATTAACAATACTGGCTCCTTCTTTTAAATGGGGTAAGGCAGCCTTTGTTAAGTGAAAATAGGCATGGATATTTACATCAAACGTTAATTCCCATTGTTCGTCTGGTATGGAAGTTAAGTCTTCTCGCAAAAATTGTACAGCTGCATTATTAACCAAAATGTCAATTTTTCCAAATGTTTCTAATGTTTTTTGCACAATGAATTCACAATGTTCTCTTCTTCGCAAGTCTCCTGGAATGAGTAAGCAGGAGCGACCATATTGCTCGACAACTCGCTTTGTTGTTTCTGCATCTGTATGCTCGTCAAAATAAGAGATGACAATGTTTGCCCCTTCCTTCGCAAAGGCGACGGCAACGGCTCTGCCGATGCCGCTGTCTCCTCCAGTAATAATAGCTGTACGGTCCTTTAACTTGCCTGTTCCAATATATTTGGGGTTATCAAAAATAGGAAGTGGATCCATCAAATATTCAAACCCCGGCTGTCGTGTTTGCTGCTGAGGTGGAAACGTCCATTCAATTTCTTCACATTTTACTTCAGAACCATAATGTTGTTTCTTTGTCACAGTAATAACCTCCATACTTTCTTACTTTTCTTGGTTAATAAGCGTGGGGAGGAGAGGAAAGATTGAGATAAGGATGTATAGTAGGTGTAGGCTGAGTGGCATGGTATGGATAGTTTACGGCTCCTCCGATTTGGTCACATCCTGGTGGTGGCCCGAGAATAGTAGACTGGGTAATGGGGGCAATGGCATGTGCGTAGGCGGCTTCGTTTACACAATAAGCTCTGTTAGCAATTTCTTTTGGCAAAAAACGTAGAAAATCAGAACCAAACACGATATCAGGTTGCGGCTGGTCGAAAATAGTAAGAAAATGAGTATTGTTTCGCAATGCTACTATCCAATGGAACCACCCCTTTGGAAATTGGGAAGCTTGCCCGGGTTTTACATGATAAGTCATGATGCTTTGTGTAAAAGGGTTGAAGACAGAGGTCATAACTTCCCCACTAACGACAAAAACAAGTTCATTCACATTTGTGTGCCAGTGGGGCTGGACAATGAATCCTTGATTAAGATGGACATTGAATAACCCAGTATGTATTGCAGGCATTTGTTCAGAAAATAACTGTGTAATGTAATTATAAGAATCCCTTTTATAATTAACAGACTGGGTAGAATCCCCGAATAGTTGAAAGGCAGGGGAAGCTGGATTAACAGACATAATGTAGCCTCCTATTTTTCATATGAAAATATTTATATGGCTTACAACTTTAAATATATACAAAACTAGGTTGGACTATGAGTGGGAAAATCAGTTTGTTTATAGGAAAAGTCAAGCAATGGCTTGATGTGGATAGGGAAGGGTGGAAATCGAAGTGGGAGAATCGGCGAAATCTGGGGTATAACAGTTAAAGTAGTGGGGAAATCAGTAAAACTATGAGTATTATATTAGTCAAAATAGTAGGGGAATAGGTGAAATTATGAGTGTACCAGCCAAGAAGAAGGGGGAAAATGGGCACAGTGGAGAGGGAATCAGCCAACCTCTGAAATATCAGCCAAACCTCCAACCTCAATCTCTACCGCCCAATTCCAACCACAATAAAGCACCACTCAATCAAAACGATTAAAGTGGTGCAATGACTCATCTGTCAATCATGAAAGTTTGTGCCGTCGGTTACTTCTTTAACAATACCAGCGCGAATAACAAAGTCTCCAAAATGTTCATTTGCCGTTCTTTCTTTCGCATAGCGCGGGAGCAGTACGCGAAGTTCTGAAAGGATTTCTTCCTCGCCAACATTTTCGCGATAGAGTTTGCTTAAGCGGCTTCCATTAAAGGCGGCGCCTAGGTACATATTGTACTTTCCAGGTCCTTTTCCAATGAAGGCGATTTCCCCTAATGCATGGCGGGCACAGCCATTTGGACAGCCTGTCATACGGATGGTAATTTCTTCATCACGTAGCCCATTTTCGTCCACGATTTCTTCTATCTTATCGATTAAGACTGGTAAGTATCGTTCTGCTTCTGCCATCGCAAGCCCGCAGGTTGGCAGGGATACACAAGCAATAGAATTACGACGCAGTGCAGAGAAACGTTTTCCATCCATAATGCCATATTGCTCGATTAAATCAGCGATTTGCTTTTTATTGCGGCTGGAGACATTCGCAATGACTAGATTTTGATTGGCAGTTAATCGGAAATCGCCAGTATGTACTTTAGCGATTTCGCGTAAGCCTGTCATTAACGGATAATTTTCATAGTCTTTAATGCGGCCGCCTTCCACGAATAAAGTGAAGTGCCATTTTCCTTTAATGCCTTTTTCCCAGCCATAGCGGTCGCCGTTATGGTTAAAGTGAAATTCTCTCGCTTCTTGAAGTTTCCAGCCTAGGCGATTTTCTAGTTCTTCTACTACATTATCTAGACCAAGGCGATCCACGGTATATTTAAAACGAGCATTCTTTCGAACAGAGCGATTTCCATAATCGCGTTGAATCGTAATTACTTTTTCCGCCACATCAAGAATTTGCTCAGGTGTACAGAATCCAATTACTTTTGCGAGCTGTGGGTATGTTGCTTTATCTCCATGGGTCATTCCCATTCCCCCGCCGATGGCAACATTAAATCCAATTAGTTTTTCTTCTTCCGTAATGGCAATTAGCCCCAGGTCTTGGGAAAATACATCAATATCATTAGAAGGAGGAACGGCAATACCAATTTTAAATTTTCTAGGTAAATATAATTTTCCGTACATTGGCTCCACTTCTGTTTCCTCAACAGTTGGAGTGAAAGCTACCTTTTCCTTATCTAACCAGAGCTCATGATAAGCTTGTGTACGAGGTAGTAAATAATCACTTAATTTTTTGGACCATTCATACACTTCACTATGCAAAGCTGATTGATACGGATTAGGGTTGCACATCACATTTCTATTGACGTCGCCACAAGCAGCAATTGTATCAAGTAAGGATTGGTGTATATCTTGAATAGTCTGCTTCATATTCCATTTTAAAATGCCATGCATTTGGAAAGCTTGGCGTGTCGTTAATTTTAATGTATTATTTCCATACTTTTGTGCAAGATCATCCATTGTCAGCCATTGAGCCGGTGTAGCTACTCCACCCGGTGTTCGAACTCGGAGCATAAATTGGTAGGCTGGTTCTAATTTTTGCTTGGCACGTTCATTGCGTAAATCACGATCATCTTGCAGGTAACTTCCGTGGAATTTCATTAAGCGGTTATCATCGTCTGAAATACCAGCGCTTAATTCTTCCTCCATGGATTCCTTCAATGTGCCACGTAAATAATTACTTTCTTCTTTTATTCGTTCCACATCACTTGGTGGTCCATCTGGTGCTTTTAATATTTGTTTTGCCATTGTAGAAAAACTCCTTTCCTGCCAATTATTTAATAAACGTCACGCTGATAACGTTTGGTTTGAGTCATAGAAGCTATATATTCCTCAGCCTTTTCTAAAGACATTTGACCTTCTTTTTGGATAATAGTAAGGAGTGTTTGGTGAACATCATGTGCCATATGCTTTTCGTCTCCACAAACATATAGAACAGCTCCTTCTTCCAGCCATTCAAATAGCTCTTTGCTATGCTCCAGCATGCGGTGCTGCACATATACCTTTTCCGCTTTATCCCGGGAAAAAGCAATACTCATTTTTGTTAACACACCATCTTTAAGCCAATTTTGCCATTCTGTTTGATAAAGAAAGTCTGTAACAAAATGTTGGTTTCCAAAGAATAGCCATGCTTTTCCTTCGGCACCGATTTCTTCTCTTTCCTGCAGGAAGGAACGGAAGGGTGCCACTCCTGTCCCTGGACCAACCATAATAATAGGGGTATCTGGGTTATCCGGAAGTTTGAAATTTTCATTGTTTTGTATATAGATAGGCAGTTTATCACCTGGCTGAATACGTTCCGCTATTTGAACGGAGCAAACACCATTGCGATCTCGGCCGTTTGCATGGTAACGAACGGCGCCAATCGTTAAATGTGCTTCATCAGGATTTGCTTTGTAGCTGCTGGCAATCGAATAAAGGCGGGTAGGCAGTTTACGAAGCAAGGATACAAATGTTTGCACATCTGCTTCAATTGGCCCATAGTCTCGAATAAGGTCTAATAAGTCACGCCCATTTATATATGCCTTTAATTTATCTTCGTTTCCCTTAGCAAGTAAGTCTTCTAAAGCTGGATTGGTTGTTATTTTTGCAAATTTCTCTACCAATGGTTTGGTTAAAACTGTAATTTCAAAATAGGTTAATAAAGCTTCTCGAAAAGCCAGAACTTCTCCTTGTTTATTGATTGTGACACTTTCTGTTGGAGAAAAACGTAACTCTTGTATTAAAAGATCAACTAATACTGGATCATTATGGGGAAAAATTCCAAGGCTGTCACCTGGTTCATAAGAGATTCCAGAATCCTCAAGCGAAAGCTCTACATGCAATGTTTCTTTATTGGAACCACGTCCATTTAAATTAATGACCTCCAGTACCTCCGCATAATACGGATTACTGCGAGAATAACCAGAATCTTGAAGAGACGGTGGTGTTATACTTATGGACTGAGCGGTTGATTCTGATTGAAGGCTCAAGCTGCTGACGATGCCTTCGAACCATTCACTAGCTGGTTCATCATAATCAAGATCACAATCCACACGTGGATAAAGTCTTGTTCCACCCAATTCTTCTAAACGTTTATCAAATTGCTTCCCTGTTTCGCAGAAGAATTCATACGAGCTGTCACCAAGCGCTAACACAGAATATTGGAAGTTCTCCAGCTTAGGCGCTCGTTTTCCATGTAAGAATTCATGGAAGGCTATTGCAGTATCTGGTGGGTCGCCTTCTCCATGAGTACTCACAATAACAAGAAGATTTTGTATTTTTTTTAGATTATTAGGTTTAAAGTCACCCATTGACTGTACAGTGACATTAAACCCTAATTCTTTTAAACGATTGCCATGATTTTTGGCAAGGCTTTGTGCATTTCCGGTTTGGGATCCAAAAAGAATCGTAATATCTTTTGTAATTAGTTCAGCTGCCTTTTGCTCCGTTAATTCAGTATTGGAGATAGGTTCTGCTGATGCTGTGACTGCAGTGGAAGCAGATAAATACCCACTTAGCCAAATTTTCTGTGATTCAGTTAAAGTTGGTAAAAGACGGTTTAATAATTCTGTTTGTTCTTGATTAAAAGGACTATTTATTACTTGAAGCTGCAACACTTTCACCTCGCATAGATAATGGTATTCTCTTTTGTAATTTGATTAGTGTGATAATTCTTACAATTTATTTTATAAGGAAGAGGGAGGATTGTCACTCTGTTTTTTTTATTAATCCTATCAGACAAATCGGATTAGGAACACAAAAGAAGCTTGTTACTAATTGAAACAAGCAGGGGATATTGTTTTTCTAAATAGATCAGTATCTAATCAGATTAATTTAAACAGGTGACGAAAGCTTGGATAGGCGTTAAGGCATCTATACATGAAAGCAGCCGCCTAGAGCATCCTCGTATGACACGTATTCTAATTGTACTTTACTGGAAATGAAAGAATTAGTAAAATACATATAATTAATGGCAACTATTAGTAATCTTAATAATTAACTATTTAATTAGCGAAAAGGAGGAGAAAAAATGCAGTATGAAGCTCTAAAAACATTTGTGACGCTTGTTGAAGTAAAGAATTTTACAAAGACAGCAGAAATGCTGTTAATGAGTCAGCCGAGTGTAAGTCTACATATTAAGAATCTTGAAAAGGAGTTTCAAACAAAGCTATTGGAACGGTCACCAAAATATTTAAAAGTAACACCAACCGGTCAAATGCTTTATGATTGCGCCATTCAAATGATACGCTTATATGACCAGACGAGACAGCATATTTTAGAGCATCATCATGCAATTAAGGGTGAATTAAAAATAGGTGCTAGTTTTACGATCGGCGAATACATTCTTCCGGCATTACTGCTTGATCTGCAAAGAGAGCATTCCGAGTTGCAAATTCAAGCTACGATTGGAAATACAGAAGAAATTGTCCAAGCGGTAAGATTATATGAAGTAGATATCGGTTTAATTGAAGGACAAACAAATGATAAGGAATTGCAGGTGGTGCCTTTTATGGAGGATGAGTTATTTATTGTTGCATCTGTTCATCATCCACTTGCGACTCAGGAAAGCATTTCGATTTCTGAACTCCATGATCAGACATGGATTACAAGAGAGCTTGGATCTGGTACAAGAGAGTACTTAGATCATGTTATTCGATCCAATGGGTTAAGAGCTGAATCCTTTTTAACTATTAGCAGTAATCAAGGCATCAAGGAAACGCTTATTAATGGCAATGGCTTATCACTTTTATCCAAAAGTGTGATCGAAAGGGATGTGAAGAATGGAAACCTAAGTATTATCCCAATCACAAATGCGCGATTTACAAGACGATTATCTTATCTCTTTGCTCCCATTATGAAGGAGAAACAAAATGTTATCACCTTTATTGAAACACTTAAAAAGACTTTTCCTTATACCGAGTAATCCAATAATGTATAACAGCAAGTAATTAACCCCATCCTAAAGGGAAATGCAGAAAAATCCTTCTTATTATCATAGAAAAAATACTTGTTTTTGTAGTATGATAACAAAGGAATTTTATTAAATTGAGGGAAAAGTGGATAATGCTTTTTCCACATAAGGAGAACTACTTGCAGATGAAGAAAAAAAATAAAACTACTCGCTTGGTTCTACTAGGACTACTTACGGCTATTATTATTATTCAAACCTTTGTTCCGATACTAGGGTATATTCCGACTCCTGTACTTAGTATAACAATCATTCAGATCACAGTTATTATTGCAGCGATTGTTTTAGGACCATTAGAGGGAGCGATTATTGGAGGAGTATGGGGCATTATCACATTTATCCGTGCTTTCACTTATCCGACAAGTGTCCTTGCCCCGATTATTTTTACCAATCCGTTAATATCTGTTTTTCCAAGAGTAATGATTGGAGTAGTGGCAGGACTGTTATTTTATAAGGTGCTGAGAGACAAAATGAATGAGACAGTAGCAATGAGTATTTCTGGTGTGATAGGATCTCTAATCAATACAATCCTTGTGCTAGGATTTGTCTATTTATTTGTAAGAGAGCCTTATGCAAACGCAATTGGTGTAAATGTGGAAGATCTCTTGCCTGCGATATTAGCTATAGTTGGTACAAATGGGGTGCCAGAGGCAATTTTATCAGGGATTTTAACACCCATCATTGCAAAGCCGTTATTAAAGATACGAAAAAAATAAGGATGGAAAAATAGCTGATTTAGTCTAGTGCTAATCAGCTATTTTTGCCAACAATAGTAATGGGACATTCACTAATACTATATTTTCTTCTATAATAAAAAGAGTATTCACCCTAAAATACTAGGAAATAGATTGTTAATCCCGACTAAACAACTCGAAAAACTTATTGACAATTATGGCAATTATGATAAAATTTAGAAAATAACGATGCCTATCAAGAGAGATGGAGGGAATTGGCCGAAGAAAAGTCTGGCAACCTGCTGAATGCAAGGTGCTAAATCCAACAAAATGGATACCCATTTTGAAAGATAGGGGAAGGAATAAATACTCAACTCTTTCCAAATGGAAGGATTTTTTAAATCGTAAATGCATTTCACTTGCGATGGTCGAGCATTCCTTTGATAGGCGTTTTCGATTCAAAAATATGTCTGGCGTAAACGCTATTCAAATGGTTTAGTAAGATTTCACCTTTTTTAAGGAGGGATTTGTTGGTGGGGGAAACAAATCAGCTGGACAAAGTGAAAATTCAATTAGAGCAAATTCTAAACACAATGAAATTTGGATCGGTCACATTAGTCGTACAGGATGGAAAAATTATTCAAATTGAAAAAAATGAAAAGATACGCTTAGGGAAATAACAGGAGTTTCCTGTTTAGGGCGTTTAATAAAGAAGCTGACTAGACAAACTAGAGGCAACTTTAACTGAGAAAGTGGGTTAAAGCTGCCTCTTTTTATATTTTGGGCACATAATCCATGAACAAAATACTATGATGAAATTGGAGGATTTTTAATGAGTCAGTTATTAACCTATGAAACTATTGATACGTATCCTCCTGTGGACTTTTCAAGCGAAACGGAAACAAAGGGAGCTTTAGAGGTTTTAAAGTGGGCTTATGATACGTACCGAGAGGATATTGTCTATGCTTGCAGTTTTGGAATTGAAGGAATTGTTCTTATCGATTTAATTTCAAAGATAAAAAAGGATGCTCGTATTGTTTTTTTAGATACAGATGTACATTTTGATGAAACCTATGAATTAATTGAAAAGGTGAAACAGCGGTATCCAGATTTGCAAATTGAAATGAAAAAACCAGCCATTACGTTAGAAGAACAGGCTGCACAATATGGAGAAGAACTTTGGTTATCTAATCCAAATAAATGCTGTGAGATTCGCAAGGTTGTTCCTTTACATGAAGTGCTGTCTGAACCGATTGCTTGGATTTCAGGACTTCGCAGAGAACAGTCAGAAACAAGAAAAAACACGCAATATCTAAATAAGGATAATAAATTTAAATCCATAAAGGTTTGTCCACTGATTCATTGGACATGGAAAGATGTTTGGAGATATGCCCATAAGAACTCTTTGGACTACAATATTCTTCACGATAAGGGGTATCCGAGCATTGGCTGCAGAACATGTACCCAGCCTGCTATTAATATGGATGATTTACGTTCTGGTAGATGGACGGGAAAAGGAAAAACAGAATGCGGGCTACACTTACAATAATGAGTAGAGGTACAAAGAGATGATCATTATTTTAGCAGGTATTATGTCATTGTTTTTTGCAATGAACATTGGCGCAAGTGGTGCAGCGGCAAGCCTTGGTGTTGCCTATGGATCAGGCGCCATACCAAAAAAGAGAGTTGCTCTGCTTATATGTGCGGTAGCGATTTTTCTAGGAGCGGTAATTGGCGGGAGTGAAGTAGTAAAAACAGTTGGGGAAGGATTAATTCCGAGTAGTATCCTTGATGCTAAAATTGTCTTAATCATTTTATCATCAGCTGCACTCTCTCTATTTATAGCTAATATAATGGGGATTCCATTATCAACAAGTGAAATTACAGTTGGCAGTGTAGTAGGAGTAGGTGTGGCTTTTAAAAGCTTATATATTGCGAATATATTATGGATTGTCTTCTTTTGGCTTCTTGTTCCAATCGTGTCTTTTTTCATCGCGCTAGGGGCTGGGAAATATGTAAGAAAGCTTGAGAATCAAAATGAATGGATTCGCAATCCAAGTAATGAAAAATACTTATCTATTTTTGTTATTATCGTGGGGTGCTTTGAAGCATTCTCTGCGGGAATGAATAATGTTGCAAACTCTATTGGACCATTAGTTGGCGCTGACATGATATCCATGCAAACAGGAGTAGTAGTGGGTGGATTTTTTATTGCAATCGGCGCTTTTCTGCTAGGGGGAAGAGTCTTGCAGACAAATGGAAAGAAAATTGTCCAATTCACGAAGCTGGAAGGAGGACTAATTTCTGGCACGGGCGCGACATTAGTGACAATAGCTTCTATATTTGGAATACCAGTTCCGTTAACGCAAGTAACTAGCTCTGCCATTATCGGAATAGGTGTCTCGAAGAATGGATATGAGATTCTGAAGAAGAAACTAGTGTTAAGAATTTTTAAGGTATGGATTGTTTCGCCAGTCCTATCATTAGTTATTTCTTACGGTTTAGTTCAATTATTTATTGAAGCAGATATCTATAATGTACTTATAATTATTAGTGTATGTATTGCTACACTTGGGATTATAAGCCTAATGAAAACGATTCGTGAAGATAACAGTACTATTTATGAAGATGGTGGCGGAATTTAACGGAAATCATTTATAAGAAAAAGTCCGAAAAAAGAAAGGTGTGCTAAAAAATGTCATTAAGTCAACCACATGGTGGAAAATTAATTAATTTATACGATCCTAATTATGATATCTCTGAACTAAAGCTGGAACTAGAAATTGATACTATTGCACTTAGTGATTTAGAACTGATTGGAAATGGAGCATATAGCCCGCTTACAGGATTTTTATCCCAAAAAGATTATGAAGCAGTGGTAGAGAATATGCGCTTAGCAACAGGTGAGATTTGGAGCATACCTATTACATTGCCCATTTCAAAGGAACAATCAGATACCATTGAACTTCAGGATACGGTAAAACTAGTCCATCAAGGTGAAGTATATGGTGTGCTGACAGTAGAGGATATTTATATTCCAGATAAAAGTAAAGAGGCTGTTTCTGTTTACCGTACAGATGATTTAGCACATCCAGGTGTAAAGAAAATGTTTGATCGCGGAAATATATATATTGGCGGCCCGATTAAACTCATAAAGAAAGTAGAGAAAACGGATTTTAGTAATTTTTACTTAGATCCGGCAGAAACGAGAGAAATATTTGCAGAAAAGGGATGGAAGACAGTAGTCGGATTCCAAACAAGAAATCCTGTTCATCGTGCACATGAATATATTCAAAAGTCAGCACTCGAAATTGTTGATGGTCTATTCTTAAATCCATTAGTAGGTGAAACGAAGGCGGATGATATTCCAGCAGATGTTCGGATGGAAAGCTACCAAGTGCTATTGAAAAATTACTATCCAAAAGAGCGTGTATTCCTAGCTGTATTCCCTGCTGCTATGCGTTATGCAGGACCAAGAGAAGCAATATTCCATGCGATGGTGAGAAAGAATTATGGCTGTACCCACTTTATCGTCGGTCGTGATCATGCTGGGGTAGGGAGCTACTATGGTACCTATGATGCTCAAAGAATTTTTGACCAATTTACACAAGAAGAGCTAGGTATTAATCTATTATTCTTTGAACATAGTTTCTATTGTAAGAAATGTGAGAACATGGCTTCTACAAAAACTTGTCCACATGGCAAGGAACATCATGAAATTTTATCTGGGACGAAGGTTCGCGAGCTTTTAAGAAATGGAGAGATTCCACCAAGTACATTTAGTCGTAAAGAAGTAGTGGAAGTGTTAATAAAAGGATTGCAAAAACAAGAAATCCATTCTTAAAGGAGAGAGAACTTTTGAGCCAAAGTACAAATATTACATGGCATGACCATGCAGTAACAAAGAAGGATAGAAGAGAAAAAAATAAGCATCATAGCTATGTTCTATGGTTTACAGGGTTATCTGGTTCGGGAAAATCAACGGTTGCAAATGCTGTTGCAAAAAGATTATATGAAGACCAGACAAATAGCTATGTCTTAGATGGAGATAATATACGTTTTGGAATTAATAAAGATTTGGGTTTTTCAGATGAGGACCGCAAAGAAAACATTAGAAGAATTGGCGAGGTCAGCAAGCTATTTGTTGATAGTGGGCAAGTCGTTCTAACTGCCTTCATTTCTCCGTTTCGCGAAGACCGTGATCGAGTAAGAGCTTTATTAGAAGAAAACGAGTTTGTGGAAATATATATAAAGTGTTCCATAGAGGCTTGTGAAGCAAGGGATCCGAAAGGTTTATATGAGAAAGCAAGAAAAGGAATCATAAAGGACTTTACAGGTATTAGTTCCCCGTATGAGGAGCCGCTTCAGCCAGAATTAATCGTGGATACAGAAAAACATTCTATTGAAGAATGTGTAGAACAAATCGTACAATATTTAAAAGAAAAAGAATATTATATCTCTTAATATAGGGAAAGGGAAAAACTGAGCATGGTCCTTGCAAAACCATCCGTTCATCGTTGATTCCTTTCCCCACTTTTTAATGGATCCGAAAAGAAGGAACAACAAGAAGGGTGGATAAAATGGGGAGAGTATATCTAGTTGGTGCAGGGCCAGGAGATCCGGACTTAATAACGGTAAAAGGATTAAAATGCATCGAAAATGCCGATGTAATTTTATATGATCGTTTAGTGAATCGTGAGCTATTAGAATATGCGAAACCGAAGGCTGAACTGATTTATTGCGGCAAACTTCCGCATCATCATGCCATGAAACAGGAATTGATCAATCAAACCTTAGTGAAACATGCGAAAAAAGGGAAAATTGTCACAAGGCTAAAAGGTGGTGATCCCTTTGTATTTGGAAGGGGCGGGGAAGAAGCAGAGGAGTTAGCTAAGAATCAAATCCCCTTTGAAATAGTACCAGGAATTACTGCAGGCATTGCCGCTCCAAGTTATGCCGGTATCCCAGTAACCCACCGCAATTATGGCTCTTCGTTTGCCTTTGTAACAGGTCATATAAAAAATGGCGAGGAAGACCATATTAAATGGGAAGCACTTTCTCAAATTGATACACTTGCCATCTATATGGGAGTGAAAAATCTACCATATATTCAGTCGAAGCTTTTGTCCTTTGGAAGAAAAGGTACAATACCAGTTGCGCTCATCAATTGGGGAACAACCTTTAAACAAAAGACAATTATTACTGATCTTAACCATGTAATAGAGGATGCTGAAAAAGGAGAAATTGAAAATCCTTGTATGATTGTGATTGGCGAAGTAGTCAAAATGAGAGAGAAAATTAAATGGTTTGAGGAAAGTTTCGGTGAAACCATTCCGAAAGAGGTTGTTTGATAATGGAAGCAGTATTATATATATGTCATGGAAGCAGGGTAAAGGAAGCAAGCGATCAGGCTATCTCCTTTATTGAAAAGTGTATGAAGATAAATGGTTTCAAAGGCATACAAGAATATTCTTTCTTAGAATTGGCTGATCCCTCCATTGAAGAAGGTTTTCGAAAATGTGTAGAAAAAGGTGCTTCCACCATTAATATCATACCCGTTTTGCTTCTTACAGCAGCCCATGCCAAAAAAGATATTCCAGAAGTATTAGAAAAGCTTTCGCTGAAATATCCGCATGTCCAGATGAAATATGGCAAACCGATTGGAGTTCATCCTCAAATGGTTAAAATTGTTGCAGACAAAATTCGGAGCGCTTCTCTTTATAAAGAAAGTAATGAAACAATGCTTGTTATGCTTGTGGGAAGAGGAAGCAGTGATCCAGATGTAAAACGTGATTTAGGTAAAATAGCAGCTTTACTTGAACAACAAGTGGAACAAATCGTTGTACAGGATTGTTATTTAACTGCTGCACAACCAAGCTTTGAAGAAGCACTGCAAATGGCAGATCATTCTTCCTATCGCCATGTGTTGGTAATTCCCTATCTTCTTTTTACGGGAATTTTGATGAAGTCAATGGAAAAAACTATTAATAAAATAAAAAGTAACCATAAAGAATACGAACTCGCTCCTTATTTGGGTTATGACCCATTAATAGCTGGAATATTAAAAGAAAGAATAGACGAAATGATGGTAGGGAATGAATATGCTTTCATTACTAGTTGATATAAAAGATAAACATTGTGTAGTAGTTGGAGGAGGCAAGATTGCCTATCGAAAGGTGTTGATGCTTCTAGATGAAGAAGCTAGTGTAACGGTGATTAGTCCCAAAGTTTGTACGGAAATAGAAGAACTTTCAGAGGACAGGAAAATCAGGCTGCTGCGACGAACAGGGAAAGAGGAAGATTTCGCCCATGCCTTTTTAACTATTACAGCAACCAATGATTCACAAGAAAATCATCGTATCGCTAAACAAATTAAATCGTTTTGCTTAGTGAATGATGCTTCTTCTTTTGAAGAAGGAAACTGTCAGATTCCAGCTAGCTTTAAAAAGGGGCGTCTTCACTTAAGTGTTTCCACTAATGGCGCAAGCCCGAAACTGGCAAAAAAGCTGAAAGAGGAATGGCAGCAAAAGTATGATGATAATTATATTGCGTATATTGATTTTTTATATGAAGTTCGGACTCTTATCAAACAAAGATCGCTTTCTGCTGATGTGTCTAATGCTATTTTAACGGAAATATTGGATGATGCATATAAAGCTTCAGCTAGTTTACGCCATAATTATTATGAAAAGCTCCTAAACCTATAAGCTTATATCAGGTTTAGGGGTTTTCATTATGTCCTAAATAAGGGGAATCCACTGTATACCAATAATAACTTAAATAAAAGAGTTTTTTACGCTCTGGACATGTTAGTTCCCCTCCCGGCTGCTCCTAGTTTTATCCAATTATCATATTGTATCATTTCCATATTTAACATATAATTTTTGTAGAATAGAATTATTTTTATAACGTAAAAGTCATCTTTGTTTATAAATATTCATGCTTGTTTATCAAAAATAATCTTCCGAGTTTCCTTATTTTATGCTTTTAAACTGGTAGATTGATAGGAGGATACATGAGATTTAGTACAAAGCTTTATGTTGGTTTAGGCATTATTTTTGTGTTCATTACGATTTTAATTATTGTACTTATGAGTATGCTTCGACAGCAAAATGACAAGATGCATGTTCTTGCACATGATAAAACAGAGAGAATTAATGCAGCCTATACGTTAAAGAATGAAGTAACTAACTTAAGTAGACAAATATATGAATTATCCTCACAATCCTCTAAAACACTCAATGAAATAACAATGAGACAAATGGAAGAAACAAGAAAAGAAATAAACAAAGCGTATAATTTCTTAACCGAGAATGATAAAAGGGATGAAACGCAGGATTTATTAATAAAATTTTCGACATTATATCAACCCTTTGAAGAAAAGGGCCAACAAATAGTAGAAGCCAAAAATAAAAAAATGAATACCAATTTTTGGGCAAGAGAAAGTGATGAAAAAAATAGATTATTACAAATCGCGAGTTCGCTTTATAGTGCCCAGATTAAAGAGATGCAAGAAGAACTAGAAGATTCAAAAAAAACATATGATATTGTCGTATTAATGACTTATGCCTATATTATAGTCGGAGTAATATGCAGCATTACATTGGCCATTTATTTAATAAGGGGATTAACGAAAAATCTACATAAAGTTACGACAGTGATGTCCGGTGTTTCCTTTAAAAGAGGAATAAAGTTTCCAAGGCTGGAGATTAATTCGAAGGATGAAATAGGAGAAATTGCTCGTGCCTTTAATGAAATGGTAACAACTTTGGAAAAGTATTCTCGAGATGAAATTGAAAGCCGTGCCCAGGCAGAAGAGCAAAGTTGGCTTGACTCACGATTGGCAGAAATAACAACTAGTTTTTCAATGGTAGAAACGATGGAATCTCTTGCTGATTACTTCATTAGTCAAATAACTCCTGCTGTAGGTGCACAATATGGTGTTTTTTATCTGTTAAGCGAGAAGGGTAATGCCCGCTGCCTCAAGGAAATAGCAAATTATGCTTTTGATAATGAAGACAGACAATCTATCATTCAGCTTGGTGAAGGTTTAGTGGGACAAGCTGCAAAGGAGAATAAAAGCATCAGTCTTATTGATATTCCCAATGGATACATAAAGATTAAATCTGGTTCAGGAGAGGCAGAACCAAAGCAGGTGCTTATTCAGCCCATTTCCTATGAAGGAGAAGTATTAGCGATTGTAGAATTAGCCTCTTTGCAATATTTCCGACCGGTGCAGCAAAGTTTACTTAAAGAAGTGGGAGAATACTTAGGTATATCTATTCATGGTATTTTTAATCGACTAGAAGTAAAGAGATTGCTAGAGGATGAGCAGCGTTTGACGGAGGAGCTGCAAAGCCAATCGGAGGAACTACAAGCTCAACAGCAGGAATTAATGGCTATTAATGAAGAATTACAGGCACAATACAGAGTGTCAGAAGAAAAGAATGCAGAGCTAGAAAAGATAGGAAAGAAATTAGAGGAAAAGGCTCAGCAGTTAATCTATAACTCTCAGTATAAATCGGAGTTTTTGGCGAATATGTCTCATGAGCTTAGAACGCCTTTAAATAGTATGCTAATCCTGTCGCAAATGCTCGTTGAAAAGGAAAATGAGAATTTAACTACAAAACAAATCCAGTATTTGCAGACTATCTATTACTCTGGTAATGAATTACTAAGATTAATAAACGAGATATTAGATTTGGAGAAGATTGAGACTGGGATGATGGAAATAATAGAGGAACCAGTAAAAATGGAAGGGATACAAAACTGCTTGAAAAGCCAGTTTTCTCCTATCGCTAATCAAAAGAAACTTGATTTTTGTGTGAAAATTGATAAAGAGGTGCCTGCTTTTATAGAGACAGACACACATCGTTTAAATCAAGTATTAAAAAATTTATTGTCCAATGCTTTTAAATTCACAGAAAAGGGAAGTGTGGAGCTGATTATTCGGATGGAGGAGACAGCCAAGTCCAGGTTTGCCATCGCGGATGAATCTATCGTATCCTTCACTGTGAAGGATACAGGGATTGGGATTCCTAAGGATAAAATGAATATTATATTTGAACCATTTAAGCAAGCAGATGGAACCATCAGCAGAAAATATGGGGGAACGGGTCTTGGGTTATCTATCTGTAAAGAGATTTCCCGCTTACTTGGGGGAGAATTGGTAGCAACAAGTATCGAAGGAATGGGTAGTTCATTTTCTCTCTATTTGCCTGTAAAGCGCCAAAAGCAAAAAGGAGCTGTCGAACAATCACCTATTGAAGAAAGTTATCGACAAATTGCAGTAACAAATAATGAGTTAATCGATACTACGGAACTAAATAAGAGTGCTAATTTAATAGGGAAGAAAGTTCTAATTATAGATGATGATATACGGAATATTTTTTCCATCCATGCAGCATTGGAAGAGTACAATATTGAAATTCTTTATGCAGAGAATGCGAAGGATGGGATTAGCCTTCTAGAGGAAAACGTGGATATTGATCTTGTGTTGATGGATATTATGATGCCAGAAATGAGTGGTTTAGAGGCTATTTCCATCATACGGAAAAAAGATAAATTTAAAACGCTGCCAATTATCGCCTTAACAGCAAAGGCGATGAAACATAATCGAGAACAGTGCATGGAAGCTGGAGCATCTGATTATATTAGTAAACCAGTAAATTTAGAGCAATTATATTCGCTTATTCAAGTATGGCTTTATAAAGAATAATAAAGCGATACTAGTATCTGGGTAACATTGGTAAATGGCTTGTTAATAGATAGGAGGCTTTATAAATTTATGCAGTATTCAGCTCAATCTATAGAACAAAAGAAAAATCTATCTTCTTCCGTATCAGAACCAATCTATATTTTAATGGTAGATGATTTACAAGAAAATCTGATGGCCTTAGAAGCAGTATTAAATTCTCCTCGGTATCATTTGGTTTTTGCTAAATCCGGTGAAGAAGCTTTAAAATGCATTTTGAAATATGACTTTGCCGTAATTCTACTCGATGTTCAAATGCCAGGCTTAAATGGGTTTGAAACAGCAAAATTAATAAAAGAACGAAAAAAATCACGACATATTCCCATTATTTTTATTACTGCCATCAGTCAAGATATTCATCATATTACACAAGGCTATCAAGCAGGGGCGATTGATTATATTGTTAAACCATTTAATCCAGATGCACTAAGAAGTAAAGTGGCCCAGTTTGTGCAAATTTTTGAAAGTCATACGACAAGCCTCCACGAAATGAATTGGCAAACAACGTCAGAATTGGAGAAAATGAATAAGGAATTAAGAATAACGAAAATGGATTTAACCAAAAATGCCGTCTTCTCTTCGGTGTTACAGAAGGCGTTACAAGACACAATTGTTACCTTTGACGAAGAAGGAATAATAATTAGTGTCAACCCAAGTGTGAAAAGAATGTTTGGCTATGTAGAAGGAGAGCTTATAGGAGCTTCGATTGAAGTACTCTTACATTCTGCTGAGTCAGAAATATCTGGAGAAACACCTATTACATTTGAGATGATGGTTCCTAAGTTAGTCGGAAGAATGATAGAAGCGAAGGCGAAGCGGAAGAATCATACTGTATTTCCAGTGGATATTTACATTGGAGATGCAATGGTAGAGGATTATCAGTTATTTGTTTGTACGATTCGTGATATTTCTGAAAGAAAAGAAGTGGAATTATTAAGAAAGCAGCAACTTGATCGCTTAGAGCATGCTGTTGAAGAAAGAACGCTGGAGTTATTATCCATGAATCATCAACTACATAGGGAAAGAGAAGAAAAATCTAAGGTAACAGATGATTTAATGCTTTCAGAAGGACGCTTTCGACAAATATTTGAGGCGAGTCCATGTATGATGGCAATCCGCACATTACAAAATCCTAGTTTTATTGCTGTAAATAATAACTGGGTAACAAGCACGGGTTATACAATCGAGGAATTGAAGGATGATAGTTATCAATGGGAAATAGCGAAAGAAATTAATGGAATAGAAGAGAGTTTCCAGGAAGAAGAATGGCTCACTCCTTTTAAAAATCAAAGAGTCAATTTCATGCTGAAAAATGGAGAGCAGAAACAAGGATTACTATCCACTGAAATTATAACGATCGAAAAGAAGAATTGTGTGTTAATTGTATTAAATGACATAACAGAACGATTAGCATTTGAAAAAGAAATGGCTAGACTTGATCAATTAAATCTAGTTGGCGAAATGGCAGCTGGAATTGCCCATGAAATTCGTAATCCGATGACAACCGTTCATGGATTCCTACAAATTGGAAAATCAAATCCCTCTAACCTATCACTAGAGCATATGGAACTCATGATTGACGAGTTAGATCGAGCGAATAAAATCATCAAAGAATTTCTAACATTAGCTAAAAATAAGACGAGCGATAAACGATTATATTCGTTAAATAGAATTATTGAAATTATTTTTCCTTTAATTAATGCAGAAGCTTTATTGACAGGTAAGAAGGTGAACCTTCAATTAGAGGAATGTCCAGAACTATTTTTGGATGAGAAAGAGATAAGGCAGCTTTTATTAAACCTTGCTCTAAACGGTTTAGAGGCTATGGAGCCAGACGGAATTCTCACGATAAAAACATTCTGTAAAGGAAAGTATCTTGTGTTGGAAATCATTGATAGCGGCAATGGAATCGATGAAGAAATATTAAAAAAGCTAGGAACCCCCTTCTTTACAACAAAGGATAATGGGACAGGGCTAGGACTGGCTGTTTGTTATCGAATTGCTGAGCGTCATATGGCAAGAATAAAAGTGCATACAAGTGAGAGTGGTACAAAATTCTCCGTGTGTTTTGAGATAGAGGAAGGAAAATAGAGATTGCTTAGCTAGCAGTTCTTCTATTTTTCTTTTTTTATGACAAAAAAATCAATATAAGAGGGTTTTTCTAAAGGAAAATCGAATGAAGAGGAGAAAATAATATGTGGAGGGGTTAGAAATGGTACCACAAAGAGTTTCATTGCTTACATTAGGAGCATTACGGTTACCAGAATTGCGAAGGTTTTACCAGCGGATTGGCTGGCTGGAAAAGGAATCAAGCTCTGATCAATATGCTATTTTTAAGACAGCTGGTGTTTTGCTAACATTGTTTCCGTTAGAGGAATTAGCGAAGGACGCAGGAGTAGAACTGCAAAATCCCATGGAGGGTTATCGAGGGGTTACCTTTGCTATTAATGTAAATACCCCTGAGGATGTAGACACAGTAATGGAAAAAGTCAAAGAGGCAGGCGGAAAGATTATAAGAGAAGCAAGCGATGCCTTTTGGGGCGGAAGAACAGCTTATTTTGCCGATCCAGAAAACAATCTCTGGGAAGTTGCTTGGAATCCTGATTCTGTATTTGATGAAAGAGGAGCAATGATTGATTTTTAAAAGGAAATGGTGTTTTAAAATAAAGACTGATTATTTAAAGCAAAGTTTGATTAAAAGACATTTAATATCTAAAGGTAAATTAGGATAGAGTTTTTTCAGTAAATGTAGGTAATTAAGAGAATCTATAATTATTTGATTATGTTAACTTGTTTATTATAGTTATGGAAGAAACGGGCAGTTTAGTTCAAGATGATATAATAAATAAATCTGATTTATCTTAAGGAGATTTAAAGTTTTGGATGCAAAATGTATTAGATTCTACGAATTCGGTAACCCAAAAGATGTGTTAACAGTTGAATATAAAAGCATAGAACCACCAAAAGATAATGAAATCCTTGTTCGAATGTTAGCACGTCCAATAAATCCTTCCGACTTAATACCGGTTAGAGGGTCATATTCTCATCGGATTTCTTTACCAAATATTCCTGGTTATGAAGGAGTTGGAATAGTAGAAGATGTTGGTTCTTTGGTTTCACACAATTTCATTGGTAAACGTGTTTTACCTTTACGTGGGGAAGGAACTTGGCAAGAATTTGTTAAGACACCATCAGAACTTGCAGTTTCTATACCGGATTCTATTGATGACTTTACGGCGTCGCAGATGTATATCAATCCAATTACAGCGTGGGTGACTTGTAATGAAGTCTTGAAACTAAAAGCAAAAGATGTTTTATTGGTTAATGCAGGTGGTTCTTCGATTGGTCACATCTTTGCTCAATTATCGAAGATATTAGGTTTTCGATTAATTGCAGTCACTAGAAATGATAAATATAAAGAAGACTTACTTCATCTTGGTGCTTCCTATGTAATAGACACCTCTAATGTTTCACTCTACGAAACAGTTATGGAATTAACAAATGGAATTGGTGCGGATGCTGCTATTGACTCTGTAGGAGGTTCACCTGGAAACGATTTGGCTTTTTGTGTGCGTCCTAATGGCAATTTTTTAACCATCGGTCTTTTATCAGGGATACAAGTAAACTGGGCGGATATTGTAAATAAAGCCAAAGTTAATGCTAATATGTTTCATTTACGGAATTGGAATAAAAATGTCCCCGTAAATAAATGGCAAGAAACCTTTAGTCATTTGATAAGGCTAATAGATGAGCAGAAATTACGTTTGATGATGGTAGATTCTAGGTATGACTTGCTGAATATAAAAACGGCTATTGATGTTGTTGAATCTTCTAAAGAGACTAAAGGGAAAGTGTTTTTAACAAGCTACTAAGTTTATTCTTGTTCTACTAAACCAGCTAATAGTTTGTCAATATCTTTCAATAAAATCTTTAAATCTTTCATGTTATACTAAATTTATGCATACCAAATAACCTTCCAATTTCACTATTTGGAAAGTTTTGGTCACATTGGTTTTACTTTTTAATTACGCTATATCTTGGAAAGTAGATTTGTTTTTCAAAAGTGCATATATCCAGTGTAAAAGTTTATTTGCACAAGCAATTATAGTGACTTTATAGGGTTTACCTTCCTCCCGTTTTTTATCGTAATATTCTCTTAATCTCTTGTTTCGAGGAAGGAGTTGTTCATCTGTCCGTGCTTTACGCTTGTCTCTTATGGCTGCTCCGACTGCCATATATAAAGCATGACGCAGCCTACTTGAACCGCGTTTAGTAATACGGTTTTGTGTAGCTCTAAATTTACCTGATTCAAAGACACTAGGGTCAATGCCCGCAAAGGCGACAAGTTTTTTGGGACTTGTAAATCGATCTATTTCACCGACCTCGGAAATAATCGTTGCCGCGATTTTTTCACCGATTCCTGGAATAGATTTAATGATATTATATTCTTCAATTTCTTTTGCTAGGGCATCTATTTCAGCTTCCAACTTGGATAGGTGCCCTTTGTATTGAAGAAGCATATCAATATACATGTTTAGGCTTAATAAATGACTTTGATAAATTGTTTTTTCAAATGGATTGCGTGCGGCTGAAGCCTTAAGCATGCTTGCCTTATCCTTTGCCCATTGTAGAGAACGGCTTTTACATAAATCATTGATTGTAGTAGCTAACTGTTCCTCACTAGCCATTAATATATCCTCAGACGATGGATATTCTAAAAGTGTCTTCAAAGAAACAATCGAATGCAAATCTCCAAAAACTCCTCTATATTCAGGGAAAACTTGATCCAAAATAGATTGAAACAGAAGCTTAGTTTGTACATAGATACCTGTGACATTTTCGTGTTGTCGTGTCAAATTTCGCAGGTTTAAGAGTTGAATGCCACGTTTTTTATAAGGCTCTAGGTCCTCTTTGTAATACAGCTCGCAGAGATGTCTGGCATCAATTGGATCAGTTTTCACTTTTCTTAAACTTGAACTTTTTGCTCGATACGAGACTAATGGATTTACAATTATTAATAAATAATGTCGATTCTCTAAATAGTACACAACAGGGGAATGATAGTGTCCTGTTGACTCTAATACTACAGGTGGCTGAATACCAGTTTTACCTTTAACTTCTTCCAGGAAATCGAAGAGTTCCTTCAGCCCCTCAAGAGTATGAGAAACTTTAAATCCCTTACGATATGGCTTCCCTTTATCCAAATATGCTTGAACCTGACTTTCACCTTTTGACACATCCAGACCCACTACTGGATTCATTCTAAAATCTCCTCCTTTGAATTCTTTGCCAGTAACCCCTATATCCCTAATGCAGTATCACAGCTTCGCTTGTTATACGAGATCAAGTCTCAACCAGCCTCAAACATGTTTCTACAAGTAGGGGGTGAACGGTTTAGTTGACGGGATCTAGTCCCACGGGGGCGGACGTTCTACCCTGGCTACGATTATCATATATCGATATAAAAAAAGGTCAACCAGAAATATTTTCTGGCTGACCTTATAATACGAACGGGGGCTTAAGTTGAAGAATATCATCCTCATTTATTGTAAATTATAGTGACTTGAGAAATGCTAAGATTTTTAGGGTGGTTTCAATGTCTGATTGGATAAACAACCACTTATTTAACACAATTTGTTTTTTCCCTTCTGTAATTCACCTCTATTTACAATTGGAATATATCTTTTCTACAAACTCATTAATGTTTTTAGTAATCAGGATAAAAAAGGTAATGAAGCTAACCAATAAGATAAACTATAGCTCATCTGGCTTCGCCCTTTGGTGGCATTTTCTTTTTGAGGTACCACCACATGCCCATCAAGCTAAACATTAATGAATGTGAAGAATAGAGCGTTTCTGCAAAGCAAAGTCTATTCTTTTAAAGAAAGGCAAGTAAGTTCATCTAAAATCTCGCTGCACATAAAAAAACACCATCCTTTCCACGATATTACAGAAAGAATAGCGTTTTTTTCGTTTTGGGGCTAATGATTTGCCTTAACTTGATGCATGGCATGGAGTACCACCAGCATAAAGTGAATTTACAAGGTTAAGGAAATTCCAAAATAAAAAGCCCAAATGTGCAAGATTAGAGTATCTATTCAAATTGAATTAATTCCTGTAAAGGAATATTTCACTAAATTTTCAACATAAGCATCATCCAAATTTTCACCTATAACTAGCAATCTATAGAAAATTGGTCCGTAAATGAGGTCAATACTTAAATCGAGATCGAGATTTTCCCTCAATTCTCCTCGCTGAATCCCCCGTTCCAAAAGTTGCTTAGCCTCAAGCCGGCGAGGATGGAAGTATCTGGTCCGATATGCCTCCGCCAATCCTGAATCCATTTGTCCTTCACCAATCAGCTCCTTAATGATTTTACCTTCCCGACTGGTCAAAAACCGAGCTAAACTAGTGGCATGGATAAGTATGTCATTAAATACTGAACCTGTGTCGGGAACAGGCAGTCTTGCCGCCGCCGCAGCTAGAAAGCCGTCCATAACAACGTCTGCTTTGTTGGTCCACCATTTATATATGGTGGCTTTACTCACCCCTGCTCGCTCTGCAATTTTCTCTACAGTGACTGTTCCAAGGCCATTTTTCAACAATAAATCATATGAAGCAGAAAGGATAGACTTTTGCGTTTCAACATTACGTGGACGTCCTCTTTTGGCATTCATTCGAATCCTCCCCTTTTACAATAAAAACTATACGTTTAGTATACTAAATATTTAACAAAAAGAAAAATGGGTATTTACAAAACTATACGTTCAGTATATTATTGGGATATGAATTTATAAACTATACGTTCATTATTTAATTTGCGATGGCAGTACTGAATATTATTTGCCCTGCCACACAAATAAAAAATGAAAATGGGGGAGAATTACAATGAAAACGAATCAAATTATCGAGGATAAACGCATTTCAAGTTGGATTATGTTTCTGATAGCATCTGCATGTGGTCTTATCGTTGCTAATCTTTATTATGCGCAAACTCTGGTAGGACCTATCAGTGTCTCTATAGGTCTTTCTTCGGCAGCAACAGGATTAATTGTTACCTTAACACAAATCGGTTATGTTGTAGGGCTGCTGTTTATCGTACCGCTTAGTGACATTTTTGAAAATCGACGTCTCGTGGCAGTATCACTAATGGTTGTGGTATGTGCATTGCTTGCGGCAACTTTCGCCCGTAATGCGCTATCTTTCCTGATTGCGTCCCTGTTTATTGGACTGGGATCTGTGGTAGCCCAAATACTAGTTCCCTATGCCGCCAATTTAGCGTCTGAAGAACAGCGCGGTCGCGTGGTTGGAAACGTGATGAGTGGACTCTTACTTGGGATAATGTTTGCTAGGCCGCTGGCAAGCTTTATAACCAGCATTTGGGGCTGGCAAACAGTATTTGCTTTATCGGCAATTGTTATCGCTCTATTGACGGTTCTGTTGTCACGTATTCTCCCTGAGCGTAGACCTTCACCTACGATAAACTACGGTAAATTAATTATCTCTTTAGGCACCCTCTTAAAACAAACGCCTATATTACGCCGCCGGGGTTTTTATCAAGCTTGTTTATTTGGAGCTTTTAGCCTATTTTGGACTGTGGTTCCTTTACGATTGGTGGATGATTTCGGAATGTCCCAGCAAGGCATCGCTTTGTTTGCATTGGTAGGTATGGGAGGCGCGATAGCAGCACCTATAGCTGGAAGACTTGCGGATAAAGGTTGGACCCGTTTTTTGACCGGATTGGCAATGCTTATTGCCACCTTGTCGTTTTTGCTGTCATATATTTTTCAAGGCAACTCAACAACAGCTCTCATATTGCTCATTCTTGCCGCTATTATGCTGGATGCGGCCGTATCGGGAAATCTTGTACTTGGACAGCGGGAGATTTATTCATTGGGGAGTGAAGCAAGAGGGCGACTTAACGGGCTTTTCATGTCTATATTCTTCATAGGCGGTGCAATTGGCTCTTCTTTGGGCGGTTGGTCTTATGCCCATGGCGGTTGGAGTTTTACATCTATAATTGGAGTTGTTATGCCTCTTTTAGCCTTACTTTACTTTCTTACTGAAAAAAGAAGCACCTGCAAAGGACGTTGAAACCCTTGCAGATGAGCAGTAAAACTTCCAAAGGGGAGAGCACATTGCAAGCATAGAGAAGGTGATTATTTCAACTTTCCTCTGCTTATATTCAAGTTCAACTGCCAACACCATGCGGCTTTTCTTATGGTACTAATGGGGCAGCATTCCTGTATTAAGTGAAACATCGCTTATGGAAGAAAAGGGGCATTTAGCTTAATAAGGAAAGAGTGCTTTTCCAAATAAGAAAGCACTCTTTTACTTAGACTTTTATTTATTCAGTTTTATTACTTAGAACAATTGAGGATTCATTTGCCTCATGATTACTTGCTTCACCATGTCCTGGCCCAAATAGATTCAAGACTACAACTCCTATAAGAATTAATGTAATTCCAGCAACACTGGCAACATTAATTTTCTCTTTCCAAATTATAACCGAAATAAGTGTAGTAGCAACTATACCTATTCCAGACCAAAGAGCATAGGTAGTATTAAGTGGAATAGTCTTCATTGCCATTGATAAAAAGAAAAATGAGCCTATAAAAGCAATTATTACACCAATTGTAGGGTAGAGTTTCGAAAATCCTTCAGACGCTTTGAGCATAGAGGTTCCAATAAGTTCTCCTACTATAGCAAGCATTAAGTATAAGTAAGACATTTACTCTTCCTCCTTTATCATATTATTTAATTTATTAATAAAATTATTTTTAAGATTCGTGTCTAGTGAGCCTAACCCAAATATTTCCGAAAACCACATTCCATCTATTGCTAAACGGATTATTGTAACATTAATAGGGTCTACACCATCATTCATCAGTTTACCAAGTAAGATGTCATATTCCTTTTTGTACTCTTCTAGTAAACTTGGATTAGTAAACATTGCAACTAGAAGAGCAGAAGAAAGACGTTTATCAAGATTTAAGTCAGAAAATGAGGCTTTGATGTAAGCACTAGTCCAATTACCAACTCCACTTTTAGTATTATTTTCAACTATTGTTTCTATGCTTTTAAAGTAACGGTAGGTCCAGTCTTGTACCATCCCTATAATTAATGCTTCCTTACTTGAATAGTGATAAAGTAAGCCACCTTTGCTAAGCCCAGCTTTTTTTGCAACAGCTTCTAATGTTAATTTTGCGACACCTTCTTCTTTAACAATATCAGCAGCAGCATTTAGTATAATTTTTTTTTTATCTTCAGAATTTGAAATGGACATCTAAAATCCTCCTTGATTACTCGTTATGACAATTATACCGTCCAGACGGTACAGTATTCAATAGATTAAATTATTATATTTTGCGTAATAAGAAGGCAGTTTGTGAAAGAATTCAATAAAGTATAGGGCGCCTTCGTTCAAGAAGAAAATAATAATCTTCAACAATCGGGTGCTTTAACGAATATCAAGCCTGTCATTTTGGCAGCTTTTTTGTTTAAGTTCATATTAGACAAACGGGACAGGATAGATAAAGAAGCTTTATAAATATTTATTTATGGAAATAATAGGATAACAATGGTGTAATGCAGAAATAAATAAATGGTCAAAAATTAAGGAGGTACAAAATGGACAAATTCAGTTTGTTTGGTAAATTTATGGTACGAGAAGGCGAACGAGACACAATGGTAAATATTTTGCTGGAAGCAGCAGAATCAATGAAAAATCTTGATGATTGTGAGATATATCTTGTAAATATATCTGAGAGTGAACCAAACTCTGTTTATGTTTATGAGGTTTGGAGTAATGAAAATGCCCATCAAGCCTCTCTAACTCTTGAAGCCACTCAAACATTAATAAGGCAAGCAAAACCAATCATTACTGGGATGGATAGAATCAGTACCCTAAAAACAAAAGGTGGAAAGGGCATTTCATCGATTTCTTATTAAACAAACGGGGGCTTTCCTTAAATAAAAGGGAAGCCTTTTTCTTATGATGCTATAGGGGCAGGTTTGTTTAATAAGCGAAAGAAGAATAATATTAATAAAAGATTTCTGATAAGGAGCAAATACTCTGTCTGTTTTACTATTTATAGTAAAGATATTACCGTCTGCTTCCGATTTATCTGTTAACCTTTATAAATTTTCATATCGTAACCTGTCCAAGGTAATAATTACAAAAAGGGTGTGCCAAACGGCACACCCTTTTTGTAATTCGGAGTAAAGATTTATAAGTGTTTTGAAGGACTCCTTTGTATTCTTTGCTCCTAGCTCTTAATATTATTTTTAACTTTTTTAAAAATATATTCGGTATTATTAAAAAAATTATTAGCTTTTTAGAGAAATCTCCTTCTATTAGTGTTTGTTTATAGAGGGAGGTTAGTTGAAAAAGAATTAAGTAGTGGATGTTATTTTTAGTTATTTCATTAAAAACACAATTCCTTGAAAAATGAGGAATATTTAATAGGGGATATTCTTTATGTAGGACCGAAGACTGAGGTCAATTTAAGACCTCAGGGGTGTAGAAAAAACAAATAAACATTGTTAATATTTACCTATAAATTAAATTTACAGTTGATGTCCATGGGAGTGAATATTTATTCAGATTAAATAAGGAAATACACCAAGAAACCTTCAATGAACTTAGAATTACTAAATCGAGTATTTCAAATATTTTTAAGGAGAATTGTTTATGTTTAAAAGATTTTTTATGGTTGTTTTAACTTTAATAATAGCCGTTGGGACAGTTTTACTAGTTGCAAAACATCCAACAGGTCCTAATACTATTTCATATGATGAACCAATAGTTTTGTGGATATCTATTGGAATCATCATAATACTTTTTTTACCACCTTTGATATTATCGCTATTTAGTAATCTTGTTGCGAGAGTGATATCGGCTGTGTATCAAGCATTTGTATTTATTTCATTTTTAGTAATTATACCAATCGGATTCTTTACCTCTAATAATATTGTGGTAAGTGTTATTGCAATTTTAGGAGCTTTAGTTAGTATAGGTAGTGTTGCTGTAACCTTAATAACTAAATCAAAAAGAGAAATCAATATTTGATTTTTTTAAACCACAAACGGGTGCGATTCAAGTATATAAATTGGACCTTTATTCTATATTTGGGAGTAAATTATGCAGCAACATAGTTTGATAAAAGTGATGGAGTATATTGTAAAAAAATGTACTTTAAGTAAAAGGGGTTTCCTTAAATAAAGGGAAGCCCTTTTATTGTGTCGCTATAGGTGCAGGTTAGTTTAAAAAAGATTCCTAAATGCGATACAGAATGTCATTATCTTATTAGAGATGATAAAAGGAGAATTATGATGGCAACTATCCTATGACTTTTTAAAAATTTAAAATCCTTATTCCCCAAATGGGAGAAGTGTGTCATTTTTTAAAAGTATTAGGACGTGCTATATAACTGAATACTCATCTCTTTAAGTGCGTCCTCATTAAAAGGAGGATAAACATGAAGCCTTTAAATGGAAAGGTAGCTATAGTAACTGGAGCAAGTCGATCAACGGGTATCGGAGCAGCCATTTGTCTCTCTCTTGCAAAAGCAGGTGCGGATATATTCTTTACGCATTGGTCTAAATTTGATGAGAAAGAGGGAAATGGAATAGAAGTCGGTTTCCCGACCATGTTAAGTGAAAAGATAAAAAGTTTTGGGGTAAGATCAGAACATATATCATTAGATTTGAGCTTAGATGAATCTCCAACAAAACTGTTAGAAGCAGTTGAAGAAACTCTTGGAACAGCTTGTATTTTAGTTAATAATGCAACCTATGAATCTCCATCAAATTTTCGTGAATTGAATACAAAAATGTTGGATAAACATTATAAAGTAAATAATAGCGGTACCTTGATGTTATCAGTTGAGTTTGCTAAAAAATATGAAAAAGTATTTAGAACTAAAAAAGATGGCCGAATTATAAATCTTGTTTCTGGTGGACCTGATCCTAATAATTTGGCATATATTGCTACAAAAGGAATGATTATTGCGATAACTGAACCATTATCCGTAGCACTTGCGCCTATTGGAATTACGGTGAATTCCATTAATCTAGGGCCAACTGATTCAGGTTGGATAAATGAAGATATAAAGGACTATTTATTAGCCCAGTTTCCAACTGGTCGTCTTGGAAAACCCGAAGACGTAGCAAAAGTGATAACATTTATAGCTAGTGATGATTCTTATTGGTTAACTGGCCAAACCATACGGTGTGAAGGCGGATTTTTAGGTAAATAATTATTCGAGAAGAGATTGCTTCTATTAAGCAATCTCTTTATTGGAATAAATAATCAAAATTTGAAAACCCTTTCTTTTCGGTTGTTTATTTGGTAAAATTTACATTAGAGATGTAAAGAAAGGGGAATCTATATTATTCATGTGGAAAACTTTGAAATGATTAGTTAATTGGATAAAGACAAATGCGATTCTTTCCTATTAAGTAAGGATAGGTAGGTTTATTTGTCTATCAGTAATCATTCAAGGGATTCATATGGTGTGGACAATTAAATTCCCATTACCTAGACAGATACCTTTGTATATCTGTTTTTATTATGGGTAAAAATACATCTCTATTGACACAATGATTGAAATCCCTATATTTGTGGGGGGATTATTATGACAAATGAGTACGAAAAGGAAGAAGTGCTAACGGGTGGGAATATTTCAGACGTATATCGCTCTGGAAATACAGTTCGACGAGATATAAAGCCAGGTAGTGAAAAAATTCATAAGTTATTGAAGCATCTTGAAAACAAAGGTTTTGGTTATGCACCAAGGTTCTTAGGAATTGATGAGAAGAATAGAGAGATATTAACGTATATTGAGGGGGAAGCAGGTAATTATCCTCTGAAAAAATATATGTGGTCCGATAATGTATTAAAAGAAATAGCGAATATGCTCCGTCTTTATCATGATGCTGTAAGTGATTTCTCTTTATTAAATGAATGGGAACCAATGGATAATACTCCCGACAGTATAGAAGTTGTATGCCATAATGACTTTGCTGTATACAACATTATTTTTAAGGGTGAAAAACCAGTGGGTATCATTGATTTTGATGTTGCAGCTCCTGGTCCAAGACTTTGGGATATAGCTTATACTCTTTACACATGTGTTCCTTTAAGCAGACTTTGGCATACCGAGAAGGGTGAGGCTGTACATTATAATCCAGTTAAAGATGCTAATCGTATTAAACAAAGAGTTAAATTGTTTTTTGAATGCTATGATGTTGAAAATTTAGAAAAAGACTTTTTAGAAATGGTAATTCTACGAGTTGAAGGATTATGTAAATATATGATTAAAAGAGCAGGAGAAGGAGAGGTTGCTTTTCAAAAGATGCTGGATGAAGGCCAACTTGAGCACTATCAAAAGGAACTTCAATTTATTCATGAGCATGGAAAAGAGTGGGTTTAAAGTGCCAAAAGAATAAATCTTAAGTTAAGGGGTTGAAGTTGCAATTCTATTAGGTCAGCATTCCTGAATTAAAATGGTATAAAATATAGAGGTGAGTGCAGTGGACAGTTAATTTCTATTTGTTTTATATAAAAACCTTTTAAATTTTGAATAGAAAGGTGTACTTATTTATGAATACAAAGTTATTAATTGTAGAAGGACTAATTGGATTTGGGAAATCTACTACTGCAAATTTACTTTACGATATTCTAACTGAAAAAAATATAGAAGTTGAGTTGTTCCTTGAAGGAAATTTAGACCATCCTGCTGACTATGATGGTGTATCTTGTTTTACTAGGAAGGAATTCGATTTAATTTTAAAGAAAAGTGGAAATTTAGAAAAGATATTCAAAGATAAAGTAATGAAGAAGGGAGAAAATTATTTATTACCATATCGAAAAATAAAAAATGAACATGGCCAAGAGTTCTCTGATGAATTGTTAAACATGGTGTTTAAGAATGATCTATATGAATTACCGTTTGATAAAAACGTGGAATTAATTACTGAAAAATGGACTGATTTTGCAAAAATTGCGAAAAAAGACAATAAAGTTTATATCTTTGAATGTTGTTTTATACAAAATCCACTTACTATCGGAATGGTGAAATTTGGAGTTCAAAAAGAAAAAGTCATAAACTACGTAATGAGACTTGCTAAAATTATAGAGGCTTTAAATCCAATCTTAATATATATAGAACAAGATAACCTTGAATTTTCATTTAAGAAAGCATTAAAAGAAAGAACATCTGATTGGTCTACAGGAATTATTAATTATTACACTAACCAAGGCCATGGTAAAGAACATAAGCTTTCTGGTATAGAGGGAGCAATGAAAGTTCTTGAAGCTAGAAGAAATATAGAGTTAGAAATATTTGAAATGTTAAAAATGAAAAAAGTAAAAATGAATAATACTAAATACGAAATCGGCTCATATAGGTCAAGTTTAAAAGATAAATTAACATTACAAATTATGAATTAGCTATTTACCTAACTTGTGCGATGCCTTTTTAAGGCCTCGCTTTTATGTACACATCAAGTAACAGATTGTGAAGAAATGTACTTAAAGTAACGGAGGCTGTTAGTTGAATAAGAAGTCTAGGAATAATCAAACTTTATTATAAAAAATCTAACAAAGTTATTAATAGAAAAACCATTTTGAACAATCTTTATTCAAAATGGTTTTTTGGCAATATTATTTATGTTTAACAAAGTCCATTACGTAGCGAATGTATTTATCATCTCTTGCAAGCCATACGCCATAATTTCGGCGCAGGAAGATTTCTCCTTGTAGGAAGGTAGAGAAGGTTTGTGGAAGCTTTGTTTTTTTATGGTTAATTGCCCACTGGTTTTTGCTCACTTGATAAAGGAAGAATACCTCATCTTGTTTGTTTTCAAATAAAGTCCCAAGCGGAGAGTCTTTTTTATTGTATTCATTCTTTTTCGGGTCTTCTCTTAAAGGCTCTAACGCAAAGGTTTCTAAGCAATAATTTTGGTATGCTTTATCGGTTAAGTTGCAGCCGGATGCCTTTACATGACCTCCCCCGCCGTATACGCCCGCCACTTTTGATACATCTACATGATCATGAATTGTGCGGAATCCAAGTTTTTTTCCACCAATATTAACAATTGCTATGTAATCTAAATGAGGATATTCCTTGCCAAGCTCATTCCCCAATTCAGAATGGTATTGCTCTGCATAGACAACGCCTGCATACAAACCGTCAATTTCCTTTTGGACAAGTTCACGACGTTTCCGACGGATGTAACGGTCAATTTTCTTTTCTTCCATATCTAGAATCTGTGTTTCTAGCTCATCAAAGTAGAAATGATCACTTTCCTTTAATCGTGTAACCATTTTTTCTACAAATTCATCAAATGAAATAAGATAGAAAAGTGCATTTAAACGTTGTGCTTCTAAATTATTGTTTCTTTCCCAATCCCATGTATCATATTGTCTTACCAACTCCACGAATTCTGATATTGCTGGAGAGGGAGTCATGTATTCATGTTTTACAAGGTATTCATATAATAAAGACGTGGCACTAGTCAAGGTTCCATCCTCATCTTGAACAGACACAAATCCCCATTCAAAATCATTTAAATGAAGAGCTGTTTTATGATGGTCGATCAGTTGTACCTTGCCACCTTTTTTATAATAGTCATCTAATCGAATCGTATTTTCTTCATTGACAGAAAGATCGGTAATAAAGAGAAAAGTGTCTTCCGTTTTTTGATCTAAGAACTTTTCTACTTCTTGGTTGAGAAAAGATACGGAATTATAACGCACCTCTACGTCTTCTCCGAATGCGAGTTTTGCAATAATGCCGCAGCCAACTCCATCTAGGTCATTATGCGATAATAGTTTGTACATTTTTTTCACCCCTGCCCAATAGTATAATCTAATATGAAAAAAATAGAACCGATTACGGCTAATTTCTTTTTGAAAAACACATCCTTACAAAGAAAAAAGGTGTCTCAGATAGGTTGTGCACCATATGTGAGACAGCCTTTTTGAATGGTTATTTCAATCCAATGGATACTTTTTCGCCGTCTATTTGAAGTTCTTTCATTTCTGTTATTCTTTCGAAAAGAAGCTCCTGGAGAATAACTCCTTTATGAATAAGAGAATGATATTCCATGATCGTGTGTTGGAAAGTGATTGAACAGTCGATATATAAATCAATTTTCTTATCGACTGGCAAGTTCTTTTCTTTCCGCAAATCTTGGACGGAACGAATGAGTTCTCTAATGTTCCCCTCCTTTTTTAATGCTTCTGATATGGTTGTATCAAGCATTACGGTGAAATTCTTAGAGGAGGCCTCATGATATCCCGGTAGATTTGTCTTTCTTTGGAGAAGTATTTCTTCCCCTGTTAAGGTAATACATTCTTTACTTTCTAGTTGGAAAGTTAAATATCCTTTATTTCTAAATAAATTTATCTCTTCTTCTGTTGCAGCTTGTAATTTATCTTTTATAAATTTAACACTTTTTCCTAGTTTTGGCCCTGCCTTTTTAAAATCAAGCTTTAAAGAATATTGAACATAATCTTCTTGTGAATCTATCCAGTTAATCCTTTTCACATTTAGTTCTTCTTTTATGATAGATTCAAACTGTAAAAAATCAGTATTCTGGTTACTATTGTTCGAGAAAATCAATAATGTAGCCAAAGGTTGTTTGGTTTTTATTTGAAACCGATGACGAAGATTTCTTCCAAGCTCAACCACTTCTTTTACTTTCTCCATTTGTTCTTCTAATTGCTTATTCACCCTTTCAGAGTTTTTGGAAGGAAAGTTAGTTAAATGAACGCTTTTCCCTGTTAAGGCAAGATGAATACTTTCAGATGTAAAGGGAATAAAGGAAGCTAACAACTGTGATGAATGAATTAACACACTATATAAGGTTTGAAAAGCAGAAAGTTTGTCATCTGACATTCCCCTACTCCAAAATCGCTCGCGATTTCTGCGAATATACCAATTACTTATATCATCCATTAATGCAGCGATTTTTCTGGCGGCATTGGTTAATTGATATTGTTCCATCTCCGTTTGGACAATCATCGAAGTCGTTTCTAAGCGAGAAAGAATCCAGCGATCCATAATTGGGAGGTTATTAGCTCTTGGTAAATTCGGATCAAAATGATCTATTTCAGCGTATATAGAATAGAAATGAAATAAACTTAAGAATGTATCAATAATTTTTGATTTTGCCTCTTGGACATTTTTTTCTGAGAATCTCTTTTGATTCCATGGAGCACTGTCTGCCACAAGCGCCCACCGTAGTGCATCTGCGCCATATGTTTGGATAAGCTCAACAGGGTCTAATGCATTGCCTTTGCTTTTAGACATTTTTTGTCCTTGTTCATCTAGTACATGCCCTGTTGCTACCACATTTTTATATGGTGCTTTGCCGGAATAAAGGACGGAAACAGCTAACAGCGAATAAAACCATCCTCTTGTTTGATCGATTCCTTCCACAACTACATCTGCAGGGAACTGCTGTTGAAATATGCCGCTATTCTCAAATGGTGTATGATATTGGGCAAATGGCATGGAGCCACTATCAAACCATACGTCGATCACTTCTGGTGTTCGATGCATTTCCCCCCTGCATGAGGGACAAGTTAAGATTAGTTCATCTACATACGGTTTGTGCAATTCTAAATGGTCAAAAGGATTCTTCGTATATTTTTTTAGCTGTGCTATGCTTTTAGGAGCTATTTCTGTTTGGCAGCAAGTACATTGCCATACGTTTAGTGGAGTTCCCCAATAGCGGTTTCGGCTTATATTCCAATCGACTAATCCCTCAAGGAAATTTCCAAAACGGCCATCTTTTATATGCTCAGGATACCAGTTTACCTCTTGATTTTTCGCGATCAGCATTTCCTTTGCTGCGGTTGTTTTGATAAACCAGCTTTCTGTTGCGTAATACAAAAGGGGTGTGTCACAGCGCCAGCAATGAGGGTAAGAATGTTCATATTTTTCTTTATGGAATAACAGTCCCTTTTGATGAAGCATTTTGATTATCTCGACATCCGCTTTTCCATCTTTTACAAAGGTGCCTGCTAAAGGGGTAATGGCTTCTTTATATCTTCCTCTTTCATCCACCACATGGACAAAAGAAAGGTCGTTCGCTTGCACAAGATGATAATCATCTTCGCCATAAGCTGGGGCAATATGGACAATTCCAGTTCCACTGTCACTTGTGACGAAATCACCATGATGAATAGTATGACCTTTCTCCACTTGCACGTAAGAAAATGGTGCTATATAGGAAAGTCCGAGTAAGTCTTCCCCTTTTAATTGTTCGATCACTTCTCCCTCTGTACCAAATACTGCCTGTAATCTATTTTTAGCGATGATAAATACATCGTCCTCCATTTTAACCTTTACATAGTCCAAGTCTTTATGAACTGCTAATGCAACATTTGCTGGTAATGTCCACGGAGTTGTTGTCCAGCCTAGTACATATTCATTCTCCTTTGAAGCAAGCTTGAATTTGACGGTAGCACTTAAATCTTTTACATCTTTATAACCTTGAGCCACCTCATGTGAGCTTAAGGAGGTCTGACAGCTAGGGCAATATGGAGAAACACGATGCCCTTTATACAGCCAGCCCTTCTCATGAATGGTACCAAGGATATTCCAAACAGATTCAATATAATCATTACTCATGGTCATATAAGGATCATCCATATCAACCCAATAGCCTAGTTCTTTTGTAAATGTGCGCCATTGTTGTTCATAGGAGAATACGCTAGCTTTACATTGTTCAATAAAAGGAATCACGCCATACTCTTCGATTTCTTGTTTTCCGGAAATACCGAGTGCCCTTTCTACGCCTAATTCCACTGGTAGCCCGTGCGTATCCCAGCCCGCTTTGCGAATGACTTGTTTGCCGTTCATTGTTTGAAATCTGGCGATGATATCCTTGATCGTTCTACCTAACGCATGCCCGACATGTGGAAGTCCATTGGCTGTTGGCGGTCCTTCATAAAATACAAAGGGTTCTTTATTTTCGCGCTGTTCAATTGATTTTTGAAAAATTTGCTTTTCTTCCCAAAAAGCGAGAATTCTTTCTTCGCGGCCTCTGTCTGTTTCTTTTGGTGTTTCCATCCATATCCCTCCATATTAATCAGTAAACATTCCAGTATAGAAAGATATTTTCCGGAAATAAAAAACACCCGTCCCTATGTAGGGACGAGTGTATTATTTATAACCCGCGTTACCACCCAAATTCTGCTTGGCAAAAGCAAACAGCGCTTAGTCAACGTACTATCATACGTGTTCCCTTTAACGGTGGAAATCCGTCAAGACTTACTAACTGCTCGGGTTCTGCCTTGCATCTCAGAGATGATTTTTCCGGTTTGCTTTCCTTACTGGCTTCCACCATACCCAGCTCGCTAAAAGGAATACAAAACGTACTTTTTCTCTTCATCGATTTCTATGAATTGGAATGTTTTGTATAGGATAGCACTTTTAAATGGGAAACTCAAGAGACGGTAACCTAATTTAAGATAAAAAAATAAAACATAGTGGGAGAAATACAGCCACAAAACTGTCATAGTATCGAGACTGGGATTTTGTTAGAATGATAGGTAGTGATTGAATAGGTTTGAAAGGGAGTAGAGACATGAAGAAAGTATTAAATATAGCTTTTTTTTATGCGATTTTAGGATTGGTTAGTGGTGTTTACTATAGAGAATTTACGAAAATGAGAGATTTTACAGGTGAGACCCAGCTCTCCGTGGTGCATACTCATTCGTTTGCTTTAGGAATGATGATTATGTTAATCGTCTATCTATTCTGTTATACAATGAAAATCCATACACTCAAAAACTTTGATGTATTCTTTTATTTTTACAATATTGGAGTGCTTTCTACTATTACGCTAATGATTATTAGAGGAACGCTGCAAGTGCTTGAGTTTGATTTATCAAGTGGGTTAGATTCTGCTATTTCGGGAATCGCGGGCCTAGGTCATATTGCCGTTACCATCGGATTAGTGCTGTTTTTTCTTTTGTTGAAAAAAAACCACCACGAAAATATTCGGACGAAGTAGACAAGAGCGTTTTTTCGAAGCTTATTGAGAGCAGCAGCTTCGGAAAAACGCTAGATTAATTTAATATGCCGGCTTGTTTAGGAGGTCATTTCTATAATGGGATAGCGCAAGTAATGGAAAAATATGATTATAACTATGATAGTAAATATAGAATTGAGTAGGTAAGCCGATTCCTGTTGGATAAGTAATGGCATGGTTCTCCCTTTTTTCTTCTAATAAATATTGTATGCCCCTTTTTACTTCACTGCTTGCTCCTTCTCCTGCTGCGATTAAAGCATCGACAGCCCAAGCTGTTTGTGATTCCGTGCTAAACGGTAGCGGCACATACGTTAGTTTTTCACAGCTTTGACAGGATTCTCCCCATCCGCCATTTGAATGTTGAATTCTCTTCAGCCAAGTGACTGCCTTTTTGATTGTTGGATGATTTAAAGACATACCAACAGCTGTTAAACCTGTAAGGGCAGCCCATGTACCGTAAATATAACAGACCCCCCATCTGCCATACCAAGAGCCATTTTTCTCTTGATTATCGATTAACCAGTCTACAGCCAGTTTTATATGAGGATGTGTATAACGCAGATGTGCAAAATTACCTAAGTATTCTAGAACTCTTCCTGTTAAGTCAGCGGTAGATGGATCTACTGCTGCATCTTTGGCGTTTTCAATAGGAACGAGTTTGAGTATTTCCCAATCCGTATTTTTTTCAAAGGCGCCCCACCCGCCATCTCTGTTTTGCATGGACAGCAAATAGTTTGTGCCCTTTAGCCAAGCTTGATGAACAGTTGGATTTTTTGCAGTAGCGGCGGTTAAGGCACGTAGAACAGCTGAGGTATCATCATTATCTGGATTATTAGTGTTGATGTCAGAAAATCCCCATCCGCCGGGTTCTGCACGAGGATTATGAACCTGCCAATCACCTTTTTTTGTATGTTGTTTTGTTAGAAGATATTTCGTTGCTTTTTTTAACGGAATAGATTCTGAAGACATGCCCGCTTGTTGTAATGTATAGCTAATTAACCCTGTATCCCAAACGGTGCTGGTAGAATTTTCTAGGTGGCTGATTTCCCCTCTTTTATCAATAAGAGAGGAGAGACCAGAAACTGCTTTGTTAATAACAGGTGAGTCTTTCTTATAGCCAAGGGCAAGCAGGGCATAGATCATAAAGAAAGTGGCACTGGCATAACTGTAAAGCGTTCCATCTTCTTCAAGTCGATCCAGCATATATTTTTCACCATATTGAAACCCTAAATGGTGAAGATAGGCTGGGAATTTGCCGATTCTTTTCATTTCTTTCCACAGGAAGGTAAGGGGTGACCGCTCATTTTCTAGGTATTCGTAAGAGGGATAAAGAGCCATATCTCTTACAAATAAATCATCTAGCTTTGCTTTTGGCTGAAGGGTAAATTTTTTATTGGATGCTATTAACATAGGAATGAAGTGAATCCGGGCATAGGCACTGAATTGGTAGAAGTTAATAGGCTGAAACGTTGGCATCAATAAAAATGTTATCGGAATGTATATCATATGGGACCATGGGTATAAACCATTGACGGAAAGCATCCATTTTATCATAAAATGAGCTTTCGCTAAACCGCCATTTTTTATAATAAATGATCTTGCCTTCTTCATCTGCTTATCGTCTTTCGTATAATGGCCAGAGTATAGAAGGGCAGTATATGCAATAATGGTTGCTGATAAATGACCATTTGGCTCATCCCGATATGCCTTCCAATACCCTTCTTTCTCCTGGGTTGTACGCAGTGTTTTAGTCAAAAGACGGATGTTTTCTTCTTCGGTTTCGATATTTAAAGCTCTAATCGTAATGATATAAAAAGCATCTGTCATTAAGCTGCCTTGAAAACGGAATCGAAAAGATCCATCTCGCTGTTGATGTTCAACAAGTTTCTTTATCCGTCTATGTTGCTCTTTTTCAACTATTTCGATAATTGTATTCAATAAAGTCACCTCAACTTTAAGATCGTATTAGTAAACTTTATGCATCAAAAGGAAAATCATATTCAGAAATATTTATATTTTCTTTTTTTAGTGGTTGAAATTGAAAAGATAGAGGACTATAATAAAACATAATTTAATGGAGCGAACATGTTGAGCAGAAGGAGTAGCCTAAGTAACTTTTTCAAAAGAGAGCAGTCGGCAGCTGAAAAGATTGTGTAAAAGCCTTTGGTGAAGACATCTGTGAGTGTTACTTTGAACATTGTATAAACAATTAGTAGGGGTAACCGGCCATCACCGTTATGATACAAGTGGTTTTTTTTAAAGAACAATTTGGGTGGTACCGCGGATAATCCGTCCCTTTTATAGGGGCGGTTTTTTGTTGTTTTTTTTCTAAATTACAAGATAAGCATCATGACCGTTTTCTGCTATCGTTTTTTGTTTCAAATATACAGAGCAAGAAGATAGAGCTTTTCTTATAAGGAGGTGAGTACCATGGATGATGATGATGATAACGATATGAATCAAAAAAAATTACTGATTTTAGGAGGAACAACGATATGGAATCTTCAAAAAGGGTACTCATCTCTGAATGCGAACAGTATGTTGGAAAGGAAGTAGTATTAAAGGGCTGGGTAAAGAAAATCCGTCAGCTTGGAAAAGTTGGTTTCTTGTTATTGAGAGATCGCACGGGAACGATTCAATGTGTCCTTGAGCAAGAGCAGAATCAACTGAAGATAGAGACAGAAAGTGTTGTTCGGGTGGCTGGAGTTCTTGTTGATACGGAAAAAACAGCAAATGGAGTAGAGCTTCAAGTAAGGGAATTAACGATTCTAGCGGAAGCTGGCCCGTTGCCATTCGAAATTAATAAGAACCAAGTAAAGGTAGGATTAGATCATGTATTAAACCACCGAGTTCTATCATTAAGACATGAGGAAATAAATGCAATTTTTACGATTCAATCTATGTTTGTAAAAGGTTTTACAGAGTTCCTAACTACCGAAGGCTTTACGCGAATTTTTACACCGAAAATTGTTTCACAGGGAGCAGAAGGCGGGGCTAATGTTTTTACCTTTAACTATTTTGAGAAGCATGCTTATTTAGCGCAATCCCCTCAATTTTATAAACAAATGATGGTGGGCGCTGGGTTTGAACGAGTGTTTGAAATTGCACCTGTATATAGGGCAGAAGAGCATAATTCATCTAGACACTTAAATGAATATATTTCCCTAGATGTTGAAATCGGTTTTATTGACAACGTGGAAGAAGTAATGGAGATCGAAAGGCAGGTTCTTCAATATACTTTCCAGTATGTAAAGGAGCATTGTCCAAACCAGTTAGATTTATTAAAGGTCGAAATACCGGAATTGAATAATATACCAAAAATGACATTAGAGGAGGCACAGCAGCTATTAAAGGATAAGTATCAGAAGAGCTCTCCTGAAGGGGATTTAAATACAGAAGGAGAAAAATATATTGGAAGGTATATAAAAGATAAGTATGGAAGCGATTTTGTATTTATAACAAACTATCCAAGAACTACGAGACCAATGTATACAATGCCAAATAAAGAAAATCCAGCTTTAACTGATTCCTTTGACCTTTTATATAAAGGCAGTGAAATTACTTCAGGTGGACAGAGGATTCATTGTCAAACGGAACTGATAGAGTCTTTTAAGGAGAAAGGACTAAATCCAAGTGAGTTTACAGCCTATATCGATTCCTTCGCTTATGGAATGCCACCACACGGAGGATTTGGAATTGGCTTAGAACGTATCATCATGAAGTTTCTAAATTTAGGAAACATCCGCGAAGCAAGTGCTTTTCCAAGAGACTGTGACAGACTTATTCCTTAGAAGGAGATTGTAGAACTAGTACTAGACGTAAATAAAATTTGCTCTTTACTCGTACATTCGTTGATTGATTTGGAAATATTTTACGTCCCAAATAGAACGACATTACGAATAGGGGCAAATCTTATTTACAAGGGTAAATGAGAAAAGAAGGAGCTATTCATAAAAAATTTGGACAATTTGGTAAAGAGGGGTTTCTTTTCCTTCTAGAAAAGGTATATAAAAAGGAGCTAGATTATATATACATAATGGAGGGGGAAGCGCATGCATGATGAAGTAGAATTAGTGCTTGATGCTAAAGCAGAGCTAGGGGAAGGCCCATGCTGGGATTTCAGGAATAATCTCTTATATTGGGTAGATATTGAAGGGAAAAAAGTACATATGTATAACCATATCTCTGGTAAGCATAAACAAATTCAACTCGAACGCGAAGTATCAGCCATTATCCCTTGTAGTAAAAAAGATACGGAATTTATTGTTACATTAGATAACGGTTTTCATCTTTTAAATATAGAAACAGGACAGCTAGAATTCATGACGGATCCAGAGAAGGAATTAACACGAAATCGATTTAATGATGGCAAGTGCGATGCTAAAGGGCGATTGTGGGCAGGAACGATGAGCAGGGAGGATAAGAAAGAGGCAGCCCTTTATTGTGTCGGAAAAGATGGCAGGTGCAAGGAGAAGATGAGTGATTTAACTATTTCAAATGGAATGGCATGGACAAGTGATAATAAATACTTTTACCATATTGATACACCTACCCAAATTATCACTCAATATGAATATGAATTAGAAACAGGAGAGCTAGGGAGGGCAAAACAGATTATTGATTTTTCTGAGGAAGAAGGATTTCCAGATGGCATGACGATTGATAGCGCAGGAATGCTATGGGTTGCTCATTATGGTGGAGGAAAAGTGTCGAGATGGAATCCCGATAATGGTGAAAAATTAGAGGAAATACTTTTGCCAGTCCCAAATGTGACTTCTTGTACATTCGGGGGGAAAAAGCTGGATGAATTATATATAACCACAGCACGATCTGGTTTAGATGATGAGAAGTTAAATGAGCATCCACAATCAGGAGGACTATTCAAAGTGAAGTTAGGTATAAAAGGCGTCAAGACTTACTTATATCAGAACTGAAGCTTACTAGTTTATAAGGACGATTACGTTTTAATAAGAAAAGAGAGGGCAAAAAGATATGCCACTCTCTTATTTTGTTATTTAACTACTAAAAAGGGGCATTTGGCTCTTTTTAAGCTAGTTTGACTGCTTCTTCCGTTGCTCTTAAGGAGTTTTTCGAACCATCAATTGTTAAAAGAATAGTAGAATACATCGTTTACGCCCCTTTTCTGATTTAGTGATCAGATACTTTTGCATTGGGGTTTTGAAATACAGTAAGCTTATCCACTATCTTTTGACTAGCGGAATTTAACCCTGTCATTATTACTGTATTCTGGTTTTCTTTTAACTTTAAAGCGATTTTATCAATCGCACCAACTGCAGAATCATCCCAAACATGAGAATGGGTAAAGTCGATGGAAATTTGTTTGTTGGTAATGGAAGTATCAAATGCTTTAATAAAGCTGTCAACAGATGCGAAGAATAATTGACCTTCCACTGCATAGTGCTCTTCATTCGTTCTTTCTTGCCTATGCACCTTAACATGGGAAATCTTCGCTGCGAAAAAGACCGCACTTAACAGAACTCCAGCAATGACGCCAAGGGATAAATTATCGGTTGCAACCACAATAATGACTGTCACAAGCATGACTAGGGCATCTGCCTTTGGTGCATTCACGAGATATTTGAAGGAAGACCAGTCAAAGGTGCCGATACAAACCATAATCATAATGCCGACTAATACTGGCATTGGAATCTGTACAACGAGACTGCCTAATACCATAATCAAAAACATAAGAAAGACACCGGCAACAAAGGTAGATAATCTGCCTCTTCCTCCCGATTTTACATTAATGACAGATTGACCAATCATTGCACAGCCAGCCATACCGCCGAAGAATCCTGTCACAATATTAGCGATTCCCTGCCCTCTTGCTTCTCTATTTTTATTGCTTTCTGTATCGGTTGCATCATCTACGATAGAAGATGTTAATAAGGATTCCAGTAGGCCGACAATAGATAAAGCCAATGCATAAGGAAAAATAATCGCTAATGTTTCAAAAGAAAACGGCACATTTGGAAGAAAGAACGTTGGTAAGGACTGTGTAATTTTTCCCAAATCACCAACAGTAGCAACATTAACATTTCCAAAAATAGCAACAGCCGTTAAAATAATAATAGCGATCAGCGGTGCTGGAATTACCTTTATAAATCTTGGCAAGATATATACAATTAATAATGTGATAATAACAAATAAATAAGTTATAGTTGTTACGTTAATAAGATGTGGAACTTGAGCCATAAAAATAAGGATGGCTAAAGCATTAACAAAGCCAATCATCACGGCTCTTGGAATAAACTTCATCAGCTTGGCAATTTTCAAAATGCCAAAAATGATCTGAATAATACCAGTTAGAATCGTAGCAGCAAATAAATATTCCAATCCATAATCTCTGACTAATGGTCCCATTAATAGTGCCATTGCTCCTGTAGCAGCTGAAATCATCCCAGGTCTTCCACCTGTAAACGAAATAACTACAGCCATTGTAAAGGAAGCATATAATCCGATCATCGGATCTACTCCAGCGATAATAGAAAAGGCAATTGCCTCTGGTATTAGCGCTAAGGCAACAACCATTCCTGATAAAATATCCCCGCGGATATTTGAAAACCATTCCCTTTTTATCTTTTCAATCAAATGATTCACCTCAATATTAGTCTTCTGTTTCCTAAAGGTAGTCTATCATGTTTATTCCCAAAAAGGAATATGTTTTGGGAAAGTTTTTACAAGGTCTTCATTTCTGTCTATAATAGGGAGAAGAGATAACGTTGGAGGCAATGAAGATGAAATATGGCTATATTCGCCCTACCATCGCAGATATTCACTGCGAGCAGCAGTTTAAAATACTAAAACCTATATGTGAGCAAGTGTATAAAGAAGAACACGATTCGGCAAAAAATAGAACAAAGCTATTGGAATTGTTGTCGTGTCTTTCCAAGGGAGACAAGATTGTGGTGGTGCAATTATTCGCGATTGCAGACTCGAGTAGACATCTGATGGAGATATTAGATATTCTTGAGAAGAAAGGTGCCTATTTACAGACGATTAAGGAAGAGATTGATACAGAAAGAACAAAAGAATATTCATTGTCCGAAATGCTGTCCCATTTAATAGAATTCCAGAATGAAATTATTCGCGAAAGAACCAAAAAAGGGATGGAGTATGCGAAACAGCATGGGAAAACAAGTGGCAGACCTAGAAAAGCCGATGAGAATGTAAAAAAAGCAATCGAGATGTATCAGTCAAAAAAATATACCTTGAAAGATATAAAAGAAGAAACAGGGATAAGTAAGTCTACTTTATATAGGTATTTGGAGAATTAGTTGTGAAGTTACTTTAATAGGAAAGGCGGGGATTTTACAATCTAAGAGAAAAAGCAGCAGGTTCCAGTAAACAAGGTTGGGACATAACAAAATAATTAATGGATAAAGACGAACAATCTCTAAATTAGTGGTGAAACCAATTCGTTCCATTGCGCTACAGACACTCCCTTTCCGCGGGGAGCAACCTAAGCCTCCTCGGCTTCAGAACGAGGAGGCTTGGCGCTCGCCCCATGGAAAGCGAAGTGTATTCAGTCTGCGGGTGATTACCACAAACCATTTTTCTTAAAATAAATAAAAACCCCAAACAATTATACGAATATTTTCTAATATGTACATATAATTGTTCGGGGGTATATTGGGTTGAAATACTTATGTCTCACTCTTTTTTTACTTATTTTGTTTTTAGCAACTGTTTAACCATGTTACCTAAAGAGCTTTCTCCCATAAACGGAGCCAGTTTCGCTAGGAATTCTGGAGAAAGCCTGTTAGGGTCAATGCGAGCTAGTAATCGTTCGATCGCCTCTTCCTCTAAAAAAGGTGCCAGCTCAGAAAGCTCCTTTAATTCTATGTCACCATCTACTGCTTTATCCACCAGCGTATTTAATGTTTCTTCTCCTATAAATGGGACCATCTTTTGGATGAAAGTCCAGCTTCCTCTTCCACCTGCAATCAAAATCAATTGATCAATGGTTTCTTCTTCTAAAAAGGGGGCTAATGGCAGAATCTTTTCCTCATTTAAAGGATTCTTCATTTCTTGTAAAACAAGCGCACTTAGAGCTGTGTCGCTTACGAATGGAGCCATTTCCGTAATGAACCTCCATGTTATCTTGCCTGTGCTTACTTTTAGGAGCATATCATTCAAGTATTCTTCCTCTAAGAATGGCGCTAGATCCAATAACTCCATTGGTTCAGTGGATTTATTAAGTAACTGATCAGCTATTGTGTTTAATGTATGTGCAGACACAAAAGGGGCAATACGCTGTATCAGCTTACAATCGATTGCTTTTTTCGCTGCTTCAATAACTATTTCATCTAATGCTTCTGTTTGTAAAAAGGGGGCTAGGTGGACGATGGAATCTACATCCCAAACATTGGTATTCATCTTTTTTGATACTTTACTAAGCTGACTAGATTTAATAATAGGAGCGATATCGACAAGCTCATTTACTTGTGCGGATCCTGAATTGATTAAATGAGCAACTTCTTCTGGTTTATCCTCCGATAAATGCTGCACGATTTTTCCTAACTGTTTAGAATGATCCATTTTATCAACCCCTGCATTCATTAAGAGGTCAATAGATACATCAAATACATGTGCAATAACAGGAATGGTTGTAATATCTGGAAGGGACTCGCCTCTTTCCCATTTTGATATCGCTTGATGACTAATATTTAATTTATCTGCTAACTCTACTTGGGTAAGATCTTTTTCTTTTCTTAGTTTAGATATATAAGCACCAATTTTTCGTGAATCAATCATCGTATCATCTCCTCTATTTTTCCAGTGCGCACTGTCTACTTCGATACTAGCATACATATCGAAGTGTGCCTATCAACGGTTGGTTGAATGTTCGAAAAATAACGATTCTACTGGTAGTAGAATTAGCTGTTTGCAATTATAGATGATGGATCTGTCTTTCCGAGATACATAACAAAAATTAATACCTATTTAGAAACTAAAAAAGTCCACAACGAGTATCAAAACTCCTTGTGGACTATTAAAATCTTATACTAGTACGCCTTCTTTATATTCTTTTGTTAAGGTTGGCCAGTATTCTTTATTTGCTTCAATTAAATCATCAAGGACTGCTTTAGCTACTTTAGCTGATGGTAAAGTTTTATTTAAAGTGAAAGCCTGTAATGCCTTTTCGTAGGAGCCTTCCACAATTGCTTCAACTAAGATCTTTTCAGATGCTAATTGCTGGTCAATCATTGCTTTATAGAAGTAAGGGATATCTCCCACAAATTCAGGCTTAGGACCGTCACTTGTAATAAGTGCAGGCACTTCAATCATTGCATCAGCAGGCAGGTTTGGAATCGTGCCATTGTTTTCTACCATAACTAAATATCTTTTTCCTGAATTTTGCGCAAGTGATACGGTTACATCTACAATAAATGTTCCATGTACACCAACCGCGAAGGAGTCTTCTAAAATACCAGTCTCTTCATATTTCTTCACTGTTTCAAATAGAGTTTTTTCACGACCATCCATTACTTCATTCGCACGGGTATATTCTTTATTAGAAGTTTCGACAATATGATCTGGGAACAGATAGTATTGTAAATACGGGTTTGGCAGATATTCTGGAAAATGATCCATGATTAGTTTAATGTTCTTAAAGGTTTTAATCCAAGAAGAATCGGCATGACGATAGTCAATTTTAGAAATATCTTCTGTCAGTAAACCGTATTTATAGACATGCTCGCGAATCTCTGGCAATCTTTCCACACCATCCACTTTAATGCTTGTAAACCAGCCAAAGTGGTTTAAACCGAAATAGTCTACTTCTAATTCTTCTCTTTCTACTCCAAGGATTGCGGCAATATTACGCATAGTTGCTACCGGCATATCGCAAATATTTAGGACTCTTGAATTTGGTCGTAATTTGCGTACTCCTTCTGCCACAATGGATGCTGGGTTAGAGTAGTTTACAATCCATGCAGTTTCTTTCGCATATTTTTCTACATAATCGATTAATTCGATCATAGGTGCAATCGTTCTAAGTCCATAAGCTAATCCGCCAGGACCACAGGTTTCTTGTCCGACTACGTTATGGGAAAGAGGGATTTTTTCATCGAGTTCACGCATCGCATATTTTCCAACTCTCATTTGGGCAAAGACAAAGTCTACATCCTCAAATGCTGTTTGTGGATCTGTTGTATCAATCACTTTAATTTTATCTGTATATTCCTCAATAACAGCTTTAGCGGCCACAACTACTTTTGCTTGTCTTTCTCCGTCAATATCGTAGAAACGGATTTCAGATAGAGGCAGATCCTCTAGACGGTCCATAAGACTACGGATAATTCCTGGTGTATAAGTGCTTCCTCCACCTGCAACTGCTAATTTAAATGTTTTCATCTTAAATACCTCCTAATTGTTGGTCAACTTGGTCTCGAACTGATTTCACATTTAAGCCATAAACAACTTGAACATTATTACCAGACTTGATAATGCCTTTTGAGCCGGTTTGTTTTAATGTTTGTTCATCTACTACAGTTGGATCCTTCAAAATTAAGCGCAATCTTGTATAGCAATTATCGACATTTTCAATATTCGCTTTTCCACCTAATGCATTGACAATAGTTGCACCTAAAGCAGAAGGGGAGTCATTTCTTGCAGTACCCGGTGCTGCTGCTTCTGCATTTGCTGTCTCACTTGTTGCTGTAACTGTATCCTCTTCGCGACCTGGTGTTTTTAAATTTAATTTAAGAATCAAGAAGCGGAAAAGTAGGAAATAGATAGCTGCCATTAATAGTCCTACTAAGATAAACATTGGCCAGTTTGATTTCGTCGTACCAAGCGGCAAGTTATATAGCAGGAAGTCAATAAAGCCATTAGCGCCAATCGCATGAACATGAAAGATACTTAAGAGCATCATTCCCACACCTGAAAGTACAGCATGTAACACAAACAAGATTGGTGCTGTGAACAGAAAGGCAAATTCTAATGGTTCTGTTACTCCTAGTAAAAAGGAAGTAAAGGCTGCCGGAAGAAGAATGGCTTTTGCGATTGTTTTCTTCTTTTTATCTGCTGTTACATACATGGCTAAAGCTGCACCCATCAGGCCAAACATTTTACTTAGGCCACGAGCATCCCAGTTAACGGTACTGCTTAGTACTTTAATGCTTGAGTCTGCCATTTCAGCAAAGTAGATATTTCTCGCTCCGTAGATAATTTCGTTTCCAATATGGGCTACTCCACCTAGTTCTGTATATAGGAATGGAGTATAGACTAAGTGATGAAGACCGGTCGGGATTAAGATTCTTTCTAAGAATCCATAAATAAGTAATCCAAATACTCCTAAATTTTTAATGCCGCTTGCAACAGCTGTAATGCCATCTTGTACAAATGGCCAAAATTCTGCAGCAATCGCTCCTAAAATCATGGCACTAGGAATGGCTAAAATAGCAACAAAGCGATGTCCTGAGTAAATGGCCATAACCCCTTTGAATTCTGTGTCACAGTACTTATTGTGCAAGATACCAACTAGAGCACCGAGAAGAATTCCGGAGAAAACCCCCATTTCTAATACCTGAACATTTAATACCATTGCTTGACCAGCTAGCTGCATTTCCTCTGGTGCTACTAAGCTTCCAGTCAGACTTAACACTTGATGCATGGCATTTATGAAAATAACGAAGGTAACTAGCCCAGTTAAGGCAGCATATCCTTTATCTTTTTTAGCTAAGCCAATCGGAATGCCGACAGCAAAGATTAAAGCAAGGTTTTGTAAAATCGATACAGCAGAAGAAGAAATAAATTTCCCTGTATTTTGGATATATGGATGTTCTAGAAACGGGATATATTGTGCTAAGTTTCCGTTTCCGAAAACATTTCCAAATGCGATAAATAATCCGATAATCGGTAGAATGAGAATTGGTGCGAATAAGGATTTCCCGAATAGCTGAAGACCATTTACGACCTTTTTCATCTATAAAACCTCCCTTGGTGGTAAGCGTTATCATATCTTTTAATATCCAAAGTATATAATTGAACATATAATTTTGAAAGGGGTTGCAATCATTGTGTACTATGTCTTTCAATCCTGTAACATGTTACACGTTATGAAGGAAAGGAAAATGGACGAAATAGAGAGGATGTTCTCCCAAGCATCCTCTTTTAGCCGTTATTAAGGAAAGGCTTTAGTATTCTTTAATAATTCCTCTTTTAATCGCAATAATTAAGAGTAAATCAATAAGCATAAACATATTGGATTCATAGGAGGTTACCTCAAATTCTTGTTGAGATTCAATTGTAGGATCAAGGACAGTAAAGACAATATCAGCAATTTTGGCTGTTGAACTTTTATTATTTCCGGTGAATAGTATCGTTTTTACGCCTTTATCCTTGGCAATTTTTACTTTCTCTAGCACTTTAGCTGTTTCGCCAGAACGGGAAAAAGCGATGAGTAACTTGTACTTTTGAATATTATTGAGAAAAATGGCACGACTGTCACTTGTAGTTGTATTGGAAACGTAATAACCAAATAACTCTAATTTCTTGGCAAAATAGCTAGAAAAAAGAGTGGAAAAGCCTGCGCCGTAAAAATAAATCATTTTATTTTCATTGATTTGAGATAAGAACTGTTCAATGGTTGTCTCATCTAGAGAATCGATTGTTTGTTTATAATTACGCTTAAAGGAGGATACCGCCTCTATTAATGGTTGATGAATACTATCTACATATTCCACTTCTTGATCAAGCATCTTTGTTACTTTTAAATTTAGATTGTAAATGAATTCACTATACCCACTAAAACCAAGTTTTTTACAAAGGCGGATAATGGTTGCAGTTGATACGAAGAGATTATTAGCCGCTGATCGGATACTTAACGTTTCTCCGGCTAACTTTTTCTCTATCAGAAACTGAATAATATCTTTTTCTGCTTCGGTTAAGTTTTTGTCATTAGCATAATCAAGAAAAAGCATATCTGAATTTTTCAAATCTATCATCATTCCTTGTTCTTATTTTCATCTAGTATGGATTCTTTTATTATAAATGAATTATGTTTTTTCAATATGATTGATTGGATAGCATAATATCGATAGGGATGCCAATACTATTAAAACTATGTAAGTGTTGGAGGTTTTCTTTAATGTCCGAATCAAATCTAAAACTAACATCCTCAGAAATTGCTTCTCTGTGGACATCTTATTTAAATAACTGTATGTCTAAACAGGTTCTTACTCATATGATACAACATGTGAAAGATCGGGAAATTGCAGATGCTATTCGCTTTGCTTACCGATTTGCCCAAAAACAGGAAAAACGATTTGTGAAAATCTTCCTGGAAAATAAGTTTGCCATACCACATGGCTTCACAGAAGACGATGTAAATAAAAAGGCCCCAGCTTTATTTACTGATTTCTTCTGTTTGGCCTATATTAATCAAATGGCAAAAGCAGGGTTAGTGGCATATGGGGGATTCTTATCGATGAGCACACGGAAAGATATAATCCATTTTTTTCATGAGGGACTACTGGATACTTCAAAGCTGTATCATTTAAGTACCTCTATTCTTGATAAAAAAGGATTGTTAGTCCGAGCCCCCTTTACTTCCGTACCAAAAGAAGCGGATTTTATTGAGAATAGAAAGTACTTGAGTGGATTCTCTTTATTTCACAAAAAAAGATCGTTAAATGCAGTGGAAGTTTCCCATCTTTTTATGAATGCACAGACGAATAATATGGGACTTAAGATTACCTTGGCTTTCGCCCAGACTACGACGAATAAAGAAGTACAGGCTTATATGTTAAGAGGAAAAGAAATTTCACAAAAACATTTAAAAATATTTACGGATACTCTCTTAAAAGAGGGGATACAGAGTCCGAACTCTTCTGATTTTGGTATTACTGATTCTACTGTACGCACTTTTTCTGACAAGTTAATGATGTTTCATATTAGTTTATTGAGTGCCTCAGGAATTGGAAATTATGCATTAGCGGGAGGAGCCAGCCAAAGAAGTGACCTGTTACTTAATTATGATAGGCTTTCAATCGAAATTGGCCAGTATGCCAAAGATGGGGCAGATTTAATGATTGACTATAATTGGGTGGAGCAGCCACCGCCAATTATACAAACTAAGAATGATGTTACAGGGAAATAGAGAGAAAATATTTCCCTGTTATCCTTTATCTAAGCTTCCCGTTCTTTTTAACCTTGTGTGCGCTTTCCTCTAAGATATACATGACCGGTAATTGAGAAGTGATATTTGATTGTCCTGTATATACTTCTGTAACATAATACGCAATATTTATATCAGATATTTTCGCAAGGTGACAGTCTTTACTATTAGTAATACTAATAATATTGCAACCTTCCATTTTTAATCGATTTGCAAGATGAATGGTATAATCTGTTTCACCAGAAACCGATAAGATGATGGCGGTACATTTTTTCAGCTCCTTGCTGTTAATTGGATAAAAGGGATCTTTTATAAAAGTTGAAAACTTTCCTAAGCTCGAAAAGTATCTAGCTCCATACTCCGCTAAAATGCCTGAGCTTCCCGTTCCTACAAAAATTACTTTATCGGATTGACTAACCATATCCGCAGTTTCTTGGATGTAGGTTTCGAAATTTCCCTTCATGGTCCGTTCTAAGAACTCAGAAAGATAGTATTTCGTTGATTTTAGGTTTTCTTGCTTACTTTGATCTAAATATAATTTTAATTTAACCTTAAACTCAGAAAAACCATCACAGTTTAATTTTCGGCAGAATCGTAGAATACTAGATGTGGACACATGTGTTTCATCGGATAATTCTCTAATACGCATATAAATAACTTTATCGATATTTTTGGTAACATAGTTATAGAGTAGCATTTCTAAATCATTAAAGGATTGGATCATTTCATTTGTGAACAAATTTTTCCCTCCTACCCTAAATAGATTTTTCTTTATATTCCCATTATTAATAGACAGAAAGTTTATGTGAATCGCCGATAGATGAAAAATTCGCTGTCCATAAAAATATAAATGGTTCAACTAATCATCAGTGGGGATGACTTCCTTAATCATGGTTATCTTTCCTCTATTATAAAACAGGTTGTGACTAAAATGTAACAAATTCCTTCCGAAGAAAAAAGATAGTATGTGGTTATTTTTACTTCTAATTAACTTGCAAACGCATACATTTTAAGTGGAAGGGGGTATGTAATTGCCTGAGAAAATTAGAAATTCCTTGTGGGGTCAGCTTCTGCGCCGATTGAGTAAGGGGAGCATATTATGAAAAGGACCATTCAAATGAGAATATTATACAAAAATCAATTATTGGAGGGAAGAAAATGAAGAAATTACTTTTAGTTTGTGCAGCGGGAATGTCTACTAGTTTATTAGTAAATAAAATGAAAGATGCAGCAAAAGAAAAAGGAATAGAGCTCGAAATTTTTGCACTGCCAGTATCAGAATGTCAAAAAGTCGCACATGAAGTGGATGTCGTTTTATTAGGTCCACAAGTGCGTTACCAAAAACCACAGGTAGAGGAGATCATTGCGGGGAGAGTTCCAGTAGAAGTAATTGATATGAGAGCATATGGAATGATGAATGGCAAAGCAGTATTAGAAAGAGCATTAGAATTAATGGCATAAATCAATCAGCAACTTGCACCTAAAGAAGCCTGCAAAAATAGTTTTCCAATGTAAAAATAACATATTTATTTAGGGGGAATTATAATGGGTTTTATGGCGGCCTTTGAAAAGTTTGCGGAGAAAACGTTAGTGCCAGTTGCAGCAAAATTAAATTCACAAAGGCATATCGTTGCTATCCGCGATGCATTTATTCTATCTTTTCCTATTACGCTTGCAGGTTCATTAATTGTATTGCTCAATTTTGCTGTCTTAGCACCAGACGGATTCATCGCCAAGATCTTATTCTTGCATAAATTATTTCCCAATTTAGCTGATTTACAAGCGGTTTTTTCTCCTGTGCTAAATGGCTCTGTTAATATTTTATCTATGTTTATCGTCTTCCTTGTTGCTAGAAATATGGCTATTTCACTCAAAGCAGATGAATTATTAAGTGGGCTGACAGGTCTTTCTGTATTTTTCATTATTTATCCACCATATACCAATGTAGAAGGAACCAACTTTTTAACAACTCAATGGGTTGGAGCACAAGGACTATTTGTTGCTTTAATTGTGGGATTATTAGTTGGTGAGCTTTTTAGTAGATTATCTAGGTCCAAAAAATTGCAAATAAACATGCCTGATTCTGTACCTCCGGCTGTTTCTCGTTCTTTTAAAGTATTATTTCCTATTATAATTATTACTGTGGTGTTCGCTATTGCAAACGCTTTAATAAATGCGGTTTATCCAGAAGGCTTACATGGATTTATTTACGCAGTGATTCAAACTCCATTGAAGAGTTTAGGCACCAATATTGTGTCTTTAGTTATTTTAGCGATAGTTTCCAACCTATTATGGGTTTTTGGAATCCATGGCCCGAATACCATTGCTGCTATACGGGAAGCAATGTTTGCAGAAGCAGGCTTAGAAAATCTTAACTTCGTCGCAGAGCACGGTACAGCTTGGGGAGCGCCATATCCTGTAACTTGGGCAATTAATGATGCTTTTGCAAACTATGGTGGTTCTGGGATGACGCTGGGATTGCTTATTGCTATCTTTATTGTAGCAAAAAGGCAGGATTACAGAGATATCGGAAAACTTTCGCTTGCACCAGGGATATTTAATATAAATGAGCCAATTATTTTTGGTTTACCAGTTGTATTAAATCCAATTTTAATTGTGCCATTTATTCTTGTTCCAGCCATAAATATTATTATTGGATATGTTGCGATTGTATCAGGATTGATTCCGCCAATTGCGTATTCCGTTCCATGGACTACCCCAGGACCGCTTATTGCTTTCCTTGGAACAGGTGGAAATTATATTGCGCTATTGCTTGGTTTTGTTTGTTTGGCTGTTTCTACACTGGTGTATATACCATTCGTTATGGCAGCAAATAAAGCAAACGCCGTAAGTTATGGAGGGGAGAAAAAGTGATTCGGCTGCTTCTGCTTAAAGTGATAGAAAAATGAATCAATATACTATTCAATTTTTCTGTGGACAAATAAATTATGTCCGGGATGTTTTTGAAAATTACCAGGATGATTACCTCACAACTAGCATAAAGGTTATTAACAAGATTAAAGCGGAGCTAGTAGTTGTTACATCTTTATCAGCGGAGCTTGCCATACGCCATGTAGAGAAAATATTTCAGCAGTCTAAATATGGTTGTGCGCTCCATTTTCATACGACCATAACAGAAGGATAATCAATAGAAAATGTCAAACAAGGGGTACTCCTTTAAGGAGTATCCCTTGCTATACTTTCGAGTTAGTTAATAGTATTTTTTATGATAGTATGTAAAGGCTACGAAAGAATGGAATTTTAATACTAGGTAAAATCTGCATCTTTCTTTTTAGCTCGTATTACCTTATAATTATTTTAACTTTATTTTTAAGCAGGGGGAGATTTCGATGAGTGAAGTCTCTTTCTGTTTGTTTGCGATTTTACAAATAAGCAATGGATTTTTACTATTGACACAATTGGTGTATAGTTATTAATAGATAATTTTTAGAAGGAATAGGGTGTTGAACAATGAGTGAATATCGAGTATTACTTTATTATAAATATGTACCGATTGAAAATCCGGAGGAATTAACCAAAGAGCATTTAGCTTTTTGTAAAGAACTAGGATTATTAGGTCGAATTCTAATTTCCCACGAGGGGATTAATGGAACAGTTTCTGGTACGGTAGAGCAAACAGACAAGTATATCGAAGCAATGAGACAGGATCCGCGTTTCAGCGATACTATTTTCAAAATTGATGAAGCAGATGGACATGCTTTTAAGAAAATGCATGTTCGTCATAAAAAAGAATTAGTTAACTTAAGCTTAGAGGACGATGTAGATCCACTTAAATTAACTGGTAAACACTTAAAGCCAGCAGAATTTTATGAGAAAATGCAAGATCCTGAAACAATTGTTATTGATGCTCGTAATGATTATGAATATGATCTTGGTCATTTCCGAGGTGCGATTAAGCCAGAAATTGAAACATTTAGAGAACTGCCACAATGGATAAAAGAAAATAAAGATAAACTAGAAGGTAAAAAGATTCTTACTTACTGTACTGGTGGAGTAAGATGTGAGAAATTCTCTGGCTGGCTAATGAAAGAGGGCTTTGAAGATGTAAGCCAATTAGATGGTGGAATTGTGACTTACGGAAAAGACCCAGAAGTACAAGGAGAGCTTTGGGATGGTCAATGCTACGTATTCGACCAAAGAATTAGTGTGCCAGTCAATCAAAAAGAACATGTGATTGTAGGACGTGACTTCTTTACTGGGGAGCCATGTGAAAGATATGTAAACTGTGCAAACCCAGAGTGTAACCGTAAAATGCTTTGCAGTGAAGAAAATGAAGAGAAATATATGAGAAGCTGCAGCCATGAGTGCCGCACCCATCCAAGAAACTTCTATGTAAAGCAACATGGACTAACACAAGAGCAAGTGGAAGCAAGAGTAAAAGAAATTGCTCAATGGGAAGAAGAAAGCAAAGTAATGTAAAATAGGAAAGGCTGTCCGTTTGCGGGCGGCCTTTTTTAGTTTGACAGAGGTTTGGCTGAAAAAATGGGGTTTTGGCTGATAAGTGCACCAGATTGGCTGAAAAAACCGGAGATTGGCTGATAAGTGCACCAGTTTGGCTGAAAAAACCGGAGATTGGCTGATAAGTGCACCAGATTGGCTGATAAAATCAAAGATTGGCTGATAAGTGCACCAGTTTGGCTGATAAAATCAAATTTTGCCTGATATCTACTCCAGTTTGGCTGATAAAAGGAAAACTTGATTGATAAAGCAATAGTCTTCTGCTAATAAAAATGAAAAGAGGCTAATATCCCACGTATTTATGCGATATTAACCTCATTTCCCCACTTCATATTCATTGCAGACAAACCAAGTTTGTCTGCAACGTTTCAAAATTGCTAATTTGATGTGTACTCTAGCACAATGCTTTTCTTACAATTCGAATGTTTCACCTAATTCTAATACCTTCCCTTTCAAACCAAGTTCTTCAAGCTTAGTTACAAACGCTTTAGCGTCTTGCTCAATTACAGGGAATGTATTGTAGTGGATGGGAATAATTAGTTTTGCTTGATACCATTCGGCTGCTTGCAGCGCATCTTCGGGTCCCATTGTAAAATGGTCTCCAATTGGTAGAAAGACAACATCTAATGGGTGTCGATCTCCAATCATCTTCATATCACTGAAAAGTCCAGTGTCTCCGGCATGATGGATGGTTTTCCCTTCTGCCTCAATAATATATCCACCTGGCATTCCGCCATATAAGATATTTTTATTTTCCTCATCAATAATCCCGGAACTGTGGAATGCATGCGTCATTTTTGCTTTAGCAAAGCCTAGATCGACTGTTCCGCCGATATTCATACCAATTGTTTCTACACCTTGCCAGGACATATAAGCAGCTAATTCAGGGTTAGCAACAACTGGAGCATTATTTGCTTTGGCGATTGGTGCCGCATCGAGAATATGATCCATATGTGCATGTGTCAGTAAAACAGCATCCACTTTCACTTCTTCTACTTTTGTAACAGCAGAAGGGTTGCCACTAATAAACGGGTCAATAATTAAAGACTTTCCTTCTGTACTAATTTCAATAGTGGATTGACCATGATAAGTAATTTTCATGCAAAATCATCTCCTTAAAATTCCACATAGGTGGATTATTGTCCATTTTAGATTAAAGCAGAGAAAGGAAAAATACCAAATGATATGCTTGTCTATTTCTCTGAAATCAGTATTGACACTAACTTGTAAGGGAATGCGCAAAGACGAGAAAGGCTATTGTTGTTTCGGCTGACATAAAGCTAGCATAATAAAAGAAATAATGGTGATGGTTATTACCCAAATCCAAGCCATTCTCATATTGCCAGTTTCGATGGCGACATAAATAGCAGTAGGTAGTGTCTGTGTTTTTCCTGGGATATTACCGGCAAACATCAAAGTTGCACCAAATTCTCCTAATCCTCTGGCAAAGCTAAGGATGCTTCCAGATATAAGCGAGTGGGAGGCTAGTGGAATAGAAATAGATGTTAAAATTTTCCACTCATTTGCCCCATCGACACGTGCCGCCTCTTCAATCGAGCGATCAATCTGAATAAACCCAGCCTTTGCCGATTGATACATTAAAGGAAAAGACACAATAAATGCTGCAATTACCGCAGCCCACCATGTAAAAATAATTGGTTGATGAAAAAGCCATTCGATTCCTTTTCCAATGATACTATTGCGCCCAAAGACAACGAGCAATAAAAAGCCAGTAACTGTTGGGGGAAGAACAATTGGCAGTAACAAACAGGTTTCTAGCAATACCTTTCCTTTAAATTTTTTTCTCGCTAATAAAGCGGAAAGAATTATTCCCGAAACAATGACGCAGACAGTGGCGATGAGTGACACTTGCAAGGAAAGAGAAATGGGAGGCCAAAAGTTACTCCAATCCTCTTTAGTTAACAATAAATCCATTTTCTTTAAAAACCTCTAAACTAATGGGTGTTTGCAAATAGTCATAAAAAACTTTAGCTGCCTGATAATGCTTACTGTCTTTGATGATGCCAAGAGGGTAAACAATGGGAGAATGACTTGCTTCATCCGCAATTGCTGCTACTTGAACAGCATCAGAAGTCTTTGCATCGGTTCCATAAACAATGCCTGCTGCTACATTATTTGTTTCTACATAAGATAGAACTTGGCGCACATCCTTTGCAGGAACGATATTTTCTTGGACCTTTTCCCATATATGCAGGGATTGCAGTGTTTCTTTTGCATAATTTCCTGCTGGAACGGATTTGGGTATACCGATAGCGATTTTTTCTTTATCCAATGTTTCTAAATCTGCAAAGTTATTGATAGTAGTGTCAGACTGTTTATTGGTGATTAATACTAAATTATTCTTAACTAAGTTCGTATGATCGGATTCACTAATGAAGCCACCCTTTATTAAAAGGGCCATCTTATCCTTTGCTGCAGAAAGAAATAAATCGACTGGAGCTCCCTGGGAAATTTGCTGCTGCAATGCTCCAGATGAACCAAAATTAAAAGTTAGGGTAATATCTGGATGCTCCTTTTCGAATTTCTCCTTGATTGACTCTAACGCATCTTGCATGCTGGCAGCAGCAGAGATGGTTATGGAAATAGGTTCTTGTTTAGATGCTGCTGATTGCCCATGATTATCGCTGCAAGAAGCTAAAATCAATATCGTAATCAAGAGCATAATAGGTTGGAAGTGTTTTTTCATCATGCCTCTCCTTTTTGCCAAACCTCCATTAGGGTTTTCTGTTCTTGTTTATTCAAAGTGGATAATGGCTTTCTACAAATACCTGCTTCTATGTTGCTTTCAGATAATAGATATTTAATAGCACGCAGTGCACCTATTTCTAGAATAGTATGTATCGTTGGTAGCAATTTGGAGAACTGTTTTTTCGCCAATTCCCATTTTTGTGATTTTATCAATTGAACAATTTGTTGTATTTCCTGTGGGAAAATATTTCCTATTATACTAGTAATTCCATCATATCCGTTGCGCAAATGGTCTAAAAGGTATAAATCTGTACCGGTTAAGACCGAGAAGGATGAACCAAGCTCTTTTTGGAGGATAAGAGCATTGTCGGGATTTCCAGCTTCCTTTAACCCTTTTATTTGGGGATGTTTCTCTACTAAACGATAGAGAGTATTTAATTCCAGGTTAAATCCAGTACGGGAAGGATTATTGTAAAGCAAGATGGGTAAATTGGTAACTGCGCAAACTTGTTCAACATATGCTGCAGCTTCTTTTTGATTAATACGTAAATAAGGAGGAAAGCCAAGCATTATTCCATCTAATCCTTCTTTTTGAGCAGCTTCCGCCAGTCGAATGGTATCTGTCGTTCTTACAGCAGCAACTCCACCAATGAGAAGAAAAGCATCTTTCCCTGCGGACTTTACCTCCCGATAGAGAATCTGTCTTTCTTCGATTGTCATGGAATGCTGTTCCCCTGTTGATCCACTAATAAGCAGTGCCGGGACATGATTCTGTTTATAGTAATCTATTAATGAATAGATGCCGGTTTGCGAAAGCTTTTCCCTTTGATCAAAGGGGGTTACCATTGCAACACTATATGAAACAAATGGATTTTGTGTAATCATTTTCCTAACTCCTTTCAAAATAGATTATACTTAAACTATTCAGATAATGGTACAGAAAGCTGTCTAATGAAGTCTTTCTATCAATTTATCTTTTTCTTGGGATGAAATCAATATGAAGTGGGGAAGGGAGTAGAAGTTTTATGATGAGAGTGGCACTTAATTTTGCAATTATGCTGGAGCAAGTGAAAGCAAAGGGATTTAAGGAAGAGGCGGTTAGCAAAGCTCTCGAAACAGAAGATTTTGCGTTCTTTCAGAACTGTGGAAATGGCTTGCCAGATTGGCAGACGCTTTTTTCCTATTATAAAGACAATAAAGCTAGCGTCAAAGCGATTATGCAAGATGATTATGAAATAACCTTTTTGACTAAGGGAACGTTAAAAAGGCTTATACTATTGAAATATCAATTAGTAGAGGGAAGAGACTATGAGGACTGCGGCGAATCAATTGGAACTATTACATTGCCGAAGGAATCCTTTCAGCAATTTACAAAGATATTAGCCAAAAACTGGACTATTGTCGTATTGGAAGAAAATCAAGACAATGTTATCTTTGATGTAAAGTTATTTGTAATCGATTAAATGAAAATGGGACAAGTGGTTGTTATTTTTACATAAAATCTTTCTTTATATATATAGAAGGAGGTAAAGATAACATATAGGCAAAAGAGGCTAATGAAGATTAGTCCCTTTTTTTACAACAAAAACAGAACATATGTTCCTTTTGGGAGGTCGAAAGGATGAAAGAATGCCGTTCTTCTCAATCAGAAGCTTTTACCGCATTTTTAGAGGAAAATAAATCATTATTAAGCAATCCAATTGTAAAGAGTTTTTTGCAGAAAAAGGACAATGTTCACCTGTTAAAAAAAGCGCTAGAATGTCCGACAAAGGAAAATAAAGAAAAGGTGGATGAATCTTTTAAAAAGCATTTCTTTACCATTCGGTTTACTTCGTATATCACTTCTTCGATGGAGTACAGTACCATAAATTTTAATAAAAACTTATCCATGTATCAAAAACGATTTCCATTAATACTGACCGAGAAGGAAGAGGGAGGAGAAAAGGATATTAATCTAAATGATAAAGAGGCTGAAATAGAAGCAATAGTCGAGAAGGAGGCACTATGGTCTGAGATGGAGGAATATATTTCAAATAAAACAATCTATTCAGCCGTTCTGAGCTTGACTTCTTCCCAACGTAAGATCCTTACCTATGCCTATCTTTATAAATTTACGGATACAGAAATTGCCCGGAGAATTCGAACGTCTCAACAATATGTTTCAAAAACAAGAAAAGCGGCTTTAAAACGTATTCTTTCATTTATCAATAATAAGGAGGAAGGTAGATGGAATTAGTAGATATGACGCAATGGATGACAATGATTAGCAATTTTGGTTTTCCACTAACTTTATCTTTATTTGTTCTGCTAAGATTAGATAAAAAAATGGATCAGCTACTGAAGGAATGGAAGGAAACTCAGGAAAACGAGCGAAAGGAAAAGGAAAAATGACCGATATGTATACGATGGTAAAAAGGGCAAAGGCAGATCCGGAAATGCTCCATGAGCTAATAAAGTTGTTCGAACCAAAGGTAAATAAATTAACAAAAAGAACAAGCCCAAATGATATGGCAGATCTTTCACAAGAGCTGAAATTAATGCTTATACAATCTACCTATCAATATGACCTAGACAGTATTCCAGGCTTTTGGGAATTTAAAGATAAGCATAATAGAGAATGACAGCTATTAAAAAATCCGAGTCCAACAAGTGACAAGCAGCATGCAGAGTTGGACCGGATTTTTACCATACGCATTACACATTCCTATTTAATAAGCTAAGCGTAATTTCAAAAAGACGGTTTTTGTAATCCCCATCAGGTAATTTATTTAGTTGTTTAATTGCTTTCTCTGTATATTTTTTAGCAAGGAGCTCTGCTTTTTCTACTCCTTTATATTTAGCGATAAGTTTAGAAAGCTGTGCCAGATCTTCGTTAGTCAAGGCTTCTTTTTTATCTAATATAGGAATCAGCTCATGCGGATTTGCTTGGATTGCATAGATAAGTGGTAAATTATAGTGACCTTGTTTAATATCTGCCATCACAGGCTTTCCTAATGTTTGGGAATCTCCTTTATAATCGAGAATATCGTCCATTATTTGAAAAGCCATCCCAATATAATGCCCCATATTCCAAGCATTCATGGCGAGTGGTCTGCTTGCTTCACTTTCAACCGCACCAGAATAGCAGCTTACGGCAAAAAGCTGGGCTGTTTTTCCGGATACTCTTGCTAAATATTTTTTCACCGTAACAGTAGATTGGTATCGAGCGTTTAATTGATCTAATTCCCCACTTAAGATTTTTTCCATGCTTCGGGCATTAAATTCTAAATGGGAAAGAGATGTTGCGTACTTAGATAAAATGGTAAAACAAACACAGAATAAATAATCACCCGCATAGATGGCAAACTTATTTCCATTATGAGTATGAATGGTTGGAATGTTATGTCGTGTTGGCGATTCATCAATAACATCGTCATGAATCAGCGTCGCCATATGCAAGGTTTCCAACGCTGCTGCCACTGCTATTGCACGATTTTTATCTTTAGACGGACCTATTTGTGAACAAAGTAGGGAATAGGCAGGTCTAAGTAGCTTGCCACCGGAATTAATTAAATCCTTAATCGTTTTTTCAACTACTTTATCACGAACACGAATATTGCTTTCAATTAATTGAAGTACTTTTGACAAGTCATTTTTTAATTCTGGATACGTATCCCACATTTGATGTACACGCATAGTTTAACCTCTTTCCTATCTAGATTCGTTTATTTCCGATAAATCTCTATAAAACTGTAGTTTTTCTACATGTGTGATTAAATAGTTGGCTAGTATTCCTATTGCTATTCCTGATAGGATACCGATAAAAGATAGAATAGGTAAATATAAGAATACAGTCCATGTTTGCGCAACAAAGCTTGCAATGGCTAATTGACCAATATTATGAAAAATGGCTCCAGTTGTACTAACACCAATTAAGCTAATTCGTTTTGTTCCAAGTTGCTTTACACCCCACATGCCGATAAAGCTTAAAAGGGCTCCACTGGCACTATACATAAAAGTAGAAAGTGTCCCTCCTAATAAGGTGGCGAGACAGAGCCGAATTGCGACCACTTTAAAGGCATCTTTTGTGGGAAGTGTATATAAGGCTAAGCAGGTGATAATATTTGCTAATCCAAGCTTCGCTCCTGGAGCAAATGCAAAGGGAAATGGGATAGCCCGTTCTAATAAGCTGATAATTACCGCTTGGGAAGCAAGCAGTGCTATATATACAAGGCGTTGATTTTTTGTCATCTTCTCAACTTCCATTCTTGCGATTTAATTATTACCATAAGTAAGTTGGTTGTAGGTTAAATAAATACTGATTCCTATTAATCAGTATAGGGCAAAAAAGAATGAAGTATGGTAGATTCTTTATTCTATAACTAATCTTATTGTTAAATAGATTGATTGGAACAAGCATCCTAAAGTGGAAGACAATCTATTGATTTAAAAGTTTAAGGTTTAAGAAAAGATCAAAGAATATAAATCCACTAGCTTCTTTTTTCTCCTTTACTGATTCAAAAGCTGCTAGAAACAGGGGGCTTTAATTCCCTATGTTTCTAGCAAACCTTTTATTATTTATAGTCTTTATAGATCGCTCGTTCTTTACCATACCACCAGTCGCCCAATTTTCTTTGAAGGAAAGGAACAACCCAATAATCTAATCCAAATGTACGACCAGACCCATTCATTAAAGCAATAGAAGCTGGCAATGCCCAAACTTTATCCCAGCCAAGCATTGCAGTAAGTGTAAACATTACTAGGAATCCAGCACTTGCAGCATTTGCTAACCATGTGAATAAACCGGCAAGAATGGCTAATCCAATTGCTAACTCAATAAATATCATCATTTTTTGCATAAATAGTGCGACTTCTGGAGTTGGAAGCATAATTTTCATAATCCACTCAAACCAGAATGGCATTTTATTTAATATCGGGGTTGCAAAGTCAGTAGAAGTAGCAGCTTCACTTGCCCCACTTGTAGCAGTTTGCAGCCACTCAAAAGGCATTTTGACACTTGTAGCAGTTAACCATGAATCGTCTCCAAGACCATTAAATAAGTTTGGAACCTTTGACCAGCTGGAAATAGAATCTCTCCATGTCGATTCTCCCCAAAGCTTCGCACATGCTTCTACAATCCAGAAACCTGCGACAAATACACGTAAAGGTAAGCTCCAAAGAACATTGCCATAGCGGGTTAAGAAATCACGGAAAATATTACGTTTATCTTTTGTGTGGAAAAATTCATGCATCACATATTGGTACATATAATAGCCGCTTCTAATACCAAAGAAATAATATAGATTAACCATATGCTTCATGAAATTTGCAAACCAGCCGCTTAAATGCATGCCGCTTAAATTTGCAACACCGTATCTTGCTCCGATAGAAACCATAACCCCATGGTATTTACCTTCATATTTTTCCTTTTCACCGCCACTGATTTCTGCAATAATATTCTTTGCTGCAGTCATAGCAGTTTGTTCGGCCGCTTCTACAATTTGTGGAGTTGGTTTTCCAGGCTCTTCTTCAAAATAGGCTAAGTCACCGACTACATAGACATCTTTGTAGTCTTCAGATTCCATATGAGCATTAACTTTTAAGCGGCCTGCTCTTCCAGCTGACATGCCGTAATCTTTTGTATCCGAATTAGCGCGAACTCCTGCTGTCCAAATAAGAGTGTAAGTTGGAAGCTCTTCGCCTGATTTTAATACGATAGCGTCTTCTTTTACTTCGACGATTGGGGAGCTTTTTAAGATTTTAACTCCCTTTTTTACCATATAGCTTTCTGCTTTATCGGCATCTCTGCGTTCTAGCATATTTAATATAGTAGGAGCAGCTTCAACCACATATAAAGTAATATCCTCTGCATCTAGCTTATTGTCTTTTGCTAATCTTTCTTTCCATTCAATCAGTTCCCCAACCATTTCGATTCCTGTGAAGCCTGAACCACATACAGTAAAGGTAAGCATTGCCTTTCTTGTTGCTTCATCATGAACATGAGCAGCTTTACGAACAATTTTTTCAATATGTTCTCTTAGTTTAACAGCATCTTCCCAAGACCAAAGGGTAAAGCCATTTTCTTGTACTCCGGGCGTACCAAAGTCATTTGGTTCGCCGCCCATTCCTAGGATGAGATAATCGAAGGCAAATTGGCCGTGTTCAGTTGTAACTACTTTACTTTGATAATCAACATGTTTCACATTGTCTGTAACCAAATTAACCTTTGTACGATTAAATAAACGACGTAAATCAAATTGAATAGCATCTGGTTCTACTCTATGCGCAGCAACCTCATGTAATTCAGTCATCATTGTATGATAGGAATGTCTATCTATAAGTGTAATGGAAACCGAATCATCTTTTTTATACTTTTTAGCAAGCTTTTTTGCGGCATGAACCCCCGCATAACCTGCTCCGATTATGACAATATTTTTCTTGTCCATTCTTCCTATTCACTCCCTTAATTGTTAAATGCTTATTTGTGAAGTTTTGAACAATTTTAATATAACAATGTGGTTTTTATCTGTCTATGGACTTCATAGAATGTCTACAATTTAAAATTTTGATTGTTCACATTTTCGAAACATTTATAAATAGCGGATTTTTGTCATAAATTCTCCATATTTAAAGGAGATGCTGATAAACACTATTAAGACAATGATTATTCCGTAAATCAGCTATTTTATAGGGTTTTGTCCACTAAAAAGTCGATAGACAGTGGCAGAAAGCAATGATAAAATGACGGTGTTATAAATGTGAATAAATTCACATGGTCAAGAATTTAAACACTTGTTTGTATTTAGAGACATGATAAAACAATTGAAATGTGATATTCATAGAAGGGATGATTTTAATGAATAAATTCAAATTCGCTATGATTCTTTTTCTTTCCCTCCTTTTATTAATAGGATGTGGAAAACAAAAGGAATCGGACGAAATGGTAAATAGTAATCCGTATAAAAGAACGGAATTTTTAATGGGGACAGTTGTCACGATTAAAATCTATGATAAAGACAAGGAAGCTGTATTGGATAAAGCATTTGATCGAATAGAGTTATTGGCAAGCCAAATCACAGTAAATGAAGATGGGTCGATTGTTGATGAAATAAATGAAAATGCTGGTCGGAATCCAGTCCAGGTCCCAGAAGATATTTACCGTTTAGTGAAAGCTGGTAAAAAATATAGTGGGTACTCAGGAGGAGACTTTGATATTACGATTGGACCATTAACTAATTTATGGCATATTGGATTCCCGGACGAGAAAAAGCCAACACAATCAGAAATTGATGCTGTTCTCCCATTGATCAACTATACAAAGATAGAATTAAATGAAGAAAAGCAAACGGTATTTTTGCCGGAACAAGGAATGATGCTGGATTTAGGGGGAATTGCCAAAGGGTTTATTACAGACGAAGTTATAAAAGTATTAAATGATAATAAGGTAGAATCTGCGATTGTTGATTTAGGAGGAAACATTTATGTAAAAGGAACAAATCCTTCTGGAAAGCCGTGGGAAGTAGGAGTTCAAGATCCATTTTCCGATAGAGGTGAAATGGTGGGGAAAATGGAGGAAACGAATACTTCGATCGTTACTTCTGGGATATATGAGCGGTATTTAGAGGTGGATGGAGTAAAATACCATCATATTCTCAGCCCTAAAAATGGCTATTCTGTCAATAATGAAGTTGCGGGGATTACGATTGTTTCTGATAAATCATTTGATGGAGACGGATATTCAACAACCATATTTATAAAAGGGATAGAAGAAGGGTTAAAGGCGGTAGAAAAAATGGAGGGAATAGAGGCCATCTTTGTAACCAAGGATAAAGAGGTTTATTTAACTTCCGGTCTAAAAGGTAAATTTACTTTAACAAATGAGAAATTTAAATTAGCAAATGAATAAAGAGAAGAGGGAGGTCATTTGGAATGTCGATTCGTTCATTTTTAAAGTTAGTTGAAATACAAACAAAAATCGCTAGTGTCTTCCCATTTTTTATTGGCATATTATTCGTATTATATCGGTATGAAGCACTCCATTGGAAAAATACACTAATATTCTTTGCCTCTATGTTAATCTTTGATTTAACAACAACGGCGATTAATAATTATATGGATTATCGAAAGGCAAATAGTGATGAATATAGGAAGGAAAAAAACGTAATAGGACAAGAGGGGATAAAGGAAAGCACCGTTATCGCAACCATATTCACCCTTTTTTTTACAGCAACGGGGCTAGGTATTTGGCTTACTGCTGAAACAGGATTATTGGTGCTTTTGATTGGATTTATCTGCTTTTGCATTGGCATCCTCTATACCTTTGGACCAATTCCTTTATCAAGAATGCCTTTAGGAGAAGTTTTTTCCGGTGTAACAATGGGATTTGGGATCGTTTTTCTTACGGTCTATGTCAATGCGTTTGATTATGGGATTGCTTCCTTAGTATGGGAACAAGACGTGATTTTGCTGCAAGTAAACATAATAAAAATAATCGAAATTATCATTGTATCTTTACCTTGTATGTTTACGATCGCGAATCTTATGCTGGCAAACAATATTTGTGATGTAGAAGACGATATAAAAAATCATCGTTTCACTTTACCATTTTATTTAGGAAAGAAATACTCCCTATGGCTGTATAATGGCCTTTATGCGGGATCCTTTATGGCTATATTAATCTCTGTGTTTTTTCACTTACTACCAGTTATTGCGTTAATTAGCTTAATTGCTATTTTACCAGTTTATAAGCATATTCGGATTTTTAACCAAATCCAAGTTAAATCTAAAACATTTAGTTTAGCAGTGAAAAATCTAATTATTGTGAATGGATGTCTAGTATTATCTTTAGCTATGTTTTTTATTATTAGTTAAATAAATATATTGTTAGCGTTCTAAGCTTTTCTATGGAGGGGGTATTCGTTTTGCAAACCGTTTTGGAAGTGGAGGAATTAAGCTTTCGGTATGATAAAAAGCGTGATAAGAGTCATGTGGAAAATGTTTCCTTTCTATTAAGTGAGGGGGAATGGACAGCGCTAATTGGTCATAATGGAAGTGGGAAATCCACCTTAGCTCATTTACTTGTTGGCTTGCTTCAACCCGATGAAGGGAAAATTAAGATAAATGGAGTTAGTCAAAAGAAAGGGCAAGGTGCTCAGGGGATTGGCATTGTTTTTCAAAATCCAGAAAATCAATTCATTGGAACAACTGTAGAAGATGATGTGGCTTTCGGGCTGGAAAATATAAATATGTCTTATGAAGAAATGCATGAAAGAGTGGATCAAGCACTAACAGATGTAGATATGCTCGGCTTTCGCATGGTGGATCCTTCTCAATTATCAGGTGGACAAAAACAAAGGGTCGCAATTGCAGGAATGCTGGCATTAGAGCCCAAGGTACTTATATTGGATGAGGCCTTTGTTATGTTAGATCCAAGAAGTCGCAAGGAATTAATGGCAATTATACGCAAATTAAAAAATAAGGGAATGACAATCCTATCCATTACGCATGACATGGAAGAAGCTGCACAGGCTGATAGAGTAATGGTCATGGAACAAGGGAGAATAACAAAAATTGAAAGTCCCTCTCAGTTGTTTTATACAGATTCTACCTTAGAAAAACCATTTTCAGAGAAACTCAGAGAATCTTTGAAAAATAGAGGGAGTAAGGTTCCAGATAAATATATGACAGAAGAAGAAATGGTGCGATGGATATGCAAATCGAATTAAAAGATGTATCTGCTAATTATCAAATTGGACCGATCCGTAAACCCAATGTATTAAACTCCATCAATCTTACTATTGAATCAGGTACTTTTACAGCACTCATCGGAAGAACTGGTGCAGGAAAATCAAGTCTATTAAAGATATTGAACGGCTTACTTCTTCCAACAAAAGGAAGCGTTCGTATAGGAGAGACAATGATAGAATCACCTATCCAAAAAGAGAATATCCGTAAGATTCGAAAGCAAGTGGGGATGGTGTTCCAATTTCCAGAGTCCCAATTATTTGCGGAAACAGTGGAAAAGGACATTTGTTTTGGTCCGCTTAACTTTGGCGTATCGTTGGAAGAAGCGCAAGAAAAGGCTGCACAGGTAATTGAGCTAGTGGGCTTAGAGCCGTCTATTTTATCAAAATCCCCCTTTGCTTTATCGGGAGGACAAAAAAGGCGAGTGGCGATTGCAGGAATATTAGCAATGGAGCCATCTGTACTTGTCTTAGATGAACCTGGGGCGGGGTTGGATCCGCAGGGGAAAAAGGAAATAATGTCTCTTCTAGCTACTTGGCATAAACAAGCATCTTTAACAACTATTCTCGTTACACACGATATGGAGGATGTGGCTTTATTCGCAGACCAAGTTATTTTAATGGATCAAGGAAAAATTATCAAATCGGACAAAACAAAAATGATTTTTTCAGATCCAGCTTTATTGGAAAGTTGGGGGCTGGAAATGCCACAGGCTCGGTATTATCAAATGAAAATTGAACAAGAAACAGGAATAAAATTACCAAGGGTTTGCTTAACGCTGGATGAATTAGCAGATGCTTTAGTTTCGGTGGGGTTAGTATGAATAAATTAATATTAGGAAGATACTTTCCGGGAGAATCCTGGCTCCATCAGTTGGATGCTCGGGCAAAAATGATTTCTGTCCTTTTACTTATAGCTATGCTATTTATAGCAGATAATTGGATGGCCTACTTATTTTTATGGATGATTACCCTTTTCATTATGCACTTATCACAAGTCCCTTTCCGTACCTATGTACGAGGAGTCAAACCAATGATATGGCTCATTCTATTTACTGTAATACTGCAGGTACTATTTACTTCTGGCAGTAATGTATATATAGCATGGGGGCCAATTACTATTTCAGAGTATGGATTAATAAATGGAATCTTTATCTTTAGTCGTTTTGTTCTTATTGTATTTTTATCTACTGTCTTAACATTAACTACAAAACCAATCGATTTGACAGATGGAATAAATAAAATGCTATCTCCATTGCGTTTTATTAAGGTACCTGTAGATGATATTAGCATTATGTTATCTATTTCTTTGCGATTCATTCCCAATTTATTAGATGAAACACAAAAAGTGATGGATGCTCAAAAGGCAAGAGGGACGGAGTTTGGCCAAGGCTCGTTATTTCAGCAGATGAAAACTTTAGTCCCAATTTTTCTTCCTTTATTTGTGAGTTCTCTGAATAGAGCCGAGGACATGGCTAATATGATGGATGTTAAAGGATACCGTGCGGGAATAAAACGCTCGGCATTTCGGAGAGTATATTGGAAGAAACAAGATACATGGTGTTTATGTAGTGTATGTTTCATTGGAGTAATTACGGTTTTATTAAGCAGATAATAAATCAGGAAAAGAAAGTGGCTGGAACAAAATATAGACGAATAATCTCTAATTTAGTGGTGAAACCAATTCGTTCCATTGTGCTACAGACACTCTATGCGCCTAATGTACAAAAATTGATTTTTCAAGGAACGTCATAACTTTATATGGAGAATCTGCGGGCATTAATGAGCCGGGAAGCCAACGTTATCAATAGCTGCTCCTCTTCACTAGGCTATCATGCCCGCCTCTCCATATAAAGTTGGTTTTGGGGAAATATCCAAATTGTACATAGTTAAACTGCATTTCCAGACTCCTATGGGAGCTTCAATAAATTTATATGTTGGATGTAGCATGAGATGACTTCTGTTACCTTTTTTCTCTGCTCCTCTTCCTTTTGGGCACAGAGAGTTCTTTTCTGTTAATTTATTCCTTTTTGGTTATTTTCATATACCTTCCTTCTTAAAATAAATAAAAGCCCCGAACAATTATACGAATTTTTTAATGTAAATGTATAATTTGTTCGGGGTTATATTTGATTGAATACTTACGCTCCCCACCTCTGTGTTCCCCGCTTCGTTTGATAAAAAGAGTAATCCAAATCAGCTTAGCATGCTCCATTTTATGTCAACATCAATCGGAAATTTACAATCCTTTACTATTCCTTAAAATAGATTCAATGATTTATTAACATTGGAACCCTATACTAAATCTGATAGCTCAGATAGATAAAACTTTGAGGTGAAAAAACATGCAGGCTAACAGGAGTATCCATATTTTAAAAGAGATATCAATTGTACAAGCAAATAACCTTAAATCTTCTAAAAAAGTTTCCTTTTATCAAATTTTTAAGAGAATGATGGATCTCTTTATAGCAAGTATAGGTATTGTTATAACTCTCCCGTTGATTCTTCTATTTGCTATTCTCATCCGCATAGATTCACCAGGTTCTCCCTTTTATGTCCAACAAAGGGTTGGCAAGAATGGCAAATGCTTTCGCTTAATTAAATTGCGATCGATGAGAATGGATGCGGAGAAAGACGGGGAAAAATGGGCAGAGGTCAATGATCCGAGAATTACAAAAATTGGCTCATTTATAAGAAAAACAAGAATTGATGAGTTACCACAATTATTTTCTGTTTTAAAAGGTGATATGTCTATTATCGGACCACGACCGGAAAGACCTTCTTTTACGGAACAATTTAGCAAGGAAATTGATGGTTTTTCGAATAGGCTGCTTGTAAAACCAGGATTAACAGGACTTGCACAGGTCAATGGAGGGTATGACATCACACCAAGAGAAAAGCTAAAGTACGATCTTCAATATATTAATAATGTAACATTTTCTTTGGAAATGAAAATTTTAGTAAAGACGATAAAAGTAGTGCTCACAGGAGAGGGTGCAAGGTAATTGGACTCCATAAAAGGCAAAATCAATAGTGGAGCAAAATGGACCAGTATATCGACGATTGTTATTACTCTCTTACAGATTGGGCAGTTTATTGTACTGGGAAATATCATGAGTGCAAAGGAATTCGGTATGATTGGCATGCTGACGACAATCACCATCTTTGCACAAATTTTTGTTGAATTAGGCTTAGGTGCTGCAGTCATCCAAAAACATCATGCAACAGACAGGCAGTTGTCTACCCTTTTTTGGATAAATGTTCTTTTAGGAATATTTATTTGTTTCCTTATGCAGGCAGCAAGTCCGATGATTGCAGACTATTTTCAAACAAAAGAGTTAGAGGGAAAGGTCAGATTACTATCAATTGTATTTTTGATTGCTCCTATAGGACAGCAGTCACAGTACTTAATGCAGCGAGACTTATCGTTTAAGACATTAGGAAAGATCGAAACGTTCTCAAATGTTTTTAGCTTTAGTCTCTTAATTGGACTGCTCCTATTTATAAAGCAAAATCCAATTAATGCTTATGTATGGTCACAGGTTTGCCTTTATGCCTTGAAAGGAATTCTTTTTTATATTTGTTACTCTCCAAAGTGGAGACCAAGCTTTGTGCTAGATATTAAAGATTGTAAAGAATTTTTCTCTTTTGGTGTGTATCAGCTTTTATCACGGCTCGTAAATCGATTGGGAAGCAATATGGATATGTTGTTGATTGGAAGATTTATGGGCATGGAGGCATTAGGGATTTATAACCTAGTCTATCAAATTATCACCATTCCCGTTCTTAAGTTAAATCCTATTATAACGAGAGTTGCTTTTCCAGTGTTTGCGAAAGATAAAAATAATAATCGGGCATTAGAGAGTGGTTATTTATATATGACCAAATTATTAGCAATTGTGTCGTTTCCATTGCTATTAGGGCTCTATGCTGTTGCAGATTTAGTAATCCCACTCTTCTTTGGAGAGCAATGGATGGCGGCTGTTCCTATTTTAGAAATTATGATTATAGTAGGAATTCTAAGGGTCCTTATGAATCCCAATGGGAGCATTATATTAGCAAAGGGAAAAGCAGACATTGCTTTTTATTGGGACTTAGGAGTGTTAGTTTGTTACGGGTTAGCATTATTAGCAGCAGTTCGGAGTAATCAGCTGGAAATAGTAGCATGGACATATGTAGGTGTAAGCATTCTTAATTTTATCGGTGGGAGAATCCTATTAACTAGAATGATAGGGCTTCAGCTAAAAAGTTATGTAAAAGCATTACTGCTGCCATTGATTCTTGCGGTGGTCAGCAGTGGGATTGCGTTATTGTTAAAAACGCAAATGACTTCTATTCATAATAATTTGGTTTGGGCACTTGTATGGTCTGTGTTGATAAGCGGGATTATTTATTTGCTAATGCTACATGCATTAAAACATGTAGCATTTCGAGAAGAATATCAATAAAAGGAATAAGTCAATAAGCCGAACGATAGGATGTGTATCATGAAAGTATTGTGGATAACAAGTGTATACCCTAGTGCAGATAACCCTGGAAGCGGGGTGTTTCATGAAACACAGGTAAGAGCATTATCTTCTTTAGGAGTGGAGATAACAGTTATTAATCCAGTTCCATTAAATGCTTCTTTCTTTAGAATATGGAAGAAAAAATATCGTAAAAAGCACTATCCATATTTAGAGAAAAGGCATGGTGTAAACATATATAGGCCTGTGTATAGAGCGACACCTGGTCAACTTCGCTGGTTTCAGCCAGATAAACGTATCGCAGCGTGTATTCTTAAAACCTGGAAGAAAGAGAACATAGAGGCTGACTTGATCCATGCACACTTTGCTATGCCTTCGGGAGGGGCAGCAAGAATCGTTGCCTCTAAATATAAAAAGCCTTGGCTGCTCACATTACATGGAAGTGATGTACATATTTATCCATCATTTAGTCGAAGTGCGGAGCGTATTTTTCAAAAAACAGTGAAGTCCGCAGATGAAGTTATTGCCGTAGGAGAACATCTGGCTGCTGCAGCTGAGATGAAGACTGGGAGAAAGTGTTTGCCGTTACCGCTCGGAATTGATTTATCGAAATTTACATTAAATCAGGCAGCTGCTTTGAAAGAAAGCTCTAGAAAGGAATTAGCATTGCCTGTCAATAAAAAAATCATTTTGTTTGTAGGGCGTCTTGTGAAAGAAAAGGGGATTTTTGAATTAGCGGAGGCATTAGCTTATCTTCCGGAAGACTATGTAGTGGTTTATGTGGGAGCCGGCCAAGGAAAAGAAAGGCTGCAAAAGGAAAAAACGTATAATAAACGATTATTCTTAGCAGGACCAATTCCTAATGAGAAGGTAAGCGATTATTTATCAGCATGCGATATTTTTATTTTACCATCCTATTCGGAAGGATTGCCGACAGTTGTTATAGAGGCAATGGCTTTAAAAATACCGATCATTTGCACAAGTGTCGGCGGGATACCAGATTTATTTGGAGAGTACGCCGATTTGCTGATTCAGCCTCGGTCGGTACAAGAGATTGTAACAAGAGTGAAAGAGCAAGCAGCTGATGCAGCCTTGTTTGACAAAGCTGCAGAACAATTATATCAGCGTGTTCTTGATAACTATTCTGCAATTGATAATGCTAAAAAACTACTTAGAAATTACCAAGAATTGGCAAGTAAGTCAATTGAATCTACTAATCAATTAAATCACTTTTGGGAGGAAGCGTAATGACCAAGGTTCTTGTTACTGGTGGAGCAGGCTTTATTGGTTCACATATTGTCGAGAGTTTGTTAGATGAGGGATATGAAGTAATAGTTATCGATAATTTCTCTACTGGGAAATTTGAGAATATTAAGGATTTACCAATTAAAATATGCCCGTTTGATATAACGGATTCTCGTGTGATTGATTATATTGTCGACTTAAAACCTGATTATATTATTCATCAAGCAGCCCAAGTAAGTGTGGCAGAATCCGTTCATGACATATTACATGATGAGAATGTAAATGTAAAAGGATCATTGCATGTCATTAAAGCAGCTATTCGCGCTTCTGTACAGAAAATATTATTTGCCTCTTCTGCAGCTGTATACGGGAATCCAGTCGAGCTCCCTGTTACGACAGAACATCCAACTTTGCCAGAATCGCCTTATGGGTTAACGAAATTGACGGTTGAAAAATATTTGAAGTTAGCTTCTAAATTATATGGACTCTCCTATGGGATTTTAAGATATAGCAATGTCTATGGACCAAAGCAGGATGGTAAAGGAGAAGGCGGGGTTATCTCTATTTTTGCTGATCGTGTTTTCGAAAATAAGGCGCCAGTCATATACGGATCTGGAGAACAAACAAGAGATTTCATTTATGTAAAAGACGTTGCCAGCGCAAATTTACATGCATTAAAGCAGGATGAAAATCTTTGCTTGAATATTTCAGCCAATAATCGAATCTCGATAAATCAACTTTGGGAAAATATAGCTGATATAAGTGAGGTATCATTAAAACCGATTTATAAAGCAGAAAGAGAAGGCGATATTCTCCATAGTATTTTATGCAATGAACAGACAATACAAAAGCTGAAATGGAAGCCACAAACCAATTTAGAATATGGATTAAGAGAAACGCTATTCTCATCCAAACAAGTTTTACAAAAGTAATCAAAAGGTAGGGAGGAAGGATTGTAGAAGTTGGGAAATAACCGTACAGTAAGCAAAACAATAGGGTTCAGCGTATTAGGTATCGGTTGTCTTACCGTTTTATATTGGACAACGATATATCAATTAACTTGGATACTTCCCATCGTATGTATATGGATTGCGATTCAAGTGGGAATATATTTGAAATCAATCATAACACTTGATCAATTATTTCAAAATGTCATGTATGTCTTATTGCTTTCCACCTTTCTTAATCAGTCCATCCTGAGTGTGAATGTTGGTGCTTTTACCGTTTTTTTATACAGAATATTGCTATTATTGGCAATCATTCTATATATAGGCACTGCTTTGTACAAAAAAAGGATGGTACACGACTTTAACCGCAGTGGACTACCGTTTATTTGGTTGTTCTTTGGTGGATGGATTCTTTATGGAACCATTTCTATTCTTTGGTCCATTTCTATTATTGCTTCCCTTAAATACATGTCTTTATTGGTTATGGGAATAGCATTTGTCTATTTAGCGAATGTAACATTTAAAACTCGGCAACAGCTCCAGTACTTTTTGGCAGGATGGATTGGAATGACCATTTTATTAGTAGGAATAGGATTTGTGAATTATATCTTTTCTATTCAATTACCAAGTTCCGGATTATATGGTGCTTCCAGTTATAAACTGTCGTATCCGACAGCCGTTTTTTACAACCAAAATGATTTTGCTGTCTATTTAGGCATTTCTTTTTTCTTGTTTTTAGCTGTTGTAAAAAATACTAAGAGAACAATGATGAAGGGATCTATGTTTATTTTAAGCATCTTAGTTTTCCTGCTTATCTATTTAACAGAATCACGTGCTGGATTACTGGCGCTTGCAGGAGGCGGATTAGTGTATATATTCCTGATCATTCCGAAGTGGTGGAAGAAACTAATATTGCGAATTAGTCTTGGAGTAGGGTTACTAGGAGGAATAATATTTGCTAACAGAGGATTTAGTAAAATTCAGAGTCTTATAGAGTTATCCGGACAATATGAGCTTAATGAAGTGTTACCATCAAACTTAGCGAGAATCAATCTTTTAAGAAATACGTTTTCTTATTTGCTCGATTCTTATGGATTTGGAATTGGAGCAGGAAATATTCCTTATTATCTGGAGTATAAGAGTTATTTTCCAACAGGAAATGTCTACCAAGTACATAATTGGTATGCCGAAATCGCCGGAAACTTTGGCTTAATGATTTTGCTTGGCTACTTAATGATATTGATTTATGCATTTATATCATTCTATCGAGCGTACGAAAAGACGGAAAGCGGGACAGATAAAATGTTGTTAGAGGCGTGTATGATCGGAATGGTATCATTCATTATTTCGAGTATTAGCCCCAGTTCGGTGATGAACTTATATTTTCATTGGGTGTTTCTTGGGTTTATTTTATGTACACTGTCTGTTTATAAAAATAAAAAGCTAGAATCTTAACTTTCACAGCAGAAAGGGAGAGTTCGTTTGTGAAGTCTGTTTTATCAATTATAGCCACTAGATGGAAAAAATATTTTATTCCTTTATTATTGCTTAGTGCCCTTTTAGGAGCAATAGGATGGTTTGCCCCAGCTGGGAAAGAAAAGGGAGCAGTTAAAGCAGAGGCCACTATTTTACTAGGGAATTATGAAAATGAGTACTTAAATAATAGTGAAGTAATTGCATCCTTATTAAGAAATGAAACGACTTTTGTACACTATTTATCCGGTGTCGATATAGAGAAGGAACAGCTTCTTATTTCTGCGGATACCCCTAAAAAGATCAGCTTTACACTTACTGGTCCAAGTGAACAAGAAGCCGTAGATTCCTTATCAGAATTAGTAACTGCCTTTCTGGAAATGGATCAACAGTATTATCAAGAAAAAGAAGAAATTATCTCAGAAAGCATTGATCAGCTTCAAGAAATAACTGTTCAAGCAGAATCAGCTGTTGATCAACAACGATTTCTATATGAACTAAAAACAAAACAAGTCAATATGCAGCCAGCAATGCTAGTTAAGGATGTCGCAGCAGTAAGTGGGGATAATCGTGTAATCTCTCCTCGAGATCGAGCGCTAATGGGTGTTATGATCGGCATCATGCTCAGTTGTTTATGGATTATTTATCCGGTGTTCTTAAAATCTGAATCTGACTAAAAGAGGTGAGTGGAAGATGGCTCCATCTGTATCCATTATCATGCCTTCCTATAATTGTAAAGAGTATATATCTTTTAGCATCCAGTCTGTTAGGGAACAAACATACACAGATTGGGAACTGCTCATTGTTGATGACCATTCCACAGACGGCACAGTTGAGGTATTAAAGGAATGGGAAAAAGTAGAAGAGCGAATTCGAGTTTTTTACAGAACGGTTAATGGTGGAGCGGCTGTTGCTCGCAATATGGCGCTCGAGCATGCACGAGGAAAATATATTGCCTTTTTAGACAGTGATGATCGATGGAAACAAGAAAAGCTGGAAGTTCAATTAGCTTATATGAAGGAAAATCAGTATGCTTTCACCTTTACTGCTTATGAGTGTATTGATCAAAAAGGAGAGCAGATAAATAAATATATTCGAGTTCCTGAGCAAGTGGATTATCAAACCATGCTAAAAAATACAATTGTTGGTTGTCTTACTGTTCTAATTGATCGTGACCAAGTAGGGAATTTTCAAATGCCCAACATCCGTACTCGGCAGGATCTAGCAACTTGGTTAATGATTTTGAAGCGAGGTTTCCGTGCATTTGGCTTAAACGAAATATTAGCAGAATACAGGGTAGGAAATGATTCAATTTCTAAAAATAAATGGAAAGCAGCAAAAAATAATTGGCATGTTTATCGTCAAATAGAGCAGTTGAATTTCTTGCAGTCATCCTGGTATTTTTCTCATTATGCTTATAATGCTATTCGGAAGAGACTGTAGAAGGTAGAGGAGCATAGAAAATGAGAACAATCCACGTTATCGTTGCAACTGGCGTTTGGAATTTAGACAATTTAACTTATCGAAGACATCGATTTGCAGAATTTCTGCAAAAGCAGCAGGAAACAGAGGAAGTAATCTGGTTATGTCCAGGGGAAAAACAGACACCAGAAGTAACGAGATTAGAAAATGGTATTTACCAGTGGATAATCAGTGATTTGGGAAATTATAAAGTACAACGATTCGCTCGATTTATCCCCTTTTTCTACCAAAAGGAGCTCCGAATTTTAAGTAATTATTTAGCGGAAAAAAAAGGGGATTATTTGGTGAATTTATGGTATACCTATCCTGCCTTTCCGACTTTGCATAAGATATATTCCTGGGATCAAATCGTTTATGATTGCAGTGATTTATGGGCAGAACAATTGAGCGGGAAATTTTCTTTCCTTTCTTATTTAAAGCAAAAGATCATCTATCAAAGTGAACAAACAATTGTTGAAAAGGCAAGTTATATTACTTGTACTTCAAGCTTTTTAGCGGAGGAAATAATAAGTAGAACACCAGCTTATCGAGATAAGATTTTTACGTATGAAAATGGAGTAGAATACGAGCTTTTTCAGGAACGGAAGAATAAGGAGCCAGTTATAGAAAAAGAAGGGCTGACGATTGGGTACATTGGTGGGATTAAACCAAAGCTTGATTTTGGATTAATCCAGCAAATTGCACAAATGAGAAGGGATTGGACCATTTTATTAGTTGGTCCAGATGGAACGAATAACAGCCCGGAATTTATGAAATTATTGAAGGAACCCAATATTCAATGGATGGGAAGTGTATCGAGAAATCAGGTTCCAGCTTATATGCATATGCTTGATATAGGGATTATGCCATATAAGGATACTCCATATAATAAGGCTATTTTTCCATTAAAGCTTTTTGAATTTCTTGCTGCTGGAAAACCAGTGATAGGGATGAACTTGCCTTCAACAAAAGGATATGTAGAAGAAGGCGTTTATGAACTTTTGCTAGGGGAGCCAGAAGTGAATCAATTTATTCATGCCTGTGAAAAGATGGCAGAAAATGCTGGTAGCCAAGTGTGGCAGAGCAGAAGAAAGCAACTTGCCATGTTAAAAGATTGGGAGAATATCTTCCAAGAGATGATCCAAGTCGACAAAGAAACTAGCATATGAGGGATACCTGATGGCTAGTTTCTTTGTCGTTCTTATTCAGGTTAAATTTTACTGTATATTTCCATTTCATCCATTATATCTTGTAGTGTAATATGTTCTAATTCCTTTTCCATTGTTAGTTGGATGGTAGAAAAAGTCCTGTTTAAGGTTGGATGAATTTTGCTTCCTATCGGGCAACGGTGATTTGGATGATCATGTATTGCGAACCATTCACTTTTTGGTTGAACGGCTAAATAAATGTCTAAAAGAGTAATATCAGCAGGAGATTTTAATAAGGATGCCCCAGAAATGCCTGCTCTGCTCGTTAGCATTCCTCCTCTTTTTAAAAGTCCGCACATTCTTCTTATCACTACAGGATTTGTATTCACACTTTCTGCAATAGAATCAGAGGTTATTTGTTCGTATGGTTTCGAGGCAATTAAAGATAGGATATGAATAGCAACAGATAGCCGGCTGTTAGCCATAATAGATAGACACCACCAATCAAATTTTTTGTCATTCATTAGGAATACGTTATAATTGTTGCGTTGATAAAATTGATAGCGAATCCGAAGAGAAGCGCTTACATTACGTGGCTACTATTATTATACAATGGAATATAAGGGCATAATCAGCTAATTTGCAATTAAATTGTGAACAAATAGACACAAAAAAAGCGATGATGATGAGAAAGAAAGTGGTCATGATGCTTTATAATAAAAAAAGCTATTAATAAGAAGGTATTTAGAAGAGGGAATTTTGCTAAAAGAGGTGGAAGAAAGTGAAAACGGTTTTAGTTGTAGGTGGTGGGATAACAGGATTATCTGCCATGTATTATTTGCAAAAGGAAAATAGAGAAAGACAATTAGGACTTCGACTAGTTTTAGTGGAGGCAAATGACTACCTAGGCGGGAAAATCCATACGGTTACAAAAAATGATCTGCTTATGGAAACAGGAGCAGATTCCATTGTTGCCCGCAATAAAAATGTTCTTCCCTTTGTTAAGGAACTTAATTTAGAAGAAGAAATTGTTTATAACGCAACAGGGACATCTTATATTCATACACAAAACAAATTATTAGAAATTCCCAAGGATTCTATTTTCGGTATTCCGATGACATTAGAAGCTCTTTTTACAAGTGAACTCCTTTCCACTCGAGGAAAGCTAGAGGCTTTAAAGGATCTTTTTCGTACTAAGTCAAGCTTTACGAGAGAATCCTCCATTGGTGAATTTTTAGAGTATTATCTGGGAAAGGAAATCGTAGAAAAGCAGATTGCACCAGTTCTTGCGGGCGTTTACTCTGGAAATATTTATTCGTTAACAATGGGTTCCACCCTACCTTATCTGCTCGAATATAAGGAGCAGTATGGAAGCATCATCCGTGGGTTAGGGAAGAATAAAGAATCGTTTCAATCTGCTGCGAATAAGAAATTTATTTCTTTTAAAGATGGGTTATCTACAATTATAGATCGACTGGAGAAGGTATTAGAAGATGTATCCATTAGAAAGGGAATAGCTGTTACACGAATAAATAAGGAAGCAGACCAATATAAAGTTCAATTATCCAATGGGGAAGAAGAAATGGCAGACATGGTTGTCTTATCTACTCCCCACAATGTAACACAGCATATTTTAAGGAAGGATGAATTAAATCCTGTCTTTAGCAAGTTGAAAAATTCGTCCAATATCACCTTATATTTGTCCTATGATATTTCCGATGATGAACTGCCTAAAGATGGAACAGGCTTTATAGTCGCAGGGGATAGTGATATTGTTTGTAATGCTTGTACGTGGACAAGTAGAAAGTGGAAGCATACATCGAAGAATGATCAGCTATTATTGCGTCTATTCTATAAAAAAACAAATCCAGCCTATGAACGGCTAAATAGCCTTACAGAAGAGGAACTAATCCAAGAGGCTAGAAAGGATATAGAGAGAAGTCTTGGAATTACTTCAAAACCTAAAAGTTATGAAGTGACAAAATGGACTAATGCGATGCCTGTTTACTCATTAGAACATAAGCAAGCAGTAGAACAACTTAGCCAAGACTTAGCTCTTTTATACCCTAATGTGCATCTAGCTGGTTGTTCCTACTATGGAGTAGGAATTGCAGCATGTATAGCGAATGGGGAAGAAACAGCTAAGAAAATTTTGCATTCCATAGAATAAGAAAAGTGCAGAGCCATAGTAGGAAGGCTCTGTTTTTTTGTGAAATGATTTGATAGATGGAGCAATCGCTTGCTATTTATTTTGTAAAATAGCCGATTTTTAATTTCTTAATCTAGTAACGGGTTTTCACAAGATTTATAATAGGTGGAAGAACATAAAGAAAAGAGGAACTAACTAAATGAACAAAAGCCAGATGATGAGGATACAGGAGCAAAAGTAATGGATCATACTGTCATGGTATTTATTGTTTTAATCACGATGTCGGGTGCATTGCATGTGATATTAGCCATTATTGCGTATATGAATAGACAGGCATTTGAGGGAATGCGGACATTTTTGTGGTTTTCCTGCTTTAATGCTATTTATGCATTTGGGTATGCATTAGGACTTGCCAGTACAACGATAGAAGGAATGAAATTTTGGACAGCTGTTCAGTATTTAGGTATGCCGTTTTCGGCACCAGCTACATTAATTCTTGTTTTGCAATATATCGGCTACGATAGGCATTTAAATAAAAAAATGTATTTTTTCTATTATTTAATCCCAGCCCTTTCCTTTTTACTCGTTGCGACAAATGATTATCATCATTTATTCTATCAATCTGTATATTTAGAATATCGAAACGCAACTCCTCTCATGCAAATTACGATGGGACAATGGTATTTGCTACACGGTGCTTACTCGTTCGGAGCGTCTGCCATTGCTTTTGTATTACTATCGATTTATTGGTTTAAAGAGAAATCTAGGCAAACAAAACAAGTAGCCATACTATTGACAGGAATTCTTGTCCCTGTTGGCGCGTCTTTTTCTTATTTGATAGGACTTACTCCAAACGGCTTAGATCCTGTTCCAATTGCGATGCTATTTTCTAGTTCACTTTATTTATATGCTATCATATCTACGAAGTTTTTGTTGGTCCCGCCAATAGAAAAGGATTATATATTTGAAAGTATGGGAGAGGCAGTACTAGTTTTAGATCAGACATATCATCTAAAAGATTTTAATAAGGCAGCTTCTAGATTATTTATTGATGTGAAAAGAGGAAAACATATAGCAGCTGTATTAGGGCTGGATGATCCAATTCTTGGACTGTTAAAAAACATCGATACGGATTCTGTCATATCGGAAGTGGAAAGGACTAATAAATCAGCAACGGAATATTATCAAGTTAAGATTTCTCCGATTAAAAAAGGAGAGTCAGCCATTGTCGGTACTTCCATTATGTTTGCAAATATTACGGAACAAAAGAAGGAACAGCTCAGCTTAACAAAATTGGCATACACAGATAGTCTGACACAAATATATAACCGTGCTTATGTTACAGCCCTTGCTGAAGAGATGCTTGTCAAGCATAGAAAGATAGCCGTTATCCTGTTTGATATTGATCATTTCAAGAAAATAAATGATACATATGGACATTTTGGGGGAGACGAAGCATTAAAGCATATTGCATCTCTAAGTAAAGCTCTGGTGCCAGGGAATGGAGTTTTTGGCAGATACGGTGGAGAGGAATTTATTCTTTTTCTATTTGGAAAAGAAGCAGAATCAGCCATTGACCTTTCTAGGAAATTAAGAAGATTAATCGCAGAATCCCCTTTCTATTATAAGGAAATAGTAATTAATATTACTGCGAGCTTTGGCGTGGCTATAAAGGAAAACTGTCTAGCTCTTATCCCGTTGATTAGCGAGGCGGATGAAGCGCTATATGCATCCAAAAGAGAGGGAAGAAATACCGTTTGTGTCGCAGAAAATGGAGAATACATCAAATTAGAATCTTCTCCATTAGTAGGGAAATATTGATAAGAGTAAGGGAGTTTTCTCGTGTGTCTGCAAATGTTATTTTTTCTCACACTATTTGTTAAAATATTTAGAAAATACTCAAAAATGTATTGCGTAAAAAAGAGTGGTGTATTACAATTTTTTATATAATCTAAATCTATCTTTTTTCGTCAAAATCAAAATGATAGAGAGAAAAGTTTGTTAGTTTTGCTGTTATTCAAGACAGAGCCCTTTTCTTACGACATATGCATTGCTTCGAATGTTTATGATGATCTCATAAATATCTCGTGCAATATCCAGATGTTTATAGGAGGAGTATCACATGTATCATGCAAATACTATATATATTATTGGAGAAAGTAAAACATCCTCTAATAATGCCATTATGCAGCAATACAATGGTTTTTTTATTGCGTTAGTGGTGGATAGAGTCTCTCACACAATTATTGATGCAGAATGTTCTTCCACTATCAATATAACCTCTTCCTTCATTAAGTCTATTGTAGTCGGGAAATCGATGTTAGATTTAGACACCGTTTTAAAGGAAGTAGAAAATCGTTATTTTGGATCTTCTCAAAAAGCAGTTATGGTTGCTTTTAAGAATGCCCATATTAAATATAAACAACTATTAAAAGAATTGGTGTAAACTGCTTTTTCTGTTATACGCAGAGAAAATCCAGTTGATAGAGATTTTACTTCTCTGTTAGCTGGATTTTTTTATTTTGTACGAATAAGTTAGACCAAAAAATGTGGGAGGTTTTTTCTAATGGGCAAAATTTATATGTCAGTTGATATGGAAGGAATAACAGGGTTAATTGATCACACACAGGTTGATTCCGATAAGCTAAATTATGAAAGAAGCCGCATCCTGATGACAGATGAAGCAAACTACGTTGTTACAAGTCTATTTGATCAAGGCATAGAAGAAGTGGTTGTAAATGACAGCCATAGTAAAATGAATAATTTATTAATAGAAAGATTTCATCCCAAAACAAAGTTAATAACAGGGGATGTGAAACCATATTCAATGGTGCAAGGGCTTGATGCTAGTTATGACGGGGCAATCTTTGTCGGGTATCATGCGCGAGCTTCTGTTCCTGGTGTTATGACCCATAGCATGATTTTTGGAGTCCGTAATATGTACATAGATGACGTTGTTGTTGGAGAATTAGGATTTAATGCTTATGTTGCTGGATATTTTGGTGTTCCAATAATTCTTGTAGCAGGGGACGATCAAGCAGCACAAGAAGCAGAACAGCTTATTCCTAATGTAACAACAGCGATTGTGAAAAATAGTATTTCAAGATCAGCAGCGATGAGTTTAACTCCTGCCCAAGCTGGAGAATTGCTGAAAGAAAAGACAAGGGAAGCGTTAGAAAAAAAGCATTTAATAAAACCTTTAGTACCACCAGCCAGTCCATTACTCCGCATCGAATTTGCGAACTATGGACAAGCAGAATGGGCTCATTTAATGCCGGGCACTGAGATAGAGCCTGGTACTACAATTGTGCGTTTTCAAGCAAAAAACATCTTAGAAGCATATCAAGCTATGCTGGTTATGACTGAACTTGCGATGAGAACAACATTTTGTTAGGTGGTGTGACCGATGAAATCTTATTATGTTAAGCGCTTTTTCTCGATGGTCGTAACGTTATGGGTCATTATTACGATTACTTTCTTTTTAATGCATTTTACACCAGGTTCGCCATTTAATGATGAAAGAACGACGAATGATGCGATTCAGAAGAATTTAGAGGAGCAATATCATTTAGATAAACCGCTCATTGTTCAATATGGTATGTATTTAAAACAAATAGCAACCTTTGACTTTGGCATATCGATAAAAAAATCATCGCAAACAGTAAATGAAATGATTGGAAGAGGATTTCCTGTTTCCTTTGAGCTTGGTATGGTTTCCTTAATAGTTGCGGTTATTTCAGGGATAACGCTTGGCGTGATTGCTTCCCTTAAACACAATGGGGTCATTGATTATATAGCGATGACAATAGCGGTAATAGGAATTTCTATTCCTAACTTTGTTTTAGCAACCATGTTGATTCAACAGTTTGCGGTTCATTGGAAGATACTCCCGACAGCGACATGGTCGAGCTGGAAGCATATGATTCTCCCAACGATAGCACTTGCGACAGGTCCAACCGCCATTATTGCTCGGTTAACAAGAACGAGTATGCTAGAAGTATTAACACAAGATTATATAAAAACAGCTAGGGCAAAGGGACTTTCTCCATTCAAAATAATTGTCAAACACGCACTGCGCAATGCTCTTTTGCCAGTTGTAACTTTATTAGGTGCTTTGGCAGCCAGTATTTTGACTGGTACCTTCGTGATTGAAAAAATATTTGCGATTCCTGGTATGGGGAAATACTTTGTAGATAGTATTAATAATCGTGATTATCCTGTTATTATGGGGACGACTATTTTTTACAGTACCATTTTAATTATCATGCTATTCCTCGTTGATTTAGCATATGGCATATTGGATCCGCGAATAAAACTTCAGAAGAAGGAGGGCTAGCAATGGGCTTACGTCAAGAAACAATGTATGAAAAAAAGGACGATATTGCTCTTGATGAATGGTTTGTACCAATAGAGAGACAGCTTGGGGAGGCTGAAGCCGTTGTTCGTCCAAGCCTATCCTATTGGCAAGAAGCATGGAGAAATCTTTGGAAGAATAAATTAGCGATGGGAGCATTTTTTTTCTTAATTTTATTAATTATTATGTCTATCATTGGACCGATAATTTCTCCCCATTCGATTTCGGAGCAAAAGCTTATTAATCAAAATCAGCCGCCTTCTTCTGAATATTGGTTTGGGACAGATAGTCTTGGCAGAGACGTCTTTTCAAGAACCTGGTACGGGGCCAGAATATCGTTGTTTGTTGGGATTGCTGCTGCCGTCATTGATTTTTTGATAGGAGTTGCTTACGGTGGGCTATCGGGATACAAGGGTGGCAAGATGGATCACGTCATGATGAGAATAGTAGAAGTACTATATGGACTCCCATATTTATTAATCGTTATTTTAATGTCTGTTGTGATGGGGCCGGGGCTAGGATCTATTATTATTGCCTTGTCTATTACAGGATGGGTTGGAATGGCCCGCATAGTTAGAGGACAAGTTCTGCAAATAAAAAACTATGAATTTATTTTAGCATCGAAAACTTTTGGAGCTAAAACTTACAGAATAATTAGAAAAAACCTTCTTCCAAATACAATGGGCCCGATAATTGTTCAAATGACTTTAACAGTTCCCTCTGCAATATTTGCAGAAGCGTTTTTAAGCTTTTTAGGGCTTGGCATCCAAGCACCTTTAACAAGCTGGGGAGTTATGGCAGATGAAGGATTATCTGCTATTTTAACAGGTCATTGGTGGAGGCTGTTTTTTCCAACCTTATTTATATCGCTTACGATGTTTGCTTTCAATGTATTAGGGGATGGACTCCAGGATGCTCTTGATCCAAAGCTGAGGGGTGGAAAATAATGACGGCAATACTAGAAATCCGTAATCTACATGTTTCTTTTGCGTCTTATGGAGGAGAGGTAAAAGCGGTAAGAGGAGTAAATTTTTCGTTGCAAAAGGGGGAAACTTTAGCCATTGTTGGAGAATCTGGCTGTGGAAAAAGTGTTACATCGCAAACGATTATGCGATTAATTCCGAGTCCGCCAGGAAGAATTACAGATGGCTCTATTTTATATAAAGGGATGGATCTCACCAAGCTGAAAGATGAAGACATGAGAAAAATTCGCGGTGCCGATATCTCTATGATTTTCCAAGACCCAATGACAGCTTTAAATCCTACGCTGACGATTGGAGATCAGATTATGGAAGGGATTAAACAGCACAAGCAGATTTCCAAAGCAGAAGCAAAAGATAAGGCGATTGAAATGCTTACATTAGTTGGCATCCCTAATCCCGAAATGCGATTGAAACAATATCCTCACCAATTTAGCGGAGGGATGAGACAGCGAATAGTGATCGCGATGGCATTGATTTGTGAACCAGAGATTTTAATTGCAGATGAGCCTACAACAGCTTTAGATGTAACAATCCAAGCGCAGATTTTGGATTTATTCCGAGAGATTCAACAAAAAAGAGAAGTATCCATTATTCTAATCACACATGATTTAGGGGTAGTTGCTCAAGTAGCTGATCGTGTAGCGGTTATGTACGCAGGAAAAATAGTGGAGATGGGCAATAGAAGAGATATTTTCTATTCTCCCCAGCATCCATATACAAAGGGTCTGCTAAATTCTGTCCCGAGATTGGATCAGGAAGGTGAGCTGGTGCCAATAGACGGAACTCCTCCAGATTTATTTTCTCCGCCAAAAGGCTGCTCTTTTACGGCAAGGTGCCCGTATGCAATGGAGGTGTGCAAAAGAGTATACCCGTCAAAAAGTAATTTGAGTGCTCAACATCAAGTCAATTGCTGGCTGCAGGATGAGCGGGCAAGACGGGTATTGCACACGATTTAAAGATTGGAAGTCTTCGGAATATAGTTTTTAGCTATTTTTTGACTTTAAAGGAAAAGTCATTTTATAGATTACGAGATGAAAACGAAGTGGGGGGAATATGATGAAAAAGATAGCAATCAGTTTTTTGGCTATGATTATAATTTTTTCACTTGCTGCTTGTACAGCCAATAGTGATGCAGGAAAGGAAAAGGCGGCAGGGGAAACGAAAGAAAAGGTATTAAATTTAAACAATGGACAAGAGCCTAGTTCTTTCGATCCGCCAATTGGTTTTGATAGTGTTTCATGGACAGCTTTAAACAATTTAATGGAGGGCTTAACGCGATTGGATAACAATCATGAGCCTCAAGCGGCTATAGCTGAAAAATGGGATGTGTCAGAAGACGGAAAAGTATATACGTTCCATTTAAGAGAGAATGCAAATTGGTCTAATGGAGATCCAGTTACTGCAGGTGATTTTGTCTTTGCTTGGAAACGATTGTTAAATCCAGATACGAAATCGCCAGCTGCTTTCCTTGGTTATTTTATTGAGGGGGGAGAAGCATATGCAAACGGAGAAGGTTCAGCAGAGGATGTAAAACTTAAAGCAGTTGATGAAAAGACGCTTGAAGTTACCTTAACAGCCCCACAAGCTTATTTTCTAAATGTTATCACTAATCCTGCATTTTTTCCGATTAATGAAAAGGTAGCGACAGAAAATCCAAAATGGTTTTCAGAGGCAGACTCATTTGTAGGAAATGGTCCATTTAAATTAACTAAATGGGAGCATGACAGCTATTTTGAAATGGAGAAAAACGAAAAATATTGGGATGCTGATACGGTTAAGTTAGATAAAATACACTGGGCAATGGTGGATGATTCCAATACAGAATATCAAATGTTCCAAAATGGGGAATTGGATGTTTCTGATGTTCCAGCAGAATTAAGTGAGCAGTTATTTAGTGAAGGAAAGGTTAAAGTAGAAGACCAGGCAGGAACGTATTTTTATCGATTTAATGTGACAAAAGAGCCGTTCACAAATAAAAATATTCGTAAGGCTTTTGCTTTAGCTGTTGATCAACAGCAAATCGTCGATTATGTAACAAAAAATCAAGAGAAGCCTGCCTATGGCTTTGTTTCATATGGATACTTGGACAATGACGGGAATGATTTCCGTAAAACGAATGGAGATTTAATAAAGACAGATGTGGAAGCAGCAAAGAAATTGCTTGAACAAGGAATGAAGGAAGAAGGATATACAACTTTGCCAGAAGTGACGCTTACTTATAGTACAAGTGATACACATAAAGCAATAGCGGAAGCCTTACAAGCAATGTTTAAGGATAATCTTGGCATAGACGTCAAGCTTGCCAATATGGAAGCAAGCGTCTTTACGCAAGAACAAACAGCTTTAAAGCTGCAATTATCCAGAAGCTCTTTCCTTGCAGACTATGGAGATCCGATTAACTTTCTTGAAAACTTCCAATCTGGTTTGGCAATGAATAGAACAGGTTGGTCAAATGCGGAATATGATCAATTAATTAAAGAGGCTAAAAATGAATCGGATGAAGCAAAACGCTTTGAATTAATGTATAAAGCAGAAAAATTACTGTTGGATGAGGCACCAATTTTCCCAATTCATTTCTATAACTATGTGTATTTACAAAACGATAGTGTGACGGGAATTGTTCGTCATCCGGTTGGATACCTTGAATTAAAATGGGCAGATAAAAAATAAGAAGAGAGCAGAAGGGATGAACAAAAGGCATCCCTTCTTTCCTTAAAACATTAAAAAAATGAAAAAAGAAAGGGATAATAAAAAGTGATAAAGCCGGAACGTTTAAAAAAAGGAGATACCATTGCCGTTATTGCTCCAGCTAGTCCGCCATCGTCCGACACTTTACAGAAAGGTATCCATTATTTAGAAGAGGAATTAGGGTTAAAAGTAAAGGTTGGACAACATGTTTACGATCAATACGGTTATTTAGCAGGAGAAGATGAAGCTAGATTAGTAGATTTAGAAAATGCGTTTTTAGATCAAGAAGTAAAGGGGATTTTCTGTGCCTGTGGAGGATATGGAACCGCTAGATTAGCAGGTCAAATTAACTATTCCATCATTGCTCAAAATCCGAAGATATTTTGGGGCTACAGTGATATAACGTTTCTGCATACTGCAATCTTTAATAGAACAGGATTGGTTACTTTTCATGGTCCGATGCTTTCATCGGATATTGGAATGGAAGACTGTCATCCTTTATCGAAAGCTCTATTAAAACAATTATTTCAACCGCAGGAAATGATGTATACAGAAGAATACTCGAACTTGGATATTTTAGTAGAAGGAAAGGCCGCAGGACAGATAACAGGAGGAAACCTTTCTCTTATCACAAGTTCAATCGGTACTTCTTTTGAAATAGATACTAAAGCAAAAATTCTACTGATAGAAGATATAAATGAAGAGCCGCGATCAATAGACCGAATGCTTAATCAATTACAGCAAGCTGGAAAGCTGACAGATGCTGCCGGAATTATTATTGGTGATTTTCATCAATGTCTTCCCAAAAGAGACAAGTCGCTTGTGTTAGACGAAGTGATTGACCACTATATTCAAAAAGCGGGGAAACCAACCATGAAGGGATTTAAAATAGGACATTGTTCGCCACATATATCAATTCCGCTAGGGGTTAATGCGGAAATAAATACGAATGAAAAAGTACTAATGATTGATAGCGGCGTGGAATAAATTAGAAGAAGTAAAAGCTGGAGAGGAAGTTAATTGGTATAACACCACCAGAAAACAAGATTTTAAAAATAAGGATGATACATAGTGAAAATAACTAAAATCGAAACATTCCGTGTCGCAGTTCCATTAATTAAACCTTTTAAGACAGCATTACGAACCGTAACGATTGCAGAGTCTGTATATGTAAAGATTATATGCGAAAACGGAATTGTTGGTTGGGGAGAAGCACCGCCGACTTTAGTAATAACAGGAGACAGTCTAAAAAGCATCGAAGCATCCATTCATGAAGTGTTCAAACCTTATTTATTGAGCAAAAGCATTTTGCAGCTCGAATTATTGCTTCAAGGAATCCAGCAAATACTGGTTGGAAATGTGAGTGCAAAAGCAGCGATTGATATGGCTCTATATGACTGTTTTTCCCAATACTGTAAGCTGCCGCTTTATCAATTATTGGGTGGATATAATAATACATTGGAAACAGATTATACAGTTAGTGTTAATGACCCGGTAGAAATGGGAGAAGACGCAATGAGCTATGTTAAACAAGGGTTTAATGTATTAAAGATTAAAGTGGGAAAAGATGAAATACAAACAGATATTAATAGAATAATAGAGATTAGAAGAAGAGTAGGAAGTGAAATTAAATTAAGACTGGACGCTAACCAAGGCTGGAGTCCGAAAGAGGCAGTTGTAGCTATAAGAAAAATGGAGGATTTAGGACTTAACGTCGAATTAGTGGAACAGCCAGTTAAAGCGGATGATATACAAGGTTTAAAGAAGGTAACTGATTCAGTAGATACATTAATTATGGCTGATGAGGCTGTATTTACTCCCCAGCAAGCCTTTGAGGTGCTGAAAACACGCAGTGCAGATTTAATTAATATTAAATTAATGAAATCAGGGGGTATCTACCGTGCCCAGGTTATTAATCATTTAGCTGAAGTTTCAGGAATGGAATGTATGGTCGGAAGTATGATTGAAACTAAATTAGGGATAACTGCTGCGGCCCATTTTGCAGCAAGTAAAAAGAATATAACTCGTTATGATTTTGATGCACCGCTGATGCTGGCCCGAGACATAGTAGATGGCGGTGTTCAATATGACGGAAGAAACATCATTTTATCTAAGCAATTTGGTTTGGGGATAAATCATATTCTTGTACACGAAAAGGAGAATGTGGGATGACGAAATATGATGTGAGAATAGTGGATGTTCCTGTTGCTACCCTCTGGACAACTGAATATTCAGCCAGAGAAATAGACGCAGGGGCAATTGATAATCCGTGTGACATAAAGAGCTGGATTGCGAGTCTTGATTATGAAAAAGGACTAGAGCTTTGTACAGAGAACTTAGTACAATCTCAAGCATTGTATGGGCAAGAGGTATATGTATTGGATGAAAAAGGCGACTGGGCATATGTAGCATTGCCCAATCAAGCAACTCGGAAAAATCAGCTTGGCTACCCGGGATGGATACCTAAAAAACAATTGGTGAAAAAGGAAGGTTATTCTTTACAAAGTGGACCGATTGCAGTGGTTGAAGCATTTGCAGCAGAGTTATGCAATCGCAATAAAGATGTGATATTGCCATTATCCTTTCAAACGAGACTCCCGCTAAAAAAACAAGAAGGAGAATGGGTTCAAGTGTCGACACCTTCTGGGGAAGGGTGGATTAGAGCAGCGGATGTAGTCGTTTATCCCTCTTTTCAAGATGTCCGCAAAGGAACAGGGAAAGATATAGTAAACCAAGGGGAGCGATTTTTGAAACTAGACTATTTATGGGGCGGCATGAGTTCGTTCGGTTATGATTGCTCTGGTTTCAGTTACAGTATGTGCTTAGCAAATGGGTATTTGATACCGAGAGATGCCAGTGAGCAAGCAGAGGCAGGGAAAAAAATCCCTTTAGAGGAAATTGAGCCAGGAGATTTATTGTTTTTTGCTTACGAGGAAGGGCAAGGGTATATCCACCATGTAGGTATTTATTATGGAGAAAATAAATTGCTTCATTCCCCAAAAACAGGAAAGACAATCGAAATTATTCCTTTAGAAAATACAATCTATGAAAAAGAATTATGTGTAGCAAGAAGATATTGGGAATAAGGAGAGAGTGGTATGACACAGCAGGTCCTATTGAAAGTAGAAAATGTATCGAAGCATTTTGAATTAGAGAAGAATACGACATTACAAGCTGTATCCAATGTATCCTTTTCTATCAAGAAAGGAGAAACATTTGGTATTGTCGGTGAATCGGGCTGTGGAAAATCGACATTAGGCAGAACGATTATGGGATTATATAAGGCATCGAATGGGCAAGTTTTATACAATGATATCAATATGGGAAGTATGTCTGAAAAGGATAATTTTTCATTTCGACGAAAAATGCAAATGATTTTTCAGGATCCCTATGCTTCGTTAAATCCTCGTTCCACGGTTCGCGAGATTCTAGCAGAGCCTTTAGAAATTCATGGAGTCTATCGAACAAAGGAAGAAAAAAATGCTCGTATAGATGAGTTATTAGAAAGTGTAGGGCTGAATAGAGAACATGCCAATCGTTTTCCCCATGAATTTAGCGGGGGACAAAGACAAAGAATTGGCATTGCGAGAGCATTAGCCTTAGAGCCGGAATTTATCATTGCAGATGAGCCGATCTCCGCACTAGATGTTTCTGTGCAAGCACAAGTAGTAAATCTATTAAAAAGGCTGCAAAGAGAAAAACAATTAACCTATCTATTTATAGCCCATGATTTATCGATGGTAAAGCAGATCAGTGATCGAATTGGTGTCATGTACTTAGGGAATTTAGTAGAGTTAACAGACAGTAAGGCATTGTATTCCAATCCCCTACATCCATATACACAGGCGCTTCTTTCTGCTATTCCTATTCCAGATCCAGATATAGAAGACAAAAGAGAAAGAATTATCTTAAAAGGAGAATTACCAAGTCCAGTTGACCCGCCAAGTGGTTGTGTTTTTCGAACCCGCTGTCCCCATGCGATGGATATTTGTGCCAATGAAAAGCCAGCTTGGCAAGAGCGAGAAAATGGCCATTTTGTAGCCTGTCACCTTTATTAGGAAATAACACGATGAATATGGAGAAATTAAGCAAGCGCATAGATAAAATTGTGCAGGAATATGAGGGAGAAGGTCATTTAGGGATAGCGATTGAATGGAAGGAGCAGAGTTTTCTTCTAAATGAAAACGACATTTTTCCAAGTGCTAGTCTCATTAAATTACCAGTTTTGATTGAAGGCTTTATGCAGAGCTCAAGTGGAATATTAGATTTGGAGGATTTAGTAAAGGTTAATAGCCTCCAAAAAACAGGGGGAGCGGGTATTGTTCAATACATGTCTCCGCAAAGTCGTTTATCGATTCGCGATTTACTTACTTTAATGATAATTGTTTCGGATAATATGGCAACCAATTATTTGATTGAGCGACTTGGTATGGACAATGTGAATAGAAGGTGTCAACAGATTGGGATGTCATCAACCATTCTGCAGCGAAAAATGATGGATCGAGAAGCGCGAGAAAGAAAAATCGAAAACTATACCTCTCCTCAAGATATTCTCCGATGTTTAAAGTCGATTTATAACGATAAAAATCAGAGTGGGAAGACAATCTTAGATCATCAACAACTTCTTGATAAACTGCCGTATTACCACAGAGAGAATAGTGGTATTAGAATTGCTAATAAAACGGGAGAATTGGATAAGGTGGAACACGATTGTGCCATCATAGAGTACGAGGATGAAACGATCTTTATTGCGGTTTTAACAGATCAGCTTACAGCTAATCAGAAGGGGAAAGAAATAATCCAATTAATTGGAGCCAGTATTTTTGAATGTCTATATGATAAAAAAGTCTGAACGGATGGTGCAGCACCATAAGGCAGACTTTTTTTGCGTGAATCAAATCAGAAAGGTGCACGAAATAAATTCTTGTAAATATGTGAAACAGTCTTGAATGAAATCCTAGTACAAATTATAATAAATAATGAAAATCATTATCAATTATGTAATTTGTAAAGAAATAGATATATCTTTGATCTTCGAATAAAGAAGGAAATAACCGCGGAAAATAGCAAAAGAAAATGACTCTGAATTTATAATAAAACTTCTAGAAAGTAAGTGAGGGAGGGGAGAAGAATGGACATACTGTCTACAGATCAACTCAAAATTGGATATGAAGATAAAATTATTGTTGATGATTTGAATTTACGTGTAAAGGAAGGGGAAATCACAACCATTATCGGGCCCAATGGCTGTGGGAAGTCCACGATATTAAAGACTCTTGCTCGAATCCATAAAGCAAAGGCAGGGTTTATATATCTAGACGGAGAAATGATACACAAAATTCCTACCAAAAAAATTGCCCAAAGAATGGCAGTGCTTCCTCAATCACCGGACGCACCGAATGGATTAACGATTTATGATTTAGTTTCCTATGGTCGTTCCCCTCATCAAAGAGGATTTGGGCGATTAGGAGAGAAAGATAAAGAAGTGATAAATTGGGCATTAGAAGTAACGGGTTTAACAGAGCTGAAGGATCAAGAAGTTGATACATTATCAGGTGGTCAGCGTCAAAGAGCGTGGATTGCGATGGCGATTGCGCAGGAAACAAATCTTCTGTTATTAGATGAACCGACAACGTATTTGGATATGGCTCATCAATTGGAAGTACTGAAATTGTTAAAGAAATTGAATGAAGAAGAAAATCGAACAATTGTGATGGTTATTCATGATCTGAACCATGCAGCAAGATTTTCTGATCATATGATCGCAATGAGAAATGGTAAATTGATGAAAGAGGGAACAGCGGAAGAGGTAATGACAGAAGAGGTTCTAAAAGAAGTTTTCCAAATAGATGCTGTTGTCGTAAAGGACCCTAGAACGAATAAGCCTGCTTGCCTCTCTTACGACTTATTACACCAAAAGGAAAGAGAATTAGTAGCATTTGCTAAGTAATAGATAAAAGATTACTTAGCTTTTTTTATGGAAACTTGTCTTATCCTTATTTTTAGCATGAAGAGAAGTGTTTTCTCATATAATGGGATTGAGTAACATTTCACATAAATTTGCTTATTATCGTCGTACCTATTTATAATTTTGGTATACTATTAGAATAGTGTAGTCAGAAATATGTATAGAAGGTTGAGATTAATGAATAAAAATATATTATTAAAAAAATTTCTTGAAATATTGCCTAAAGAAAGTGTAAAAATGGATGAGGCGTTAAATAAATATACGTACACTAAAATTGGTGGAAAGGCTGATTTTTTACTTTTTCCGCTAACATATGAACAATTACAGTCAGCGTATAAATTAGCCCTTACTCAAAATGTGCCAATCACGATATTAGGAAATGGTTCTAATGTGTTGATTAGAGATGGCGGAATTCGTGGAGTTGTATTTAATTTAACTAAACTTGAGGGAATTTCTCTTGCAGGAAATAAAGTGATTGCCCAAAGTGGTGCGGCGATTATCGAAACCTCTAGATTTGCATTAGAGCATTCCTTAACTGGATTGGAATTTGCTTGTGGAATTCCAGGTTCTGTCGGTGGAGCGTTATATATGAATGCGGGAGCTTACGGTGGTGAGGTTGCTGATGTATTGGAATCAGCAAAAGTATTAACGAAAACAGGTGAAATTCAAACTGTAACAAAAGAGGAATTAGAACTTGGCTATCGTACTAGTAGTATTGAAAAAAATGGCTGGGTAGCGTTAGAAGGAACTTTTTCTCTGCAAACAGGAGAGTATGCAGAAATTAAGGCGAAAATGGATGAACTTACTTTCTTGCGTGAATCAAAACAACCGTTAGAATATCCATCATGCGGGAGTGTCTTTAAAAGACCACCTAACCACTTTGCAGGGAAACTAATTCAAGATAGCGGTCTTCAAGGAACGAAAATAGGTGGTGCACAAGTTTCGACGAAACACGCAGGGTTCATTGTGAACGTAGAAGATGCTACAGCTAATGACTATCTATCCTTAATAAAACATGTCCAAAAAACAGTAAAAGAAAACTTTAACGTCGAGCTTGAGACAGAAGTTAGAATTATTGGTGAGGAATAATAGTTTGTTCTGCTTTATTAATAAGACGAAAGGGACATCGGAAGAAGAGTTAATCTTTTTCTGATGCCCCTTTTTGGTGATTATTTTAAATCTATTTTCCGCAAAAATAACCACATTAATAGATAGAGAAGATATCCTATTATCGCACCAAAGACATTAAGAATGAAATCATCTATATCTGCAGTTCGATCAACAGTAAAGAAAAATTGGATTAGTTCAATGGAAAGAGAGCAGAGGATAGCAAGTCCTATTGTGATCAATGCTTGAAAATGTTTTTTATATAACATAGGCAGTATAAAACCAAAGGGAATAAACAAGATGATGTTGCCTAAAGTGTATAACATCCAAAAGAAAGGCGGCTTATATTTATATTGATACAAAATTTGAACATATGGTGTAATATTCATTTTTCCTTCCGTTATGGTTGGTGGAGTGAAGTGAAAAGGAGCTAAAGTCACATAAGCAACAGTCAGCAAATAAAAGAAAAATAGATTGGGCAGAATTTCTTTAGAAAAAATGACTGAATTTCTTTCGTTCTTTCGTTGAAGTCGGAAATAGACCCATAACGGCACGGCCAGAATAAGAATAAAAGGAAAATTTAGTCGCAATTGAACTCCACTTATCGACCATAATGTAATAAATAGAAAGAGAAAAATGATAACAAAGATTCCACTTTTTAATACATGCACAGATAATCGAAGTCCTTTCATTAATGTTTGTTCTCCTAAAAGTATATGAAGCTTGTTTGAAAATAGAATACAAAGCGAATTGCTTTACTCTTATTAAAGAAAAAAGCATACTAGGAGTGAAAGAAAACAGTTGTCTATATACTAATGAAGGGGATGAATCTTTTGAGTAGTAAAGTTCAAATCGGTCAAACGGCTATGCATGTTACGAAGCTAGGATATGGTGCAAACTCTGTCGGTGGTCATAATTTATTTCCAAATTTAAATGATGAAACAGGAAAAAATGTCGTAAGAAATGCGTTGGATGCTGGGATTGATTTTCTTGATACAGCTTATGTGTACGGATTAGGGAGATCAGAGGAATTAATTGGAGAGGTGCTGAAGGAAAGAGGCAACCGCCAAGATATCGTTCTTGCAAGCAAAGCTGCTCATAAATTAGTAGATGGCAAAATTGAACTTGATAATAGCAGAGAATTTTTACGTAAAGCGGTAGAAGATAGTTTAAAGCGTCTGCAAACAGATTATATTGATTTATTTTATGTTCACTTTCCAGATGGAGTTACTCCTATGGCTGAGGTAGCAGGAACATTAAAAGAATTAAAGGATGAAGGAAAGATTCTTGCAGTTGGAGCTTCGAATTTAGATGCTGAACAAATAAAAGAATTTAACCAAGATGGTTATTTAGAGGTATTCCAAGCAGAGTATTCTTTATTTAAAAGACAAGCAGAGGAAATATATTTACCATATTGTGTAGAAAACAATATTAGCTTTATTCCGTATTTTCCATTAGCTTCTGGCTTATTAACCGGGAAGTATTCAAAGGATTCGATCATCAGCGGCGGAAAAGAAAATAATCCACTTTTCCAAGGAGAAGTATTTGTTCGCAATGTAGAAAAGGTGGATCAATTAAAGCAAATGGCTGAATCTAAAGGCTTTGATGCAACGCATTTTGCACTAGCGTGGCTGTTAGAGCAGCCTGCGGTTGATGTAATCATTCCAGGGGCAAAATCAACTGAACAGCTTAAGAATAATCTTCGAACATTGGACGTATCATTAACAGAAGAAGAAGTGAAGAAAATTAGTGAGATATTTGCATAAGAGATTATACCTCTAAGGTGTGGATAAACTGTAGAAAATAATATTATCAATAAAAAGGCGATGAAGGGATATAAAACTTCATCGCTTTTTTATCGAGATTTTTACAACAGTCGAAAATAGGATAAGAAAGATGATGTTATTGTAATATAGCTATATATTGAATTTGTATCAAGAAAAGGGAAAGAAACCTAAAGAATAGAAAGAATTGTTTGTTAATTTTTCTGACATACTGTGTTAGATAGATGTTGATATAACGATGTTTTACCTTTTTCTAGCAAAAACTAAACGAAGTGATTTTATCTGAATAATCGAAAGAATAAATTATACCAATTTTGTTATCATAGTGTTACAATAAGTAAAAGTTTAAATATACAGATTTTTCGATTTAGTCGGATAATTGGAGGGGTAGAAGTGACACAATTGAGAAGTAATATGATTAAGAAAGGATTCGACCGGGCTCCACATAGAAGCTTACTACGTGCAGCTGGTGTAAAAGAGGAGGATTTTGACAAACCGTTTATCGCAGTAGTCAATTCATATATTGATATTGTTCCAGGGCATGTCCATTTACAGGAATTTGGAAAAATTGTAAAAGATGCAATAAGAGAAGCAGGTGGAGTTCCCTTTGAAATGAATACAATTGGGGTAGATGATGGAATTGCAATGGGACATATCGGCATGCGTTATTCATTGCCAAGCCGTGAAATTATTGCGGATTCTATTGAAACAGTAGTTGCAGCACACTGGTTTGACGGGATGGTTTGTATTCCTAACTGTGATAAGATCACACCTGGAATGATGATGGCTTCTTTACGATTAAATATTCCTACTATTTTTGTAAGTGGAGGACCGATGAAAGCGGGAGTCACTAGTGATGGCAGAAAGATCTCCTTATCATCCGTTTTTGAAGGTGTAGGGGCTTTCCAGTCAGGTAAAATTGATGAAGGTGGACTAAGAGAATTAGAACAATTCGGCTGTCCGACATGTGGATCTTGTTCTGGCATGTTCACAGCGAATTCCATGAACTGTTTAGCAGAAGCTCTAGGTCTTGCTTTACCTGGAAATGGGACAATTCTTGCTGTAGCACCAGAGAGAAAGGAATTTGTAAAGAAATCTGCGAAACAGTTGATGAATCTAATAAAAGAAGATATCAAACCGAGAGATATTGTTACAGAAAAGGCAATTGATAATGCGTTTGCTTTAGACATGGCACTAGGTGGATCCACTAATACAGTACTTCATACATTAGCATTGGCCCATGAAGCAGGTGTAGAGTATCCTCTTGAAAGAATCAATGAGGTAGCATCTAGAGTACCTCATTTATCGAAGCTTGCGCCTTCGTCTGATGTACATATTGAAGATCTGCACGAAGCAGGCGGTGTATCAGCAGCGCTATACGAATTATCGAAAAAGGAAGGAGCTCTTCATTTAGATACGTTAACTGTCACAGGAAAAACACTTGGAGAAAATATCGCTGGATGTAAAGTGAAAGATTATCAAGTCATTCGACCAATTGATGATCCTCATACTCAAACAGGTGGATTGGCAGTCCTATTTGGGAATTTAGCTCCTCAAGGTGCTATTATTAAAACAGGTGGAGTCCAAAATGGCATTCAACGACATGAGGGGCCAGCTATTGTGTTTAATTCACAAGATGAAGTGCTGGAAGGATTAGTAAAAGGAAAAGTGAAGGAAGGACATGTTGTCATCATTCGCTATGAGGGACCAAAAGGAGGACCTGGTATGCCGGAAATGCTGGCACCAACTTCCCAAATTGTTGGAATGGGTCTTGGTCCAAAAGTAGCGCTGGTAACAGATGGGCGTTTTTCTGGAGCTTCTCGAGGTATTTCTATTGGTCATGCTTCTCCTGAGGCAGCCGAAGGAGGACCATTGGCATTTGTAAAAGATGGCGATCATATTGTCATTGATATTGAAAATCGTACAATGGATGTTGTTGTTCCAGAGGAAGAATGGGAACAAAGAAAAGCAGAATGGAAAGGTTTTGAGTCGAAAGTAAAAAGCGGCTACTTAGCACGTTATTCGAAGCTTGTGACATCTGCGAATACGGGAGCAGTATTAAAGTATTAGATTGAACTGTTCATTATAGAATAAAAGCAGGCTGGATTCGTATCCAGCCTGCTTTTATGAATTGAAATGAAGCCGAGCTATTCTTTTACTAAGTCTGTTTTCCTTTTGGGATCCATGCTTTGTACTTGGAGGATATCTAAAAGAAATACAAACACAGGTATACCAATGATTAATCCCCATACTCCAAAGAAATGCTCTGAGAAGATAAGGACGATAAAAGTGAAAAATACAGGTAAATTTGTTTTCGAAGACATTAGCTTCGGGTTAAGTATATAAGCTTCGATCGCATGAATGATACAAATAAAAATAATCAAAATAATGATATAGGGGTATCCACCAATGGTATATCCAATCGTTAATAAGGGAATGAGGGAAATAATAACCCCAGCCACTGGAATAAGACCAAGAACAAATACCATAAGAGATAATCCTAATAATTGAGGAAAACTAAGTATCCATAATCCGATTGTCGTTAAAATGCAATTTACTAAAGCGATGATAACCTGTGCTTCTAATACTTTTCCGAAAGTTAACACAAACTTTTTACCGAAAAACTCCATTTCGTTATAAAAAGGAGCTATTTTACTTGTGCGGAAGTTTTCTTTATATTTAATCAAACGGGGCTTCTCTAACAGGAAGAAGAAGCTTAAGATAATAGCTAGTATGAATTGTAAACTTAGGGAACTAATACTGGAAAAATATTTGACGATAATGCCCAGCCCTTGTTCCAAATAGCTGTCTATTTGTCTTTCTTGAATAATGGAAACAATATAATTTAAGACAGCATTATCATGTGGACGAGAGTAAAAATCCATTAGTTGTCTAACTAATGCCGTTATTTCTTCCACTAACATTGGCAAATATTTAATAAAGCTATAAGAAAGTAATCCGATCGTTATGAGATAGAGGATGCTAACTATAACGTTTCGTTTTACGTGAATTCGCTTAGAAATAATTTTTTCCATACGATCCATTAAAAATGAAAGAATAAAGGTAAAAAGCATTAAATTAATCATACTTCTAAGTGCATAGATACCTAGAATCATGAAAGCAAAGATGAAAAACCTTTTTACACTTTTACTTGTAAGAAAATTGATAATTGTTTCCACTCCATTTCCCCTTTTTGATATATTTTCTCTTTTCTGTCTATCTTCCTATATTTTAACCTAAATTGAATTTTAATCATATAAAAAAGCCGACATTTTTGAAAATTTAGCAAGATAAAAAGCGTGTGCAAAATATATTGGAAGTATTTTGCTTGAAACTTTTCTCCTTAGACTTATATAATTAATTAAGTATAACTAAAACGTTATGGTTAGGAGGAGAAGCGATGGGGCTGTGAAATTAAGAATTGGTGATTTAGCAAAAGCTACTGGTGTGGCAAAAAGAACCATTAATTATTATACAAACCTTGGCCTTCTTCAAGCAGAGCGTTCCCAAACTAATTATCGTTACTATGGTGAAGAACAAAATTGAACAAATAAAGTAAGAATACAAAAAGAGTAAGCTTACGCTGGAGGAAATGAAGGAGCAATTAAATAATCAGCAAGTGCATTCCATAGGTATTAGGAACTGAGAGCAAATAGGAAGAGTCTAAGTGATAAAATTCATTAGATATTAGATGCTTCCCTATAGAGACGTACAGGCTCAACATAAAAATAGAGAAGTAAGAAATACTATTATCCATGAAAGCATTTCTTTAATACAAGCACTGCTTCTTTTGCTAAATTAACTGTTTTGCATTTATTTATATATTCGGAAGTAGGAATGAATTTTAACTAGTAGCAGTGTCTTTCCTTTTGTAATGGGAGAAAGGCATGCGGCTTTTATTAATCAGGAGGTGTAAGCCCCTTTACGGGCTACTTATTGGAAATTTTTAATTTGATTTTATTTGTGATATTAATTGCATTTACTGCTTTTTTCGTGGCAACAGAGTTTGCGATTGTAAAAGTCAGGAGTTCAAGAATTGATCAGTTAGTTGCTGAAGGGAAAAAAGGAGCATTAGCAGCAAAAAAAGTTACGACACATTTAGATGAATACTTATCAGCCTGCCAATTAGGGATAACTGTGACAGCATTAGGCCTTGGTTGGATTGGAGAATCTACTTTCGCAGAAATTCTCGAGCCTCTATTTGTTCATTTATCGATCGGAACGGCGCTATCGCACTTAATTGCCTTCGTTATTTCTTTTTTACTTGTAACTTTTTTGCATGTCGTTGTTGGGGAATTAGCTCCAAAAACGGTAGCTATTCAAAAAGCAGAATTAATAACATTAGCCTTTGCAACACCGATTATTTGGTTTTATCGCCTATTATATCCGTTTATTTGGTTGTTGAATGGCTCTGCAAGACTTTTGACAAGTATCTTTGGATTAAAGCCAGCGTCAGAACATGAACTTGCTCACTCGGAAGAAGAGTTAAGAATTTTAATGTCAGAAAGCTATAAAAGCGGTGAAATCAATAAAAACGAATTAGCATATGTAAATAATATTTTTGAGTTTGATGAACGAATTGCCAAAGAAATTATGGTCCCTAGAACAGAAATGGTGACTATCAGTGTGGACAATACGTTTGATGAAATAATGGCTATCTTAGAGGAAGAAAATTATACTCGCTACCCTTTAGTAAATGGGGATAAGGATAATGTAATCGGCTTAATTAATATTCGTGAATTTCTAACGGCAACCATTCAAAACAGAGAAGAAATTCAATTAGAGGAATATATGAAACCGATTATTCGTGTAATTGAAACTGTTCCTATCCGCGAATTGCTGATTAAAATGCAAAAGGAACGTACACATATGGCTATTTTGCTTGATGAGTACGGTGGTACTTCAGGAATTGTAACAGCAGAAGACATTCTTGAGGAAATTGTTGGAGACATTAGAGATGAATTTGATGAGGATGAAATCTCTGACATTCGCAAAATAAAGGATAATCATTATATTCTTAATGGAAAAGTATTGATTAGTGAAGTAAATGATCTTTTAGGCACTCACTTATCAGAAGATGAAGTAGATACAATAGGCGGATGGTTTTTGACCAATAATTTTGAAGCGGTTGAAGGAGATATATTGGAAGAGGAAGGATATATCTTCAAAATTAAAAATATTGAAGAACATCATATACATTTCATTGAAGTAACCAAAGATACAAGTGTAGTCGAAGCTTGATGAAAGACTTTTAGAGAAGGGGAAACCCTTCTCTTTTTTTATGTGTAGATCCGTATAAATAGGATGGTTGGTGGCATTTTAAAAAGAGGAAATTAAAACGAATGCGGATTTTATTGAATTTTACCAATTAAATTAATTTAATTGTGTCAACATTATGTCTGTCAAAAATGTATTTACTTTGAATTGAGAATAATCTGTAACCGCTTTATAATCAAACTGAAATATTAAGGGGGTTAAACAAAATGTCAGACGAAAATAAAAATGGTTTTCGTGTCAAAATACAGCGTTTTGGTAGTCATTTAAGTGGCATGATTATGCCTAATATAGGAGCATTTATCGCATGGGGGCTAATTACAGCTTTATTCATCCCAACAGGGTGGAGACCTAATGCTGAATTAGCTCAACTTGTAGATCCGATGATTAAATACTTATTGCCATTATTAATTGGTTATACAGGCGGTAAGATGGTTTATGCAGAGCGCGGTGGCGTGGTTGGTGCAATCGCATCGATGGGTGTAATAGTTGGTGCAGATATTCCGATGTTCCTTGGAGCAATGGTAATGGGTCCGCTTGGTGGTTTCTTAATCAAAAAAGTGGATGATTTATTTAGAGGGAAAATTAAAGCCGGATTTGAAATGTTAGTAAATAACTTCTCAGCTGGTATCTTAGGTGCGATTATTGCCATTATTGGTTTTAAATATATTGGTCCAGTTGTAGAAGGGTTAAGCACTTTCTTATCAAGCGGAGTAGAGTTAATTGTTGATGCAAAGCTCTTACCATTAGCAAGTATCTTTATTGAGCCTGCTAAAGTATTGTTCTTAAATAATGCCATCAACCAAGGTATTTTAGGTCCGATTGGGGTAGAACAAGCGAAAGAGGTAGGGAAATCTATTCTATTCTTACTAGAATCAAACCCTGGTCCTGGGTTTGGGGTATTATTAGCTTATTGTATATTTGGAAGAGGTACATCAAGACAGACAGCACCTGGGGCAGCGATTATTCACTTCTTGGGTGGTATTCATGAAATTTACTTCCCGTACATCTTGATGAAACCTATGATGTTATTAGCAGTTATTGCTGGTGGAATGGGTGGAGTATTCACCTTTACATTATTTGATGCAGGATTAGTTGCCACTCCGTCTCCTGGTAGCATCATTGCATTAATGGCGATGGCACCAAAAGGACAGCATTTAGGTGTAATTGCTGGTGTTGTGGTTGCAACGATTATTTCTTTCGTGATTGCAGCTATTATTTTGAAAACAAGTAAAGATAAAGAAGAAGATATTAATGCAGCAACAGAAAAAATGGAAGCTTTAAAAGGGAAGAAAAGCTCAGTTGCAAGTGCAATTACTGAGACTGCAGAAACTCCTGATGAAACAAGTGCTACAGAATTTGATTACAAATCAGTGAAGAAAGTAATCTTCGCTTGTGATGCTGGTATGGGATCTAGTGCGATGGGTGCGTCTATTATGCGTAATAAAGTGAAAAAGGCAGGAATAGAAGGAGTAGATGTAACAAATACTTCTATTGCAAACCTTCCAAGTGATGCAGATCTTGTTATTACCCATAAAGATTTAACAGATAGAGCAGTAGAAAAATTACCGAATGCACATCATGTTTCTGTTGAGAATTTCATGAACAGCCCTAAATATGATGAGATCATTGAAAAATTAAAATAAGTATTAGCAGAAATACCGGCCAACTTTGTATAAATTGGCCGGTATTTCTGTGTTTAACGCGGTATATGTCCAGAGTAAAACCATTTAAGCTTTTTGATGAAAAAGTAGTTAATTTTCAGTATTTATAGATAAAAATAGGGAACCATAAATTAGAATTGGCAACAATAAAATTGAAAAAAATATGTTTAATACTGTTTGAATAAGTGTATATAACGGTCTTATAATTAAATTATGTCAGGTGATTAAGGAGATAAGCTATGATTATTTCCGCTCGAGAAAGAATTATTTTACAGATACTATTAGAAAATATAGAGGAAGAAATGACGATTAAGGGAATTGCTGAACATGTAAATGTCAGTGAACGAACGATACATCGTGATTTAAAAAACGTCGAAGCTATATTAAAAGATTTTCATCTTAAAATGAATAAAAAAGCTGGAGTCGGTGTGAAAATTGAAGGACATCCTAATGATATTTATCAACTAAGAGTATCTATCTTAAAACAGGATTATATAGAATACACACCCGATGAACGGATAATTGTTGCTTTATGTACCTTGCTGGATCATCAAGAACCGATTAAATTATTTTCTTTAGCAAAAGAACTAGGAGTAACAACTGCCACGGTGAGCAATGATTTGGATAAGCTGGAACCGATTATAGCAAAGTATGATTTGCAATTAATGAGAAAAAGAGGTTATGGTATTGAATTGGTTGGAACGGAGGAAGATAAGAGAAAAGCGATTCGCAGTCTCATATCCGACCGATTTGATGTTCCAGAGTTTCTTAAAATGGTGAAGGAAAATATTCAGAAAAAATCTAGCAATAAAATCGACTCGATTTCCGAACGGCTTTTAGGATTGGTTCAAAAAGAAAAATTGCTGCGTATTGAAAATATTATTGAAGATATCAACGAGCAATTACCTTATCCACTGGCGGATAGTTCTTATGTTGGATTGGTCGTTCACATTGCTCTTGCTATGGAGAGGATCCAGCGTGGAGAAAATATTTCTTTTAAAGAAGATTATCTAGGGGAGTTGTCGCAGACAAAAGAATTTGATTTTGCGCGCCAAATTGTATCAAGACTAGAACGTACTTTTGATATTTCGATCCCTATAGAGGAAGTCGGTTATATTACGATGCATTTAAGGGGAGCAAAGGTACGTTATGACAATAAAGTCGGAATTGAAGATGAAAATGTTGAGGTAGCTATGCTAGTTAGGACATTAATTGCCAATGTCGAAAAACTACTGCATACAACATTGGCAGATGATTCTTTATTTCAAGGCTTATTAGCTCACCTTCAGCCTACATTATATCGTTTAGATCAGAAAATGAGTATTTCTAATCCCTTATTAGAAGATATTAAAGAGGATTATGCTGAGTTGTTTGAAGTGGTTCAACAAGCTGTGGAAAAAACACTCGTGGACAGAGATGTACCAGAAGAAGAAATCGGCTATTTAGTCCTTCATTTTGGTTCTGCGTTAAATGATAGAAAAATAACAAAAAATATAAAGTTATTGATCATTTGTTCAAGCGGAATTGGGACATCTAAAATGCTTGCAGCAAAAATTGTTAATCAAATTCCAAGCCTATCAGAAGTGAAAAAAGCATCTGTATTCGAATTAAAGAATATTTCCATCGAGGATTATGATGCCATTCTTTCGACTATTCCATTAGAGGATATCTCGAGAGATTATTTATTAGTAAATCCGATTTTAAATGATAAGGATTTGGAAGAAGTAAAAACCTATCTTCAAAAGAATATTGGCCATGTAATAAGGGAAGAGAAGGGAATAGAAGTTCCTAAACAAAAATGTATCGATTTCCAGTCTTTTCTCCTTTTTTCAGAGCAAGCCCAGCTTTTATCCTCTATTTTAAATGAGCTGGATATTTGGGATGAGAGAGCAAGTTTAAGTGCAAGCTTAAACAAGGGATTAAGGATATTGAAACAACAAGGTTCTATTTCAAGCGTAGAAGAAGTATTTGCTGCTTTAGAAGCACGGGCTCAAATAGGGGGGCTGGCTATTCCGGAAACCAATTTAGCTCTTTATCACACAAGTAATAATCAAATTGAAAAACCATCTTTCAATATCATAGACTTGCCCGAGATGGTGAGTTTGAGGGCAATGAATGGTGCTAATGAAATGGTGAAGCGGGTATTACTTTTGCTTGCGCCGTTAGATGCAAATCCAAATGTAATGGAAGTATTAAGTTTTTTAAGTGCCTCTATTATTGAATCGGAAAGAAGTATTCATGTATTCAGTAACGGCAAGAAAGAAGAACTATTAAATTTTATTAGCAGCAGGTTTTTAAAACATCATTTGAGAAATTAATAGGAGGAATAAACAATGAGTATTTTAAAAAAAGAGAACATTATTTTAAACAGCAGCCTGGCAAGTAAAGAGGAAGCAATCAAAAAAGCAGGTCAAATTCTAGTGGAACAAGGCTATGTTTCAGAAGATTATGTTCCAGCTATGCTACAAAGAGAAGAAATTTCATCAACTTATATGGGTAACTTCTTAGCTATTCCACATGGTACAGATGAAGCAAAAACAGCAGTATTAAACTCTGGGTTATCTGTTATTCAAGCGCCAAATGGAGTAGATTTTGGAGATGGCAATATTGTTAAATTAATCATTGGAATTGCTGGGAAGGATGGCGAACATTTAGAGTTGTTATCACAAATTGCTATTGTATGTTCTGAAATGGAAAATGTCGAAAAATTAGTTGCTGCGAAATCAGAAGAGGAAATAATCCAAATTTTAAGCGAGGTAGAATAATACGATGAATGCTATTCATTTTGGAGCTGGAAATATAGGTAGAGGATTTATTGGTCTATTACTACATCAGTCAAATTATGCTATTACCTTTGTGGATGTAAACGAACAAATTATCGATGAAATTAATCGTGTTGGTCAATATCATGTTTTATTGGCAAATGAAGCGAAAGATCAATTCACAGTTAAAAATATTAAAGGAATTAATAGTAAAGTAAATCCAGAACAAGTGGTTGAACAATTTATCCATGCAGACATTGTGACTACAGCTATCGGACCTAATATTCTAAAGTTTATCGCGCCACTAATTGCTGACGGAATTAAAGCACGAATGAAAAGTAATCCAACACCAGTTAATGTGATTGCTTGTGAAAATATGATTGGTGGTAGTAGTGCCCTTAAACAGTTTGTGTTAGAGCATTTAAATGAAGAGGAAGCAGCATGGACAGAGGAATACGTTGGTTTTCCTGACTCAGCTGTGGATAGAATTGTGCCAAACCAGAAGAATGAAAACTTATTAGATGTTCTAGTAGAACCTTTCCATGAGTGGGTTGTAGATGAAACGGCAATTAAAGGACCAAAACCTGAAATTGCAGAGGCACATTTCGTAAGTAATTTACAGGCATATATCGAAAGAAAGTTATTTACTGTAAATACTGGTCATGCAGCAACAGCCTATTTAGGCAATAGAAAGAACTATGAAACCATTTCTGAAACAATTCAACATGAAGATGTGAAAGAAAAGGTGCTTCATGTTTTACAAGAAACAGGAAAAGTATTAGTAGCAAAATATGGTTTTAATGCAGCAGATCATCAAAAATATATCGACAAAATTTTAGGCCGCTTTGCGAATGTTTATATTGTAGACGATGTAAAACGAGTTGGTAGATCACCGCTTCGAAAATTAGGCGGGAATGATCGGTTAGTTGCTCCAGCACTAGCATACTATAATGAGTTTAAAGAAATTCCGTCTTATTTAGTAGAAGTAATGGCATCGGCTCTTCACTTTTATACAGCAGAAGATCAAGAGTCTGTGGAATTAAAGAACTTAATAGACGCAAATGGAGTTCAAGCTGCTTTTAGTGAAGTTTCTGGTTTAAGTGAAGATCATGCTTTAGTGAAAGAAGTAGTGCTTACTTATAACAAAATAAATGCATAAATAAAAAATCCAATGAGGTCTCAAAGCCCATTGGATTTTTTATTTCAAGAGTAATTAGAAACTCTTAGAGCGTGTTGCTAATGCTGAGGTTGCTTTTGACTGTTTGCGCTTGTCCCACATTTTTTTGGCGAAGGGATAAATGATAGGTCCCCACGTAATGATTCGTCTGAACATTTTTTTCATTATCTCTCACATCCTTTTAGCCTTTACTTATTCTTTTCCCAAGAAATCAAATGGATAAACAATAACCCCTCTTCTAGTTAAATTTGGTAATATTAGATAGAGATCCCTTCTTGTAATTTAGAAAGAAAGAGAATATAGTTTTCATAGATAGTTGCAACATATAAGAGAAAATAACCGTCTAATGATTAGATAGAAAAACGGAAGAAGCATTTATTCTATGAGTAAAAGTAAAGGATAGGTAATAGATGGATCGATTAAAACCATATTGGGAAGGGTTTCGACGTTTCTGGAAAAAGAGACACCTTACCCAAATTATACTGTTGGCTTTGTTATTATTTGTTTTATTAGCGATATTATATTTTACGTACCTAGCAACACAAGCAAATGTTAGTTCATTAAAGGCTGGTTTAAGTCAGGCGACCATTATTTATGATAAAGATGGAGATGAAGCAACTCGAATAAGAACGGAAAGAACAGAAGGCATTGAATTAAAGGATGTCCCGAAATATGTTCCAGACGCAGTTGTTTCTATTGAAGATGAACGTTTCTATCAACATAATGGGTTTGATATTAAAGGGATCAGTCGTGCGTTTTTTAAGAACATTTTTGCAGGGAGAATTACTGGTGGAGGAAGTACGATTACCCAGCAATTAACAAAAAATGCTTTGTTAACTTCCGAACAGACCTATAAGCGAAAAGCAGAGGAACTATTTCTTGCTGTAGAAATAGAGAAGCATTATAAAAAAGATGAAATTCTACAAATGTATTTGAATCACGTTTATTTTGGTAGTGGTGCCTGGGGTATCAGCCAAGCATCCTTGAAATATTTTAATAAAGATATTAAGGATGTATCTATTAGTGAGGCTGCATTGCTAGCAGGAATAGTGCAAGCTCCATCTGCATTAGATCCTTATAACAATTATGATGGTGCTATAAATCGCCGCAACCTTGTTCTAAAGAAAATGGTAGAATTAAAAAAAATTACAGAAGAGCAGTACCAGCAAGCAGTAAACGAAAAAATTGTATTAGAAAATGGGGGAGGATCTTTTATTGAAAGAGATTATCCTTACTTTGTGGACGCGGTGATCGATGAAGCAATCAGCAAGTATGGACTTACACAAGAAGAAATTTTAAAAAGAGGATATAAGATTTATACAGAGATGGATCAAAATCTTCAATCTACCTTAGAAAAAACTTTTGCAAGAGATTCCCTGTTTCCTAGAAGTTCTGATGGTACATTAGTGCAAGGCGGAGCGGTTTTACTTGATCCGGAAACTGGGGGAGTGAGAGGATTAGTAGGAGGAAGAGGAGAGCAAGTTTTCAGAGGCTTTAACCGAGCTACTCAAATTAAAGTACAGCCAGGATCCACGATGAAGCCACTTGCTGTTTATACACCTGCTTTAGAAAAAGGATATAAAATTGACTCTATGCTTGAAGATAAGCCTTTCAAAAAGGGTGATTATGAACCAAAAAACTTCACTAAGTCTTATAAAGGCGAAGTTCCGATGTATGAAGCATTAGAAGACTCTTTAAATGTGCCAGCAGTCTGGCTGCTAGATAAAATTGGTTTGGAAAATGGTCTTAAATCCCTTGATCGCTTCGGCATTCCATATGAAAAAGAGGATGAATATCTTGGGATAGCTTTAGGCGGGATGTACAGTGGTGTTTCACCATTGCAAATGGCGAGCGCTTATTCTACATTTCCTAATGAGGGAGTCCGAATGGAAAGTCATTTGATTACAAAAATTGTCGGACCGACAGGCAACGTTGTGGCTGAATATGAGCCAAAGTCGACAAGAGTTACTTCCAAATCGGTGACAAATGACATGACCTCCATGTTATTGGATGTTATTAAATCCGGAACAGGCCAAGGAGCAAAAATAACAGGATTTCAACTTGCAGGAAAAACAGGCTCCACTCAATTAGAGGATTCGAGTATTTCTGGCACAAAGGATCAATGGTTTGTAGGGTATACGCCTAATCTAGTTGGGTCGATGTGGCTAGGATATGATAAAACAGATAAGATGCATTATCTGCCAAGTAAAAGTTCAGGTGATGTCATACCAATTTTTAAAACAATTATGGATCAAGCCGTACAATATGTGGAGCCAGAGAATTTTCAGGTCCAATCCGTCAGTGATAGACTTGCAAATAAGGATAATAAAAATGTAAATAAAAAAGTAGAAAAAACAAAAAAGGTAATTAAAGAGAAAGCAGAGGAATTAGAAACGACTATAAAAGAAAATTCTTCCAAATGGAGCAAAGTAGTAGACGAGATTAAAGAAGATGCAAAAAAGGTAAATGAAAAGGTAAAAGGAAAATTACAAGAAATACTAGGAAATTAATCGTTTCAAAAGATAGAAGTAGATACCGATACTAGTGGCAGCTGCTATTAGTATCAGTATAAATTTCTATCTTTTTTTTATAGCAGCAAGAAGAGAAGATTTGTTTCTGATATTTTGTATAACTGGAGATAAATAATGGTTAGAATTAGGAAAGAGAATGAGGTTTAATTATATATAGTCTGTGATAAATATAACAGACTATATAAAAGGAGGAATATCTATTTACAGAAGGAAAACACGAACAAAATGATGGAAAAAGCAACCAGTATAAATTATAATTGATGTAAGCGTTTTTAAAAGAGGATTTGCAGAAATACTCTAATTTGTAAAAAAGTTTGTGACATAATTATGGACGTGGATTTTAAAAATGGTATCTGCTATAATAAAAAGGTTGATAAAATCTTGAATATGGGAAAATCTAGGGATAGAAAATGTGATAATTGGTAAAAATATACTTACGTTTTTTGTCACATATAATAGGTTCAAGATATGATATCATCATACAGGTAGTAATAATTCCTATTTTACCTCTGTAATATGAATGTTCTGTGTCTAAATATCGAACATTCTGTGAATAATTTAACATTTTAACTTATATGGAAGGAGCTGTACAAATGAAAAAGGGAGTTTTAGTTTCGCTTTTAGCAATTGTACCATTATTCATTTTAAGTGGCTGTGAATCCATGGTAGTATTTGACCCCCAAGGTCCTGTTGCTAGAAGTATTACGGACTTGATTAACTGGTCAATTGTATTAATGGCTTTTGTTTGTCTAGTAGTTTTTGCACTATTTGGCTACATAGTTTGGAAATATCGTGCAACAAAAGAAAATGCGGATTATGAGCCAGAAGAACATGGAAGCACAAAGCTTGAAATTGTTTGGACTGTAATACCGTTCTTAATAATCATTGCATTAACGGTTCCAACTGTAAAAACAATCTTTGCTTTAGAAGATGTGCCAAAAGATTATAAAGATCGTGATCCAGTAGTGATTAACGTTACTTCTGCAGATTGGAAATGGATTTTTAGTTATCCAGAAGAGGGGATTGAAACAGTTAATTATGTAAATATCCCTGCAGGTGTACCTGTTGAGTTTAAATTAACTTCTGCTGGTACGATGCAATCATTTTGGATCCCTGCTTTAGCTGGTCAAAAGTATACGATGTATGGTGCTGAAACAGATCTCTATGTGGTAGCAGATAACCCAGGTAACTATGAAGGACAAAATACAAGCTTTAACGGTAAAGGTTATGCGGAGATGAAGTTTGATGTCGAAGCAAAATCTGTAGAGGATTATGATAAATGGGTAGATGAAGTAAAAGAAACTGCCCCTAAGTTAACAGAAGAGAAATACAGAGAAATTATCAAGCCTACACATTTAGGCCGTATGACTTTCTCTAATACACATTTAGAGTGGATTGACCACGGTAAAGGTGGAGACTCAAACTATTATTTAAACCCTGAGTTATATCGAGTTCATGGATATCCAGGTAGAACTTTTGAAAAGAATCAAGAGTCTGACGGAGGTGAAAAGGATGCACATTAAGTGGGATGACATTGTTATTACTGGTGATCCCCTAATATTGTCTGCTCAAATAGGTATTATTCTAACAATGCTTGCTATAGTAGTAGGTGTTACTTATTTTAAGAAGTGGCAATATTTATGGGATGAATGGATAACAACGGTTGATCACAAAAAAATCGGTATCATGTATATTATTGTTGCCGTATTAATGTTCTTCCGTGGTGGAGTAGACGGGTTGATGATGAAATATCAAACAGCAGCTCCTGAAATGAAATTTTTAGATCCACAGCATTATAATGAAGTATTTACAACGCATGGTGTTATCATGATTCTTTTTATGGCGATGCCAGCATTGATTGGATTAATGAACGTAGTTATTCCATTGCAAATTGGTGCACGTGATGTTGCGTTCCCACAATTGAATGCATTAAGCTTCTGGTTAACATTCAGTGGAGCAATGCTATTCAATATTTCTTTCGTAATTGGTGGTTCTCCTGATGCAGGATGGACATCCTATTTCCCTCTAGCGGGGAAAGAATTCACACCAGGAGTTGGAAACAACTTCTATGCAATTGGACTGCAAATCGCAGGTATTGGTACGTTAATGACAGGTATTAACTTTATTGTGACAATCCTGAAAATGCGTGCTAAAGGGATGACCTTAATGAAAATGCCAATGTTTACTTGGACTTCATTAATTACAAACGTAATTATTGTGTTTGCATTCCCTATTTTAACTGTTGCATTAGCATTAATGACATTTGACCGTTTATTCGGAACTCATTTCTTCACGATTTCTGGTGGAGGAAATGCGATGTTATGGAATAACCTATTCTGGTTATGGGGACATCCAGAGGTATATATTGTTATCTTGCCTGCATTTGGAATGTTCTCTGAAGTTATTGCTACATTCTCGAAAAAACGCCTATATGGTTATAATTCAATGATTATTTCTATTGTCGGTATTGCATTATTGAGTTTCCTTGTTTGGGTTCACCATTTCTATACAATGGGATCTGGACCAGTTGTAAACTCTGTATTCTCAATCACAACTATGTTAATCGCAGTTCCAACTGGGGTTAAGATTTTCAACTGGTTGTTTACTATGAGAAAAGGACGTATCCAATTTACAACGGCAATGCTATGGGCGCTTGCATTTATTCCGACCTTTACAATTGGTGGGGTAACGGGAGTTATGCTTGCAATGGCTGCAGCAGACTATCAATATCATAATACATTATTCTTAGTAGCTCATTTCCACTATGTATTAATACCAGGTGTTGTATATGCAGTATTTGCTGGTTTCTATTACTGGTGGCCAAAAATGTTTGGTTATGCATTAAACGAACGTTTAGGAAAATGGCATTTCTGGTTGTTTAATATTGGTTTTAATGTAACCTTTATGCCTATGTTCTTCTTAGGCTTAAAAGGAGCAGTAAGACGTTCTTATACTTTCTCAGCGGAATCTGGATTTGCACCATTGTTCATGTTATCAGCAATCGGATCTCTTATTCTTGCTGCTGGATTTGCAGTGCTAGTTTATAACATCTACTATAGTACTCGTTATGCAGATAGAAAGATTTCTACAGATCCATGGGATGCAAGAACGCTAGAATGGCATACAGCTTCACCAGTTCAGCCATATAACTTTGCAATTACTCCAGAAGTAAAAGCATTAGATGCGTTCTGGTATATGAAGAAAAATAATGAAGGCTTAGTATTAAAAGAAGAAGAACTAGAAGAAATACACATGCCAAGCAACTCTGGACTTCCATTCTATATGTGTGTTGTATTTGGTATTGTCGGTTTCTTCCTAATATTTGAATGGTTTATTCCAGCTGCAATTTGTAGCTTAGGTATTTTTGTAGGCTTAATAATTCGTTCCTTTGATTATAACGAAGGTTACCATATTAAACTGGATGTTATTAAGAAAACGGAACGTGCATGGAGAGGTGAGAAATAATGGCAAAAGTCGATAAGTCCTTACCACTAGAATATCAAACAGAGCAAAGTCGTTTAAATATTCTAGGCTTCTGGATTTTCCTTGGTGCGGAGGTTGTATTATTCGCTACCTTATTTGCAGCCTATGGATCTTTAAAGGATAACTTTGCAGGCGGACCTACTCCAGCTGAATTATTTAAATTAAAAGATGTAATGATTGAAACACTTTTACTATTAACAAGTAGTTTCACTTGTGGGATCGCTATCTGGTATATGCGCCGCCAAAATTTAAAAGGATTATTAACATGGTTAATTATCACTTTAGCATTGGGTGCAGGCTTCGTCTTTGTGGAAGTAAATGAATTTATTCATTATGTACATGAAGGAGCGACAATGCAGACAAGTGCCTTCCTTTCTTCCTTCTTTGTATTGCTAGGAACACACGGATTGCACGTATCCTTAGGTATAGGTTGGGCAATATTGATTATTATTCAATTGCTTAAACATGGCTTAACACCAACAACTGCTCGTAAGACATTTATTATAAGTTTATACTGGCATTTCTTAGACGTTGTGTGGATTTTCATCTTCACATTCGTTTATCTTGCTAGAATGAAAATGGGAGGGTAATAAAAGATGGCAAAAAATCATGAAAATGAAAAATTTCCAATTAGTCATATTGCAGGTTTTATTGTTTCTTTATTACTTACCTTCGCAGCTGTAGGGGCTAAGTTATATACAGATCTTCCAATGGTTACTGTAATGTGGATTATCGGAGCATTAGCTGTTATTCAAGCAATTCTTCAACTGTTTATGTTTATGCATCTCACAGAAGGAGAAGGGCAAGTACAGACTATTAATATCATTTATGCTTTCTTCTGCGCAATTGTCGTTGCCGGAGGAACAATTTGGGTAATGACATCAGGACACGTACATTACTAATATAAAGTGAGAAAAAAGCCTCCATTTGGGGGCTTTTTTTTGTATATAAAAGACTAAATAACTAGGTAATAGGGATTGTTATTTTTGAAATGTTGTGATAATTACATTTGGTCTTTTAAAAAGCATTGACGGGCTAGAAAAAGATGATAAAATAAAGAAAGAATCTAAATGATAATGAAAATCATTTACGATGAAGTTGGGAGTGAGGGGAACGAGTAATATTACTCATTGGCACTATGAAAATTAGACACTTAACTATAATGTTAATAGTTTTATCTATCATCTCCCTATTTGTAGGAGTAATTGATATTCATCCACAAAATATTTTTCATTTAACAGCAGATCAGAGAGAAATTCTCTTGATTAGCAGATTTCCTCGCTTAGTCAGTATTATTATTGCTGGTGTTAGTCTAAGTATTTGTGGACTTATCATGCAGCAGATATCGAGGAATAAATTTGTTTCTCCTACAACTGCTGGAACAATGGACTGGGCGAGACTTGGGATATTAGTAGCTTTAATGCTTTTTACAGGCGAGAGCCCGATTATTAAAATGTTAATCGCTTTTGTATTCGCACTCGGAGGAACCTTTTTGTTTATGCGAATACTTAATATGATTAAATTTAAAGATGCTATCTTTATTCCATTAATTGGTTTAATGCTAGGGAATATTGTTAGCTCGATTACCACTTTTTTTGCAATGAAATATGATTTGATTCAAAATATGTCTTCATGGTTACAAGGTGATTTTTCTTTAATCATGGAAGGGCGTTATGAACTTCTTTACATAAGTATTCCGATGGTTATTGTTGCATACTTATATGCAAATAAATTTACAATTGCTGGATTGGGTGAGGATTTTTCTACTAATCTTGGTCTCAATCACAAAAGAGTAGTGAATATAGGGTTAATTATCGTAGCGTTAGTTTCTTCTGTTGTATTGCTGACAGTAGGAATGATTCCTTTTCTAGGTCTAATCATTCCCAATATCGTTTCGTTATACAGAGGAGATAATTTGAAAAATAGCTTGACCCATACGGCATTATTAGGAGCAGTCTTTGTATTATTCTGTGATATTCTTGGAAGAGTGATTATTTATCCGTATGAGATATCGATCGGTGTGATGGTGGGAGTCATCGGAAGTGGAGTATTCTTGTATTTACTAGTAAGGAGAAAGTCTTATGATGCAACCTAGAGTAAAACTTATAATACTAGCTATACTGGCAGTATTATTAATTTCTATATTTATGTTAATAAAGGTCAGTAGTAATAACTGGGAATATGTGATTCCCCGTAGAGCCATAAAAATCATCGCGATTCTTCTAACAGGTGGCTGTATTGCCTTTACTTCGATGGTATTTCAGACGATCACTAATAATCGTATTTTAACACCAAGTATTTTAGGACTAGATTCCCTTTATCTATTCATTCAAACTGTTGTAGTTTTCGTTTTTGGTTCAAGTACAATGAGTGTGATAAATAGCAATATTAATTTTTTGTTATCTGTCGCTTTAATGGTTTTTTTCTCAAGTATTCTTTATAAGCTATTCTTTAGGAGAGAAGATCAAAACATCTTATTATTGCTATTGATTGGAATTGTATTAGGAAGCTTTTTCTCTAGTCTCTCTTCCTTTATGCAGGTGTTAATTGATCCCAATGAGTTCCTTATTATCCAGGATAAAATGTTTGCAAGTTTTAATAATGTAAACACAAATATTTTAATAATCAGTATTATTATCGTTGCTATAGTATCTATATATGTTACGAGATATAGTAAATTCTTTGATGTCATGTCATTAGGAAGAGACCAAGCCATTAATTTAGGAATTGATTATGAAAAAGTAGTGCGCAGCATGCTAATTGTGGTGTCGATCCTAGTGTCTATTTCCACTGCCTTAGTGGGACCCATTACCTTTCTTGGATTATTGGTTGTCAATTTAGCTCGTGAATTTCTAAAAACATATAAACACCGAACTTTAATTACTGGATCTATTTTATTGAGCATTATTTCTTTAGTTGGTGGGTTGCTGATTGTAGAACGTGTCTTTACTTTTTCAACGACAATCAGTGTGATAATTAACTTTGTAGGTGGAGTGTACTTTATCTATCTATTACTAAAGGAGAGAAAAGCATGGTAGAAGTAAAGAATATTACCAAACAATATGGGAGCAAAAAAGTGCTTGATAATGTTTCTCTTTCAGTAGAGAAAGGGAAAATTACTTCCTTTATTGGACCAAATGGAGCAGGGAAAAGTACACTGCTTTCAGTAATAAGTCGCTTAACGAAAGCAGACAGTGGAGATGTCTTTATTGATGGACAGCATATTGATAAATCGAAGAGCAATGATCTCGCCAAGAAAATTGCTATTTTAAAACAGGCGAACCATATAAACCTCCGCTTAACTGTAAGAGAACTTGTCAGCTTTGGCCGGTTTCCATATTCACAAGGGAAATTAAATGACCTTGATGAGAAAATGGTAGACGAAGCTATTAAATATATGGAATTAGAAGATATGCAGCATAAATACATAGATCAACTAAGTGGAGGACAAAAGCAAAGAGCTTATATTGCGATGGTAATTGCTCAAGATACAGAATATATCCTCTTGGATGAGCCGTTAAATAATTTAGATATGAAGCATTCTGTGCAAATAATGAAGGTTTTAAGAAGATTAGTAGAAGAGCTGGGGAAAACAGTAGTAATCGTAATCCATGATATCAATTTTGCCTCTGTTTATTCCGATAATATCGTAGCATTAAAGAATGGCAAAATCATAAATGATGGACCAGCAAAAGAAATCATTAATCAAAAAGTATTGAAAGACATTTATGAAATGGATATGCAAATTGAAGAAATAAATAATCAAAGAATATGTGTTTATTTCGCATGAAAAATGAAAGCTAATTATGGATAAATAATTGATTCATTGTAGAAAGAAGCTAATGGTGGAAGAAAAATAGAAAGGGGGCAGTGTAATTATGGCTGACTTAAAAATAAGTCCCTTCGCCAGAAGAAAACCATAATAACACTACCATTAGATATTAGCAAAATCCTAAATCATTCTAGGAAAATGAGGAAGGAAAAAGGCTAATAATACCTTATCATAGGGTATTCTGTCTTTAAATGCAATGTATTCAATTTAATTTATATATATTAAATTTAGAGGTGTTTAAAAGATGAAGAAAAGGCTTTCCCTATTATTATTATTAACATGCATTCTTGCAGTGTTAGCTGCATGTGGAAATACAGAAAAATCGAATGCCGATACAAATAAAGGTAGCGAGAAATCAGCAAAAATTAAAGTAACACACGAATTAGGAGAAGATACAGTTAAAGTAAACCCTAAAACAGTTGTTGCTTTTGATTTTGGTGTTTTAGATACATTAGACAAATTAGGAATAGAAGTAGCTGGGGTTCCACAGGCTAATATTCCACCATATCTTTCTAAATATGAAGATTCAAAATATACAAATGTAGGTAGTTTAAAAGAGCCAGATTTCGAAGCAATTAGCGAATTAGAACCTGATGTAATCTTTATTTCTGGAAGACAGTCAGCTGCGTATGAAGAATTGAAAAAAATTGCCCCAACTGTATATCTTGGTGTTGACACAACAGACTATATGAATTCCTTTAAGCATAATATGAATATTATTGGAGAGATTTTTGAGAAGAAACAAGAGGTTAGCAAAGAATTAGCAAAAATAGATGAAGACATTGCTGCACTTAACGAAAAGGCAAAAGCAGTAGATGGCAAATCTTTAATCTTATTGGTGAATGATGGAAGCATAAGTGCGTATGGGAAAAATTCTCGTTTTGGCATTATTCATGATGTTTTTGGGTTAGCACCAGCAGATGAAAATATTGAAGCTTCCACACATGGACAAAAGGTTACTTTTGAATATGTAGCAGAAAAAAATCCGGCCTATTTATTTGTTGTAGATAGAGGAGCAGTTGTTGGTGGGGAGTCTTCTGCTGAGAAGGTCCTTGATAACAAACTTGTAAAGGGAATTGCTGCAGCTAAAAATGACCATATTGTTTATTTAGACCCTAGTTACTGGTATCTATCAGGAGGCGGTCTTCTGTCAACAAGTGAAATGGTCAAAGAAATTTCAGAAGCCATTTCCAAATAATGCTTCGTATAGAATCCAATGAGTAGAAACTACTTGTTGGATTTTTTTGTGGCAAAAAAATAGACACTTTTTAAAAGATAAAAATTCTAGTAGATAGTTGCTTTTTTTAGGACTTCCCTCCAAAATAAAAGGGAAGAAGGGAATATTCATCGAATGAGGAGGACTTTGGATGACGATTAAATTTGGAGTTATCGGAACCAATTGGATTACAGAATCTTTTATAAAGGCAGCTGGTGAAATAGAAGATTTTCAATTAAATGCCGTGTACTCAAGAACAGCGGACAAAGCGAAAGCGTTTGCTGATAAATTTAATGTGGAACATACTTTTACTAATTTAGAAGAAATGGCAAAGAGCGATAAAATCGATGCTGTATATATTGCAAGCCCTAATGCTTATCATGCGCAACAGGCAATCCTATTTTTGAAAAATAAAAAGCATGTTTTAACAGAAAAAGCGATGGCTTCTAATACAGCAGAAGTGAAAGAAATGATTACTGCAGCCAAGGAAAATGATGTTCTTTTAATGGAGGCACTCAAATCAACATTTCTTCCTAATTTTAAAGTTGTTCAAGAAAATTTACATAAACTTGGAAAAATCAGACGTGCATTTGTAAGCTATTGTCAGTATTCTTCGCGGTATGATGCTTATAAGCAAGGAACGGTATTAAATGCATTCAAGCCAGAGCTGTCAAATGGAGCATTAATGGATATTGGTGTTTATTGTCTTTACCCTATGGTACTTCTTTTTGGAAAACCGGAGAAAGTAAAGGCTAATAGTTTCTTATTGGAATCAGGTGTTGACGGTGAGGGAAGCATTATTCTAGCGTATCCAGATATGGATGTCATTCTCATATATTCGAAAATAACCAACTCTCATATTCCGTCTGAAATCCAAGGAGAAGATGGCAATCTAATAATCAATCAAATGAACACTCCTACAAAAGTAGAGTTTATTCCAAGGAATGGAGAAGGGGAGAATCTTACTCTTCCTCAGAAGGAAGCTTCGATGTTTTATGAGGCGCAAGAATTTATAGAATTGATTAAGGCAGGAAAAACCGAATCCTCTATTAACTCTTTTGATATTTCTTTAGCGGTAATGGAAGTAATGGATGAGGTAAGAAGACAAACGGGAATAGTTTTTCCGGCTGACACAAAACAGTAAGTATACAAAACCATTTATAAGGAGAGAGAAACCATGTCACTATACGGCGCTATTGAAGCTGGTGGAACAAAATTTGTCTGTGCAGTAGGGGATGCAAAAGGAAATATCCAAGAAAGAATATCTATTCCAACAACAACACCGGAAGAAACGATGCCAGAGGTTATTGCTTTCTTTAAAAAGTTTTCCGTTGACGCAATTGGAATCGGCTCGTTTGGTCCTATTGATGTTGATAAAAACAATGCTACATATGGAAATATAACAACGACGCCAAAGCTTGCATGGAAGGACTATCCATTACTAAAAACAATAGAAGATGAATTTTCTGTTCCAACTGGTTTTAATACAGATGTAAATGTTGCCGCACTAGGAGAAGCAAAGCTAGGCGCTGCGAAAGGTGTGGATAATTGTTTATATATAACGATTGGTACAGGGATTGGCGCTGGGGCGTATATTAATGGGGAATTGCTGCAAGGATTAACGCACCCAGAAATGGGCCATATTTTAGTAAGAAGACATCCCAAAGATAGCTATAAAGGCAGATGCCCATACCATGCAGATTGCTTAGAAGGATTAGCGGCTGGGCCGGCAATTGAAGAACGCTGGGGCGAGAAGGCCTTTCATTTAAGTGATAAAGAGGAAGTCTGGGAGATGGAAGGCTATTATATTGCGCAAGCTCTTATGCAATATATTCTCATTCTCTCACCTAAAAAAATCATCCTTGGCGGCGGCGTTATGAATCAGGAGCATGTATTAACACATGTTCATCGCTATTTGACCGAGCTCTTAAACGGGTATGTTTCCTACCCGGAGGTGCAGGATAAAATGAATGAATATATTGTTAGACCAGGTTTAGGAGATAATGCTGGAATTACAGGTGGACTTCTCCTTGCAGAAAAAGTTTTTCACGAGAAATAAGTCAATAACGGTGGCCATTTAAAGGAGATATCTTTTAAATGGCCTTTTTATATGTTTTTAACTTTTCTGGCGGAGATTTTATTCGCGAAAATATGTGACTTATTCGCGAAAAATCATTAATAATTCGCGAAAAACTTCTCGCAATTCGCGAAAATCCACAATATTGTCCAAAGCCAAGAAAAGTAGCTTTAATTAGTAATGGCAATAAATATGATATGATGGAGGATATAAATTTGATGAAGCGGTGGTAATAAATGAGAATTAAATACATCTATCAGCAGCTAATCAGTCACTTAAGCGTTATTCTTGTAGCCCTATTAGTATTAAGTCTTGTTTTTTCACATTATATTGAGAAATTGGTTTTCTCTATGAAGGCAGAAGAACTAAAGGGATACGGATATAATATTGTCCAGGACGTTCAAGGAGCTGATTTATGGTCTGCTGCAACTTATTCTACGTTATTACGATATTCTGAAGAACTAAAAGGCACTGGGATAACGATCGGCATCTTCAATACACAAAGAAATCGTATTTGGTCTTTTGGAAAGGATTTGGATATCAATATTACTCATGCAGAGTGGGATGAAATAAAGGATGGTCGCAGTACAGTTATTAAACCTAGTACAAAAAGAGGAGACCAAGAGGTAGCTTTAGTTGCAATTCCGTATTCTGTTAATGATGTAGTGGTTGGAGGAATTATTTTAACTTCTCCTCTTGTAGAATCAAAGGAGATGATTCAGGAAATCAATCGTTATTTGCTTTATACTCTTTTTCTAGTTTTTGCGATTGCCTTATTAATGAGCTTTATTTTTTCAAGAGTACATGTCAATCGGATAAAAAAGCTTCAGGAAGCTACAAGCCATGTTGCAGAAGGAGATTATACTGTGAAAGTTTCCTCTTCAACATTTGATGAGATTGGAGAATTAGGGGAAGATTTTAATCAGATGGTAGATAATTTGAGAGAGTCGAAGGAAGCAATTGATGCACTAGAAAATCGGAGACGCCAATTTATGTCAGATGTTTCTCATGAATTAAAGACCCCCTTAACGACGATAAGCGGTGTCATAGAAGGATTAAACAATAATATGATACCAGAAAATGAGCGGGAGAAAGGTCTGAAATTAATTAGCCATGAGGCAAAAAGGCTTATCCGATTAGTAAATGAGAATCTTGATTATGATAAAATACGTTCCAACCAAATTGTCCTAATGAAGGAGTTTATTTCCCTCCAAGAAGTATTGGAAATAATTGATGACCAGCTGTCTATTTTAGCAGAGGAAAATGGTGTTAAAATTTACGTTGATGTGGATAGTGACGCAGTGATTTATGCTGATTATGATCGGCTTATCCAAATCATTATGAACATCACGAAAAACAGTATACAGTTTACCGAGAACGGAAGTATATGGTTAAAAGGACGAACGGAAGCAAGCAAAACAATCATAGAGGTAAAAGATACTGGAATTGGTATAGATGCTCATGAAATAGAAAACATTTGGAAAAGGTTTTATAAAGCGGATATCTCTAGAACTAATAACCCTTACGGCGAATTTGGACTTGGTTTATCTATTGTTAAGCAATTAGTTCAGTTCCATGAAGGGGATATTAAAGTGTCGAGCGAAAAAGGAAAAGGCACTACCTTCACTCTTTTCTTCCCTCTTCCAGAAGAAAAGTAACGAATAGGTTATCTGATGGAATAAAATGTTCTAGAATTCTTCTATGTCTTTTCAAACTTTGTTCATAATTTATTCATATATGATGGTTACTATGTATGTATAAACAAATATTAGAAATGAAAAGAAAAATAATGAACTGAAATAAATGTAATGTTGATATTGGAAATAGGAGGAACAAGCGATGAGTGATTTGGAAAAACGAAATGAATGGGAGAAAGATCGTCCTGAGGCTGAAGAGACTAACCTTGGGGGCGAAGAATTAGTAGCAGAGAAGGAAGATCAAGTCATTTCAGAAGATCCTGTAGAAAAGGATGAAATAAACAAGCCAGAAGAAGCGGAATATACTGCTGAAAAAGAGCAAGTTCATCTTGATAAAGAAGAAGAACAAGAAAATGCTCGAAAAGATACTTCGAAAACAAAAGGGTTTCTTTCCTTGTTAGCAGCAGGTGTTGTTGGTTCAGCCTTAACATTTTTCACAATTCCCCATACAGACCTTTATAATGATTCTTATGATAAGCTCGAAAAGCAGGTAGAGGAGTTATCTAATAAAGTGGAAGGTAAACAGACTGGGGCAATTACTGCGAATACAACATCGAATACAAAAACAAGTGATGGCACAATAGCTATTGCGGATATGGTGGAGTCATCTTCTAAAGCAATTGTAGGGATTGTAAACATGCAAAAGCAATCAAATCCATTTTCTCAGAATTCCAGTGATGTAGAATCTGGGTCTGGATCTGGTATTATCTTTAAGAAAGATAATCAATATGCATATATAGTGACAAATAACCACGTAATCGAAGGAGCAAATGCGTTAGAAATCTCCCTTTATAACGGGGATAAAACGGAGGCTAAGCTAATTGGGGCAGATGCTTTAACTGATTTAGCGGTAGTAAGAATTGATGCTAAATATGCTTCTGATATTATCAATTTTGGCGATTCTTCTACATTGAGACCTGGCGATCAAGTATGGGCTATTGGTAATCCACTTGGGCAAGAGCTGTCTCGAACAGTCACCCAAGGTATAGTAAGTGCTGTAGATCGAAGCATTACAGTAAATACATCTGCTGGTGATTGGGAATTTAATGTTATTCAAACCGATGCAGCTATTAATCCTGGTAACAGTGGAGGAGCTTTAATCAACTCATCAGGAGAGGTAATTGGTATAAATAGTTTGAAAATTAGTGATTCAGGTGTAGAAGGGCTAGGTTTTGCGATTCCTAGTAATGATCTTATCCCAATTGTGAATGAAATTATTGAAAAAGGGAAAGTAGAACGTCCATATCTTGGAGTAGGATTAGCAAGCTTAGAAGAAGTCCCTCGTATGTATTTGGAAGACCTTCCAAATAAAGTGTCAAAAGGAGTAATGATTACTAATATTGATGCTAATTCTGCCGCTGCTAAAGCAGGCTTAAAAGTTCAGGATGTTATTGTCGCCATTGATGGGAAAAAAGTAGCTAACTCAACAGATTTACGAAAATATCTATATTCAGAAGTGAAAATTGGTGATAAAGTAAAACTAGAAATTTATAGAGATGGCAAATCTCAAAAAGTGGAATTAACGTTAACAAGTAATAATACGATAAATTAATCGACACGTTTCATGTGAAACATACGAAATTTGTCGAAAAAATTCCATCTTATTTTGTAATAGGATGGATTTTTTTTAAATCTGTTAATAATTTCGTCATAATTATATGATAATATAGTGTAAGAGTTATAATAGGGGTATGCCTATTATATCCAAAATTTTGTGCAGAGAGGATTTTAGCTTAATATGAAAAATAAGAAGGTTCTTATTCCTATTCTAGTGGTAGTACTAGTAGCGTTAATAATAGGAGCAGTTTATCTAACACAACGAAGTAAAACAGTCGCAACAGTGGAAAAGGAAAAGATTACACAAGAGCAACTAAATAAAGAGCTAAACAAACAATATGGCGCAACTGTATTAAATATGATGATCTCTAATAAAGTAGTAGATCTTGAAGCTGATAAAGCGAAAGTGAAAGTAACGGATAAAGACGTCCAAGCAGAATTGGACAAGATGATTAAACAGTACGGTGGACAAGAAACCTTTAATATGTTGTTAGCTCAAAATGGGATGACAGAAGATTTATTTAAAGAACAAGTGGAACAAAATCTAAAAGTAACAAAAATTCTTGAGCCATCTATCGAAATTACGGATGATGAAATTAAGACATACTTTGAAGATAATAAAGCAAGTTTTGGCACTCCAGAGCAAGTGGAGGCAAGTCATATCTTAGTAAAAGATGAAAAAACGGCAAAAGAAGTGAAGAAGAAGTTAGACAACGGGGAAGACTTTGCTAAATTAGCTAAAGAATATTCTACTGACACACAAACAAAAGATAAAGGTGGAGAATTAGGATACTTTACTTCAGGAAAAATGGTTGAAGCCTTTGACAAAGCGGCGTTCTCAATGAAAGTAGATGAAATTAGCGACCCAGTTAAAACAGATTTTGGATACCATATTATTAAAGTAACTGGTAAAAAAGAAGCAAAAGAAGCAACATTAGAAGATTCAAAAGCGAAAATTAAAGAAGCCTTATTAGCACAAAAGGTTCAAGAAAAAGCTGGTACTTGGTTAAATGAAGCTACTTCAAAATATAAAATTGATAATAAGTTAGAAAAAGATCAAAAAGATCAAAAAGATAAAAAATAAATAAAAAAGCGGATAGCAAATGCTATCTGCTTTTTTTATTCAGACTGTAGAAATAAAAGTCATTTAATATAAAGGAGTAATATCCACATTGGCAGGAAGCTCAAATGGGTTTTTACTATTGATATGATCATAAAATAGTATTCCGTTTAAGTGATCTATTTCATGTTGAAAAACGATTGCTTCGTAATCCTTTAATTTAATTTTTACTTCTTCTCCATGTATATTGTATGCTCGAACCGTTATTCTACGATAGCGAGGAACATAGCCTACAATGGATCGATCAATAGAAAGACAGCCTTCACTCTCAGGAATATAGGTCATGGCAGTAGAATGACTAATGATCTTAGGGTTGATTAACATATATTCCAATGCTTCACCGTTTTCTTGCCTAATATAACTCGCAAACATTCGTTTATTTAAGCCAATTTGGTTTGCTGATAATCCTACGCCTGCTCGTAGTTGGTATTTTTTTGACAAGATTGGATCCTGACTGTTTTTCAAATATTGCAGCATGCATTGCAACTCTTTTATATCCTCTTCAGTAGGAGGAATAGATACTTCCTTTGTTTTTTCACGAAGGATAGGATCGCCTTCTCTCACAATATCCTCCATGGTTATAATATATTCCTTTGTAAATTTACTCATCTAATAAACTCATCTCCAGCAAATATGGTATATATGTAAAATAGCAGAAGGAGCTTTAGATGTCTAATGGTTAAGCATATATCTTTATTTAGATATGAAAAAAGAATATAGAAGAAATGCGAAAAAGCAAATTAAATTATTTTTAGGAAAATCTTACATATAAAATAAAGAAGAGGAAAGGCTATGAAGGTATAAAATTACTTATTTAAATGGAAAGGACGAGTTAGATGAAAAAAATAATAACGCTGTTAATGCTAACTACTATAGCATTAACCGGCTTTTGTTCTTTAGTAAGTGCAGCTCCAGCTTCAGAAAAAAGAGAGATAACCCAAGAAGATAAACAGTTTTTAATAGAAATGGCAAAAAGTTTGGGAATAAAGCCAGAAGGTAAAGACCCAGCTGCGATAAAAAAAGAAATCCATGAAGTATTAATAAAGAAGGAAGCTCAAAAATTAGGAATAAAAACAGAGGGAAAAGATTTACAACAAATAGCGATGGAAGTACATACTGCTCATCTTAAAGAAGAAGCAAAGTCGCTAGGAATTAGCACAGAGGGGAAAGATGCCAAAACATTAATGAAAGAAGTGTTTGAGGCGAAAATTTTGAAACAGGCAAAAGAGCTGGGGATAGATACAAAAGAAAAAACAATACAGCAACTAGGCAAAGAAGTGCAAGAAAAAATGATTATGACTGAGGCAAAAAAGCTTAATATCCAAACGGAAGGAAAAGATTTTAAGCAAATTGCCGATGAGATAAGAGATACACAAATTATGAAGAAAGCGAAAGAGTTAGGGATTGATACAGAAAATAAACAGCCAAAAGAATTATTAAAAGAAATGATGATTAAACATCCAAAAGAATTAAAAAAGTTAAAATTGTTTCCTTCTTATGGGGAACATTTCATGTTTAAAAAGCACCATAAACTAAACAGAGAACATTAATACTACCTAGAAAAATCACTTGAATAATTCAAGTGGTTTTTCTTTTTTTCTATTTTGTTCATTATTTTGAACAAAATGAGAGATTAGCCTCTCCGGAATAAGGGGAAAAAAGTTAAAAAAACAGCATTTACCAATAGGGGATTGATTACCAAAAAAATAGGAAAGAGGAAGAGGTGTTCAATATATTGAAATGAACCTTTTGCCCTATTAACAATTAGGATTTTGAAACGTATTATCTATTTTTGAAAAAAAAAGCATAAAAGCCTGTAATTTTTATAAAGGATTAGTATGCTTAAATTAGCAGACTTAGACAGTATATATGATATATGGAAAATTTACACGAAAAGAATAGTAATGTAAGGGAAAAGAAATCTGTTAATAGCTGCATTAAAAAGGGAGCAATAGGAGGAATAAAGATTGAAGCAATATTCCAAACTACGAATTACGGAAAAAGATCAAAATATTTATAATGCACTGTGTGATTTGTATAAGGAAAAAGGGGGAAAAGTAGGGATTGGCCCTACAGAGATTGGAATAAGAGTTGGTAGAGATTCCTATGATGCTTCTGCATATTGCAATGCATCTTTAAAAAAGCTGATTCATTTTGAAAAAATTGAAAAAATAGATAACGGAAAGTATATACCACTAGAGATAGGGAAAGAAGAGTAATAAAAGATTGTAATTGCCCCATAAAAAATGTTTTGTAGAACGGTGTTTTGTTTATAAACACTACGAGCTTTTCTAAAACATTTTGTTATGGGGCATTTTTGCTTATAGAAATAATTTATATGAATGCTATTGAAAAATAGTCCATAGACCGAAAAAAGGATTGAAAGTTAAAGAAATTAATGTATAATAACTGGGTATAAGTAAACTTTAAGTTTAGTTATACAGAACTTTTGTGCCTTCAAGTTTACTATTTCTAAACAAAAAGTAGGTTGAATCATGGAAATCGGAAAAAAAATAAAGAATTTACGGTTGAAAAAAGGATTAACACAAGAAGAGTTAGGTGAGAGAACTGATTTAAGCAAGGGATATATATCCCAGCTGGAGAGGGATTTAAGTTCTCCTTCCATTGAGACATTTTTTGATATTTTAGAAGTTTTAGGATGTACACCGAAAGAATTCTTCGATGATGAAGAGCGAAAACAGAAGGTGGTTTATACAGAGGATGATATAACGGATTTTTCTGATGAGGAAAAAGGGTATCGGATTCAATGGCTAGTTCCTGAATCAAATGAAAAAGAAATGGAACCAATACGGCTATTCTTTTCTAAGAATGGAGAATTTAAAATATTTGAACCTTCTTTATCGGAAACATTTGCATATGTAGTAGAAGGCGAAATTCTGCTGAAATTAGGCAGACAAGAGTATCGGGCAAAAAAAGGGGAATCTATTTACTATCATGCAACAGAGGAACATCAATTAATAAATCTAGCAGATGGTGTAACGGAATTAATTCTTGTAGCCACAGATTCTTACTTATAAGAAGAATTCATAAACAATAGAAAAATCAATGAAGAGGGGGATATTATGTCTGAGCAGCATATTATTCAATTTGAAAATGTAACAAAGAGTTATGATCAAGATACAACTGTTTTAGAAAATGTAAGCTTTGAAATTGAGCGAGGTAAATTTTATACACTGCTTGGTCCATCTGGCTGTGGAAAAACGACTGTTTTACGATTAATTGCTGGATTTATGGAACCGACAGAAGGAAATATTTACTTTAACGGTAAGCTGATTAATAAAATACCTGCAAATAAAAGACAGGTAAATACCGTTTTCCAAGATTATGCGCTATTCCCCCATTTAAATGTATTTGAAAATGTGGCCTTTGGTCTTCGTATAAAAAAATGGAAGAAGCAAGTAATCGAAGAAAAAGTGAAAGAGGCTCTACGTTTTGTTAACTTGGAAGGCTACGAGAATAGAGAAATCAGTGAGATGTCTGGTGGACAGAGACAGCGTGTTGCAATTGCAAGAGCCATTGTAAATGAACCGGAAATTATTCTTCTCGATGAACCATTATCTGCACTTGATTTAAAGCTTCGCACAGAAATGCAATATGAGTTAAGAGAATTACAGAGAAGATTAGGGATTACTTTTATCTTTGTGACACATGATCAGGAAGAAGCTTTGGCCATGTCAGATGAAATCTTTGTGTTAAATAAAGGACGCATTGAGCAAAGCGGAACACCAACTGATATTTATGATGAACCAATTAATCGTTTTGTAGCAGACTTTATCGGGGAATCCAATATTGTACCAGGAACAATGAAAAAAGATTTTGTTGTCCATTTTGGCAGTAAAACTTTTGATTGTGTAGATGGTGGCTTTGACGATAATGAAGCAGTAGAAGTAGTAATACGCCCAGAGGATTTAGAAATTACTTCTTTAGAAGCAGGTAAATTAAAGGTAAAGGTAGACTCTCAATTATTTAGAGGCGTTCATTACGAGATTTGTGGGTATGACGAGGATGGAAATGAATGGCTTGTTCATTCTACAAAGAAAGCAACGGTAGGAACCGAAATTGGCCTTTACTTTGAACCAGAGGCTATTCATGTTATGCGCCTTGGGGAAACAGAAGAAGAGTTTGATAAACGCCTAGAAGCGTATGAGGGGGCAGCCAATGAAAAGTAGTACTAAATGGTATACGGTCCCTTATTATCTATGGATTGTACTTTTTGTTATTGCTCCAGTTGCACTTGTTGTTTATTATTCTTTCTTTGATATTGAAGGGGTATTTACGTTTGAAAATTATCAGAAGTTCTTTACACCAGTTTATTTGAAAATGACGTTAAGTTCCTTTTGGTATGCTTTTTTAATAACGTTCTTTTCCTTGATTATTGCATATCCGACTGCGTATTTATTAACTAAAACGAAGCATAAGCAATTATGGCTGTTATTAATTATTTTACCATCATGGATTAATCTTTTATTAAAGGCATATGCATTCTTAGGGATATTTGGAACACATGGTGCAGCCAATCAGATGCTCGATTTTCTTGGAATCAGTGAACAACAAATATTATTTACAGACTTCAGCTTTCTATTTGTAAGTGTGTATATCTTTATTCCTTTTATGATTCTGCCTATTTTCAATGCATTAGAGAAGATGAATCCTAGCTTAGTAGATGCGTCTCAGGATTTAGGAGCGTCATCTTGGACGACATTTAAAAAAATTGTCTTTCCTCTAACATTAAATGGAGTAAAGTCTGGGTGCCAAGCTGTATTTATTCCAGCTCTATCCCTATTTATGATCACTCGTTTAATTGCAGGTAACCGTGTCATCACATTAGGTACTGCGATTGAACAGCATTTCCTAATTACACAAGATTGGGGAATGGGTTCGACGATAGCTGTATTTTTGATTATTAGTATGATTATCATCATGGTTCTTACAGGGAACAGAAAGAGAGGGATATAAGATGAAAAAGCTATCCAAATGGTCTGTATTGTATTTATGCATTGTTTTTATCATATTATATGCCCCTATCTTTTATCTGATTTTTTACTCGTTTAATAGCGGGGGAACCATGCATGATTTTGATTCCTTTACACTTGGCTGGTATAAGGAGTTATTTCAAGATACAAGACTGCTCGTAATTGTGTTAAATACGATTATTATTGCTCTTTTGTCTGCCGCAGTATCAACTATCATTGGAGTACTTGGGGCTATTAGTATTTCTATAATGAGAAAAAAGGGCTTGAGGAATTCTATTTTGTCTTTAAACAATGTGCTTATTGTAAGCCCTGATGTTATTATTGGTGCTTCCTTCTTAATCTTTTTTACGATCATTGGAATCAAATTAGGATTCTTTTCTGTTCTGTTGTCACATATAGCTTTTTCGATTCCTATTGTTGTGATTATGGTTTTACCTAAGCTGGAAGAAATGAGTCCGACTTTGGTCGATGCTGCCTTAGATCTTGGAGCAAGCTGGAAGGATGTATTGACAAAAGTCATTATTCCTTATATTTCACCAGGAATATTTGCTGGTTTCTTTATGGCATTAACCTATTCTTTAGATGACTTTGCTGTAACATTTTTTGTAACAGGTAATGGATTTACCACCTTATCAGTAGAGATTTATTCTTTAGCACGACGAGGGATTTCTTTAAATATTAATGCATTATCGACCTTATTATTCTTATTTACGTTGCTTCTTGTCATTGGTTACTATTTCATTACGCAACGAGTTAATAAAACTCCACAAGCGGGGGTGAGAAAATGAAGTCTCTCATTCGTGGATTAATTGTTATTTTTGCACTGGCCTTCATCCTGCTATTTATTGTTCATCAATTAAATTCAAGCAGAGGGTATACGAGTGGTAAGACATTAACGGTATATAACTGGGGAGATTACATTGATGCAGACTTAATTTCTAAGTTTGAAGAGGAGACAGGGATTAAGATAATTTATGAAACCTTTGATTCCAATGAGGCAATGATGACAAAGATTCAGCAGGGAGGAACAAGCTATGATATTGCGATTCCCTCTGAATACATGATCGATAAAATGAAGGAAGAAGATTTATTAATTCCGATTGATCATTCGAAGCTTCCTAACTTGAAAAATATAGACAGCCGATTTATGGATCTTTCCTTTGATCCAGACAATAAATACTCAATTCCTTATTTCTGGGGAACAGTAGGAATTGTTTATAATCCAGCAATGCTTGATAATAAGAAAATTACTTCTTGGAATGATTTATGGGATAAGGATTTAAGAAATAAAATTATGCTGATAGATGGTGCACGAGAAATCATGGGGATGAGCTTAAATAGCTTACATTACTCTTTAAATGATAAAGATCATGATCACTTGCGGGAAGCAAAGGAAAAATTGGATACTTTAACACCAAATGTAAAGGCAATTGTAGGCGATGAAATTCGTATGCTCATTGAAAATGAAGAAGCATCAATCGGTGTGTTATGGTCTGGAATGGCTGCTGAGATTATGTGGGAAAATGAAGATGTAGAATATGTTGTTCCAGAAGAAGGATCTAATCTATGGTTCGATAATATGGTTATTCCAAAAACAGCCAAGAATATTGATGGGGCTCATCAATTTATTAATTTTATGCTAGATGCTGAAAATGCTGCTCAAAATACAGAATATGTCGGTTATTCTACTCCTAACAAAGCGGCAATGAAATTTTTGCCAGAGGATATTACTGGGGATGAACGTTTCTATCCAGATGAAGAATTGACATCTAAATTAGAAGTATACGAAAATCTTGGTCATCGTTCTCTAGCAGAATATAATGATTTATTCTTGGAGTTTAAGATGCATCGGAAATAAAGAAACAAGACAGTTCGCTAAATTTTTAGCGGGCTGTTTTTGTATGTAACCGCCTGTTATAGAAAATACTAACGAAAAACAAGGTGGGTTATAACATGAAAAAAATAATATGCTTTTTCTGTTTTCTTACGTTTCCGCTAGGAATCTCCGCTCAGGAGGCAGCTCCATCTAAAAATCAAGTTAGAAAAGAGCTTGCCATCGTCATTGATGATTTTGGTAATAATATGAAGGGGACAGAGGAGATGCTCAATCTACCTGTTCCTATTACGGTTGCAATAATGCCTTTTCTATCTACAAGTAAGGAAGATGCCATTCGTGCCCATAAAAAAGGGCATGAAGTGATCGTTCATCTGCCGCTAGAACCAAAAAAAGGGAAAAAGAGCTGGCTTGGACCAGGTGCTATTACAACAGATTTATCAGATCAAGAAATTAGAAAACGGGTGAAGGATGCGATTGAAAGTATTCCTTATGCGGTTGGGATGAATCATCATATGGGTTCAAAGGCGACGGAAGATAAAAGAGTAATGAAGATTATTCTAGAAGAATGTCGAAACCATAGTCTTTATTATTTAGACAGTAAGACAACAAGCAATAGTGTCATAAAGGAATTAGCCGAGGAATTAAATGTCCCTTATTTAGAAAATGATCTTTTTTTTGATCATATATATACAAGTCAATATATTAATAAGCAAGCTAGTCGATTAGCGAAAAAGCTAGATACAGAACAGGAATTTATTGCGATTGGCCATGTCGGAGTTTCTGGGCCAGCTGTAGTAAGTGTTTTAAAGGAGTACATTCCACTTTATCAAAAAGATGCTGATATTGTACCGCTTTCGACTCTAGTAGAAGGCTATGAACTGTTGGATACAGACATACCATAATTTATGTAAGAGCAAAACCATCACGCTATACCGAATAATGAAATTGGTATATAACGCTGGTCTATACTCTCCTAATTAGATTAAACTATGAAACGGGTTTCATAACAATAGCCGTTTTGAAGATACTGTAAAAATACATCGTCTTACCTATATAGAAAAAGAACAGACGAGAATTTTTCGCCTGTCCTTTATACATTGATTAGCTATTTAAAGTATTATCATCATTTGGTTTTTGAATAGAAGTTTGTTCCATTTTTCTATCCAGTTTATCTAAACGTTTTTTAGCAAATTCTCTGCCGCCGAGTCCAAAGGCAAGACCAAATGCTAATGCAAGACCGCCAAGGATTAAGATAAAGGCAGCATTGACAATAGAAGAAGCTACTTTTAATTGGTCAAGTGCCATAAAGACAGACAAAGTGATAATCGCATATTTAGCGATAACCGGTAACACTTTAAAGTGACCGCCTTGTAAAACGCTGCTTAGTAGTTTCTGTACGAGATAACCTAGCCATAAGCCGACGCCAATAATGACAATAGCAGCAATCACCATTGGTAAGTAAGCAATAACAGCGGTAGAAAGTGTAACTAAAATTTCAAGTCCGACAATATTTAAAGCTTGTACAGCTAATAAGAAAACAATCAGAATTTGAACAATTGTCCCAATAATGTTGGAAATACTAGTATTAGCGTTTATACCCATTTTTCTTACATAGGTATCTAAGCTTAGTTTAACTAATAAAGTAACAACCATTTGTTTTACCCATTTGCCTATCCAAATACCAATTAAGATAAGGATAATGGCTGTCGCAATATTAGGAATCATTGTTAGAATATCATTTAACATGTTAATAGCTGGTTGAGAAATTCCTTGAATGTCTAATTTCTCAAGCGCTGAAATAACAGTTGGGATGAGAATGAAAATGAACACAATGTTCCCGATAACAGAAGATATGCTTACATTATCAAGAAGCTTGTTAATACCTAAGCGTTTAGCTAAGGCTTCTGTGCCGATTGCTTGTAGGAAGTTTGTTAGAATTGTACGTACTATTTTTGCAACAAACCAGCCTACTAAAACGATTAATGCTGCTGCTAAAAGTTTTGGTAAGAAAGCAAGCATGTTTTGAAGCATATTCGCAAATGGTTCAGAAACACCATATAAGTTAAGGGCACCTAGGATAGCAGGTAAGAATAACAATAGTATTAAATAGAATACAATGTTAGCTACTTTATCCATTATGTTTTGTGGGTTATTCTTTTCTGCAAGATTCCATTTCTGTAATCTCTCATGAACCTTTAGAGTGCTTCCTGTCTTTTTAATAAGATACTTTAATCCGGAAGCAACTACCCAGGCAATTAATAGAATTAATGCAGCCTTTAAAATATTTGGAATTGCTCCTAGAATGGTGGAAAGCAGATTTACTAACGGAGAAGTAATTACCGTTAAATTTAGTATATTAAAGAATAGGGTAAAGACAAAAACCAATAATAGATAGAATACGATCTTACTAATTATCTTTTCAGATGAATATTTTTTGGGTTTTCCGTCTGGGAAAATTTTCTCATCTACATTTGTTTTTTGCAGTCCTTTATAGAGGGCTTTTTCTATAATTTTTGCAATAATCCACCCGATAATTAAAACGACCACTGCTAGAATAAAATCAGGTAGCTTGTCCCAAAAGGAATTCCAATTCCAGTTATAGTACATACTCTTCACTCCTTGATTTAAATTAGGCATTTTTAAAGAATGTTGTTTCGTATAGGAATAAGTTGATTTTTACATCAGTAAAATTATTCGTTCCAATGAGCTCAGGAAATTTATATGTTTCCTATTAACAACAACTTTAATCAGCCTTAATGTATTCTACTTAATACCCAGTGAGAATAGGATTAAACGTTGGATAAAATGGAGTTTAAGGAATGAGGGGGGCAATAAAAAAGAGAAGACTGTATTGAAAGCCTTCTCATGCAGAGTCTATTTCTATTATATTTTTTCTAAAAGATTATCTTAATGCTTTTTCTTCGAATCTATATAAACAGTCATTACTGCCAACCATAATGAGAATATCGCCCTGATGGATTACTTCATTTGCGGATGGAGAGACAATTGTTTCTCCTGCTCGTTGGATGCCAATAATAGTACAGCCATAATTAGCACGGACATCTAAATCTAAAATCGACTTATTATGTATTTTCGGAGAAGCTACCATTTCCACAATTCCGTGTTCTTTTGAAAGCTCAATATAATCAATCATACTATCAGAAACAACATGGTGGGCAATTCTTTTTGCCATATCCTGTTCTGGATGAATGACGCGGTCAGCACCGATTTTTTCTAAAACGCGTTTATGATAGACATCGGCCGCCTTCACCCAGACTTTGCTAAGACCCATCTCTTTTAACAGCATGGTCGTAAGGGTGCTAGACTCGACGTCATCTCCAAACGAAACAAAAGCATGATCGAAATTCCGAATACCGATTTGCGTTAGTGATGCCTCTGTAAGAGTTGTCATTTGCACACAAAGGGTAGCAAAAGGTCGATATTTTTCCACTTTCTCGAGAGATTGATCAATGGCTAATACTTCCGCCCCCATTTTATGAAATTCTTCCACTAAACTACCACCAAAACTGCCTAATCCTATCACAACAAATTGTTTTTTCATGTTTATCCTCCTAGGGATGAAAATACATACTTTTGCCATCATTATACTTTTTTATCGAAAAGAAGGAAAATGATTTTTTTGCTTTTCAGGAGATAAATAGGAAGAAGAAGCTTTAATGGAAATTAAAAAACCACTTTTTCGCAAGGAAGACGAAAAAGTGGTAGATTTTTTCCAATATTATTCAGAAAGATATGCAGTTAACATCCATAAATGTTTTTCAATTTTGCCAATTAAATCAATAGCTAAATCATTAGTAATCACATCTTCTAATTCATCTGCATGTGCTGCTAGTGCTTTTAATTGTGTATTAATATGGCTATAATCCTCTACTAAAGATTTCACCATATCATTTGCAGATCGTTTTTCCGTACTTTCTTGTAAAGTGGAAGTTTCGATAAATTCTTTTAATGTAGAAACAGGTTTACCGCCAATAGCAAGCAAGCGCTCTGCAAGTTCATCTACTGCTTCACCAGCTTCGTCATATAACTCTTCAAATTTTTCATGAAGTGTGAAGAAAAATGGTCCTTTTACATACCAATGATGTTGATGTAGTTTTGTGTATAATACGCTCCAGTTAGCAATTTGTACGTTTAGTTCTTTTTGTAATTCTACTTTTGTTTGTAATCCCATGTTTAACAAACTCCCTTCGACTGATTATATATTAATTATAACAAATTCTAAATTAAAATCAATACTTATTTATAATTATTTTAATTTAGTTTTTATTACAATTAGATAAAACATAGTCATCTTATTGTTGCTAAAATTTCTTTATAGTTTTTGTTGTTCTATTAAATATATACCCTAATTACAGAGGAAAGAAAACAAAAGGGAGAAAGATTTCATCAAATGGACAAATATAAAAAAAAAGACTCAGCGATGCGCGGAGTCTAATTGTTCCTTATAATTAGAAAGAAAGAGATTTAGAAGAAAACATATAAGACTTATGGTGATAACGAATACTAAATATGAGTCCCATTGCCATTAAATTGCACATTAGAGAGCTGCCCCCATAACTTATAAATGGAAGGGGAATCCCTGTTATCGGCAATAATTGTATAGTCATTCCGATATTCTCAAAAACGTGGAATGTAATCATACTAATAACGCCGACGCTGATATAAATACTGTAGGGATTGGCTGTTTGCAATGCAGTTCGAACTAGGTGGAATATTAAAAGAAAATAAAGAATAATGACAATACTGCCGCCAATAAATCCATACTCCTCCCCAATAATCGTAAAAATAAAGTCTGTATGTCTTTCGGGAATATACACTTCCTCTTTTCCTAAGCCCTTACCACCAATAAGCCCAGAGCCTATAGCCATCAGTGATTTGACTAACTGTAAGCCATCATCGCCAGCATTATGAGGGTCGAGCCAGGAATTAACACGAGCGAATTGATAGGGATCTACTCCTAGATATTTTTCTAATAGTTCTCTTCCGAAGATAGCTAAGTATAAAACAATGGAACCAAATGCAGCAGCAGCACCATATAAAGGAATGAGCAGTTTCCATGAAATTCCTGAGACTAGCATCATTCCAATTAAAATAGCCATTAACACGAGTGTAGTCCCAAAATCCTGCAAAATGACTAATGCTATTGGAACACCAGCTACAATCGCCAGTTTACCCATCAAAATAAAATCTGTTCGCAGAGATTTATGAATGGTTTTGACATTATGATTATTTATAACTTTAGCAATCGCTAAAATATAAAAGACCTTCATATATTCAGACGGTTGAATACTGCCAATATGGGGAATGACATACCAACTTTGCGCTCCGCCTCTGCGTGGAGTAAATGCCGTTTCTGGAGCAACTAGAAGACCGATTAATAAAACGGCCCCTATTCCATACAAAATCCAAGTGATTTGTTGAATCTGTTCATTATCAAAATACATAATAAGGGCAATTACAACCGCGCCAATAACATACCACATAATTTGTGATTGTAAGTAAGCAGCGTTCGCGCTGTATATAGCAATACTGCTAACTAGACAAAATAACATAAGCAAAAGACATAATGTCCAATCAAATCTTTCAGAAAAAACATTTCTTGTTCTCATTTCTGCAAACCCCTAGTTCAAATTTCTTACCTATTTATATAGACGGAAATGGAAACAGAATTGTTTCCTTATTTTTCATAATCGATAAAAAAAAGATAGGTGGAAAAAATAGACAGGATTTAAAAAGACTGCCTTTTGACAGACAGTCTTTTTTTTCACATTAAATGGGCAAGGAAAATTTGTGCGATTCCGAAGTAAATAAATAACGAAAATATATCATTAAGAGTTGTAATCAAAGGTCCAGAGGCTACTGCTGGGTCAATATTTAACTTATAAAGAATGATTGGAATAATAGTACCAGATAGTGTTCCGATGATAAGTGTGCAAATTAAAGAAAGACCAACAACTAAGCCAAGCATGAGATCGCTTTGCCAGACATAGGCAATAATCGTAATAATAACACCGCAGGTTATCCCAATGATCAAACCAACTAATAATTCCCTGAAAATCAGTTTTGTTACAACTGCTTTATTAATTGTATTAGAAATAAGTCCACGAACGACAACGGCTAATGATTGTGTTCCCGTGTTCCCAGTCATTCCAGAAATCATCGGCATGAAAAAAGATAATGCTACAACCTTTGTAAGAACATCCTCATAATTGCTGATAATACTGCCAGATACAACCCCGATAAAAAGCAGCAAGATTAACCAAGGAAGTCTTCTGTAAGCTGCAACAGATGCTTTTGTATCAAAGTCTATTGATTTACCTGAAGCAGAAAGCTTTTCGATATCTTCATTTGCTTCTTGAAAAACGACATCAATCATATCATCAACTGTAACAATTCCCATTAAGATGTTTTCTTCATTGACAACGGGAATGGCTAAGAAATCATATTTTTGGATGGTTTGGGCTACTTCTTCTTGGTCCTGATCCACTGTGACACTAATAACCCGTTCATACATAATGTCACGAATTTTGTCCTGGGGTTCAGCAATCAAAAGATCACGATAGGAAACAACACCAACTAATTTTCTATTCTGATCAATGACGTATAAATAGCTTAAAGTTTCCGCGAAATCTGCAAACGATTTTAGTTTATCGACAGCTTCACGCGTAGTGTAGTAATCACGAATCCAAACAAAACGATTGGTCATAAGACGTCCAGCGGTTTCATCTGGGTAGTTCATTAAGTTTTGGACAATAATGGATTCTTCTTTTTTCATTCCAGAAAGGAGCTCTTTAATTCTTTCTGGTGCTAGTTCATTTAAAAGGGAAGCTAGGTCATCATTGTCCATTAAATCTAGAACCTTCCCTGTTTTGTCCATTCCTAATGTATTTAGAACTTCCAGCTGTTCCTCTTTATCCAATTCCTCCAAGAGATGGGCTAATAAGTCGACTTTTAAGAAAAGCAAAAAACGAGCCCTGTGCTTATCGGGGAGACTCTCATAAATTTGAGCTATATCATATGGTTGTAGCTCATCAACGATGGATTCAAATTCAGATTTTTTATTATCTTTTAGTGTCTGAATGATGTGAAGTGTGATCTGATTTTCTGTCATTTTGTGTATCATACTTCTCACTCTCCCTTCCGATGTTTATAGGCTATTATTCGACATATACCCTGTTTTATTATATGTAATTAAGTGAAAGAATGAAATGGATAAATCTTTGTAAAAAAGGAGATTTTGAGAAAAAACAGATCCCTTGAAAAAACATTGTTAAGTTTTCTGACAATTAACTTGAAAAGAATTGCCTCTCGATTAAAATAAGGGTATAACATGCATGACTGCAGGCAACTGCTGCTATTGCGCCTTTTTTTCGTATATCCTTAATAATTGGGTTAAGGGTCTCTACTGGAAACCGTAAATTTCTTGCTACGAAAAATATGCTTTGAACTAGCATATTTTTCGTAGTTTTTTTGTGTTTATGCGGAAATTTAAACAAGCATGGGGGAGTTTAAATGGGAAATATGTTAATCAAAAATGCACAGATAGTAACAATGAATCAAGCAGAAGAAATTATAACCGGAGATATTTATATAGAAGGGAATATCATTAAGGAAATAGGGGAGAATCTTAAAAAAAATCACGTAGATAAAATGATTGATGCGACAAATAGAACGGTAATTCCTGGGTTTGTTCAGACTCATATTCACTTATGCCAGACACTTTTTCGCGGAAAAGGGGATGATCTTGAGCTAATGGATTGGCTTAAACAAAGAATCTGGCCACTTGAGGCTGCTCATGACGAGGAATCTATTTATTATTCCGCCATGCTTGGTATTGGAGAGCTACTGGAAAGCGGGACAACAACGATTGTTGATATGGAAACCGTTCATCATACGGAACATGCTTTTCACGCACTTGCAGAAAGCGGAATCCGGGCTGTTTCTGGAAAGGTAATGATGGATAAAGGGGATGAAGTCCCCTTAGCATTGCAGGAATTAACAGCGGAGTCTATTCAACAGAGTGTAGATTTATTAGAAAAATGGGATGGCTTTGATAATGGAAGAATTCAATATGCCTTTTCGCCAAGATTTGTGGTTTCTTGTACGGAAGAGCTATTGAAAGAGGTGAAGATTCTTTCAGATAAATATGGTGTAAAAGTGCACACCCATGCCTCAGAAAATAAGGGGGAAATTCAAATCGTGCAAAAAGAAACAGGTATGAGGAATGTGGTGTACTTAGATCATCTCGGTTTAGCAAATGACCGCTTGATATTGGCGCATTGTATTTGGCTGGATGAAGAAGAAAAGCGGATTATTCAAGAGAAGGGTGTCCATGTTAGTCATTGTCCCGGCTCTAATTTAAAGCTAGCATCAGGGATAGCTGACACACATCATCTTACTTGCAATCATGTTTCCGTCAGTTTAGGGGCAGATGGGGCTCCGTGTAATAATAACTTGGATATGTTTAATGAAATGAGGTTGGCTGCACTTATTCAAAAGCCAATACATGGACCAACAGCGATGGATGCGAGAACAGTGTTCCGCATGGCAACTTTAGGTGGAGCAAAAGCAGTCGGACTCGAAAAAGAAATTGGCAGTCTGGAAATTGGCAAGCGAGCAGATTTAGCGATTTTAAACCTGCAAAATTTTCATACCTTTCCGTCCTATGATGTGGATCCTATCTCAAGAATTGTCTATTCCGCCACACGAGCAGATGTAGAAACAACCATTATAGACGGTAGAATAGTAATGGAAAATAAAATCATGAAAACAATAGATAAAAGTATTGTGCTAAAAGAAGCGGATAAAAGTATAAAAAGATTGTTAAGCAAAACAACCATAAATTGAGCTGGATTTGATTGCAACCGTTACTAGGATTTTGGAAAATTGCGTTATTCCATTTCCTAGTACGGTGTATTTTTTTTGGGGAAGGTAAGTGGTCAAGATTGGATGAAAAATTGAAAGTCTGGCTGAAACCAAGCAAATTTAGCCAATAAAATCAATTATTTAGCTAAAAACGACTATTACTGCCCCCTTTGAACAGCACAAAATTAACTAAAATAATTCTGATGGATGCCAACAATCCGCAAATATTAACGAATATTCAAGTTAGCTTTCTCCTAGACGCTCTCACATTCCAAGTATACGCTTCCTTTTTTTTCTAAATTTTAGATTATGTAAGCTATTTTTCCTTATTTTTGTTAAACTAAAATGGTTACAATAAGTACAACTAGATGTATGATGGAAAGTATGTAAAAGCAGATCAAGGATTTTAAATATAATATAAAAAATAAGGGAATATTTCTTATCATGATTTCGATAAAATGGAGTAAAGGCAATTTCGATAACAAGAATGTAAGCTGAAGCTCTTTAAGTTTACAAGCTAATAATGTTTGGAGGTTTACTTGATGAAAAAAGGTAATAATGATATTCGAGATGTGGTTTATATCCATCTAAATGAGAAAGAACGTTTTGTGCTTTCTTATGGTATAGAGTTTAGAGAGTTTTACAGAATCCTTGCTGATACTCTTGCCTCTATTTTGTTGTTAAAGCATCAGTTTGAAGATGGAGAATTTCATATACATACTCAGTTCGAATATGTTCCAAACAATAAATTAGCACAGTTATCGATGGAAGATGTTTATGGATATGGGGACTTTGTATGGGTCGATTTTGATGAGACGGAAACATTAGATATTTTAGAAGGGCAAACGATAGCGGAACTCTTGTATTTAGGACATAAACTGGAGCCTTTAAAAAAGCCATTTTTTCAACAATTGAACAACCAATATGCCTATTTAGCTCATGATGATGGCTGGTTTAATAAAATTTATTATAAAAACATGGAGTCTTTTTATCAATTATTTTGTGAGGTTATTGCAAATAAAGTGACAGAACTTAAATTAGAGAAAGCGCTGTTAGGAATTAAAAAGAAAAGGCTTTATCCACCTCTTCCGAAAGAAATTGTAACAGAGTTAAAACGTTATATGAGTGAGGGCATGGTACTATCTATTGAAAAAGCCTATCAAACACGATTGAAGCTGGAGATACCAATTTGGGTTTTAGGGGATTTTGATAATATGGATGATATGTATGAAGAATATGAGAAGAACGCTAAGCAAAAAAGTGATGCTTTACTTGTTTTTGATAAAAAATTAAGAGAATGGCAATTAGCTATCGTTTAATTGGTGACAAATATGAGTGGAAATATAATGGTAAGCTTTCCGGCAGCATTAAAGAAAATGACGTTTGTGGAGCGCCCAAATCGGTTTATTTTACATTGTTATGATCAGGAAACAGAAGAAATAGAAAAGGTCCATTTGGCAGATCCAGGGCGGCTGATAGAACTTTTAGTTGAAGGGGCTGTGATTTATGTTCTGCCGAGCATGAATCCTAATCGGAAGACAAAGTGGACGGCTGTGTATGTGGAAGCAAATGGATTGCTTGTGTCAATTAATACTACCTATCCTAATAAGTTAGTCGAATTAATGTTAAAGAAAGCCATGATAGAGGAGCTTTCTGCTTATCATTGGGTTAAGTCTGAATATACGTATGGCAGCTCACGATGGGATTTCTTATTAGAAGATAGGAAAAACAATCAGCTACTTCTCGAAGTAAAGAGTGTCACCTTAGCGAGCGATGGAATTGGCATGTTTCCAGACGCTGTTACTAAAAGGGGTTCTAAGCATGTGCAAGAATTAACTGCTATTGCAAGTGAAGGAATAATAAAAACAGCTATTTTATTTGTTGTGCAAAGAGAAGATGTGGAAATAGTGACAGGAGCAGCTGCAATTGATCCAGTTTTCGCAAAAAGCTTGGAAGAAGCTGCACATGCTGGGGTGCAATTATTAAGCTACACTTGCATATTATCAGAGCAGGGAATTGCATTGGGCCATGCGGTTCCGGTCGATCCTTTTTTTAAACTTTAGTAAAGGAATATATTTATTTACACATCTGTTAAATGTATAATCAGAAAAGACGGAAAAATAAAATAGATAGATGATGGTGAGACTTTTAGTGAGAAGGTTGAAGAGGAATCCTTAAGCCCTTTTTACAAGAAGTCTCTTAAAAGGGAAGTTAGTGAGAATCTAACACGGTCCCGCCACTGTAAATGATTGCAGCATGGAAAAGTGCCACTGTACGGATGTATGGGAAGGCTCCATGTGCGAAAATCATGAGTCAGGAGACCTGCCATTTTCTATACACCAAATAAACCTACGAGGATAGGGAGGTGTGGAGCACTTTGAAAATAATTTTGAAGATATCCCAACATCTCTATAGACAATGATAGAGATGTTTTTTATTTTTCTATATTATTTAGGAAGGTGAACATAGATGAAAAAGTTGTATTCCATACTGTTAGCGATGCTGCTCGTTGTTGGAGTGCTTGCTGGATGTGGAGAAACGAAGACGGAAAATAAGCATAATAAAGAAAAAGCTACTACAGAAGAGACTAGCTTTCCTGTCACCATTAAGGATGGATTGGATCAAGAAGTAGTAATCGAAGACAAACCAGAAAAGATAGTTTCCTTAATGCCTAGCAATACGGAAATCGTATTTGCGCTTGGGCTGGGAAAGGAGTTAGTTGGAGTTAGTGACTTTGATAACTATCCAAAAGAAGCGACGGAAAAAGAGAAGGTAGGCGGGATGGATTTTAATGTGGAGAAAATAATCTCTCTAAATCCAGATGTAGTGTTAGCACATGCATCGAGCGCCCATAATTCTACGGAAGGCTTGCAGCAAATCAGGGATGCAGGCATTGATGTTGTTGTTGTGAATGATGCCACTTCTTTTGAAGATGTTTATAAAAGCATGGTCATGATTGGACAAGCTACTGGAACAGAGAAAGAGGCAAATAAGCTTGTAGCTGATATGAAAGAAAAGTTAGGTGCTATCAAGGAGAAAGCAGCAGCCATTTCCGATAGTGATAAAAAGGCAGTTTACATAGAAGTAAACGTGGAACCAAATTTATTTACAACTGGTAAAAAGACATTTATGCAAGAGATGCTAGACACTATTCGTGCAAATAACATCATTTCTGAGGAAGGTTGGATTCAAGTGGATCAAGAGGCAGTAATTGGAGCTAATCCGGATGTTATTATTACTACTTATGGTGCCTACTCAGAAAAAAGTCCACTCGAGCAAATTAGCTCGAGAAAAGGCTGGGAAAAGATAAATGCAGTGAAAGAAAAGCAAATAATAGATGTAGATTCTGACATGGTAACTCGTTCTGGTCCTCGCCTAGTTGAAGGAGTAGAGGCAGTTGCCAAAGCGGTGTATCCGGATGTTTTTAAATAAAAGCAAAGCGGCTTATGTTTATGCCGCTTTTTTTCTCCTATTTGCGATTGTGATGGGAATAGCCATTGGAACGATCTCTGTCCCTATTTTATCTGTAGTGAAAATATTAGCAAGCTACATTGGACCAGAAAGCATATTAACGAATGTCGATCCCATGCATGTTAATATAGTTCAAAATATTCGCCTCCCTAGAGTGCTTTTGGCAGGACTGGTCGGTGCCAGTCTTTCCATAGCGGGAGCTGCATTTCAGGGATTATTAAGAAATCCATTGGCAGACCCATATACACTTGGGGTTTCATCTGGAGCATCGGTTGGAGCCGTTATTACGTTATTTTTCCACTTTACCATTCCGTTTCTTGGCGGATTGACTTTGCCATTTATGAGTGTATTATTCTCCTTTCTGACGATATTATTTGTCGTTTTTTTTGCAAAAAAAATGGATCCCGCCATGCGGGTTGAGACAATTATTTTAACGGGTATCATTATTGGTTCTTTTCTAAGTGCATTTATTTCTCTTATGATTGCATTAACAGGGAACGAACTACGCCAAATTATAGGCTGGTTACTTGGCAGTGTCTCTATGAGAGGGTGGGAATACATTAAAATTATCCTGCCTTTCTTTGTAGTTGGTTCCGGTCTTCTTCTTTCGCAAGGAAAGGAATTAAATGCTTTAGCATTTGGCGAAGAAAGAGCCCAGCATTTAGGGATCCATGTACAGAGAAGAAAAATGGTTATTTTGCTGGCTGGCTCCATGTTAACAGGTGCGGCTGTTGCTGTATCTGGTACGATCGGATTTGTGGGCCTTGTGATTCCACACTTTGTCCGGATTATCGTAGGTCCTGATCACAGACATTTAATGGGAGTCTCTCTTTTTGCTGGCAGTGGTTTTATGATTTTGGCTGACTTATTGGCTAGGACGATTATCTCTCCGACAGAACTGCCGATAGGGGTCATAACAGCTATAGTAGGTGCTCCAGTGTTTGCAGGGTTATTACTGAGAAGAAGGAAGAGGAGTTTAAAATAATGCTGAATGTACGAAATCTCTTTTTTCAATATGAAACAAAACAAATTTTGGAGGATATTTCTTTTTCTGTGAATAAAGGGGAAATGATTGGTATCCTTGGGCCAAATGGCAGTGGGAAAACGACTTTAATGAAAATTATCAGCGGTATTTTAACACCGCGAGTGGGACAGGTGGAGATAAAGGGCACATCCATTGACCAGTATAAAACGAAGGAATTAGCAAAGGTAGTCGCCGTGCTTTCTCAGCATGTGAATGAATCATTTTCCTATACTGTTCGAGAAATTGTATCGCTCGGGAGGTATGCACATCAATCGGGGCTGTTTCAATCCTGGACTTCTAAAGATGAAGAAGTGATCACCCGAGTAATGAAACAAACGGGGGTCTTTGTTTATCAAGACAAGTCTATTCATGCATTGTCTGGCGGGGAAAAGCAGCGCGTTTATTTGGCTCAGGCCCTGGCACAAGAGCCAGAAATCCTTCTGTTAGATGAACCTACTAACCATTTGGATCTATCCTACCAGAAGGAGTTATTGGATAGCTTAAGAGAATGGAGCAGGGAAGAAGGCCTGACAATTGTTTGTATTTTTCATGATTTAAACTTGGCAGGATTATATTGCGATCGACTCCTTTTATTACATGATGGAAAAGTAGAAGTAGATGCCCCTCCTTCTGATGTATTGCAAGAAAAAAGAGTGAAAAGAATCTATAAGACAAATGTGAAAAGTACTTTTCATCCAAGCAGACCAGCTTCTCAAATAGCGCTTGTGCCAAGAGAGCTAGAGAGAAAGAAAGTTCAAATAGATACAACGGCAATTACTATTACTTCAGAAAGAGTAGAAATGAAGGCTCCTTTCCCATTATACACGCTTTCATCTGGCGTAACGGGTGCCGGGATGGGCTGGTATAAAAACTTTGTAAACCGCCATGTAGATAAGACATACTGCTGCGAGGATTACCAGAAAGACATGGACAATTATTTGCTTCAAAATGGCTTTAGCCCACAAGAGACAGTCGGGATGATGACAGCTGTTCATACAGAAGATGCAACCTATCAGTTATTGGAGCGAGCGGATTTCTCTGTCATGATTGTGGTAACAGGTGGAGTAGGAAATGCTGTCGATGCAGCTAAGACGAACGAGCATTCATCCTCTTTAAATCCAGGGACGATTAATATTTGGATTTTTGTTAACGGGAAATTATCAGAGCAAGCCTTTTTGCAAAGTGCCATTACTGCTACCGAAGCAAAAGCAGCCGTCTTGCGTGATCGGAAAACAAAGGATATGGAAACAGGAACTATTGCAACAGGTACATCAACAGATAGTATATCGGTCGCTGCCACTCAAGTAGGAACATATCTTGAATTTGCCGGTACGATTACGGCGCTTGGAAAGTGTATAGCAGAAGGGGTCTATCACTGTTTAACAACGTCATTAGATAAAAGGGATAGGAGGCTGGCAGCTAAATGATCGGCCATTTAATCAGCATTACCATTGCGATTATTTTAGATAAGTTGATTGGGGATCCTCCAGGCTGGCCACATCCTGTGAAAGGGATGGGAAAGTTGATTTCCTATTTAGATCAAAGATTAAATGAGGGGAGCAATCGGCAGTTAAAAGGATTATGGATGCTCATGAGTGTTTTAGTGCTTACCTTTTTGCTTAGCTGTTTCCTTGTTTATATTAGCTATCAGCTTCATTGGTGGATCGGCGTAATAATAGAAGCTCTACTTATCGCCACAACCATTGCCCAAAAGAGTCTGAAGGATGCTGCGATAGAGGTCTATGAACCATTGCAGGCTAATGATCTAGTGCTGGCAAGAAGAAAGCTTTCTTATATTGTGGGAAGAGATACAGGGCAGTTAGAGGAAAAAGAAATTGTCCGGGCAACGGTAGAGACTGTGGCAGAAAACACTAGTGATGGCATTACAGCTCCACTGTTTTGGGCATTTATTGGTGGTGCTCCTTTCAGTCTTGTATATAGGGCCATTAATACATGTGACAGTATGGTTGGTTATAAGAATGATAAATATAGAGAATTCGGGTATTATGCAGCGAAATGTGATGATATTGTTAACTACTTGCCGAGTCGAATAACAGCAATGCTTTTGCTTTTGGTTAGTCGTAGTCCTTTCCATCCGAAAAAGGAAGCCTGGAAGCTGCTATTCCAAGATGCGAAGAAACATCCGTCTCCAAACAGCGGCTGGGGGGAAGCAGTGACTGCTATTCTCCTGGGTATACAGCTCGGTGGGATTAATTATTATCGAGGACAGAAATCAGATCGGGCTAGAATGGGAACAGCACTCCAGCCATTAGGAACGAAACATATTATCGAGTCCACTAAAATTGCTAATAAAGCAGTTGTTTGCTTTTATCTTTTTTTATTTATAGGAGGAATTGGATTTGAACTGGCCAATGCATGGAGCTAATCCCCAGTATATATATGAAAAGACAAATTTAGAAATGCCTGTGGGTGCGATTGATTTTAGCGCAAATATTAATCCATTAGGACCTCCGCCGGTTTTATTAAGGAAATGGTTTGACCTCTTTCAGACCGTTCATCTTTATCCAGATCCTTTTGCAAGTCGCCTAAAAGAGAAAATTTCAAACCAGTATGGAATTCCTTCCAAGCAGCTTTTGATTGGAAATGGAGCTGCGGAAATCATTTCCTTATTAGGGAGAATTCTGGCGGGGAAAAAGGTATTACTTCTTCAGCCGGCTTTTTCTGAATATGAAGAAGTGTGCCGAATTAATAATTGCGACATCTATCATCATTATTTATCCGAAGAAACAGGCTGGGAGCTGTCTCTCGCTAAATTGGAAAAGGATATTCGTCAAGTCGATGCTGTATTTTTATGTAATCCTAATAATCCAACAGGGATATTTTATCCGAAGAACTTAGTAGAAGAGTTATTGGATATTTGTATGCAAAACGATTGTTCCGTCATTCTAGATGAAGCTTTCTATGATTTTGTAGTTGGATATGAGGATATGCTTCCGCTCTTGAAAAATTACCCAAATCTCATTATTTTACGTTCTTTAACCAAAATGTACAGTATACCAGGAATACGGCTAGGCTACGTATTCGCATCAGAAGAACTAATTGCACAACTGCAGCACTTGCAATCACAATGGAGTATAAATGGAATTGCTTTAAAGGCTGGCGAATTATTAATAGAGCAGGAGGAGTTTCTAAATAATACGCAAAGCTATATAGAAGGAGAGAAAAAAAAGCTATTTTCCTTCTTTAAGAATAAACATTTTGTGTACTCCAACTCTGCTGCTAATTATTACTTGTTAAAAGATCCAAGGTTAACGGATCAAAAGGAATTCCTTACTTTTCTGCTAAACAATGGCATCATTGCAAGACATACATATAATTACCCGAGTCTAGAAGGAAGATGGCTGCGATTTGCGGTTAAAAGCAAAGAACAGAATCAGCAATTGCGAGGAGTGTTAACTAAATGGAAACAAAATCATCCCTCATCTTTGTAACAGGTGGCGTGAGAAGTGGCAAATCTTCGTTTGCTGAGGGATTGGCCATTAGATATGCGCAAGAAGAAAGAGCAACATTGCATTATATCGCTACTGCTGTCATTACGGATGCTGAAATGGAAGAGAGAATTATCAGACACCAACAAAACAGAGAGGCACAAAAGGTGAAATGGAATACCTATGAAAAGCCAGTTGATATTGGGGAATTAGCGGCTGTCTTTACAAAAAAGGATGTCATTTTGCTCGATTGTTTAACCGTTTTGGTCAATAATGAACTTTTTTTCCAAGATAAACAACAGGAAGGGATAGAGGGAAAACTGAAAAAGGATCTAATAGAGCTAAGCCAAAGTTGTCGCTATCTTATCCTTGTTAGTAATGAGGTTACATATGAACCGTCTCTCGATCCAGCTGTACAGATATATTGCAGGATTTTAGTTCGGCTGCATTATTTTCTCGTGCAGCATGCATATGAGGCATATTTAGTAGAGAACGGAATCGCACAACGAAAGAAGGGAGGACAAGAATGAAGGGTGTGATGATACAGGGAACTTCATCCGATGTTGGGAAAAGTCTGATTGTTACTGCTCTATGCAGAATGTTAGCAAATGAGGGCATAAAAGTAGCACCATTTAAATCACAAAATATGTCGAATAATTCTTATGTCACCGTAGACGGAAAAGAGATTGGTAGAGCACAAGGGATTCAGGCAGAAGCAGCAAAGATAGAGGCGACGGTTTGGATGAATCCAATTCTCTTAAAGCCAAGATCTGACTTGCAATCAGAGGTTGTTCTGCTAGGAGAAGCGAGTACTACTCTTTCAGGCAGAGGGTATCGTGAACGATTTTATGAAGAAGGAATTCGTGTTATCCAAAAAAGCCTTCACTATCTGCAAAGGAACTATGAGATGGTAATCATGGAAGGGGCGGGAAGCCCAGTAGAAATCAATTTAAAAGATAGAGAGCTTGTAAATATGAAGGTCGCAGAAATGGCTGATATCCCGGTTATTCTTGTTGCTGATATTGATCGTGGCGGTGTGTTTGCGAGCATTGTTGGTACTCTCTCCTTATTTTCAGAAGAGGAACGGAGCAGGGTAAAGGGGATTGTTATTAATAAGTTTCGCGGTGATGTCACTCTTTTTGAAGATGGTGTGCAATGGCTGAAGGAAAAGACAGGCATCCCTGTTCTCGGAGTCCTTCCTTTTATTCATAACCATATGATTGAAGGGGAGGACTCCTTATCTATACGGGAGAAAAGAATAGCAACTTCAAAAGAAGTGCTTGATTTAGCAGTAGTAAACAATCGTTATATGTCTAACTTTACGGATATAGAACCATTTTTCCTAGAGGAAGATGTTACTATCCGTCTGATTGATAAAGGGGAAGATTTAGGGAACCCAGATGCAGTCATTATTCCAGGTACCAAGAGTACGATAGAGGATTTAAGAGAAATGAAAAGGAATGGATTAGATGCCCAGCTTAAGCGCTATTATAAAGAAGGCGGCAGAATAATAGGCTTATGTGGAGGCTATCAAATGTTATGTTCTGTCTTGATGGATCCATATGGAGCTGATACTGGAATCGCAGGCGAAGAAATAGAAGGCCTAGGGCTTATCCCTGCAAGGACAATCTTTGAACAGAAAAAAGCGACGATTCGCGTGGAAGGTAGTTATCATCCCTTTACAAAGTTATCTTCAGAAAGAATAGAAGGGTATGAGATTCATTTAGGCAAAACAGAGTATGAGGATTCTGCCGAAAGATGTCCATTTCTATTCCTTAATAATAGGGATGAGGGGTATTATCGTGAAGACGGAAAATTGATAGGAACCTATATGCATCATCTTTTCTACAATGATATGTTTCGTAATACATGGTTAAATCAGATACGACTGCAAAAGGGCATGGCAGAAAGAAAAACACTGATTATGCGAGAGCAAAAGGATAAACGTTTTGATGCGCTTGCTGATGAGATGAAGAGACATCTTGATTGGGATAAACTATTGGATATCCTTCAAGCTGGTGATAACTAATGAAAAAATGGTGTATTGGTTTTCTAGTAAATATTCAGTTCTTTACGGCGATTCCAGTGAGGAAGGAGCTGCCGATGGAAGGGGAGTTTTTGCAGAAAAGTATAAAAACATTCCCTTTGCTAGGTCTTTTCCAAGGCTTTATTTATATGGGGATTTTCTTTTTGCTAAATGAATATACTCCATTTACAGCTCTCGCCATTGCTTTTATTGTCTGGATCAGTACGATTTTATTAACCGGTGGACTTCATTTAGATGGCTGGATGGATGCAAGTGATGCTTATTTTTCTTATCAAGATGCAAAAAAAAGATTAGAAATTATGAAAGATCCTCATGTCGGTGCCTTTGGTGTTTTGTCTGTCATTCTTTTATTGAGTACGAAGTTTCTTTTTATCTATGAAATTGTGACACATATGCAAGACTTTACCTATCTTTTTGTGATGCTTCTGCCATTCTTTTCTAAAGCAGTAATGGGCTGGAGCCTACTATTTGTTCCAGAGGCAAAAAGGGACGGACTTGGAGCATACTTTAAAAAGTCTGTCCAAGGGCAGCGCCTGTTTTTTTATAGTGGATATATTGCAGCTGCTTTGTTAGTTTTCTTGTTACTGTTTCCCAAATGGCTGCCTTTATTCTTTTTGTTTCTTTCCGTAAGCATCGGCTGCTACCTATTATTTAGCCGATTTATGAAACAGGCTTTTGGTGGATTAACAGGTGACTTATTAGGTGCAAGTGTAGAAGGGACGGAAATAGCACTATGGGCGACACTATGGTTATTGCATTATTTCGTCATGGGCTAACGGCTGCAAATGAACGAAAGGCATATATTGGCTGGACGGATGCTCCGTTAAGTGAAAAGGGGAGAAATATGCTTTATGAAAAAGGAAGGCCAGTGTCTAAATATGACTGGATAAGTACAAGTGATTTATTGCGGACGAAAGAGACAGCAGCATATTGGTTTCCTGAACAGATTCTGTACAGTGTTTCTGGTTTTCGGGAAATAAATTTTGGGGATTGGGAAGGAAAAACATACGAACAATTAAAAGAGTTACCTGAGTATTGCAAATGGTTAAACGCTCCATTTACTAATGCTCCAACAAATGGGGAATCTTTTGCAGAGTTGGTAGAGCGAGTGGATAGGGGCTGGAATCACTTAATTAAACAGAGTACTCGAAATAATAGAATGGCAGTAGTTACACATGGCGGTGTCATTCGATACTTGCTTAGTAAATATGGTGTAACAAAAAGGGATTTTTGGGATTGTGCGATTTCCCCTGGTGAAGGAATCGAGTTAATTTGGTCTAACAAAGAAAGCTTTAGGAGGAAGGAAAGATGCACTTTATTACAGGAGGTAGCTTTCACGGAAAAAAAAGCTGGACAGTAACATTTGCAAGAGAGCAGGGATTTACAGAAGGAAAGGTTCTCCGTCTATTTGATGAAAAGGAAATAAGCATGGCAAATAATGAGAAGGGTTCTTTCTATAGAATAGAAGGACTGGAGTGGATGATCAAAAATCGTCTGCAGGAAGAAACATTGGAGCAAACAATCGATTATATGGAAAAACTAGTGGAAGCTTTGCTTCAATGGGAAAGAGAAGAGAATAATCGCTGCGTGTTTATAATTGGCAGTGATATTACAAAAGGCATTGTTCCGATTGATAGAAGAGATCGCTTGTGGCGTGATGCCACAGGGCTGATTTTTCAGCGAATAGCAGCCGCTGCAGACAGAGTAGATGTTATTTGGTATGGGTTAAATGAGCGATTAAAGTAGTGAGCGATCGAATGATAGGAAGCAGCAAAATGCCTAGGCAAAAAAATAAGGACAAAACAGAAAGAGGGGTAGAAAATGCGTATCTATACAAAAACAGGTGATACCGGGGAAACGAGTATTATAGGAGGGAGAGTATCAAAGGATGATATTCGAGTAGAAGCCTATGGAACGGTCGATGAGTTGAATTCTGTTGTCGGGCTAATTGTTACGCAATTAACAGGGGAACAATTTGCTGATATTAAGGAAGATTTAGAGAAAATCCAGCATGAGTTATTTGATTGTGGAGGGGATTTAGCCAGTATTTCGACGCGAAGACAACTAAAGTTAACAGAATCTGCTATCACTTATTTAGAGGAACGAATTGATAAGTTTATGGAGGAGACACCCGATTTGGAGCGCTTTATTTTGCCTGGAGGAACAGAAGCGGCAGCTATTGTTCATATTGCACGAACGGTGACAAGAAGAGCGGAACGCTTAGTCGTGACATTGGTGAGGACAACGGAGGACATTCCAGAATTGCCCTTAAAATACTTAAATAGACTTTCCGATTACTTTTTTGCACTGGCGAGGGTAATAAATTTCCGAAGCAATGTGGCAGATATCGAGTATATTCGAAGCGCAAAAGTATTTCGGACAAGTAAAAAGGGTGAGCGAAATGAACGCGAAGAAAATTAATGTCCTTGCTATTTTTATTGCTATATCAGTTATTGGGGCTTTTATAAAAATACCAAGTTTTATTGGAAGTGTTGCCCTTGATAGTTTTCCAAGTCTTATTACTGGAGCACTTTTAGGCGGGCTAGCTGGAGGGATAGTTGCAGCCCTCGGTCACCTTGTTTCTGCATATTTAGGCGGGCTGCCACTAGGCATGCTCCATCTGTTTATCGCAGTAGAAATGTTTCTGCTTGTTTTTACTTTTTCAAAAATCTATCAAACTGGAAATAGCATAATCTCCATATTGTTCTTTGTGTTAGGAAATGGTGTAATACTTCCACTTCCTTTTTTATATCTAATGGGAAAGGGCTTTTACATTTCGATGGTTCCAGTACTGCTGATAGGAGCTGTATTGAACGGCATTATTGCCCAGTTGTTAATGCCAAGGCTTACAGCTTTTCTTAAAGAGTGGAGAGTGGTTAAGCAGTGAGAGATGTACAAGTCGTATCGTGGAATCAGAAAGAAGAGCTCGTTATTAGTGCAGATAATAGTGGAGGAATTGGGCAGAAAGAAGATGATCAAGTTTCCGTCCCTTATGATATTGTTTCCTATTTTTCCTTTCGTGTAGCGGTTATGGAATGTATGGCAGCGGGAGGAGTGCCGTTCTCGGTAATCCTGCAGAATTTTTGTGGAGACGATGCTTGGGATATTCTTTTGGCAGGCATATATAAGGGAATAGAGGAGCTTGAATTAGAGAGGGAAATTGGAATAACGGGAAGCACAGAAAGTAATTTTTCCTTCCGTCAATCAGCAATAGGACTCACAGTTCTTGGAAAAAGACCAGCAGATTTAAAAGATACCACTATTATAAATGGAAAAATGGCTATAATAGGCAGTCCTCTTGTTGGAGAAGAAGTGATTCTACAACAAGAAAAAGTGGTTCCCTTAGCAGTATTTTCCCGATTGACAAAAGTGGATAAATGTCGAATCCAGCCTGTTGGATCAAAGGGGATTCTTTATGAATTGGGGCAGTTAAAGGGAGATTTGGTTCAAGAGGAAGAAGTCCAATGCTCTGTGGATCTATTAAAATCCGCCGGTCCAGCTACATGCTTTATTGTTGAATATGAAAAGGAAGTAGAGGCAGAAATAAAAAGACTAACGAGTGGTTTTTTTCTGGAAGTGCAAGTTTCTTCGAGATAAGAGAAAAGTACAAAGTGGCTTTTTCTTTCTTTAGGAGAAATTTAAATAAATAAGCTTCCATTTTGCCCTTTTTTCATATCGTATTAAGAGTTAAAATGGAAAAGGATTAATAGGTGCTATTACAGGAATATGTGTTTTCGATTAAATTATTATTTGACTTACATGTTTTATTTTTAAAGGTATGGTTCTAGTGGTAGAATAAACAAGTGCATTGATTAAATGGAGGTATACTCATAATGAAAAAGAAACTGGGATTATTATATGGCGGTAAATCAGCTGAACATAAAGTTAGCATGCAAACAGCAATGGCTGTAATTAAAGCATTAGATACAGATAAATATGATATTCACCCAATTTACATATCAGAGAGCGGTGAATGGGTTCGTGGTCCTCAATTAATGGGACCAGTTGAAAATGTAAAAGAGCTTGCGTTTAACACACAGGAACAAATCGGCTCGAATGCCCTTTCTACTACTCTCTTTCAAGCAAATGACGAAGCTTCCTTAGATGTTATTTTTCCACTGCTTCATGGGCCAAATGGAGAAGATGGAACAGTACAAGGATTGTTAGAACTCCTTAACCTTCCTTATGTTGGGAATGGAGTTCTAGCATCTTCAGCTGGAATGGATAAAGTAATTATGAAAAACATCTTCGAAGTAGCTGGATTAAATCAAGTAAAATACAATTCTTTTATCCGCAGTGACTGGCAAAGTGATAAGGATGCAGCCTATGAACGTGTAGAAAAAGAATTGGGTTTTCCTTGTTTTGTTAAGCCTGCTAATCTTGGTTCAAGTGTAGGGATTAGTAAATGTACAACAAGAGAAGAACTAGAAACAGCCTTCATCGAAGCATTTCAATTTGACCGCAAGATTATTGTAGAAGAGGGCTTAACAGCAAGAGAAATTGAAGTAGGTGTGCTAGGAAACGACCATCCTGAAGTTTCTGTAGCTGGTGAGATTGTTCCGAAAAAAGATTTCTATGATTATAAAGCAAAGTATGAAGATGGAAATACAGCTTTAATTATTCCTGCAGACGTGACAGAAATAGAGTATGCAGCGATTAAAGAAGATGCTATTAAAGCATTTAAAGCACTTGATTGTTCTGGCCTAGTCCGTGCAGATTTCTTCCTGACAAAAGAAGGAAAAGTTTATATTAACGAAGTGAATACAATGCCTGGATTTACACCATTCAGTATGTTCCCGTTATTATGGAAACACACAGGTTTAGAATATGATGCACTGATCAATAAATTAGTGGATCTAGCTGTGGAAAGACACACTGAAAAGCAAAATATTAAATATACGATTTAAAAAGAAGAACATAAAAGGAGAGGTGAGAAAAATGCCTCTTCTTTTGTTCCATCCAATGAAAGTTTTTTAGTAGAGAAGGGCAGTAGTCTCCGCTCATTTTTAAAGGAGGTTTTATTTTGATTAAGCGTACATATGCAGAAATTGCTTCAATGTCAAGCAGTACTCATTTCTTTGAGCAATATAATGAGGTGCTTATTAGCGGGGTAACCATTGATTCGAGAAAAATAGAAGCAGGGCAATTATTCATTCCTTTTAAAGGAGAAAGAACGGATGGACATCAATATGTTGCAGATGCAATTAAACAAGGTGCTGCTGCGGCTTTTTGGCAAAAGGATGTCCCTAATCCGCCAGAGAATCTCCCTCTTATCTTTGTGGACAATTCGCTGACAGCGATTCAAATGCTTGCTAAAAGCTATCTACAACAATTAAAGGTTAAAGTTGTGGGGATAACAGGAAGTAACGGAAAAACATCTACAAAGGATATGACAACAAGTCTTCTTTCTTTAAAATATAAAGTGCAAAAAACAGAAGGCAATTATAATAATCATCTTGGTCTTCCTTTAACTGTACTTGGTTTAGAGGAGGATACAGATATTGCTGTGCTCGAAATGGGCATGAGCAGTCGTGGGGAAATCGACTTTTTGAGCCGATTAGCAGAACCAGATATTGCTGTAATTACGAATATCGGGGAGTCTCATATGCAAGATCTAGGATCAAGAGAAGGGATTGCAGAGGCGAAGTTAGAAATCTTAAATGGATTGAAGGAGAAAGGACGATTTGTTTACTTTGGAGATGAACCCCTTCTTTCAACCCGTGTAAAAGATAGGAAGCTGGATATGAAAACTTTTGGTATGGATCCTGCTAATGATTTATATCCCCATGAAATAAAGGCACTTGAAAATGGCAGTGTTTTTCATATTAATAAAGCTACTGAACCATTTGAATTGCCGGTTTTAGGAAATCACAATATTTTAAATGCGTTGGCAGCAATGCTAGTGGCAGAGTTTTTTGAAATTCCTTATGAAGAGATGAATAAAGGTCTTCAATCGCTGAAACTTACAAATATGCGCATGGAGTTAGTCGAAGGGAAGTTAGGTGTGAAAGTTATTAATGATGCATACAATGCCAGTCCTACTTCTATGCTTGCAGCTATTGATGTCTTAAAGAAACTGCCAGGATATAAGCAAAAAATTGCCGTTCTTGGCGATATGTTAGAGTTGGGAGATCAAGAAGAAGCTTTTCATTATGAGATGGGAGAGCATTTAGAAGGAGTCGATTACGTTTTAACATATGGAAAGTTGGGTAATTTCATTGCAGAAGGAGCAAAAACAGTTCTTCCTGAAGATCATGTTTTTTCTTTCCAAGAAAAAGAGCCATTAATAGAAACTTTACTGCCTTTTCTAAATAAAGAAACAGTAATTTTAGTCAAAGCTTCTAGAGGAATGAAGCTAGAGGAAATCGTTAAGGCAATACAATAATAGAAGGAGGCCAGCCTATTTGAAAAACGAAAAACGTTTTCCTTGTAGGTTCGGCTTTTTTTAGAGTGGATAGTTAAGAAATGTATATAAAAAATGAATTACTCTTATAGTGTAAAATATCTCTAAAAGGAGGGGGAGTAAATGACAGCGTGTTTATGTATACATGGATTTACAGGTTCTCCAATGGAGGTAGAACCACTAGCTGAATATATTCAGAACTATACCAATTGGGAGTGTATGGTTCCAACTCTTCCAGGGCATGGCGATCAATTAAGCTTAAAAGGGATTATATATAATGAGTGGATCCAATATGCGGAAGAAGCGTTAAAGGATTTATTAAAAAGACACGACACAGTATATGTTGTCGGTTTTTCCATGGGTGGATTAATAGCAAGCTATTTAGCAGCAAAGTATCCGATTAAGAAATTAATTCTCTTAAGTGCAGCTGCTTATTATGTAAACTTGGTTCAGCTTCAAAAGGATATAAGAATAATTTGTGCTGATTTTTTTCGAGGGCGAATTAAAGATAATGAGCAATTTATCCGCTATATGAACAAAATTAAAAGTACTCCGTTAGCCGCTGCCATTCAGTTCAGGAAGCTTGTGCAATGTGTAAAACCATTGTTAGCCAACATTCAAGTGCCAACATTGATTGCCCAAGGGGAGAAGGATGGAATTGTCCCGTTGAAGAGTGCAGCCTATTTGTATAATACAATTCGGGCAGAAAATAAGAAGATATTATATGTGGAGGAATCCAAGCACTTAATTTGTCATTGTGAAAAAAGAGAATCATTATTTCAAGAAATAATAACATTCCTCAAGGCGCCCTCATAAGTTAAAAGTATCCATGTTCAATCGTATAGAAGGAAGGTCGATTGGAGACAGTAAAGAAAGGAAGGTTTGTCTATTTTCGGCCTTTAGCTTTAGACTAAAAGAAGAGTGGAATTAAAAGATAATCTTATATCAACTCTATAAAATGACGTAATAGGCCGCCTTTTTAGCATAAAGCGTTTACATTGTAAAAATGGTAAAAACACGCATAAAACCTAGATTTTCAGCTGCCCAATTTATTGCAAAGCGTATATCTTAATGATAATATTATTTTAAAAAGTAGGGTGACAAACTTAACATTTGGGGCATAATGTTAGAGAAGAAAAATCCTCTTTTTAAACGATAAATTAGTCAAATAGAGAGAAATGAATGGAAGAAGAATTCCGAGAAAATGAATTTTTTGTCTAGGAAGGGAATAACCATTGTTCTTTGTATTTGGCTAACTTTTCTAAATTAGCTGATTTGGTTTTAAGCTCCGTGAAAAGATCATGTTTTTTCGAGTGTGAATTTTGAAGATTCTCATTTAGGAGAAACAGACTAATCATTAATTGGTAACAGAGCTATTATAAAAATAAATAGAAGTCATTTGAAATTTCCTCCTATTTATAACTAAGTTAAATAGTATCTCATAACTAATAAGACTTAAATATTTTGCATATACCCTCATCATTCTCCTGATAAAGGTTGTAAGGCTATTGAAACCAACAATAACTTTCATCATTTATATATAACGAGCATCATTTCTATTTAATTGTATGGGGAAGGCATAATGTGATGAATACGATATGCCATTTTAATATGTTTCATTTAGATAAATGAGGTACATACGAATGGTTGGCATGATGGATTTATTCCATCTGTTTATGGATATTTTTTAATGACTAGAAGGAGATTGGATATATTGGTAAAGTTTCAAGATTTAGGTATTAGTCCTGCTACAATGAAAGCATTAAAAAGAATGGGGTTTGAGGAAGCGACGCCTATTCAGGCAGAAACGATTCCATTGAGCCTTCAAAATAAAGACTTAATTGGTCAAGCACAAACAGGAACAGGGAAAACAGCTGCTTTTGGAGTGCCTTTAGTTGATAAAATTGATGTAGCGAATGAAGTAATTCAAGGAATTATTATTGCTCCGACAAGAGAGCTAGCTATTCAGGTTTCAGAAGAATTATACAAAATTGGATATGGAAAGCGCACAAGAGTATTATCTATTTTTGGCGGACAGGATATAAATCGCCAAATCCGTGCATTGAAGAAAAACCCGCATATTATTGTTGGGACACCTGGACGTATATTAGATCATATTAATCGTAAAACACTTCGATTAGATAATGTTCAAACAGTTATTTTAGACGAAGCAGATGAAATGCTAAATATGGGATTCATTGATGATATTGAAGCAATCCTTTCAAAAATTCCAACAGAAAGACAAACATTATTATTCTCTGCTACAATGCCAGGACCGATTAGAAAAATGGCAGAGCGCTTTATGAAAGATCCAGAAGTAGTTAAAGTGAAAGCAAAAGAAATGACTGTGCCGTTGATTGAACAGTATTATATCGAAACACAAGAGAAAACGAAATTTGATATATTAACAAGATTATTGGATATTCAATCTCCAGAACTAGCTATTATATTCGGTCGCACGAAACGTCGTGTTGATGAGCTGTCTGAAGCATTAAATCTACGTGGCTATACAGCAGAAGGGATTCATGGAGATTTAAGCCAAGCGAAACGTATGTCTGTTCTTCGTAAGTTTAAAGAAGGAACGATTGATGTACTAGTGGCAACAGATGTAGCTGCACGTGGACTTGATATTTCCGGTGTAACACATGTTTATAACTTTGATATCCCTCAAGATCCAGAAAGCTATGTACACCGTATCGGACGTACTGGCCGTGCAGGAAAAGAAGGGGTAGCTATTACGTTTATTACGTATCGTGAAAGATCTTATCTGCAAGTTGTGGAAAAAACAACGAAGCGAAAAATGGAAAAGATGATTCCTCCAACAGTCGACCAAGCAATAGAAGGACAGCAAAAAGCTGTTATGGAAAAAATATCACAAATTATTGAGGAAAATAACTTAGAATCTTATCGAAATACTGCGGATGAATTATTGGAACAAAAAGATGCTTCTACCGTTGTAGCTGCAGTTCTAAAAATGCTTACAAAAGAACCAGATACAACTCCTGTTAAATTAACAGAAGAAAAGCCATTGCCAATGAAACGTGACCGCAGACCGTATGATAAAAATAATGACCGTGGTGGACGTAAAAACTACAACCCACGTCAACGTCAAGGCTATGGCGGCAACAAACGTCAAGGTCAATCAGGCAATAGCTACAATAAATCAAAGTCTTACCGTTAAGCTTTGTATCAGAAACCTCCATGAAGAAAACTTCGTGGAGGTTTTTTATTTGGGGATAAGCGTAGCGAGATAGAAAAATATGAAACCACATTATCATATTTTCGTATATAGTTAAGAGATACAGACAAAATTCAGAAAATAGGAGGAATGTAATTGATAACAATACCTCAAAATAGATTATCGAAAAAGGGGATCACTGTTTGGCGCTTAACAGGAATTATATCTTCGCTCATTATGATGGTTATTGGTGGTGGGTTAATTACGTTTGCTATTCTTTTTGATTGGCACATACTTATAAGTATAGGAACAGTTATTTATCTTCTTTTTCATATAGCTCTTACAATTGGCATTATGCCGCCTTTAAAGTGGAAAAGATGGAGATATGAAGTAAGAGGAGATGAAATTGAAATACAGCAAGGAGTTATTGTAATAAAGCGAACGCTTATTCCAATGATTAGAGTACAGCATGTTGACATGAAGCAAGGACCTTTATTAAGAAAGTATGAGCTTGCCACAGTGTCGATTTCTACAGCAGCAACCGTACACGAAATCCCTGTGCTTCAAGTGGATGAAGCAGAAGAAATTAGACAGTATATTTCTAGTAAAGCAAAGGTGGCGGAAGAAGATGTTTAAGCAAAACAGACTTCATCCGGTTTCCATTATTTACGTTATTTTGAAGCGGTTAAGAGAGTTTATCTTTCCGTTTATTGGAATTATTGTGCTTGGAGGTAAGCCCACTGACTGGAGTTTATATACGATTCTAGGAGCGTCCCTCTTACTTTTGATTATTCTCATTAGCGGATTTTTGTCATGGTACTTTTTCACCTTCTATGTGGTAGGAAATGAATTGCGAATGGAGTATGGTGTATTTATAAAAAAGAAACGGTACATTCCCTTTGAACGTATTCAAAGTATCGATTTTACAGAGGGAATCTTTCACCGTCCATTTAGTTTAGTAAAAGTGAAAATTGAAACAGCAGGTGGTGCTGAAGCTGAAGGAGAGCTTACTGCTATTTCTAAAAAGGTTGCTCAAGAATTAAAAAGATATATTATTCAAAAAAAGAATGAGCAGATTGAAACGGACGAAATGATAGAAGAAGTAGAACCTGCTCAACAAGAAATCTACCGGATTACATCAAAAAAATTAGTGATTTTGGCGTCAACTTCGGGTGGCGTAGGTGTGATTATCTCCGCAATTTTTGCTTTCATTTCACAATTTGATGATTTAATTCCGTATAAGGAAATCTACAAACATGTTCAACAAGTCATTACAAGCGGTGTAGCGTTAGTTTCTATCGTTGTCTTTGTTTTATTTGTATTGTTATGGATTTTATCTTGGTTCATTACCATATTAAAATATGCGAATTTTACATTATCGAAGACGAAAGATGATTTGATTATTACACGTGGTCTAATCGAGAAAAAGCAGATTACTATTCCGCTGAAAAGGATTCAAGCAATTAAAATAACAGAAGCAATGCTTAGACAGCCGTTTCAATTAGTAGGTGTATCTGTTATTAGCGCTGGTGGATCTTTTGATGATATAGAAGCTTCTGATGTAGTTGCTGTTCCGTTATTAAAGAAGAAGGAATTACCACTTTTATTAAAAGAAATGGTACCTGAGTATGAATGGAATGAGGAGTTGCATTCGCCGCCAAAACGATCAATTTGGAGGTATATTATTAAAAATAGTTGGATAGCATTACCAGTTATTATCGCTTTGATTTACTTTTTTCATCAATGGGGAGCGTTATCGTTGTTGCTATTACTTGTTTTACCATTATGGGGCTACTGGAATTATCGTTCAGCTGGATACCGTATTTCAGGTAAGCAGTTAACACTATCCTTCCGCCAATTTAATAAAACGACTTTCCTGATGAGACGAAATCGAATTCAAGCCCTTTACTATACAGAGGGATGGTGGCAGCGAAAAGGGGAGCTTGCTTCTGTACAGGGGGTTGTTCTTTCTGGTGCTGGAGGAGCCACTGGGGTAGTTACAGACCTGACCAAAGAAGACGTAGAAAAGGTATATGAATGGTATTCGCTAAGTTAAGTGAGTGTCGGATAAAGCTAAATAGCCCAACAAGTTCTAATTTATTCGGTATGAAAATTAATCACTCTTCCATTTTAAAGTTATTAATTCAAAAGAATAAACTTGTATATAGATTTAACACAATCACTTCCTTGAGATAGCTTAAAAAAGGTTGGGGAAAAAGTATTCTAACCAAATATAACACTGATTAAGAAAGCGTATAACCTAAAAAATTCGGATTATTGTTTTGGGTTTTTATTTCATTTAAGAAAGAATGTGTGGTCATTACCCGCAGACTGAATACACTTCACTTTCCATGGGTGGGGCGAGAGCCGAGCCGCTTCGTCGTTTCGCTCCTGCAAGGTCTCGGACTTTCTTGCAGCTCCCATAGGAATTTACGTGTATTCAGTCTGCTCCGTTTTATTTTCTTATGAAATTAATGATGGAACGAATTGGTTTGGATATTAAATTAGAGATTGTTTGCCTTTATCCTTTATCTATTTTATTTCTTCACAACCTCACCCTGTTTTTGCGAGAGACTTGGACAAAGTAAAATATATAATAGTTATTATTGACTAACAAATCCTATAATAGCAAGACCGAAGATGATAATCCAAATGATAATTGATTTTGCTTCAGGCTTTTTTGTGCGGCGGAGCTGTTGTCGTAAATAGTACCATTCTTCTTTATAACTGGAAAAAATCTTCTTTCCCTTTGATTCCGATAAACTTCCGACGATGACCCCTGTTAGAAATCCGAAAATATGGGCAACAATATTTATATTTGGCTGTAAAAAGGTCATAATTAAGCTAAGAACAGCAATGGTCGTAATAATTTGGGCGTTGCTTTGAGAAATAATGTCTTTTCGAAATACAACTAGACTAATATAATAGCCGAATAGACCAAATATTGCTCCACTAGAACCTAAGTGAACATAGGTAAGTGGTTCGATAAGAAGAGTGATAATATTTGCTGCGATACCAGTGACTAAGTAAATAAGAAGAAACTTGAATTTACCAAGTATTCTTTCGAGAGCAGGTCCGAATAAGAAAATGCTAAAGCTGTTAAATAGAAGATGGGCAAACCCTCCATGGATGAAAATGGGAGTGATTAAGCGCCACCATTCTCCTTCTACTATATAAAGGTTAACACCCATCATGGTTTCTAATAAATATTTATTTGGAAAGATAGGGAGATTGGTTAATAAATATAGAATTAGATGAATAAGTAAGATCATGGAAACGACAGGATAATACGTAATATACTCTTTAAAGCTTTCTCTTCTGGTAAACAACAGTATTTAATACCTCCTAAATAAAGCTTCTTTCTACAATAATAGCCAAAGAATAGGAAAAGATACAATATATTATGCTCACTAGCAATAGAATAGAAGGAGTTGTCTTATGATTAGCGGAACGGGAATTGATATAACAGAAATAGAAAGAATCGAATCTTTACTCCAAAGTAAGCCGAAGTTTGCAAAGCGCATTCTAACGGATAAAGAAATGGAAAAGTTTCAGCAGCTATCTGGCCATCGTAAATGTGAGTTTTTAGCAGGACGATTTGCAGCAAAAGAAGCATTTTCAAAAGCGCTAGGCACAGGGATTGGAGCGAACTTAAGCTTTTTGGATATTGAAATAGGATATGAGGAAAAGGGGAAGCCATGTATTTTAAAGCCATTTTCAAAAGGAGTCCATTTATCTATAACTCATAGCAAACACTATGCCTTTGCACAAGTTATTATTGAGGAATAAGGAAAGCGAGAGGGATTTCATCGTTTTCCTTATTCTTTTGTTTGGGAGGGGTAAATGACTACTTCAATGAAGCGGGTCCGATTCTGTTTAGGCAAAGAGAAATAAACAGAAGAAATATCAACCAAAAGACTTATGATTTCAAGTAGCATATTCCCGAAGGTTGTCTCATATATTCATAGAGAAATAGGAGAGACAAGTATGGTTTCGCGGTTTCTAATAGGTAATTCCAAGAGAGAAGGAAGAGGAGTTTCTATTAGAAATACTGTTTGCTTATTTTTCTCTCTTTCGACGTGAAATGAGAATAGGGGAGTTGAAAAAATGAACAAGAAGATTTGGTTGCTATTTGTAGGGCTAACGGTCATGCTTTTGTTAACTGCCTGCGGAACAAAATCGAAAGAAGATGTTCTGACTGATTTAAAAGAAAAGGTCGAGACAAAAGGGTATAAAGCAGACGCCGAAATGACTCTCAAAATGGGAACAGAACCACAGACTTATGAAGTGGAAGTGTGGCATAAAGACCCAAGCTTTTATCGAGTGAATTTAAAGAATTCAGCAAAAAATCAAAGCCAAATGATTTTGAAAAATGAAGAAGGCGTCTATGTATTAACGCCAGCTTTAAACAAATCCTTTAAGTTTCAAAGTGAGTGGCCGGAAAATAGTAGTCAAGCTTATCTCTATGAGTCTTTAGTGAAAGATATTGAAGAAGATAAAGAAGTGAAATTTTCTGCTACAGATAAGCACTACGTTTTTGAAACAAAAACTCGCTATCAGAATAATAAAATGCTTCCAACTCAAGAGATTGCCTTCAGCAAGAAGGATCTTTCTCCTGTCAGTGTAAAAGTAAAGGATGTAGAGGGCGTAGCGTTGGTCACGGTGAAGTTTTCTAATGTGAAGTTTGATGTTTCCTTTGATAAAAAAGATTTTGATTTACAAAAGAGTATGACTGCGGCTAAGATGGTTATTCCAGTTATGGGAGAAATCGAAGACAAAGACTTTGCCGTGAAATATCCGGAAGAACCATTAGAAGGAGTCAGCTTGGTAGAAGAGAAAAAAATGGCTTCTGAAAACGGTAATCGTGTAATCCTCACTTATGATGGAGAAAAATCTTATACGATTATTCAAGAAAAAGCAGTAGTAGCACCAGCTACAGCAGGACCAATCGTTAGTAAGGGAGATCCAGTGGATTTAGGATTTACCATTGGTGAAGTTACAGATTCTAAAGTATCATGGACGTTTGAAGGCGTCGATTATACGATTGCATCAAGTGACTTAACTCGTGATGAATTAGTTACTGTTGCACGCTCCGTACAAGGAGAGGCAATAAAATAAGTAATACTCAGGCAGCCTTCAACAGGGGGCTGTTTTTTTTATGTGGAATAATTACTTGTTACGCTAAACTTATAAGGATAGAATTGACAAGCGGATCAATCAGTAGAATAATTTAAGGAATAAGTTTGTTATTAAAAAGGACGTGTGAGGATTTGAATCAAGAAGATAACTTTTATCGTGATACATGGGTGGAGATTGATCTTGATGCTATTGCATATAATGTTGGTGAATTAAGAAAAAAATTACATCCTGAAAATAAGTTAATAGCAGTAGTAAAGGCAAATGGATATGGGCATGGGGCTCTGCAAGTTGCCAGAACTGCTTTACGGTCTGGTGCGAATTACTTGGCCGTAGCCTTTTTAGATGAAGCAATCAGTTTAAGAAAGCAAGGAATAACAGCACCGATTCTTGTGCTTGGCGCAAGTAGACCGAAGGATGTTATGACAGCAATAAAATATAAAGTAACTTTAACTGTTTATTATAAAGATTGGTTAGAAGAAGCGGTTCAATTTTTAAATAAGGATGATTCATTAACGATTCATTTAAAGTTAGATACAGGTATGGGGAGAATTGGGGTTAGAAATGAGCAGGAGATTCAATCGATAGAAGAATTGCTGGTAAAACACCCCAATATTGTAGTGGAGGGGATTTTTACTCATTTTGCAACAGCGGATGAAAAAAATTCTTCTTACTTTGAAAGCCAAATTCAACGCTTTAAGGAACTACTATCTTATTTTACAAAGCTGCCCGCAATTATTCACTGCAGTAATAGTGCGGCAAGTCTTTTGCATCCTGATTTGCAATATAATGCTGTGCGTTTGGGGATTTCTATGTATGGATTAACACCTTCTCTTGAAATTGAACCTGATTTACCTTATCCATTACAAGAAGCTTTTTCCTTAAGGACAAAATTAGTCCAAGTGAAAAAGTTAAACAAGGGCGATAAAGTGAGCTATGGAGCTACTTATGAGGCAAAAGAAGAGGAATGGATAGGGACTTTACCAATTGGTTATGCAGACGGATGGTTACGTAAACTGCAAGGACAAGAGGTTCTGGTCGAAGGAATAAGAGCGCCGATTGTAGGGAGAATTTGTATGGATCAATGTATGATAAGGCTGCCGTTTTATTTAGAGCCAGGAACAGAAATAACGCTAATTGGGAAGCAAAGGGATGCAGAAATCTCTGTGAATGAAATTGCTGCTAAACTAGAAACGATTAATTATGAAATCACATGTATGATTTCTACAAGAGTTCCGCGGGTTTTTAAACAATATGGAAATATCACAGAAACAGTAAATTTCTTAATCTAGAGGAAGAATAAAGCAATGGTGGTTTCGACTGCTTGCTGCCAGATGAATATTTTAAACTCAAGATCAAATAAAAGTAATGGATAAGGAAATGACTGAATACATTAATTATGGTCACAGATACCATTTGAAGATCTATTTATATGAAAAATATGGAAGAATAGCTATTATTTTTGTGAATAATTTTCGTTTTTCTATTCTTTCATGCATAAAAGGGATAATTTTTGGCGGATAATACAGTAGAATTGCTGAATGGACTTTGCAGAAACACTTATTAGTGGTATGATTAAAAAAAGCAGAGCTAAAAATGGTGTGTAGTGATGGTGGAGGTGTATGTTTGTGTCTGAATCTAGCACAACGACAGAGATCATGATAAAATTACCAAAGCATTTGTTAACTGAATTGGACGGCTTCGTTAAGCAAGAAAATGTTAATCGTAGTGAATTTATTTATCAAGCAACGAAAATGTATCTTCGCGAACGGAAAAAGAGACATATCCGCGAATCGATGAGACGAGGATATATGGAAATGGCTAAATTAAATTTATCCATTGCATCAGAAAGCTTTCTCGCAGAATACGAGGCAGAGCATACAGTAGAACGTCTTGTAAGCGGAGGGTAATCCTTTGATTGTCAAACGTGGTGACGTTTATTTTGCAGACCTATCCCCAGTTGTTGGTTCAGAGCAAGGCGGCGTCCGTCCTGTACTTGTCATTCAAAACGACATCGGGAATCGGTTCAGTCCCACAGTCATTATTGCAGCAATTACAGCTCAGATTCAAAAGGCTAAATTGCCGACTCATGTGGAAATTGATGCGAAGCGATATGGTTTTGAAAGAGATTCGGTAATTCTTTTAGAACAAATTCGTACGATAGATAAACAGAGGCTAACGGACAAAATTACTCATCTTGATGAGGAAATGATGGAAAAAGTCGATGAAGCTCTACAAATTAGTTTAGGTCTCATTGAATTTTAAGTATAATGCGCTCATTGCAGCGCTTTTTTTTTATAACCCTAACTACAACCTTTCTGTATGTAAAAAAAGCTCGTATGTTAAACTAGAAAGAACCTCCTTATTTATTTTGGAGGTTTTTTCTAGTTTGAAAGGAAATAGTGGAGCAATTTTTTTACTGTATAACAAAAAATTTTTATAATAGGTTTGAAGGATAAGGAAAATGGGAATATAGAAAAGTCATCACCTATCTTTAGTAGAAGGATGAATAAATTTTCAAGTGGAGAATATGCCCAAAAATACCGCTTGTTTTTCAATATACCCATTTTTGAAAATAGAAAGTCTCTGTTAATATGATAAAATGAAGGAAGTAACTCAGGAAATATGGAGCAATTAAATTGGTGATTACGGATGGATAAATTTTTTATAATCTTTATGTTTACCAAGGGAAGCTCTTGCTTTATTTTAGTTTTTCTTCCATCTAAATAGAGGATCCCTAACGCGGGATGGATAAGTGTGTAAAAAATATATTAAAAGAAAGTTGGTTGGTTTTGGGTGAATAGAGTAAGAATACCAATATTAAAACTTTATGACTACTTACTAGTATCCATTCAATGGGAATTAGATGACCAAACAGCCCTTCAGTTTCAGGAGGATTTATTAAATAAAATCCATGAGACCAGTGCGAACGGGGTAGTCATTGATTTAACTTCTATTGATTTTATAGACTCATTTATTGCAAAAGTATTAGGTGATGTTATCGGTATGTCGAAGCTAATGGGGGCTAAGGTGGTACTGACAGGGATTCAACCTGCTGTTGCCATCACCTTAGTAGAGCTAGGTATCAGTTTAAACGATGTTTTAACTGCCTTAGATCTAGAAAAAGGTTTGGAGAAATTACAACAGGAATTGGAGGACTGACCTATGGGAGACCAATCCTGTGTAAAAATTATAAATGAATGGGATATTGTTGCCGCTCGACAATTAGGCAGAAACCTCGCCAAAGAGCTCGGCTTCGGTACCGTTGATCAAGCCCGGATAACCACAGCAATTAGTGAATTAGCAAGAAATATATATTTATATGCTGGTCAAGGACAGATTTGTATAGAAAAGCTTTTTGATAATGGGAAAGCTGGTTTAAAACTGATTGCGATGGATAGTGGTCCTGGAATTAAGGATATTAGACAAGTGATGCAAGATGGTTTTTCTACTTCTGGCGGGTTAGGAGCCGGATTGCCAGGTGTGAAACGTTTGATGGATGAGTTTGATATTAAAACCTCTATTGGCGATGGAACAGAAATCCAGGCGGTGAAGTGGCTAAGATAGGGGGGGAGATAATGGATTTCCGTGAAATGATGGAATCTAAATATCGAGATCTTCTTGTGAACTATATTAAAGATGAATCTGAACAAGCTCTTTATCAAGGGCAAAAGTTTAGTAGGAAATCAATTGAACAAAAAATATCACCAGAAGATATAATCAGTTTACATAAATCTATTCTGATGGATTTATATCCAGATATACCTGGATATGTAACAAAATCCTTTGATATCCTTTTAGAGGTTATGATAGGCTATGGATTTGCTTATAGAGAACATCAAAGCTTGCGTCATGTTCAGCAAGAGTTAAGAAGCGAAATGGAAATAGCAGCAAATGTACAGCAAACTTTATTAAGCACAGATATTCCAAAGGTCGATGGATTAGATATTGGGGCAATAAGTGTGCCGGCTAAAATGATGAATGGCGATTATTATCACTTTGTTCATGATGATGATCAGATTATTAACATTGCCATTGCAGATGTGATAGGGAAGGGTATTCCTGCTGCTATGTGTATGTCGATGATTAAGTATGCGATGGACAGTCTTCCGGAAAATAGGAATAAACCAAGCAATGTTTTAGAAAATTTAAATAGGGTCGTAGAACAAAATGTAGATCCTAGTATGTTTATTACCATGTTTTACGGAGCATATGATGTGCTTTCACATGTATTTCATTATGCCTCAGCTGGTCATGAGCCTGGCTTATATTATCAAGCGGAAACGAAACAGTTTAGTGAGCTGAAGACTAAGGGATTATTGCTGGGTGTTGATAAAAGGACGAAATATCAGCAGTTTGAAAAGCAAATTTATCCAGGAGACATGATTGTTTTAATGTCAGATGGGGTAACCGAGTGTAGAACAAAGGAAGGTTTTATTGAAAAAGAAACGCTTCTTGGATACATAAGGAAACATATGCATTTAGATGCACAGAATATTGTAGAAAATGTCTTTAAGGAATTAGAAAAAATTCAAGATTTTCAATTACGTGATGATTTTACTTTAATTATTTTTAAAAGAGAAGTTTAATGGTACCTCTAATGGGGTATATGACAATATCGTAATAATGTGAAGGTGGGTCGGGATGAATATCATAATAGATGTAAAAGAAAAAGAATTGGATGTAGAAGTTAAGGTTTCTGGTGAAATTGATGCGTATACTGCTCCGAAATTAAGGGAGCGGATTTATTCCTTTTCTGAAAAAGAAGGAATGAAAATGATAATTGATTTATCAGATGTAAATTATATGGATAGTACTGGTTTAGGTGTATTTGTAGGCATATTTAAGAATGTTCGAGCAAATAATGGTGAATTTAAGTTAGTAGGTCTATCAAGCCGCTTAATCAGACTGTTTGAAATAACTGGATTAGCAGACATTATAGACATAAATAGCAAGATAGAAGGTGGAATACAATGAGTCATTTTGAGTACATCGAAATGAAAATTCCTTCTAAACCGGAGTATGTTGGGATTATTCGCTTAACATTGTCTGGAATTGCAAGCAGAATGGGCTTTAGCTACGATGAAATTGAAGACTTAAAGATAGCTACAAGTGAAGCCTGTACAAACGCTGTGCAACATGCGTATAAAAATAAAGACGCAGGAGAAGTTTTAGTTGGATTTCGATTATATAATGATCGCTTGGAAGTCATTGTAGCTGATAATGGGAAAAGTTTTGACTTTCATTCCACTACAAAGGATTTGGGTCCGTATGAGCAGGATGAGTCGGTGGAATTTCTTCGTGAAGGAGGACTTGGCCTATACTTGATCGAAACATTAATGGATGAAGTCAAGATTCACCATAATAACGGGGTAACTGTTTTCATGACAAAATACCTCGAAGGAGAGCAGGTGGAGAGGGATGCAGAAACAATCTCAACCTAATCGCCATTTATCAAAAGAAGAAGTAAATGCTTTAATTAAAGATTTTCAAAGTACCCAAAATGAGAAGGCGCAAGAAGCGCTTGTTATAAATTATCGTGATTTAGTAGAAATGCTGGCACGAAAATATTCTAAAGGTAAAATGTTTCATGAGGATATTACACAGGTTGGAATCATTGGATTAATAGGTGCTATTCATCGCTATGATGAAAGCTTTGGAAAAAGTTTTGAAGCCTTTGCGGTTCCAACCATAATTGGAGAAATTAAACGGTTTTTAAGAGATAAAACTTGGAGTGTTCATGTACCCAGAAGAATAAAAGAGCTTGGTCCTAAAATAAAGAAGACGGTTGAGCAGCTTACTACCGATTTACAGCGTTCTCCAAAGGTGGATGAAATCGCCGATTATTTAGATGTCTCCGAAGAAGAAGTATTAGAAGCAATGGAAATGGGAAGAAGTTATCAAGCATTGTCTGTTGATCATTCGATTGAAGCAGATTCGGAAGGTGGAACTGTTACACTTCTAGATATTGTCGGAGATGTAGATCAAGGCTTTGAAAAAGTAAATCAAAAGTTAGTTCTTGAAAAAGTACTGCATGTACTAACAGAGAGAGAAAAGAGTATTATTCAATATACATACTTGGATAATCTTAGTCAGAAGGAAGCTGGAGAGAAGCTTGGCATTTCTCAGATGCATGTTTCTAGGCTTCAGAGAAGAGCCATCAAAAAGCTACAAGAAGCAATTCAGGCGGAGACCAGTAATTCGGAGTTTATCTTATGAATGAGTTGAAAGACAATAATGTTCATGTGCTTTCCTACCAGACTAGCAAGAAAGGGAAAACCCTTTGTGGAGATAGTTTTTTTTATACATCAACGGATGAATACTTTATTTGTGTATTAGCGGATGGACTTGGTAGTGGTGAATATGCAAACGAGGCATCCGTTGCAGTTACGGAGATAATTAAAGAAAACCATGCCAAATCTGTAGATGAATTAATGGAACTATCCAATAATGTTCTTGTAAAGAAAAGAGGGGCTGCTGTTTGTGTTTTTAAAATAAACTATGCTTCTAAGACAATTGTATACAGTTGTGTAGGCAACATACGATTCTTTCTTTATTCTCCTTCAGGTGAACTGACGTATCCACTCCCGGTAACGGGGTATTTGTCAGGAAGACCACAACATTATCATACACAACGTTTTACTTTTGAAAACCATGCTAAATTTCTTGTTTTTTCCGATGGATTTAATATTCAAGGAATTAAAAATTTGCTAAAAGGCTATTTACCTATTAGGTCCATAGCAAATGATATTATTGGGAAATATAATAACTCTAACGATGATTCTACTTTTATACTAGGAAGCTTACTTTGAAAAGTAAGCTTTTTTTGTTCGAAATGGAAGTTCGCTCATTTAATCGTATCCTTTGCTTCGATATTGAACACCTATAAGCTAGTAAAATAAAAAGAGAAAGGAAGGGATGTAATTTCCTTTATGTTGATAATATGTTTTCCAAGAACCTTTTGCTAAAATAGAGATAGATCAAAATAAAAGGTATTACTTTCGTATAGAAAGATAATAGGAATAATAATTTACGTGATGTTCGACGAATCTAGAAAGGATATGGTGTTATGGAGAAGGTTTTGGAACAGGAAAAAGGACAGAACTATTTAGCGATTATAGCAAAAGAACAGAGTGTATCAATTAAACAAGTGAAAAGTGTTATTACATTAATAGAAGATGGAAATACCGTTCCTTTTATTGCTAGATATAGAAAAGAACAAACAGGGGCACTAGATGAGGTGCAAATAAAAGATATCATTGATCGGTATACATATATTCAAAACTTGGCACAACGAAAAGAGGAAGTTATTCGTTTAATTGAGGAACAGGGGAAGCTCACAGAAGAGCTGCATAACAATATTATAAAGGCAATTAAGCTGCAAGAAGTAGAGGATTTATATCGTCCGTATAAACAAAAGCGTCGAACAAAAGCAACGATTGCTAAAGAAAAAGGGTTGGAGCCTTTTGCAGAATGGTTAGTTAGTAAAGAAAAGAAAATTTCTTTAGAAGAAGAAGCAAATAAATATATCTCGGAGGAAAAAGAAGTTTTATCCATTGAGGATGCAATAAATGGAGCGAAAGATATACTGGCAGAACAGATATCAGATGATGCAGAGAGCAGAAAATGGATAAGAAGTAAGACAATGCTTACTGGGAAAATTCAGTCAACCGCTAAAAAGGTAGAGAAGGACGAAAAAAATATTTATGAAATGTACTATGAATATGAAGAACCAATAAATAAAATTGTCCCTCATCGAACTTTAGCATTAAATAGAGGAGAAAAAGAAGATGTTTTAAAAGTAGCCATCGTTGCTCCGATAGAAGTAATTACGGAATACTTAGAGAAAAAGTGGTTAACAAATGCCCGATCCCCTGAAGGCTTAATCATAAAAGAAGCTATTGAGGATGGCTATAAACGTCTTATTCAACCATCCATCGAAAGGGAAATAAGAAATGAGTTAACCGAGAAAGCGGAAGAACAGGCGATACACATTTTCTCAGAAAATCTTCGGAATCTATTATTACAGCCACCTCTAAAAGGGAAAATGGTTCTTGGAGTAGATCCAGCATATCGGACAGGCTGTAAATTAGCGGTAGTAGATGAAACAGGGAAAGTATTAGAAATAGGGGTTATCTATCCTCATCCGCCTGTATCTAAAACAGTAGAAGCGAAAGCAAAGTTCCAAGAAATCTTAGATCGATATGATATTGAAATGGTTGCAGTTGGTAATGGTACTGCTTCAAGAGAAACGGAACAATTTGTAGCAGATATGCTAAAAAAGCAAAATAAAGAAATCTATTATTTAATAGTAAATGAAGCGGGAGCGAGTGTATACTCTGCTTCAGAAATTGCTAGAGAAGAGTTTCCGGATTTCCAAGTAGAAGAAAGAAGTGCTGTATCGATAGCGAGAAGACTGCAAGATCCGCTTGCTGAATTGGTTAAAATTGACCCGAAATCCGTTGGAGTTGGTCAATATCAACATGATGTATCTCAAAAAAAATTAGCAGAATCATTGCACTTTGTAGTAGAAACAGCAGTTAACCAAGTTGGTGTTAATGTAAATACAGCATCTTCTTCTCTGTTACAATATGTTGCGGGTCTTTCCAAAGCGGTTGCTAATAATATCGTAAAGAAACGAGAAGAAGAAGGGAAATTCATAAGTCGCAAACAATTAAAGAAGATACCGCGCCTAGGTGCAAAAACATATGAACAGGCAATTGGTTTCCTACGTGTATTGGATGGAGAGGAGCCTTTAGATAGAACGGGCATACATCCAGAGCATTACGATGAAGTAAAAAAACTCTTATCTACATTAGGATTTAAAACAAAAGATATTGGTACTACAGCTTTAAGGGAAGCATTAACAAAGGTTAATCTGAAGGAAAGTGCACAGGAACTTAATATAGGGGAATTAACGCTAAAGGATATTATTGAGGCATTAGTTCGTCCATCCCGAGATCCACGTGACGATTTAGCTGCACCATTATTAAGAAAAGATGTATTGAAACTAGAGGATCTGCAAACGGGCATGGAGCTACAAGGAACTGTTCGAAATGTAGTTGATTTTGGGGCATTTATAGATATTGGTGTAAAGCAAGATGGCTTGGTTCATATTTCGAAGCTGAGCAATAAGTTTGTAAAGCATCCCCTTGATATAGTAGGTGTGGGAGATGTTGTTACTGTTTGGGTAGACAGCGTCGACCATAATAAAGGAAGAGTAGCACTAACAATGCTAAAACCAAAAGAAGAAAAATAATAATAAAAAGAAGCCTGCGTTGATGGAAGAGATAACGCAGGTATTCTTAGTTTATGAAAAGAAAATGAGTTCATTTTATAATGAAAAGTTAATTAGCAGCATTTTTACGGCAATAGTAATACCAACATTGATTCAACAGCTTTACTTGATAGCTATTTTTTTCATAGAAAGCTTTTTTGATTTGGTTTTGTAACCAATTAGGCATTATATCCACTCCTTATTTTTTTGATTTGGCTAGGCTGAAATAGAAAATTTACTTTAGCTTTTCATGCCGATAACTAAAAAAGGTAGAAAATTGCCTAGTTTAAGGTGGGAATATAGAATTTTTTATTTAACTTGATTACATGATTGTGTACGTTTTAGTAAGTTATAAAACTATTGTATGCTATAATAGTTTGTCTTGTTGAGGAGGAATGAGCGGTACGATGACAAATGAGGAATTACAAAAGTTAGTGGAGGATATATCGTGGGATTACTTTAAAAGAAACTTTGAGCATAAAGCAATCTTTAATCCACGATTAAGAACCACTGGTGGAAGATATTTGTTAAGCACTCATAATATTGAAATCAATAAAACATATTATGATCTGATGGGTTTAAATGAATTAGTAGGGATTATAAAACATGAATTATGTCATTATCATCTTCATTTATTAAACAAAGGATATCAGCACAAGGATGCTGATTTTAAGTCTCTTCTAAAAATGGTAGGTGGCCCAAGATATTGTTCACCTTTACCAGTTGGAAATAAGAAAGGTAACTCAAAGCGAATACTTATTTATTCTTGTGTTTCTTGTAAACAGCAATATACGAGAAGAAAAAGAATGGATATAAAAAAGTATGTTTGTGGGAAATGTAAGGGAAGATTAAAATTAGAAGAAGTGATTCAGATAGATAAGTAATTATAGATGGATGGATTTTGTTTTAAAAAAAGTTTCAAAAGGTGCTTGACTTATTATTTATATGTCCTTATAATGTAAAGAGTCGACAAGAGAGCAGTCATTATAATGCTGCTAGTAATTGTTTCGTTTGATAACAAATACGTCGATAGAAATTATTCCGCAGTAGCTCAGTGGTAGAGCATTCGGCTGTTAACCGAACGGTCGTAGGTTCGAGTCCTACCTGCGGAGCCATTTTTTGGGGAAGTACTCAAGAGGCTGAAGAGGCGCCCCTGCTAAGGGTGTAGGTCGCGTAAGCGGCGCGAGGGTTCAAATCCCTCCTTCTCCGCCAGAAAGCGATTTGGTATTATGGCCCGTTGGTCAAGCGGTTAAGACACCGCCCTTTCACGGCGGTAACACGGGTTCGAATCCCGTACGGGTCATTTGTTATTTTATAAAAAGTTTGGTCCGGTAGTTCAGTTGGTTAGAATGCCTGCCTGTCACGCAGGAGGTCGCGGGTTCGAGTCCCGTCCGGACCGCCATTTATATTTAATATTGGGCTATAGCCAAGCGGTAAGGCAACGGACTTTGACTCCGTCATTCGTTGGTTCGAATCCAGCTAGCCCAGCCAAGAGCCATTAGCTCAGTCGGTAGAGCATCTGACTTTTAATCAGAGGGTCGGAGGTTCGAATCCTCCATGGCTCACCATTATATATTAGAACAAGCGGGTGTGGCGGAATTGGCAGACGCACTAGACTTAGGATCTAGCGCCGCAAGGCGTGGGGGTTCGACTCCCTTCACCCGCACCATCTAATTAATGAACGAAACAGATTTATGAATGTACAATGGATCATCTCTTATAGTGCGGTCGTGGCGGAATGGCAGACGCGCTAGGTTGAGGGCCTAGTGGGGGTTAACCCCGTGGAGGTTCAAGTCCTCTCGGCCGCATCAAAAAAAGTGTTGACAGCCGATAAAAAATATTGTATGATTATAAAGTCGCTTTCGGAAATATGCGCCCGTAGCTCAATTGGATAGAGCGTCTGACTACGGATCAGAAGGTTATGGGTTCGACTCCTTTCGGGCGCGCCATTATATTTCGGGAAGTAGCTCAGCTTGGTAGAGCACTTGGTTTGGGACCAAGGGGTCGCAGGTTCGAATCCTGTCTTCCCGACCATGAATGTTCGTCAAGTAAAAAAAGAATATCACTCTTATTATGCGGGTGTAGTTTAATGGTAAAACCTCAGCCTTCCAAGCTGATGTCGTGGGTTCGATTCCCATCACCCGCTCCATTTTATTTTATTGCTCTTTGAAAACTGAACAAACAAACGTCAACAATAATCGTTTTATAACTAGCGTTATAAAACAAAAAAGTAACAAAAAGCTAGAGTTTAGCAATGAGCTAATCAACTCTTTATTGGAGAGTTTGATCCTGGCTCAGGACGAACGCTGGCGGCGTGCCTAATACATGCAAGTCGAGCGGACTTTAAAAGCTTGCTTTTAAAGTTAGCGGCGGACGGGTGAGTAACACGTGGGCAACCTGCCTGTAAGACTGGGATAACTTCGGGAAACCGGAGCTAATACCGGATAATCCTTTTTCTCTCATGAGGAAAAGCTGAAAGACGGTTTACGCTGTCACTTACAGATGGGCCCGCGGCGCATTAGCTAGTTGGTGAGGTAACGGCTCACCAAGGCAACGATGCGTAGCCGACCTGAGAGGGTGATCGGCCACACTGGGACTGAGACACGGCCCAGACTCCTACGGGAGGCAGCAGTAGGGAATCTTCCGCAATGGACGAAAGTCTGACGGAGCAACGCCGCGTGAGTGATGAAGGTTTTCGGATCGTAAAACTCTGTTGTTAGGGAAGAACAAGTACAAGAGTAACTGCTTGTACCTTGACGGTACCTAACCAGAAAGCCACGGCTAACTACGTGCCAGCAGCCGCGGTAATACGTAGGTGGCAAGCGTTGTCCGGAATTATTGGGCGTAAAGCGCGCGCAGGCGGTCCTTTAAGTCTGATGTGAAAGCCCACGGCTCAACCGTGGAGGGTCATTGGAAACTGGGGGACTTGAGTGCAGAAGAGAAGAGTGGAATTCCACGTGTAGCGGTGAAATGCGTAGAGATGTGGAGGAACACCAGTGGCGAAGGCGACTCTTTGGTCTGTAACTGACGCTGAGGCGCGAAAGCGTGGGGAGCAAACAGGATTAGATACCCTGGTAGTCCACGCCGTAAACGATGAGTGCTAAGTGTTAGAGGGTTTCCGCCCTTTAGTGCTGCAGCAAACGCATTAAGCACTCCGCCTGGGGAGTACGGCCGCAAGGCTGAAACTCAAAGGAATTGACGGGGGCCCGCACAAGCGGTGGAGCATGTGGTTTAATTCGAAGCAACGCGAAGAACCTTACCAGGTCTTGACATCCTCTGACACTCCTAGAGATAGGACGTTCCCCTTCGGGGGACAGAGTGACAGGTGGTGCATGGTTGTCGTCAGCTCGTGTCGTGAGATGTTGGGTTAAGTCCCGCAACGAGCGCAACCCTTGATCTTAGTTGCCAGCATTCAGTTGGGCACTCTAAGGTGACTGCCGGTGACAAACCGGAGGAAGGTGGGGATGACGTCAAATCATCATGCCCCTTATGACCTGGGCTACACACGTGCTACAATGGATGGTACAAAGGGCAGCAAAACCGCGAGGTCGAGCAAATCCCATAAAACCATTCTCAGTTCGGATTGTAGGCTGCAACTCGCCTACATGAAGCTGGAATCGCTAGTAATCGCGGATCAGCATGCCGCGGTGAATACGTTCCCGGGCCTTGTACACACCGCCCGTCACACCACGAGAGTTTGTAACACCCGAAGTCGGTGGGGTAACCTTTTGGAGCCAGCCGCCTAAGGTGGGATAGATGATTGGGGTGAAGTCGTAACAAGGTAGCCGTATCGGAAGGTGCGGCTGGATCACCTCCTTTCTAAGGAAAATGGAATTTATATTCCATCAAAGATTGTTGACGATTTGTTGTTCAGTTTTGAGGGAGCAATTCCTCAAAATGAAAGGCTTAATAAGCCTGATTGTTCCTTGAAAACTAGATTATGTAAGAACCAAGAAAGAAACCGAGTAATCGCCATCTTAGATTCTCTATTTTAGAGAATTACTTCTTTGGAAAGTAGTCGTATTAAACGAATACTCCTTCAAAGATTGGAGAGCAAAGAGAAGCAAGTAGGTCAAGGAAGCGACCGAACGAGCACCAGAGCGTACGACAGTACGTGAGGAGCAGAGTGAAGAAGCTGACGAAGAGATACGCCGCTTATCTTTGGTCGAAACTAAGTTAAGTTAGAAAGGGCGCACGGTGGATGCCTTGGCACTAGGAGCCGATGAAGGACGGGATTAACACCGATATGCTTTGGGGAGCTGTAAGTAAGCTTTGATCCAGAGATTTCCGAATGGGGAAACCCTCTATCCGTAATGGGATAGAATCTTTACCTGAATACATAGGGTACTGAAGGCAGACCCGGGGAACTGAAACATCTAAGTACCCGGAGGAAGAGAAAGCAAACGCGATTCCCTGAGTAGCGGCGAGCGAAACGGGATTAGCCCAAACCAAGAGGCTTGCCTCTTGGGGTTGTAGGACACTCTATATGGAGTTACAAAGGAACGGGGTAGACGAATCGATCTGGAAAGGTCAGTCGTAGAAGGTAAAAACCCTGTAGTCGAAACTTCGTTCCCTCTTGAGTGTATCCTGAGTACGGCGGGACACGAGAAATCCCGTCGGAAGCAGGGAGGACCATCTCCCAAGGCTAAATACTCCCTAGTGACCGATAGTGAACCAGTACCGTGAGGGAAAGGTGAAAAGCACCCCGGAAGGGGAGTGAAATAGATCCTGAAACCGTGTGCCTACAAGTAGTTAGAGCCCTTTTATGGGTGATAGCGTGCCTTTTGTAGAATGAACCGGCGAGTTACGATTACATGCGAGGTTAAGTTGAAGAGACGGAGCCGCAGCGAAAGCGAGTCTGAATAGGGCGAAATAGTATGTGGTTGTAGACCCGAAACCAGGTGATCTACCCATGTCCAGGGTGAAGTCCAGGTAACACTGGATGGAGGCCCGAACCCACGCACGTTGAAAAGTGCGGGGATGAGGTGTGGGTAGCGGAGAAATTCCAATCGAACTTGGAGATAGCTGGTTCTCTCCGAAATAGCTTTAGGGCTAGCCTCAAGATTTAGAGTATTGGAGGTAGAGCACTGTTTGGACTAGGGGCCCCCATCGGGTTACCGAATTCAGACAAACTCCGAATGCCAAATACTTATTCTTGGGAGTCAGACTACGAGTGATAAGATCCGTGGTCAAGAGGGAAACAGCCCAGACCACCAGCTAAGGTCCCAAAGTATACGTTAAGTGGAAAAGGATGTGGAGTTGCTTAGACAACCAGGATGTTGGCTTAGAAGCAGCCACCATTTAAAGAGTGCGTAATAGCTCACTGGTCGAGTGACTCTGCGCCGAAAATGTACCGGGGCTAAACGTATCACCGAAGCTGTGGATTGACATCTTTGATGTCAGTGGTAGGAGAGCGTTCTAAGGGCGTTGAAGCTAGACCGTAAGGACTGGTGGAGCGCTTAGAAGTGAGAATGCCGGTATGAGTAGCGAAAGATGAGTGAGAATCTCATCCACCGAATGCCTAAGGTTTCCTGAGGAAGGCTCGTCCGCTCAGGGTTAGTCGGGACCTAAGCCGAGGCTGAAAAGCGTAGGCGATGGACAACAGGTTGATATTCCTGTACCACCTTTAAATCGTTTGAGCAATGGGGGGACGCAGGAGGATAGGGTAAGCGTGCTGTTGGATTAGCACGTCCAAGCAGTTAGGCTGGTAATGAGGCAAATCCCATTACCACATAAGCGGAGCTGTGACGGCGAGGGAAATATAGTACCGAAGTTCCTGATTCCACACTGCCAAGAAAAGCCTCTAGCGAGATTTAGGGTGCCCGTACCGCAAACCGACACAGGTAGGCGAGGAGAGAATCCTAAGGTGAGCGAGAGAACTCTCGTTAAGGAACTCGGCAAAATGACCCCGTAACTTCGGGAGAAGGGGTGCTCTTGCGGGTGCAAGCCTGCGAGAGCCGCAGTGAATAGGCCCAGGCGACTGTTTAGCAAAAACACAGGTCTCTGCGAAGCCGCAAGGCGAAGTATAGGGGCTGACACCTGCCCGGTGCTGGAAGGTTAAGAGGAGGGGTTAGCACGTTAGTGCGAAGCTCTGAATTGAAGCCCCAGTAAACGGCGGCCGTAACTATAACGGTCCTAAGGTAGCGAAATTCCTTGTCGGGTAAGTTCCGACCCGCACGAAAGGTGTAACGATCTGGGCACTGTCTCAACGAGAGACTCGGTGAAATTATAGTACCTGTGAAGATGCAGGTTACCCGCGACAGGACGGAAAGACCCCGTGGAGCTTTACTGCAGCCTGATATTGAATTTTGGTACAGCTTGTACAGGATAGGTAGGAGCCTTGGAAGCCGGAGCGCTAGCTTCGGTGGAGGCATTGGTGGGATACTACCCTGGCTGTATTGACATTCTAACCCGCACCCCTGATCGGGGTGGGAGACAGTGTCAGGTGGGCAGTTTGACTGGGGCGGTCGCCTCCTAAAAAGTAACGGAGGCGCCCAAAGGTTCCCTCAGAATGGTTGGAAATCATTCGTAGAGTGTAAAGGCACAAGGGAGCTTGACTGCGAGACCTACAAGTCGAGCAGGGACGAAAGTCGGGCTTAGTGATCCGGTGGTTCCGCATGGAAGGGCCATCGCTCAACGGATAAAAGCTACCCCGGGGATAACAGGCTTATCTCCCCCAAGAGTCCACATCGACGGGGAGGTTTGGCACCTCGATGTCGGCTCATCGCATCCTGGGGCTGTAGTCGGTCCCAAGGGTTGGGCTGTTCGCCCATTAAAGCGGTACGCGAGCTGGGTTCAGAACGTCGTGAGACAGTTCGGTCCCTATCCGTCGTGGGCGTAGGAAATTTGAGAGGAGCTGTCCTTAGTACGAGAGGACCGGGATGGACGCACCGCTGGTGTACCAGTTGTCTTGCCAAAGGCATCGCTGGGTAGCTATGTGCGGAAGGGATAAGTGCTGAAAGCATCTAAGCATGAAGCCCCCCTCAAGATGAGATTTCCCATAGCGTAAGCTAGTAAGATCCCTGAAAGATGATCAGGTTGATAGGTCAGAGGTGGAAGCATGGCGACATGTGGAGCTGACTGATACTAATAGATCGAGGACTTAACTAAAATAATCTTAGCGTAAGCTAAGAAAGATTACTTGTTCTTTCTTTTACTTCATAATCTAGTTTTGAGGGAATAACCTCAAAAATTAAATAGTCTGGTGGCGATAGCGAGAAGGTCACACCCGTTCCCATACCGAACACGGAAGTTAAGCTTCTCAGCGCCGATGGTAGTTGGGGGTTCTCCCCCTGTGAGAGTAGGACGTCGCCAGGCTTTTATTATTTTATATCGTCGCGGGGTGGAGCAGTCTGGTAGCTCGTCGGGCTCATAACCCGAAGGTCGCAGGTTCAAATCCTGTCCCCGCAATCAAACAATGAAAAATCCTTAGGAATAAAACCTAAGGATTTTTTTGTTCGTCTAGGATTTTTTTTAATGGAGAGACTGTGGATAACTAAATTAAAAATAAAGAAGCAAGATCAGAAGGTTTCCCTCAAAAAACAAAAGACTAGCTTTAGACTCAGTGGGTAATTGAGTATAATAAAAGATAATACCATTATTAAATTTGTATTAGGAGTAATTTATGAATAACTTTGAATGGAAGGCAGATAATGCGGAAGAAACAATTGGTTTTGCGGAGCGGATTGCATGGCTTTTACAAGCAGGAGATGTAATCACTTTAGAAGGTGATTTAGGAGCTGGCAAAACAACTTTTACAAAGGGAATAGCGAAAGGATTAGGGATAACTAAAACAGTTAATAGTCCCACCTTTACAATAATTAAAGAGTATCAAGGGAAATTACCATTGTATCATATGGATGTTTATCGTTTAAAGGATAGCGATGAGGATTTAGGATTTGATGAGTACTTTGAAGGAGAAGGCGTTACAGTAGTGGAATGGGCCCATTTGATTGAGGAGCAGCTACCAGTGGATTATCTGCAGATTAACTTATATTATGATAATACATCGGGAAGAAAAATTGTCTTATCACCTAAGGGCTCCCGTTATATGCAATTATGTAAGGAGTTATTTTCATGAAGATATTAGCAATAGATACATCAAATTTTGTTTTAGGGGTTGCCTTATATGAGAATGGGAAGGTAATCGGGGAGTATATTACAAACCTAAAAAAGAATCATTCGATTAGAGCAATGCCAGCAATTGAACAGTTAATGAAGGACTGTGATATTAAACCAAAGGATCTTTCTAAAATAGTGGTAGCAAAAGGTCCAGGATCTTATACAGGAGTGCGTATTGGTGTTACCATTGCGAAAACACTGGCTTGGACATTGAACATCCCACTTGTGGGTGTTTCTAGTTTAGAAGTGCTTGCTGCATCTGTGGGAAGATACTTTGATGGATATGTTTCTCCCTTATTTGATGCAAGAAGAGGACAGATTTACACAGGACTTTATCAATTTAGCAGAAATGATATTGAGATCGTAAAAAATGATCAGTTAATCCTTTCAACTGATTGGATAGAGGAACTTGTCCCATTAAAACAGCGAATATTGTTTGTAGGAAATGACTTACCTATACACCAAGATATCTTAATAGAAGGATTAGGAGAGTTTGCTCAGTTAACCGATGCTGTGGACTTTAATCCTAGACCGTCTATCCTTGCAATGTTAGGAGAAGCTAGAGAGGGAGAAGCGATACATACGTTTACCCCTAATTATATTCGCTTAGCAGAAGCAGAGGCCAATTGGTTGAAGGCAAATAAAATAGAGAAAAAGGAAGACAGGGGATAATGTCAACATTTGAATTTCGCAATATGACAGTCGCGGATATCGATAATGTTTTTAAAATCGAAACGATTTCTTTTAGTACTCCATGGAGCAAAGAGGCTTTTTATAATGAGCTGACCCAAAATCGGTTTGCAAAATATATTGTCATCCAATATGAAGACGGGCTTGTTGGATATTGTGGTGTATGGATTGTTGTAGATGAAGCACATATTACAAATATCGCTATTCTGCCTGATTTCAGAGGGAAAAAACTTGGTGAAATGCTGCTTACAAAGATTATGGAAGAAGCAAGAAAGCTTGGTGCAACTACTATGACACTAGAAGTTCGTGTAACTAATGAAGTAGCACAAAATTTATATAGAAAACTTGGATTTCAAAATGGAGCAATCAGAAAGAAGTATTATACAGATAATCAAGAAGATGCTTTAGTAATGTGGGTGAAATTATGAAGAATAATAATGTAATAATAATGGGCATGGAAACAAGCTGTGATGAAACGGCTGTTTCTATTGTAAAAAACGGAACAGAAATCCTTTCTAATATTGTTTCTTCTCAAATAGAAAGTCATAAACGATTTGGCGGAGTAGTTCCCGAAATTGCTTCGAGACATCATGTGGAGCAAATTACGATTGTGATTGAAGAGGCCCTCTCAAAAGCAGAGATAAGCTATGAGGATATTGATGCTATTGCTGTAACAGAAGGTCCTGGTTTAGTAGGTGCTCTTTTAATAGGGGTAAATGCAGCTAAAGCAATAAGTTTTGCACATGATATCCCCTTAGTTGGTGTACATCATATTGCAGGACATATATATGCTAATCGACTTGTGGATAACTTAGAATTTCCTTTATTAGCTCTTGTGGTTTCTGGTGGACATACCGAATTAGTGTTAATGAAAGAGCATGGCCATTTTGAGGTTATTGGAGAAACAAGGGATGATGCGGCTGGCGAAGCATATGATAAAGTTGCAAGGACGCTCCAGCTTCCTTATCCAGGTGGACCTCATATTGATCGATTAGCAGGAGAAGGAAACCCAAAAGCTGTTAAGCTTCCAAGAGCATGGATAGAAGGTACGTATGATTTTAGTTTCAGTGGATTAAAATCAGCAGTTATCAACACTGTGCATAACGCTGAACAACGTGGTGAAGTTATTAGACCAGAGGACTTGGCTGCTAGTTTTCAGGAAAGTGTAGTGGATGTATTAGTTTCAAAGACTTTGGAAGCAGCAAAGGAATACAAGGTAAAACAAGTTGTATTAGCGGGCGGTGTTGCTGCTAACAAGGGTTTAAGAACAGTACTTGCCGAGAAATTTAAACAGTTAGATTCAGTTAAGTTAACCATTCCTCCATTATCTTTATGTACAGATAATGCAGCAATGATAGCAGCAGCTGGCACAGTTTTCTTCGAAAAAGGACAGCGAGCACACCTGGATTTAAACGGAAATCCAGGATTAGATATAACTATCCACAATGTGTAGGAATAAGTCTTTTTACTTATATGCATAGAAAAGTGTAATTGTGAATAAATATGATGTTATATACATATTATGTGGATATTGTGTATAACTTATTATCGTTTTGTGGATAATGTGGGTAAATATGTGGAAAGCTTATATAATAACTCTTTAATATGTGGATAATAATGTGGAAAAAAAGTACTGGGTATTGGTATACCCAGTACTTTTTACTTATCTGACAATTCGGTCCATTCATCCATTAAACGATCAATTTGACCTTTTAACTGTTCAAGGCTGTTATTTAACTCTAAAACCTTAGCATGATTCTGAAAGATTTCAGGTTCACATAGGAGAGTTTCCTGTTCTGATACTTTTAATTCTAGTTCTTCGATCGTTGTTTCAATTTCTTCAATTCTTCTTATTCTTTGTCTTTCTAGCTTTTTGGCTTCCTTATCCATCTGGTAAGATGTCTTTTCTTCTGTACCATTGTCACGTTCAACCTGAATAGAAGCCGTTGCTTCCAATGCTTTAATCTCTGCTTGTTCTAATTTTTTTTCCACATAATAGTCGTAGTCACCTAGAAATTCTGTAGATCCTTCTGCACTTAATTCAATCACTTTTGTTGCGATTCTATTTATAAAATAACGATCATGTGAAACAAATAAAATGGTGCCCGGATAATCAATTAGAGCATTCTCCAGTACTTCTTTACTATCTAAATCTAAATGGTTAGTTGGCTCGTCCAAAATTAATACATTGGGTTTTTCCATCATTAATTTGGACAATGCTAAACGCGCTTTTTCCCCGCCGCTTAATGAGTTAACTGTTTTTAAAACATCATCACCAGAGAATAAGAAGTTACCAAGCACTGTTCGGATATCTTTTTCAGGAGTTAGTGGGAAGTCATCCCATAATTCATTTAATACGCGTTTGTTTGATGTCAATTCTGCTTGTTCTTGATCATAGTAGCCGAGCATGACATTTGATCCAAGTGAAATGGAGCCAGCATGCTTTGGCAGCTTTTCAATAATTGTCTTTAATAAAGTAGATTTACCAACACCATTTGGTCCGACTAATGCCACGCTATCTCCTCGTTTTATTTGGAAGGATATGTGTTTGGAGACAGTATTATCTTTATAACCAATAGAAAGATCATCCATTTTTAAAACATCATTTCCTGTTTGTTTTGTAATTTCAAACCCAAAAGAAGCTGATTTTTCATTTCCGTCTGGACGATCCATCCGTTCCATTTTATCCAATGTCTTTCTACGGCTTTGTGCTCTTTTGGTAGTAGATGCACGTGCTAAGTTTTTTTGAATAAATGTTTCTAGTTTGGCAATTTCATCTTGCTGCTTTTCATAAAGTTTCATTTCACGCTCATAATTTTCTGCTTTTTGCTCAAGATAACCGCTATAGTTACCGAGAAACTTTTGAATATGATGTCTGGATATTTCATAGACTTGTGTTACTACTTTGTCAAGGAAGTAACGGTCATGGGAAACGATTAAGACGGCTCCTTTATAGCCTTGCAAGTATTGCTCTAACCAGGAAAGTGTTTCAATATCTAAATGGTTAGTCGGCTCATCTAGAATTAAAATATCTGGTGTCGTAAGCAGTAGTTTAGCTAATGCCAGTCTTGTTTTCTGCCCACCACTTAAAGAGGAAATTTTAGTGCTGTAATCGAATGTATTAAAGTTAAGTCCGTGTAAAACGGAACGAATATCTGCTTCGTATTGATAGCCGCCACTTTCCTTAAATTCGTATTGCAGATTGTCATATTCTTTTAAAATTTTCTCAAAAGCATCTGGGTTCTCGATAGTGCCAGGATCCGACATCTGTTGTTCCAGTTTTCTTAAATGCTTCTCTTTAATTTGAAGTTCGTGGAATACAGTTAACATCTCATCCCAAATGGAAAGATTTGATTCAAGCCCTGTATTTTGGGCGAGATAGCCTATTTCGACATTTTTCGGTTTTATGATTTCACCAGAGTCATAAGACAGTTGTCCTGCAATTATTTTTAATAAGGTAGACTTCCCGGCACCATTTCTTCCCACGAGAGCGATTCTATCTCTTGCTTGTACTTCTAATTTTATATTTGATAAGATAAGTTCAGCTCCAAAGTGTTTGGTTAGCTGATTTACTTGTAATAGTATCATTTCTTCACCTCAGGGGATTATGTACCATAAGTGTAACCTAAAAATACGTTATACTGCAATAAAGGTGAAATGGGAAAAAAGTGATAATAAATACACATTCTCTTTAAAATAGTGTATCATTTTGCTTAGAGGTGTTATTATGGGGGAGTTTACACATTTTAATCATGAGGGCCGTGCAAAAATGGTTGATATCTCAGAAAAAAGTGAAACCGTTCGCATAGCTACTGCTCAATCTAGCATTAAAGTAAGGGAAGAAATCTATCAGAAAATCACAAATTTAGAAATCAAAAAAGGGGATGTCTTAGCTGTTGGGCAAGTGGCAGGAATTATGGCTGCTAAGAAAACGGCTGATATTATCCCTATGTGTCACCCAATTATGTTGAAGGGTGTCGATATATCGTTTCGATGGGAAGAAGAGGCAGGATTTTTCCACCTAATTATTTCAGCAACGGTAAAGACAGTTGGGAGTACGGGTGTGGAAATGGAAGCCTTAACTGCTGCTTCTGTTACAGCGTTAACTATTTATGATATGTGTAAAAGCATGGATAAAGGGATGGTAATTGGGCACACCTATTTAGTTGAGAAATCAGGTGGAAAAAGCGGCAATTACAAAAGAGAGCAGTAGAAATAACTGCTAATTTTTAAATATAGGTAGGGGATAAGTATGCATAATGAGGTAATGAAGATACCGCAGGCAACAGCGAAGCGGTTACCATTATATTATCGTTTTTTAAAAAACTTACATTCATCGGGAAAGCAGAGAGTGTCTTCCGCTGAATTAAGTGAAGCAGTAAAGGTTGATTCTGCTACAATAAGACGGGATTTTTCTTATTTTGGTGCTCTTGGAAAAAAGGGATATGGTTATAATGTAAACTATTTATTGTCATTTTTCCGTAAAACATTAGATCAAGATGAACTAACAAAGGTTGCTTTAATTGGTGTTGGTAATCTTGGGGTTGCCTTTTTAAAATATAACTTCTTAAAAAATAATAACACAAAAATAGAAGTGGGATTCGATGTGATAGAAGAAAAGATTGGCACTTTAGTGAACGATGTGCCGATTCATCATATGGATGATCTAGAGAAAGTTCTACAAGAAAATGGAGTAGAAGTGGCGATATTAACGGTTCCTGCAAGTGCTGCTCAGGTAATTACTGATCGTTTAGTGGAAAGTAATATTAAAGGAATATTGAACTTTACTCCTGCTCGTCTAAATGTGCCATCAAATGTACGAGTTCATCATATTGACTTAGCAGTAGAGCTGCAATCTCTTGTTTATTTCTTAAAACATTATCCTACTCCGGATGCGGAAGTAGAAGTAGAGGTTGAGGAAACGGAAGAATAAAAAGGAAATGCGTGTATAAGAGTGTAGAGGGAACTACATTCTTATACACGCATTTTTTTAAAGAAAATTGTACTCGTTGATTTCCAATAGAAGTCAACGGACTTCTACTCTAATCAGCTCTATTAAGGGTAATCTTCGTTTGCTCATCTCCTGTAAATTGCCTTTCGATTATTGTTTTGGTTTTTTAGTACCTTTGGTTTTTTTTCAGGAAAAAGTGAAAATTGATTAGCTTAATTCCTGAACCGATATCAAAGGTTGCGAGGATGACTAGTAAATATGTATAGAATCCCCATTCTTGGTTTCGTTGTAAATCATGTACTGCAAAGTATATAAAGAAAGCTCCAAATATAATATATATAATTCCTGAAAATAGCGGTGATCTTCTCATTTTATAAAAATCCTCCAATAAAGTGTGTGACGCCTGAGTACTTTTCCTGCCATTCGATAATTCTATCATAGTTTAATTGCATGATAACTACGAACGAATTCATTGCGACATGAGCGAAGATCGGCACAAGGATTCTTTTGGTCCTCACATATAGGAAAGCAAATGTAAATCCCATGCTTGCATATAGTAGAATATGGGTGAAATCTCTATGAGCAACCGCAAAGATAAGGGAACTAATTAGTGCAGAGATAAAAAATCCGAACCGCTTATATAGGGAGCCGAAAATAATTTTACGAAACACTATTTCCTCGAGAATGGGTCCAATCACACTTACTACGATAATGACAAGAGGTGCAGCATTAATAAGCTGCATGATTTGCTCTGTGTTTTCCGATCCAGCTTCTATGCCTAATAGTCGTTCGATTATGCCTGCAAAGGTTTGTGCAAATAAAGATAGAAAAATCCCCCCAATTGCCCAGCCGATAGAAGAAGGAATATTCATCATATCGGAGCGCATTGGATTTCTCATTTCTTTTCTTAACAGAAAAAGACAGATTATAAGGGTAACGACAAAACTAAATATCAACCAAATAATGTTAGATTGAAATTGAATCGCTTTAGATGCTGGGTTATATCCAAGCAAACCAGCGATAAAGAGAATAACAGGAACTCCAACAAAAGTAGAGAGCTGCATGGCAATGTAAGCTATGATGATAATCCAATATTCTTTTTTCAAAATAAAAGCTCCTTTAAATAATGATGGTTTAAAAGTTTGTGACAAAGGAATTATATCTAACCTAATCTGTCTTATTATATTGAAGATAACAGACAATCATACTTTCTATTCTACTAATAAGGAGTGCTTTGTTTCAAATAGTAGCAACTAAAATAATAGAAAGAATGAATATTTAAGGCGTAAAGGTATATACTTTGTAAGGGCAAAAGCAACTAGAAAAAAATTTACAAAAAAATAAGTCTTGTCTCTTGCATTCTGAGAAAAGATTAATTAATATAATAATTGTGTTAGCACTCATTGTGATTGAGTGCTAATAATAAAAATTTGTATATAATTTGAGGAGGTTGTTTCACTTGTTAAAGCCATTAGGAGATCGCATTATTATTGAGCTTGTTGAAACAGAAGAAAAAACTGCAAGTGGTATCGTATTACCAGACTCTGCTAAAGAAAAGCCTCAAGAAGGTAAAGTAGTAGCTGTAGGAACTGGTCGTGTACTAGACAACGGAGAACGTGCTGCGCTTGAAGTATCTGTTGATGACCGCATTATCTTCTCAAAATACTCTGGTACTGAAGTGAAGTACGAAGGGAAAGAATACTTAATCCTTCGCGAAAGCGACATTTTAGCTATTATTGGCTAATTTTATTTTAACATAAGAGATTACTGATTATAAAAATACATGAGATAACAATACTTGAGGAGGTTTTTCAAAATGGCTAAAGATATTAAATTTAGTGAAGAAGCTCGCCGTGCAATGCTGCGTGGGGTAGACGCTCTAGCAGACGCTGTTAAAGTAACGCTTGGACCAAAAGGACGCAACGTGGTTCTTGAGAAAAAATATGGTTCACCACTTATTACAAATGATGGTGTAACAATTGCAAAAGAAATCGAATTAGAAGATGCGTTTGAAAACATGGGTGCAAAACTAGTTGCAGAAGTAGCAAGCAAAACAAATGATGTTGCTGGAGACGGTACAACAACAGCAACAGTTCTAGCACAAGCAATGATTCGCGAAGGACTTAAAAACGTTACTGCTGGAGCTAACCCAATGGGTATCCGTAAAGGGATGGACAGAGCAATCTCAACTGCGATTGAGGAATTAAAAGCTATCTCTAAACCAATCGAAGGCAAAGCTTCTATTGCACAAGTTGCTGCTATTTCTTCTGCAGATGAAGAAGTAGGACAATTAATTGCTGAAGCAATGGAACGCGTTGGTAACGATGGTGTTATCACAATCGAAGAATCAAAAGGTTTCACTACTGAGCTAGACGTAGTAGAAGGTATGCAGTTCGACCGTGGATATGTATCACCTTACATGGTAACTGACTCAGATAAAATGGAAGCTGTTCTTGAAAATCCATATATCTTAATTACAGATAAAAAGATTACAAACATTCAAGAAATTTTACCAGTGTTAGAGCAAGTTGTTCAACAAGGTAAACCATTATTAATCGTTGCCGAAGATGTTGAAGGCGAAGCAAATGCTACATTAGTATTAAACAAACTTCGCGGTACGTTCACTGCAGTAGCTGTTAAAGCTCCTGGATTCGGTGATCGTCGTAAAGCAATGCTAGAAGATATCGCTGTTTTAACAGGCGGTCAAGTAATTACAGAAGATCTTGGCTTAGAGCTTAAGACAACATCTATTGAATCATTAGGTCGCGCTGCAAAAGTAGTAATCACTAAAGAAACTACAACAATTGTAGAAGGTGCTGGTTCAACAGAAGATATCCAAGCACGTGTAAATCAAATCCGTGTTCAATTAGAAGAAACTACTTCTGAATTTGACCGTGAAAAATTACAAGAACGTCTTGCAAAACTTTCTGGTGGTGTAGCAGTAGTGAAAGTTGGTGCTGCAACAGAAACAGAATTAAAAGAACGCAAACTACGTATCGAAGATGCTCTAAACTCTACTCGCGCTGCTGTGGAAGAAGGTATCGTAGCAGGTGGTGGTACAGCACTTCTAAACGTATACAATAAAGTAGCTGCTATCCAAGCAGAAGGCGACGAAGCAACTGGTATCAATATCGTTCTACGCGCGATCGAAGAACCAGTTCGCCAAATCGCATTCAACGCAGGTCTAGAAGGATCCGTAATCGTTGAAAAATTGAAAAACGAACCAGTAGGAACAGGATTCAACGCTGCTAACGGCGAATGGGTAAACATGATCGAAGCTGGTATCGTGGACCCAACTAAAGTTACTCGTTCTGCATTACAAAACGCAGGTTCAGTAGCTGCAATGTTCTTAACTACTGAAGCTGTCGTAGCTGACAAGCCAGAACCAGCTGGTCAAGGTGCTGCAATGCCTGACATGGGTGGCATGGGCGGAATGGGCGGCATGATGTAGAATAGCCGATAAAACCTTATTATATCAAGGTTTTACAGGCTAGTATGTCATAATAGGTGCCGAAAAGGTGCCGACATTCCAAAATTAGAGGCTTCTCATTAGTTCTGCGAACTTTTGAGAGGCTTCTTTTTTTCTGTCTTTAGTAATGTGAAGATAAACTTGTGTTGTTGTTTCATCTTCTGTATGTCCCAACCGATCCATGATTTGAAGTAATTCAACTCCTGCTTCTGCCAAAAGAGAAGTGTGTGTATGTCTTAATGAATGAGGGGTTAATCGTTTGTGGATATTTGGCGTTTTCTTTAGTAAGCTCTCCATTCGATTTTCAATTGTCTTAATAAAATGTGGATAACCAAAATAAGGCGCATTTAGTCTTCCAAAAACGAAATCTTTATCATAATAGTCTTTGCCTAATTGAAGTTTTATTTCCTTTTGGCGAAGTTGATGTTTTTTTAGTGTATTAATAACTTCTTCTTCTACATCTATTTTTCGAATTGATCCTTTTGTTTTTGGAGGAAGTAGTTGAAAGTTCTTTGTATTATTTTTTGGATTATAATACGTTTTAGTAATGTTAATGGTATGTTCTTCAAAGTCAATATCTTTCCATTTAAGGGCTAGTAATTCCCCAGCACGCAATCCAGTCCAGGCAAGAGTTAAGAAAATTACATAGTCATCTAGATGTTCTGAATTTTTGGCTGCATCAAGGAATATTTTTAACTCATCTTTCTCAAGGTATTTATCCACAATTGTATGATTTTCAATATCCTCAACGGATAGCTTGTCTTTGGGGATAAAAGCAAATTCGGTAGGATCAAGAAGTAACACGTCTTGTTCCATAGCATACTTAAAAATCATTCTTCCTGTTCCGTGTATTCCGGAAATAGTATTATGTGCAAGTTTTTTATTTTTTTTTAAATCATTTAATGCACCTTGGTACATTTTCTTAGTTATATCTTTCACTCTATATTTTGCAAAATAATTATTAAGATGTCCGATTTCATGTGTTCTAACGCGTATAGTACTTACTTTAACATCAGTTTCGCTATATACATCTAACCAATCTTGGGCAATCTCTTCAAAAGTTATATTATCGTCTTCTAAAGTTCTTACACCTAATTGTCGTTCGTATTCTTTGAGGGCTGCTTTGGCATCTTTTTGCTTGATGAATCCTTTTCTAACAATTCTCCTTCTAGCGCCTGTTTTCGGATCTAATCCGTTTTCAGCAACAAACTTCCAACGTTCACCTTGCTTTGTTTGATATTTGGAAACATAAGACATGAATGTACCTCCTTTAATCAATGATATATTTAATCTTTCTACTATTAGGGATTAATTTCAGAACATCGTTTATATCAGGAATCTGTATGATAAATTGTCTAATGATATAAGGATCAACTCCATATTTTAAAATGCGCTTTCTAATTGATTTAAGATTCAATCCTAGTTGGAGTGGTCTATCTTTGTTAATAACAAAATCAGATAAATTAACAGAAAAACTAGCAATAGATTCGTCAAATTCATCTCTTTCAATAAATTCAAAAGGTGCGATAGCATCATAGTATAAAATTTGCTTGTCCCAATTTATCTCACAATTATCAAAAGTAAGCACATACCAGTATGGCACCAGTGTATTATCTACATATTCATGATAAATCCGTTGCTGTGGCATGGTAAGAATCTCCTTTTCTTATTAATATTTTTTGTTGTAGCTCAGCAAGAATTGCATTTGTTTCTTCAGAATAGGGTTGAGCTTTCGGGTATAGTGCATTCATAAATCTTCTATGCTCCTCATCTGCTTTAGTTTGAAACAATCGGTTGCGAAAATGTTGTAGTCGAGTTTGAGCATACTTTTCTGTAACATTAAATGTATCCGATATAAAGCGGATACCATCTTCCAAGTTTGTATAATTAGCAACTTTATAATTTAGTAGCATAAAAGTTGGTACACATAAATGAAGAGCGAAATTTTCAGCTTGTTTTTCTTGTAGGTCAACAAATGCTTTCGGAAGTAACAATTGGTTTCCTGCATGACGAAGAAAATGCATTAATTCATGAGCGAACTCCTGCCACTTTTCTTGTTCAGACAGTCTAGAATCTATAAAGACAACTCCTTCTAAAACTCTACTTTTCATAGATTTTTCAACAACATGTAGGCCTAATCTTTGTGTAATTACTTCTAGATTTAATTGATGAGGTTGATAAATACCTAAATTATTTAAGAAATCATGGATCCAGTCTTCTAGTAAAGTTGTTTGATATTTCATATTGATGTCTCCTGCATACGAATATATGTTCTGTTAGTAGTATAAAAGAAAATCCCATAAATGGGAAATATTTAATTATAAATATATGTAAACTATTTAACTGTAAATCCCTCACCTAATATCTTTTTCTTTGCAAATAGTTTATCATCAGAGTATCTAAATTCATAAGATGATTTATTTTTTTCTTTGTCACCGCCATACAGATTAGCAGTTACACCATTTTTTATTTTATTTCCCCACTCATTTGCGAATTTTTCTTTTTCAGAATCAGTGAGTTTCTTTACAGAGTCATTCACATAAATCAGAATGTAGTCATAATCATCAGGATCCATAGTTGTAATATTATTTATCAATCCATTTGATTCTTCTATTTGCCATATCCAATGTTCTTTTAATATTTTTACATCTTCCGCTGTATAACCAAGTTTCTCTTGTTTCTTTTTAGCTTTTTCCTTTAGCTTTTCTTCTTCTTCTGCTTTTTTAGCTATTTCCTTTTCTTGTTTCTGTTGTTCTTTTTTTGCTTTTTCCTCAGCTTTCTCTTTTGCCTTTTCCTCAGCTTTTTGTTCTTTCTCTAGTTCCTTTTCTTGAGCTTTCTGCTCTTTCTCTAATTGTTTTAATTCTTTTTCCTTTTCTTTTTCTTCCTTCTCTTTAGCTTTTGCTTCTTCTTTTTCTTTCTGCTCCTGCTTTTGGTCTGCAGTAACTTCGGATGTTTGCTCTAAACTACAAGCTGTTAAAAAGCATAACAGTAAAATAAAAATGAGTGATTTTTTCAAAATGAACCCCCTATAAGTTCTTTCTGTTCTAACATTAATCTGAATATCACTTTTAATTCTATTTCTCTCTTCTCTTTTTAATTACTTCCCAGATTTCTTTTAGTTCCTTAATAGATTCTTCTGGTGCTTCATAAAGATCCTTAAAGAATAATCTTGTTTCAGGATCTAAAATTTCTTTCCAAAACTCATCTGGAGATGGGGATTGTCCATCCTCACCAGTTAAAAGATAGTCTATGGTTACACCGAAGTATTCAGATATTTTTTTTAGTGTTTCAAAGTCAGGTTGACTTTCTCCTTTCTCATACTTTGCATAACCTTGGCGAGAGATTCCAAGATAATCTGCCATACTTTGCTGAGTAAGATTTTTTTCCGTTCTTAGGTATTTTAATCTGTTAGAAAACATAATTTTTTCCTCATTTCAACTTAGCATACTATCATTATAAAGCAACTTTTTGTTGCTTTCTATAAAAGTAACAAAAAGTTGCTTTTGGGTGTTGACAGTAACTTTAAGTTGCGTTAATATATAGACATAAGGTAACTAATGGTTGCTAAGGAGGTGCTGTTATTGACAACAAAAGAATTGCAAGACTTATTAATAAAAAAAAGAGAAATGCTAGACTTGACTCAACAAGATGTTGTTGATTTAACCGATTCAATCATTACAAGACAATATTATGGGATGATTGAAAACGGAGAAAGACGACCATCAGTAGATGTTGCAAAAATGATTGGTAAGATATTAAAAGTTGATTGGACCATTTTTTTTGAAATTAAAAGCAACCAAATGTTGCGTAAAAAAGATTTGGCATAGGAGGTGCAAGATGCAAACCACCATAACCTTTGATCAACTAGAAGCAGAATTTCTAAAGGATAAGATGGAGAAGTTGCTTTTAGCTGCATATGAAAAAGGTGTTCAAGATGGAATAAATAAATATTCGTACCCACCTGTACTTACTAATAAGTTGCTTGGAGAAATATTTCAAATTGCACAACCGACTGTTATTAAAATGACTGCTGATCCAACGTTTCCTAGATTTTCGAAGATACAAGCTAGATACCCTCGAGATCAAGTTTTTAAATGGATTGAGCAAAATTCTAGTTGGGTGAAAGAGAACACAAAATTTTATAGTAAGGAGGCTATGTAATGAATCTCTTACAACCAATCCTTCAAAATGGCCATCGCGTCTTAACGACAAATCAATTAGCAGAAGCCTTCGGTACTGAGACAAAAATCATTAATCGAAACTATCAGCGAAATGTTGATCGTTACTTACAAGGTAAACATTACTTTTCTCTATCGGGTGAAGAGCTACGAGCTTTCAAAGGGTCACGTCAATTTGACGATACCCTCAAATACACTTCGATCTTATATCTATGGACTGAAAAAGGAGCTTGGCTCCACGCTAAATCTTTGAACACAGATCAAGCATGGGATGCTTACGAAATGCTAGTAGATGAATATTACAACATTAAAGAAAATGTAATCCCGCTGTCCAAAGATAAAGCCCTTGTCACTGTCCTAAGGACTACTGCAGACCTAGTGGAAGGGCAGGAATCAATTGTCAAAGAACAACACGAACTGAGAAAGCTTGTTTCTCAAATTGATAACAAAGTAGATGAACAAATAACGCTCAATTCAGGAGAGCAGCGCAGACTTCAAAAAGGTGTGGCAACCAAGGTATATGAAATCTGTGATGATCCAGAGCTCAGACCAAAACTATTTAGAGAACTTTATAGGGAAATAAAGGACCGTTTCGGTGTTGCTAGTTATAAAGATGTAAAACGAAAAGAATTACAGGCGGCTTTACGTTATATCGAAAACTGGATACCTCGTAAAGTATCTTAACCTATTATTATTGTAACCTTGAAAACTAAATATATGGAGGCGAACAGAGTGGCGAACACTTTGAGCAAAACAAGACTTTACTCTCCTTCAGCAATAGGAGATATCTTACGAATTGCTCGTGAAAGAGCACGTCAAGAGGAACAACGTACGAAAAAGTATATGGCAGAGGCACTTGGAATCACGGTTGATAGATTGACCAGAATGGAGCAAGGAACGTCACAAGTTCCCTTCGAAATAGCCCAGGAATGGTGCTCTATCTTAGGAGATTATACAGCTCTTAAGAAAATTAAGCATATATACGGACTAGCTTTACCGCCAGTAGATCCATGGTTACTGCAATCAATTCCTAATCAGTTAACTAATTTCATTCAACAAGCCACTGGAGCTGTTGAAGCAGCTAAGAAATTACTACATATGAGTAAACAACTAAGATACAACGATCCCATTACTGAGTCCATGAAAAGTGACATGCTCAAACATGCGGAAGAAGTGCTAGACGTTCAACAAGCATCTGATTGTGTACTTGCTGCACTTCGGATGCATTGGGAACTAGATTACGAGATTCTGGTAAAGAACTGGATTCAAGAAGCTATTGCAGACAGAGTTATCATTCCATCTGTATCACAATTTGAAACAATGAGAAAAGAGACGTTCTTTCAGGAACGCGCAGGGAGATAGTTATGAGAAATAATCAATTTTTGGAGCAAGACAATAAGAAGGTTATAGCAGAACATAGAGCTGCAATGGCATGCCTTAGTAGAAGTGAACATGCATTAATGCTCGGGGATTTAAAAAAAGCAGAAAGATATGCAATTGATTATATAAAATCGGTGCGTGAACTAACGAGATTGGAGCAACGTAAAGTCGATCGCGAAAAGCTAGTAGAGGTAACGGAAAGATTAAAAAGCCAAGGCGTTCTATCTGCAATTGTAATGAAAATATAAGGAGGGAAACAAGACATGAGTTATATCTTATCAGCAAGTAAATTGATGAAGGCTAGTGAAGTGAAAAAGCTTTGTAGCGAAATGAGAGCTGATCCAGTTCTGTTATTAAGTTTAGAGATGGAATATCGTAAGAAGATTTATGATTTACAAAAAGAAAAAGCAGCTAGCTAAGCGGCAACTTAACTAACTGCGCGATCTCAAACAATAGAATAATTATATTTTAACACTATTAAGTTAGCGTGGCAAGAACTCTTGTTCCTGCCATGATGGACAGGAAATCAAATATCCCCCCCTCATTTGAAGCAACTTTCCTGTTCGTCATGGTGTGAATAATTGCACTAGGCACATGGCAATGTCTCGGGATGTTAGGCGTGTGCCTCCAATAAAAAGCTAGGAGGTGACTCACTTGGAATTGCAAGAGGTAGATTATCAATATGATCAATATGGTCGATTGGTTTATAATTCAGAATTTCATCTTAATCATGGTAAACCGTATACCCAGTCAGATTTGGAGTATTTATGTAAATTTTGGGGTTTTGATGAAGCGAAGTCATTAGCATTTGCGTTAGGTCGACCAGAGCATAGTCTTGCTTCAAAGGTAAATCAGGACAATTTAATTGGTATAAAAAACAGAATAATTATTGGTAGGAGAGGTTCTAGTTGAATAAAGAATCTAATAAATGCCCTCGTTGTGAGTATGAAGGGATTCAAACTGGAGATAAGTACTGCTCTATTTGTGGCTTGCAAATAAAAACTAACTCCTGTTCGCACCAGGAGTCAGTTCATAAAAAATAATATGTAACCTAATTTTATCACACGGTTGAAAGGATGGACAAGCTCATGTATTTCGAAACAAAGAATGGCCCGGTTTATGAGCCAGCTAACCCCATATTAAATAGTTTGTATAAAGTACTAAAGAAAAATGCTCCTGTACTAGATGGAAGCAGAGTGTTTGAAGACTTGGTAGAAACATATGAAGCATTAGTAGCTGATCTAAAGGAGGAAAAATAGTGGCAAATAGAATGATTTTGGAACGTTTAGAGTTAATCAATTTCAAAGGTGTTAAATCGTTTGTGCTTGAAACTAATAACGGAAACACTAAGGTTTACGGTGATAATGCTACAGGTAAAACAACTCTTTTTGATGGTTTCATTTGGTTACTATTTGATAAAGATAGTCAAAACAAAAAGGAATTTTCTCTTAAAACTTTAGAAAATGGTAAAGAAGTACATTATCTTGATCATGAGGTTAACGGAACTTTCTGGATAGACGGAAAGCGAGTTACGTTAAGGAAAGTATATTCCGAGAAATGGACAAAGAAACGTGGATCAGCTACATCAGAGTTTAGCGGACATACAACGGAGTATTATATCGATGATATTCCTTCCAAAAAGAAAGACTATATGGATTTTATCGATTCTATAACAAAAGAAGAAATATTCAAGTTACTAACGAGTCCATCTTACTTTAATGAACAAGTTAAAAAGCTTGATCGCAGAAAAACATTAGTGGAAGTTGCTGGTGACTTGACGGAAGAAGAAATTATCAAGAGTAACCCAGCGTTAGAGAAAGTACCAGCGATTCTTCAAGGAAAAACAGTAGAAGAACACAAAACAAAAATAACAGTTAAACAAAAAAAAATTAATGATGAGTTAAAAGTTATCCCAGTAAGAATTGGAGAAGTACAACGTGGCTTACCTGATTTAAATGGACTTAATAAACAGCAATTAGAAAATGATGTTGAAGAAATTAACCAAACAATAGATGAAAAAACGACCATGATTAATAGTATTAGAAATGGAAAATCCGTAACAGATAAACAAATGAAAATTCAAGAGATCGATATGCAGCTTATCGATATTCAACGGAATCATGATATGAACTCTAAAGATAGTCTATATAAATTAAAAGCTCGTTTACAAGAAGAACAATCAAATGTATCGATAATTCAATCTAAGATAGATAGCCTAAAAATCAGTAAAAAATATAATGATGATTCCATAAAGAAATTGTCTCAAGAAGTTATATCTTTGCGAACACATTGGAATGAAATAAATGATGAGCTTTTTGAACATAACGATAAATGCGAATGTCCTACTTGTGGACAAGCCTTACCACAAGAGCAAGTCGATGAGGCTAGAAACAAAGCTTTGTCATCCTTTAATCTCAATAAGGCTACGAAGCTAGAAGAAATTACGGTTAAAGGACAACAATTAAATAAACGCATTGAGATGCTTACTAAAGAAAATGAATCATTAGAAGCTCAATATCAAAAGTTGAATAGTCAAATTGAAGAAAAACAAGCCGCTATTCAGACTCTCCAAGAACAAATAAGCCTAAATGAAAATTCTTTAACTGATATTTTAGATAATCCTGAATATGTTTCGAAGTTGAAAGAAAAACAAGTGATTCAACAGGAAATGAAAGACATTCAGGAGATGGCAGAAGAAAATATTCAATCCATTCAAAGGGAGATTGTTGAATTAAAAGCAAAACGAGAAGCGGTACAAGCTGAAATAGGAAAATTTGCTGCTGCTGTACAATCGCAAAAGCGCATAGATGAATTAATGGAACAGGAAAAGGAACTTGCCGCTGAATATGAACGCTTAGAAGAAGAATTATATTTAACCGAAGAATATATCAAGACCAAAGTAAACCTCCTAGAAGAAAAAATCAATAGTCGTTTTAAATATGCACGGTTCAATTTATTCAAAACAAATATTAATGGTGGCTTAGAAGAAATCTGTGAAACAACATTTAATGGGGTACCATATTCAAGCGGTTTAATTAATGCCGCAAAAATAAATGTGGGATTAGACATTATTAACACTTTGTCTGAGCATTATGGATTTTCAGCACCAATCTTTATCGATAATAGCGAGGCAGTTACAAAGCTAATTGATACAGAAGCACAAACCATATCTCTTGTAGTTTCTGAAGCAGATAAAGCATTAAGAGTTGTAACCAGTAATGAGTCTTCATATCAGGAGGTAATCTAATGACGGAGCAATTGGCCAAACAAGAAAAGCAATTCGAAACACAATTAACAAAAGTAAATAATACGTATCTTCCCATGATTAATCGTCAATTAGAAGGTAACGGAGTAAACATGGATGATTATTCAAAACAATGTGTAATAGCAGCTATAAGTACTATAAACAGTGTTTTGGACACAAAAGGCATCAGATGGAATGATCCACAATTAGACCAAAGTAATGTTACCCAAGTGTTGTTAGATGTTGCTGCATTGAAACTAAATGCAGCTGCAAACCCAAGAGAAGTTTACTTTCAAATACGAAATGTAAAAAGGGGAGAAAATAATTGGGTGAAACAAATTGAAATGGGAATCGAGGGAGATGGAAACGACGCAATCCTTGCTCGTTTTGGGCGCGGAGTAGAATCCATTAAGCAACATTGGTTAGTGCGAGAAGAAGACCATTTTGTTTATCCAACTTATAACGGTTTAGAACTAAGTCCACCACAATGGACGCCAACTGGTAAGGGAGAGGTTGTTCGAGTCGTTTATCCGATTCAAAAAAAGGATGGTAGTGTGGAATACCATATTGCTGAGCGAGATGATGTAGTAAAAAATCTTATCGCTCATGTAAATAACAACATGATGAACGAAACTTTTGGAATTGCAAAAGACAGATTTAAAGCTACAGCAGAACAAAAAAGTCAAATAGATAAGAAAAAACAAGAGATTCTAAAAAAAGTAAAGGATTTGGGATTGAGCGCATTAGATGATGAATCAATTCAGCAATATATTAGCCCAGCTTGGAGAGATCCGCAGAGCAGGGAATCTATGATTGTACGAAAAATGAGAAATAATATCGTGAAAAAAATTCCCAAAGACTTCGGTAGTGCCTTTGTGGAAATTACTTATGATCAAAATGCAGACAATGAATATAAGCGAGTCAGAAAAGAAATTAATGAGTACGCAAATCAAGAAGTGTTAGATTTCGAACCTGCTCCTCATGAACAAGAACAGAAACAAACAGCAGAAGTGATTGACCATGAACCTGTGCAAGAGACATTCCAACAAGAACCACCTAAACAATCAACAGGAACGAATGGACCTAACTTTTAATGATAAAAATTACAGCAATCGCAACTGGAAGTTCGGGTAATGCTTATCGAGTGACAGACGGTAAGACTTCCCTTCTTCTAGAATGCGGAATTAATTATCGTGATATTCAAATGGCCTTTGGTTTTAGAATGTCAGAGATTGCAGGTTGCCTGGTGACACATGAACACAAGGACCATTGTAAAAGTATAAATGAAGTAATGAGAGCTGGTATTGACGTTTATACGTCACAGGGAACTAGAAAGGCTCTTGGTATTGAAAATCATCGTATAAAAACAGTTGAGGCAAAGAAATCATTTCGGCTTGGCACATGGTCTATTTTACCGTTTGATGTGCAACACGATGTAAGTGAACCATTGGGATTTCTATTAGCAAATGAAGAAGGGGAAAGATTGTTATTTGCAACTGATACGTATTACATCAAATACAAATTTAACAATCTTACTCATATCATGATCGAATGTAACTATTCACAAGAAATATTAAACCGAAATATAGCTGAAGGACGTGTTCCTCATATAATGAAAAAACGTCTAATGAGATCACACTTCAGCATAGAAAATGTCAAAGATTTTTTGTTAGCAAATGATTTGAAAAAGGTTCAAGAAATATGGTTATTACATTTATCTGATAGTAATTCGGATGAAGAAATGTTCAAAAGAAAAATTATGGAGCTTACGGGAAAATTGGTTTATGTCCCTTAGGACCACAGGAGATAGGAGGGGTTAAACAGCATGAACTACATAAAAGAGCTTAACGCATTCTATGATTGGCTTGAAATAAATGAACTGTCTCCATCAGCAATTAATTTATGGTATGCATTGATGCACATAAATAATAAGGCTGCATGGGCAGAAACATTTACGGTAGCGGAATCGGTGTTATGCGTTAAGACAGGATTAACCGATCGTACCCTTCGAAAAGTAAGAAACGAATTGAAGCAAAAGAATAGAATTGATTTTATTTCTAGAAAGGGAGGAAGGGCTCCAATATATAGAGTCATTTCCTTTTACTCTACGGAAAATAATTCCGCGGATAGTTCCGAAGAAAATAAACCTACGGAAATAAATTCCGCTGATAGTGCCGGGGTTGGTGCCGAGGGTAGTTCCGTAGGTAGTGCCGGAGATAGTTCCGCATTAAATAAAAGAAAAGAAACTAAACCAAACGAAACAAATACAGCTGCTGTTACTAAGCATTCAAATTATTTTGATGAATACATGATCTGCTTTAGTGGACAACCTTCTCCAATACAGATTCAGGAGATAAATAGCTTTATAGACAAAGATGGTCTACAAGAAGAGGTAATTTGCTTAGCATTCCGTAAAGCTTCAGAGAATGGCGCCAAGTATCCTTATGCCAGGTCTATCTTAAACAGCTGGTCTAAAAAAGGAATACGAACTGCTGAGGATGTCCAAAAAGAGCAAGAACAATTTGAGGCTAATCGTCAGCAACAAGTTAGCCAAAGGAAGGGCTTTGCTCCTATACGAAAAGAAAAAATACCAGAGTATTGGGACAGCGAAAATTCTCACGAAGAGCAGCAAATGGATTCTGACGAATTAGAAAAACGAAGAGTTGCACTACAAGAACGTATAAGAGCATTGAAGTGAGCCTGAAAGGAGCACATATATGGCAAGAAATAAGTATGGCAATAAAAAGACAGTGGTAGATAATATCACCTTTGACAGCCAAGCCGAAGCTACATATTACTTGCAGCTCAAATGGCTATTACAAGCAAAACAAATTAAGTCTTTTAAATGCCAACCAAGATTTCTTCTTCAGGAAGCATATACAAAACAGGATGGAAAGAAAGTCCGGAAGATTGAATATGTAGCAGATTTTGAGATTCATAACTTGGATGGATCCGTGGAAGTAATCGACATCAAAGGAGCAGAAACAAAAGAGTTTTTGCTTAAGAAAAAGATTTATGAATACAAGTTCGATATTCCACTAAAGGTGCTGGCTTATGAGGAATCATTGGGCTTTATTGAGCTAGATAAACTAAAAAAACTAAGAAAGGGTGCTGTTAGTGGCAAGAAGAGTCGTAGTAACAAAAGCAGCCAGTCTCGATCGCGAAATATTACAAGTCCTAACAGTATACGAGGAAGGGTTAGGCAAACAAGAAGTACGCAAGGAAAATCCGTATAGCAAGAAACATGGGGTGCTATATCCAAGAGGTAAAAGTTATGAATACAAGTGAAATGATCCAAGGAATATGCGTGGATACCGCCAATACAACAGTACTAGTAGAGGGCCAAACATACTTTTTATTTCCTAATGGTCCTAACTACTTTTATGTATCAATATTCCCAGATAGTAAAGCGCATAAGGGCTGTTATCAATCAAGGTGTTTTCAAATCATAAAAAAGCTTAAAGAAGAGTGGCCAGGAGAACCGAAAGGACCACGCTTGGTAAGTGATTATGACAAAGAGAAGGTCTATAAAGCACAGCTGGTATGGAGGAAGCCAGGATATAGAGGAACGGAGCTAAAAGAGTATTTTATTCGTTTGAAAGTGGAGTATCCAGAACAGAAATTAAAGATTAATTTGGTGGATAGCTGCTACTTCTATGATCAATACGAAAACGGACAATTCGAAGGTTTTAGAGGATGTTTTCCACTCCATTGGTTTGGAGAGATGGAGGAAGTACTAGACACTTATAACCAAGAGTTTAGTGAGAAGGAGCAAATAGTTGTCACAGAACCAGTTATAAATGGATATGAACAGTTATCCCTATTTGATTAAAAGAAGAGGGATTAATAGAATAAGAGACTTTAAAAGTCTCTCAAAGATAGAACAGGTGTTCGGATAATACCTATTATACATCTTTGAGAGGAGAAAAGAAAATGAGTTTAAAAGAAAACACTATTTATCAAATGGATTGCTTAGAAGGAATGAAGTCTATTCCTGATAATTCAATCGATCTTATTCTATGTGATCTTCCTTACGGAACGACACGATGTAATTGGGATAGCATTATTCCGTTTGAACCACTTTGGGAACAATACAAAAGGGTTATTAAAGAAAATGGTGCTATTGTTCTTACGGCGAGTCAACCGTTTACTACAGCATTAATTGCATCAAATATGAAGTGGTTTAGATACGAATGGATTTGGAAGAAAGGTAATCATATAACAGGATTTCCAAATGCAAACCGAATGCCATTGAAAAATCATGAAAATGTATGTGTATTTTATAAAAAATTACCAACGTATCATCCGCAGGGCTTAATACCAATACAGGCTAAGAAAGTGAAAAAAAGTCCTAAAATGAAAGTTCTAGGCGAACGAAATGCAACATTAACAAAATCACATTATGTAAGATACAAAAACTTTCCTAAGAGCGTTTTGGATTTTCCAAGAGATAGTAAAACCTTTCATCCCACTCAAAAACCTTTGTCGCTTTTTGAGTACATCGTTAAAACATACACAGATGAAGGGGAAATAGTTTTGGATAATTGTATGGGCGGATTTACAACGGCGGTAGCTTGTGACAATACAAATAGAAGATGGATAGGGTTTGAATTACAGAAAGAATATTGCGAGGTTGGGTTAGAACGCATCAATGAAAATAGAAAAAATCTGGGATTACCTATGGTAAAGATAGAAACACATATTTAATGATGGAGGCATATCAAGTGATTTTACCACTTGATATGCTTTGGAAAATACAGAGGATAAAGAAATAATATGAAATTCTAATATGATAAGCAGTTTATTTATTGCCCAGGATGCAAAACATTTGTTGCACCAAGTAAATTTCCGTCAGGATCTTGAAAACTAAAACCTCCATAGCCGTGGTTGGGATCAATATTTAATGTACCGACAAGTACGTCTTGCTCTTTAAGCCAACTATGAAACTCGGCTAATGAAGGAGTGAAGAAGTCGATTATGCTATGTACGTTTTCTGTAATTGTATTTTTGAATGATAGTTTGTTTAATTCTTCTGTTTCGACCAAGTAGATTGTTGGTACGCCTTTAGATTCAAATGTAAGCATAGCAGTAACACTATCTTGATAATGAACTTTTAAGTCAAAGATAGCTAAATACCAATCTAGTGATTTTTTTAGATTCGAAACCGGAATTTCCAAGGTTGCAACATGTGGTGTGAATTTACCCATTATAAGACCTCCTAAAATTAATCGTTATTTAATTATTAGCTAAGAAGATAAAATTTCCTTTATTTTATTCAAATAATATAAGAATTATTAAGTTTACTAGGTTCATTATGGATCACCATCACTAGTAGCAATGAGAGGAATAAAAGAATCTAGTTATACAAAATGTGAATTTGAAGAAGTTTAGTAATTTATGTGGGTTAGGGTTAGAAAGGAGTAAAAATGGTGATACCAAGAATTTTACATTATCCAGGTTCGAAATGGAGTATGGCCAGCTGGATAATTAGCCATATGCCTGAACATAAGACATACTTGGAACCTTTCTTTGGATCCGGAGCAGTGTTTTTTAATAAACCAAAATCAAGTATTGAAACAATAAATGATATGGATAGCAGTGTGGTTAATCTTTTTAAAGTCATAAGAGATAATCCGGAAAAGTTAGCCAAACTTATTGAATGGACACCTTTTTCAAGAGAAGAATATTATTCCTCCTATGAATTTGAGACAGGAAATGAACTCGAAGATGCAAGAAGATTCCTAGTTAGGTGCTGGCAAGCGATAGGAGCTAAAACAAGTGATAGAACAGGATGGAGAAGTCTTATTTCTTCAAATGGTCCAGATGTAGCAAAAGAATGGAGTAAACTTCCTGAAAAAATAATAATAGTTGCTAAACGTTTAAAGGAAGCACAAATTGAGCATCAACCAGCTGTAAAGTTGCTTGAAAGGTATCAGAGAAAAGAAGTTCTCATTTATGCAGATCCTCCTTATATTTTGGAAACTCGAACTAAAAGACACTATAAATACGAAATGACAATAGAAGACCATATTGAGTTGTTAGATATATTAGACCAACATCCTGGTCCAGTTATTCTTTCAGGATATGCACATCAGGTTTATGATGAACGCTTAATTCATTGGCGAAGAGTAACTATGGAAGTAGCTGCCGAAGCAGGAGCAAAAAGGCAAGAAGTTTTATGGATAAATCCGATTGCAGCAGTACAAGGAAGTTTTCAAGAATCGTTATTTTAGGAGTGATTCTTTATGAGCATAACAAGCTTGTTTGATATGAGATTATGCCTCATATGTAACGGGACTGGAATGATAGGCAATAAGGTTTGTCAGCAATGTAAAGGTACTGGTGATCCTCCATTAAAAATTAAAAAGAAACCTAAGTAGGGTATAGTATGAGTTTCCTTTTCGGTTTTTGTCTAGGTCAGTTATTTATTACTGTGGTTATGTATTTGGGATATAGGCACCAGGAGAGAAAACATAGATAACTATTATTCATTAAAGGAGAAATTATATGAAATATTTTGAAGTTAGTTCGCCATATTACGCATTATTAAAAGCAGAAAGTAAAGAGAAGGCAAAGGAAAAATATATCGAACATGTAGCAGATAATGATGGATCTTTAGATGTATGTATGAATGAGGTTGGAAGAGATTATGCTTTAGCTAGATTTAGTCAAACTCCATTGGAAAATAAAAAATTAGTTCCAGTTAAGGAAGTGCTAGAAGATTTCCATGCTGCAGAGTATGAAGTTTTGATTATAGATAGTGCTTTAATTTAATCACAACATATGAAACTTATCCGCAGAAGGAAGAGTGAAGGAAATTGATGATTCTTTTTGAAAAATATGTTTGGAATCCAATAAAAAAACACTGGAAACTTACTTATTTAGTACTTGCGTTATTGCTATTAGTGTCTCCATTGATTAGATTTTTAATCAAATAAGATAACGAAAGGGCAGTAAATAAAAAAATTCGTGTTTCAGGAAAGTAAAAGATTAAATAGGATTTTACCCAACAAACAAGAATAACAGATTAATAAATTTAGGGAAGTGATCCTCATGAGACTTAAAGAATTAGAGATTAATACTAGTACAATGCGACTAGAAGTTGATATAATGGAACAAAAAGGAAGCTTTGCCATTGTTGTGTGTGATGGCCGAGCTAAGCTTACTCAACTGCCGGAACATGGGGAGACAAAAATCATCACTCATCAAGGGAAGGTGAAGCGGGTTAAGTTTGATGAGGGGGAAGATTTTTGAAAAGGTGGTTTTCAGAAAAGTGGAAGAAGATTGAGAATAGATATATTTTTTCAGCAATAATAGCTATAGGGATAGCTATCCTGTTACCGATTGGAATATATCTTTTTAGAAACAAAAATCATTACAGTACGCTTGATGCATTAGGTCCAGTTGGAGATTTCTTAGGTGGATCAACGATTGCTTTTTTTAATATAGCCAGTATATTGATGTTAGTTGCCGCAATTGTAATGCAGAAAGAGGAATTATCATTACAAAGAAAAGAAGTAGAGGCAACAAGAGAAGAATACAAAATTACAAATCAAACAATGAAAAAGCAACAGTTTGACAGCATTTTTTTTAACTTAATCGGCCTTCACAATGAAATAGTAAAAGAGATTAGTATAGATAATAACCCTAAAGGTAGAAAATCTCTTAATCAATATTACTATACAGTAACTAATAATATTGGTCTTACTCTTGCAAAAAATAGCCAGATGGTATTAGAAAGAATTAAAATTTCTTTTCAAGAAAAAGATAGTGAAATAGGACATTATTTACGGAATTTAAAAAGAATTATAATCCTTGTAAATAATACAGTAGAAGAAATTGACACTAAAAAAATTTATTATGGTATTCTTAGAGATCAACTTACAACCCAAGAATTAATGTTACTATTTTTATATGTAGTGAAAATAGGAAATGAAGATTTTAAAGAAGTTATTTTAATCAATGATTTTTTTAGTTCTGAATTAGATAATAATAATTATTATACTGCATTGAACTATTTATTAAATTAGTTCTACCAGCCAACTGGAGGACACTGAACAAGCGGTTAACACCGTTTCGTTTGGTGTCCTTTTTTATTTATCCAAGTGAGGTGATAATGATGAATCCACCATTAAAAACACAGCTTAAAGAATGGGAAAAACAACATGTTAAGACTCAGTCACCTAAGAAAAAGTCAGTTGCAAAAAAGAAAGAACTCCTTTCACAAAGAGATTTAGAAGAGCTAATGGACATAAAAAAACCTACATATAGAAGACATAATGGCGCATTAAGACAAAGGGGGTAATCGTGAATGGAGATAAATATTGCAGAATTAATTAGGGATTACCGAATGATGAAAAGAGAAATTGAAAGGCTACAAAGAATTATTTATGGGAAATCTCTCCCTATGCGATCCTGGGGAGTTGCTCAATATGGGGTTGAAGCAACATTACCTCATGGAAATTCTGGCAAAAGCCAAGCAGAATTGAGGGACATGGATATTCGAGAACAGAAGCAAATAATGAGATTGAAAGAATATCAACGAAAAGTGTTTGCTATTGAAAGTGCTGGGGATTTTCTAGATAAAGAAATATTGAAAATTGTTTATGATTGTATGCTTAGCGGAATGACTAGGCAGCAAATAGCGGTTCATTTAGAGATATCTAGGGATTCCGTTGATAAATTAAGAGCCGACATAAAGGCGCAAATCGGCACAAATACGACTTTTTCCAAACTTTTGCATGGTGAAAAATCGGCAGTGTAAAATGGAAGGCAGGACGGGGAGGCGGTTAATAAGCTGCTTTCTCTAATTTTGTTAGAGAGCATTACCTTCGGTAAAGTAAAATAGAACTACCATTTTTCCATATTTACCCGATAAAATATTTGGAGGTGTTTTATGGAAAAAATCGATTTTAGTCCTGTTGGGAATACAGTAAATGGAATGGCTATCCAATTTGGAATAGTCATGATAACTGGGGCAATAGCATTTATAGTAGTTTTTATCTTACTGAGGTTAATTAAAATCCCAAAACAGATTGCTAATTTTCTTGCGACTGCAGCATTGTTGGCTGCTTTATATTATTCTTTTACGACAAATTATTTACCGTGGGTTCAAAGTTTGATTGGATAATTGCAGGAAAACGTCTCCTTTTGTCGAAGTGAAATTACAGAGGAGGAGATGAATTTGTCGTTATTTAACCAATTAAAAGATGATAAAATTAGTTATGTTGAAAAAATTGTTTCTCAATGGGAAGTGACACTTGGTGAACAAAGTGTTGGTATTAGAATTACACTAGATAGTAATGGATATTATCAATATAAGACCAGTCATTTTTATCAAAGAAGCGAGCTAGCAGGTATTGTTTTAAATACTCAAGCAAACTTCTCTAGTGAGGAAGAGGCATTAATTTATGCTAAAAAACAATTAGTTGGTTTCTATGAAGCTGACGATGAAACATCTAAATGGATTATAAACGAAAATTATTAAGTATTAAAGTATCCTAAGGGATGCTTTTTTCTTTTGTTAAACACAATTATCGGAGGTGGCAGGTGAATGTAAAATGAATTGGGAAGAAATCAGAAATGAGTTTGAAACAACAAACATTACATTGAAAGCACTGGCCGAAAAACATGATATCAAACTCGGTACATTAAAGAGTAGAAAAAGCAGAGAAGGTTGGTCGAGAGGTGCTCCTAAAAAAGATGCAACCAAATCTAAAAAGGATGCAACCCAAAAACAAAAGGTTGCGACGAATAAGATAAGAGATGCAACTACTTCAGTTCAAGAATATGCTCCAGAATTATCACTTGATGACTTCTCAGAAGAGAGTGGATTAACTGATAAACAAAGCATGTTTTGTCTTTTTTATGTGAGAACTTTTAATGCAACACAGGCAGCAATCAATGCGGGGTATTCTCCAGCAACTGCTCATGTACAAGGTCCACGCTTGTTAGGAAATGTTAGAGTTCGTGAGGAAATCAAACGAATTAAGCAAACAATGACAGGTGAGTTATTTATAGATGCTATGGATGTCCTAAATAAGTACATTAAGATAGCCTTTTCTGACATTACAGATTATCTCACTTTTGGCCAAAGAGAAGAGCCGGTTATCGGAGCGTTTGGGCCTGTTAAAGATGAGCATGATAATCAATTAATGCAAGAAGTGAACTTTGTAGATTTCAAGCATTCTAATGTAGTAGATGGAACACTTATTACAGAAGTAAAACAAGGCCGTGATGGTGTGTCTATTAAGTTAGAGGATAGAAAATGGGCATTAGACAAGCTATCGAAATACTTTGATCTATTCCCTGATGAGTTTAAACGGAAGATTGAGGAAGAGAAGCTTAAGATTGCTCACTTTAAACTTCATGGTAAAGAGGACGAGGATGAATATGAAGATGATGGTTTTGAAGATGCTTTAAATGCAGTAACTTCGGAGGTGTGGTCAGATGGTAGCAACTCAACCGAAGAAGACAGTTAAAGAATTTTCCTTTTTAACAAGAGCACCAAAGAAAAAGAAACCAGCACCATTTAAATTCAAGCCGTTTTCTATAAAGCAAAAACAAGTACTTACCTGGTGGAGAAAAGATTCGCCGATGAAAGATAAAGATGGAATCATTTGTGATGGTTCTGTTCGTGCTGGTAAAACAGTCGTCATGTCTTTATCTTTTGTTATGTGGGCGATGGATACATTTCATGAATGTAATTTGGGCATGTCGGGTAAAACGATAGGCTCTTTTCGTCGTAACGTGATAACTCCATTAAAAAGGATGCTAAAGGCTAGAGGATATAAAGTTAAGGACCACAGAGCAGATAACTTCATGACTATTACTTATAAAGGTAAAATAAATTACTTTTATATTTTTGGTGGTAAAGATGAAGGCTCACAGGACTTAATCCAAGGTATCACATTAGCCGGAATGTTTTTCGACGAAGTAGGATTAATGCCTCAAAGCTTTGTTAACCAAGCAACTGCTCGTTGTTCTGTTGACGGTGCAAAATTTTGGTTTAACTGTAACCCAGCTGGACCATTTCATTGGTTTAAAGTTGAGTATCTAGACCAATTGAAAGAAAAGAACATGGTTCATATCCATTTCACTATGGATGATAATCTTTCGCTTACTCCTAAGACGAAAGAGCGCTATAAAAGGATGTATAAAGGTATATTCTATAAGCGTTTTATTCTTGGTTTATGGGTGCTTGCAGAAGGTATTATTTTTGACATGTTCGATAAGGAAAAACATGTTGTTGCAACTGAATCAAGAAAATACTCCAAATACTATGTCAGCATTGACTACGGTACTCAAAACCCAACAACTTTTGGTTTGTGGGGTCTTTGTGGTGATGTCTGGTATAAGACAAAGGAATATCATTATGATGGCCGTCAAATGAGCAAACAAAAGACAGACCAAGAATATCTTGATGATTTAAAGGAATTTGTTGCAGATATCAGTAATTTTAGAGGGGTTATCGTGGATCCGTCTGCTGCTAGTTTTATTGCTCTGCTTAAAAAGAATGGATTTAAAGTAATTAAAGCCAAAAATGATGTATTAGACGGTATACGTAATATGGCTAGTGCTTTAAACAATTTAATGATCAAATACAATGATTGCTGCAAAGAAACATTTCGTGAGTTTTCCTCTTATATTTGGGATGAGAAAGCAGCTGATCGTGGAGAAGACAAACCAGTTAAACAGAATGATCACCAAATGGATGGTGACAGATATTTCGTGAATACGATTCTGTTTAATAGAAATAAACTTGGTACAATGGATAAAAAATCATTTGGTTTATAGGAGGTGATTACTTGCTGAAAATAAGAGTTAATAAAGCTATTGAAATCACAGAAGAACTTATAAGAAATATAATCGCTATGTGGGATAGTGGAAAAGAAAATGAACGTCTTTTAAAGCTAGAAAAGTATTATAAAGGCGAACATGATATTCTTGATCGTCCTATAGATGGAGATAAGCCGAATAATAAGTTGGTAATTAACTATGCAAAGCTTATTACTGACAATGTTACTGGCTATTTTATGGGCATTCCAGTTACTTACGAGAGTGACGAGAAAGAATTTATCAATAAAGTATTTGAAATCTTGGATGATAATTCGGAAGAAGATGTTAACTTTGAACTCGCTAAAACCATGAGTAAAGCCGGAAGAGCCTATGAACTTATTTATGCAGATGAAGAAGCAAATGTCCGATTTAAAGAAATTGATAATAAATCAGTTATCCCTGTTTATACAGATGACATTCAAGAGAGGTTACTTTTCGCAATTAGACATTATACTAGTGAAGATATATCAACTGGTGATAAAACGAATAAAGCAGAGGTTTATACGTCTGATGAAATCATTTATTATGAGTCAACCTCAAATAAACTAACAGAAGTCGAAAGAAAAGAACATCATTTCGGAGAAGTGCCAATTAATGAGTACATTAATAATAATGAAATGATGGGTGATTTCGAAGTAGTTCTTTCTCTAATTGACGATTACAATAAATCTCAATCTGATAGTTCAAATGATTTTGAGTACTTTACAGATGCCTATTTAAAACTTGTTGGGATGGATGCCACAGAATGGGCTGACGTAAAGGAAATGAAGAAAAATAGGGTTATTATTGTTCCTCCAGAAGGAGATGCGGGATGGCTAATTAAAGAGGTCAATGATGCCGCAACGGAAAATTATAAAAATCGATTGCAGAATGATATTCATCGAATTAGCCAAGTGCCTGATCTTACAGATGAAAAGTTTGCTGGAAATGTATCTGGTGAGGCAATGAAATATAAGTTATGGGGTTTAGAGCAAATAGCCGCAATTAAAGAGCGTAAATTTAAAAGCCCCTTAATTAAGCGCCTTAGATTGATTACTAACTTTTTAAATAAAAAAGGCGCCAATTATGATTACAATAAAATAAATCTTAAATTTCATCGAAATATCCCTAAGAACCTTATTGAATTAGTAGAGATGGTACAAGATTTAGGTAGTACTGTTAGTCAAAAGACAAAACTTGGTCTGTTGCCATTTATTGATGATGTGGATGCAGAGATTAATCGTATTCAAGAAGATGGAAAGCGTACAATAGGCGAAATTTATGACGGTGCAACTAAAATTATTTAATAGATTGGAGGGAGGAAGATGAATTTTAGTCAAGCTCTTGATAAATTAAAAAAGGGTGGAAAAGTTGCTCGTTCAGGTTGGAATGGTAAAGGGATGTTCATTTATCTAGTTCAAGGTAATGAAATTTCAGTACCTAATTTACGGAACGAAGCTTTAAAACATGTTGGAATGAATAGGGCTACTGCGGATAAAGTTAAAATCAATTCCCACATTGATATGCAATCAGCTGATGGTTCAATAGTCGTTGGATGGGCAGCTTCACAAATTGATATGTTGGCGGAAGATTGGCGAGTCGTTTAATAACGGCTTTTTATTTTGCACAAAAGTAAGGAGAAAGTTATGAAACTACTACTAAAAAGGCTAATAGGAAATCCTTTTTGTAAACATGAATACAGATTGAAGGAGTCGTTTCTCATAAACAGTGGGCTGAATAAAATGTGGATTTATAGATGTGAGAAGTGTCAAAAAGAGAAGTATCAAACTTTATGAAAATATGCAACTTACAGGCGCGAACTGTAAGGGGCATTAGGAGGAAAAAAGATGGAAAATAAAGTACTAAATCCGGTAATTCCGTTAGCAAAGAAACAAGTTGAGTTATTTAAAAAGGAAAGTCCTATTGAACATCTTTACAGATTAAATTTACAGTTTTTTGCTGAAGGAGATGGCGAATCAGGAGGCGGAGATGGCAACGGTGCAGCTGGTGAAGGAGATAAAAATAGTAAAGATACAATTGAACTTCCTAAATCAGAAGAAGAATTAAAAAAACTCCTACAGAGCGAATCCGATAAGAGGGTCACAGATGCTTTAAAAACAGCCCAAGCAAAGTGGGAAGCTGATTATAAGCAAAAGTTAGAATCAGAGAAAGCAGAGGCAGAGAAACTTGCTAAAATGACTGCTGCAGAGAAGGAGCAAGCACTTCTTGATAAACAGAAAAAAGAGATTGAGGATAGAGAAAGGGCCATTCAACAAAAGGAACTTAAGCTTGAGACAATCAACATTCTGAATGAGAAGAAGTTGCCTATTACTTTTGCTGACCTTTTACTTGCTGATGATGCTGACAAAACAAAAGGAAATGTTGATACTTTTGAAAAAGCTTTCCGTGAAGCAGTTGATGCTGCAGTAACGGAAAGATTAAAAGGAAATACGCCAGGTAGCGGTAGCTCTAATCCTAGCGCGATTAACTATGGTCAAAAGGCTGCAGAAGCTAATAAACAAAATAATGCTTCTCTTGAAGAAGCTAGAAAATCCTATTTTAAGTAAGGAGGAAATATAGATGAGTAAATTTGTAACTACATCTTATACAAATAAAAAAGAAATTCTAAAGTTTCCAGATCATTACGTGAATGTTGCGGTAACGGTGAGTGACACAGGTGTTAAAGCAAATGATGATGGTAAGAAAATTGTACCTGCAGGAACGATTGTAGGTGGAGGTTTCTTAGCAGACGAAGCAGTTAATGCAGTTAAAGCTACAACGACAGAAGGTGTATCTAATGCAGAAGGTGTTCTATTTAATGATGTAGATGTAACTTATGGTCCAGCTCCTGGAGCAGTACTTATTCATGGGTTTGTAGCAATCGATAAATTACCTGCAACACCATCTACTGAAGAACAAGCAGCATTAAAACAAATTACATTTTTGAAATAAGAGAGGAATGAATATATATGCCAACAATTTTTGATTTAGTAAATGCGCCAAATATTGCAACATATTATCAAGCTAATCCATCTAATGCTGTTCCTTATTTAGGAGCAACGCTTTTCCCAGCTAAGAAACAACTTGGATTAGATTTGAGTTGGATTAAAGGATCAAATGGATTACCAGTAGCTTTGATGCCGTCTGAATTTGATGCTAAAGCAACTTTAAGAGATCGCATCGGATTTGATAAAGTACAAACAGAAATGCCGTTTTTCCGTGAAGCAATGAGAATTGGTGAAAAAGATCGTCAAGAATTAAATCGTCTTGCAGCTTCTAATTTAGATAGTATGATTATGCCAGTTATAAACAATATTTATGATGATGTAACTAAGTTAGTGAATGGTGCGATGGTACAACCTGAAAGAATGATCATGCAATTACTATCAACTGGTAAAATTGCAATCACAGCAAATCGATTAAGTTACGATTACGATTACAAAATGTCTGCTGAACATAAAGAAACGTTAACAGGTAGTGCAGTTTGGAGTGATTACACAGGTTCTGATCCAGTAAATGACATAATCGAATGGCAGAACAAAGTAGAAGAGGATACAGGTTTCCGTCCTACGAATGCTATTTGTACTCGTAAAACATGGAATTATTTGATTAAGAACAAGTCTATTCGTTTAGATATGAACCCTATTGGTGGGCAAAATATCATCATGACTGATGCTATGCTGAGAAGCTATTTATCTGAAAAACTAGGATTGTCTGTTGCTGTTTATAACAAAAAATTCGCATTGCAAGATGGATCTACAAGTTTATTCTATCCGGATGATCATTTTACTTTACTACCAGATGGTAATCTTGGTAACACGTATTTTGGTACAACTCCGGAAGAATCTGATCTCATGACTGGCCAATCTACTGCTGACGTTTCAATTATTAACACTGGGGTTGCCATTACCACAATCAAAGAACCGCATCCAGTAAACGTTGAAACAATTGTATCTATGATTTCGCTGCCAAGCTTTGAAACGATCGATAACATCTTTATTGCAAAAGTTAACTAAGGAGAGGGTTTTCCCTCTCCTATCTTATTTGAAAGGAGATAATAAAAATGGCTAAAAAAGATCCTGCGGAAGATAAAAAGGTAAGAGAAGCCGAAGAAAAAAAGAAAGCTGAGGAATCAGCAAATCTTGAAGAGAATAACCAATCAGAAGTAGAAGAAACAGTTAAAGTGGAACTTAAAGCGAATATCAAATATAATACAGAACGATTTAAAAAAGGACAAAAAATAGAGATTAAGAAGTCTGATTATGATTCATTTTTAAAAGAAGGGCTTATCAATGAGAAATAAAGTCCTTGAAATTATTAAGCGGCGACTAAAACTTGATGATGAGTCTCTAGATGATTTAATCATGGATTATATCGAACAAGCAGAATGGAAAATAAGAAACTATTGTAATCTTAAAGTGGTTCCAGAGGGATTATTGTTTACTTGGGCATCTATTGCTATAGACTTATTCAAAATAAATCATCCAAATGAGGAAGTAGTTCAAAGTTTAACAGATGATTCATTCAATTCTTTTACTGTAGGGAAGTTTTCAGCTACGAAAAATAGTGGCCAGAATCAAGGAACAACTAATAGTTCGGATAATTTACTTACTTCATATACTAGTGAATTAAACGCATTTAGGCGGTTGAAAACAATATGAATCCTGAAAAACAGCAAGAGTTATCAAATTCAGTTACAGAAATTTATCTTGCTATTGAGGAAGAAATATTAATTAATTTTGCGAGACAACTAAAAAAAAGAAAAAGGCTGTTAAAACAAGATTCTATTGAGAAGTGGGCAGAATATCAACTATCTCAATTAGAAGCCTTATCACAACAAAACATTATCACTATAGCTAAATATAGTGGATTAGCAATCGATGAGATAACTAAGCTACTTCAAGAGATTGGATATGCTGCTGTTAATCAAGTTGATAAGGATTTACAAGAAGCGGTGAGACAAGGAGCTATTATCAAGCCACCAACAGAACCCAGATCTACAATTCAGCCTATATTATTAAGTTATCAGCAACAAGCAATAGATAAATTTAACATGGTTAATACAACCATGCTAGAACAGTCAAAACAACAGTATAAAGACGTTTTGAATAAAACAGTAGGGAAAGTATTAACAGGTACTATTACACCTCAAAAAGCGTTAAGAGAGACGGTTAGTGAATGGGCAGAAGATGGCGTTCCTGCTTTAATAGATAAAGCAAATAAGGAATGGACTCCTGAAGCTTATATAAATACAGTCGTGAGATCCATAAGTAATAGAGTTTCTAATACCATACAGGATAATCGTATGGATGAATATGGAGTTGATTTGATTGAAGTCTCAGCACATATGGGAGCAAGGCCACTCTGTGCTCCTTACCAAGGAAAGATATATTCTAGGAGTGGGAAAAGTAAAAAATACCCGCCATTCAGTGAAACTAGCTATGGAAAACATATAGCTGCTTTATTTGGCATCAATTGCGGCCATGTTAAGTATCCATTTATTGAGGGAGTTTCTGTTAAAAGAGAGATTGAAATTAATAAAGAAGAGAATGATGAAGCTTATAAATTGTCTCAACAACAGAGATATCTAGAAAGGCAAATTCGACATGCTAAAAAGCAATTAAATGTCTTAAGTGCTATGGGTGATGATGTAGGTGTACAAATGGCCAAGCAAAAAGTAAGAGAACGACAGGCTAATATGCGAAGATTCATAGATGAGACTGGAAGAACCAGAAGACGGAATCGAGAACAATTAGCTTATAATAATCCTAGAGTTTAAAGAGGTGTAAAAAGTGAATATACCTCCAATACCAAAGAAATTATTGATCCATACAATTGAATATGAAGAATTTGTAAGAGATGGCTCCTTTGGTGAAGAATTTGCACAAACTGAGACTATCTCTTTTGTGTTGGTGCAACCATCTAGCAAGTTGAGAAGGGATGGTAACGGAGAAGAAGTCCAAACGCTTGGAGTAGTCTTTTTAGACGCGGTAAACACACCTAACTTTAAGCCTTTGAAAGAAAAGTCTAAAGTTAGATTTAATAAGAAAGATTACCGAGTGATTGAATGCGAAAGCCTTTATGCATTAGATCCAGATACGCCCCACCATTATGAGGTGAATTTGATATGACAAGGATTAGAGTGCGAACTAATCTAAGCGGTATAGCTAGACAAATATCAAGAGCAAAAGAAAGAACTCAATACGCACTGGATACTCAGATTTTAAAAGATGATAACGAATTTATTCCAGCAGATACATGGAATTTACGTGATTCTTCCATACGTGGTTCGATTATCGGTCAAGGGATTTTACAATGGTCAACCCCATACGCAAGAAATCTTTACTATAACCCGCAATATAACTTTTCATTGGATAAGAATCCTAAAGCGGGTGGTATATGGCATGAACGAGGCAAAGCAGCTTATGGAGATGACTGGACCAGACTTGCACAAAGAGAAATGGAAGATAACCTATGACAATGGATTTTTTAGAGAGATTAGTTTATTTATTAGATGCCCAAAAGTATTACTCAACGGTGCTATCTCCTATTCTTGGGACCGGAAATAGCATTGCAGTAACAACTTTACCATCGAGAACTTATCAATACTACATGGATGGATCATATAGCCAAGGATATGCCTTCCAAATCAGCACAAAGCATGAACAACAATTAGTGGCTTACAATACATGTCAATTGATTGTTGATTTTTTAAAAGATAGAAAGTCTATACCTAGTGAAAACAATTCATATGAGTTTGAAGGAATAGACATTCAAACAAGCCCAAACCTTCTTATGAAGGATGATAAGTATTACATTTTCACAGCACAATTAAGCGCAAATTTACTAGTTTACAAGGGGGACTAACTATGCCATTTCATTTAAACTATTTGACTACCTATAAAATCGGTGAATCAAAAGAAGAACTATTACCATTAGCTGCAGGTATCTCTACTGTTGATCCATCAAATGAGGAATCTACGGAAGAATACAGCTATTATGATGGAGCCGGCGGAACAGAAACAGAAACTACTGGATTAACATCATCTTATGCATTCAGTGGTAACCGTAAATATGCAGATGATCCTGCACAAGAATTGATTCGAAACAAATTATTTACGCTTGGTCAAGGTCGAGAAGTGTATTTTCAAGTAACAGAGCCGGATGGACGTGTAATTGAAGGTCCTGCAACATTACAAGATATCACTCCTCATGGTGGAGATGCGAATGCTCGTGCAACGTTTGAATTTACAGTTACGTTTAAAGGTCTTCCAAGTGATACTAAGCCTGGTGTAACAGGAACACAAACAATAGAAGAATAATTAGGAGGTAACATATGTCTATTAATATTAATTTAAGTAACCAATCCATTATCCCCGTGAGATTCGGGGAGTTTGATTTTAATGTAGATATCTCAGATGCTGGTAAACAGAAGTTAATGGGATTAATCGAAGAATTTGATAATCGAAATACAGATATCGGTGAAGTAAAAGATAAAGAATCATTTGCTAAAGCGATTGAAGAAACCAAATCTATATTAAAAAGCATCTATGATCCATTATTCGGAGAAGGTGCTTTTGATAAGATATACAACAAGTATCCAGATGTAACTTTGTTGTCTAATAGTTTTATCGATGTTGCAAATGGTGTAATGGCCGAGTACGAAAAACGTACAAGACGAGAACAAAAAGATAATTATGTAGCAAATCTAAAAAAGTAAGTAGGTGAGGGCAATGTTTTCCCTTGCTCGAAAATTACAGAACTCAATTGACTATAATGGTGTTACTTACAAATTGAATTTAGCTTTTGATAATGTCCTTTTAGTGTTTGATGTGCTAAAAGATGAAAATATTGATGACTTGTTTAAAGTAGATGTGGTAATGGATTTGTTATTAACCCATCCACATGAACTTGAAGATGAACAAATGGTGGAACTTTATACATTGATTATGGAAACAGTTATACTCCAAGGGAAAAAGGAAGAGGTCAAACGAGACCTTGCTGGTAATGTCATTGAAGAAGATGAGGATGATAAAAAACTATATAGCCTAGAAGAAGACGCACAGTATATCTATGCGTCTTTTTTATATGATTATCAAATTGACTTAATCGATCAACAAGGGAAGATGCATTGGTTTAAGTTTAATGCTCTATTAGCTTCTTTAAGCGATGACACGATGTTTAAGCGGGTTATTGACATAAGACAACGTAAGCCAAACAAACACATGACTTGTGAAGAGAAAAGCAATCTTATGAAGCTTAAGCAACTATATGCACTAAAGAAATCCCAAGAAGAAATAGAATTCGAAGCAATGGATTTAGCAGAGAAACAAGCTTACATCAAACAAAAGATGGCTGAGAGGGGTGAGTAGATGGCAGCAGATGGATCAGTTGTTATTGAGATATCCCTTGATGATTCAAACGTATCTGGTCAGATACGAAATATAGACCGTGACTTTAACCGTGTAGGAAGTAGTTTTCCACAAACTTTTCGTAATAACATGAGACAAATACGTACTAGTCTAGGACAAATACGAACTAGCATTAGTGATACTTTTTCTGCTGCAGCCAACTCAATCCGTAATACATTTACCCGATCTAATCCCTTTCGTTCGATGTTTACTGGATTGCAATTAGCAACTAGAGGTATAACTTCTCGGATGACGAGCGGTTTTTCGAATGCATTCAGTCGTATGAGAACTGCAGCAAGCAACTCAATTAGTCGCATGAGACAGGAATTCTCCTCTTTAGATCGTACTGTAGAAAGTCCGTTGAAAAGCATGCTGAAAATGGCAGCAACAATAACTGGAATTACTGGTTTAATGAATTTAATGGGGCGGGCTATTAGTCGTGTAGATACGATAGATACCGCAACAAAATCATTAACGGTTCTAACTGGCTCCGCAGAAGATGCAAAGTTGGTTATGAATGACTTAGTAGATGCAATTGACGGTACACCAATAGCGTTAAATGATGTTGCCCTTGGAGCAAAGAAAATGGTTGCTGCAGGGATGAAAGCTGAAAAGGTAAAACCTGTTTTCAAGTCCATTGCAGATGCTGCCTATGGAGTTGGGGATGGCGCTCAATCTATAGACCAAATTACAAGCGCTATAGCTTCCATGCAATCAGCTGGGACGGTTTATGCAGATGATATTAATAGATTAGTAGATGCTGGGATACCAGCATGGCAAATGCTCGCTAACCAAACCAACCAATCAGTAGCTGATATTAAGAAAGACACATCTAAAGGTTTGCTAGAATCAAACGATGCAATCGATATGCTTGTTGATGGTATCCAGAATGGAACGGACGGTATTGCAGGAAGTACTGCTGCTATGGCTGGACTAGCCAAAACGGCAGGAGACACAATTTCTGGTTCATTCGGTAATATGCGAACAGCAATTGTTAAAATAATGGCCAACGTTGCAGACGTATTAAAAGGCGATATTATCAATGCCTTAAAAGGACTAACAAATGCTTTTAAAGCTGTTGCTCGTGTAACTGGTAGTGAAACTTTCGCTAATGGTTTAAGACGGATGGTAGATGCTTTGAAATTAATATCCCCTGCTTTACTAGGAGTAGTAACTGCCCTTGCGATATTTAGCACTTATATGGGAATGACTAAATTAATCGGTATGTTAGGAGGTGCCTTTACAGCGTTAGGAACTGCTATAGCAACCAATCCAGTTGTTGCATTGGTTGCAGCTCTTGCTGGATTAGCAGTAATGCTGGTTACTCTATATAAGACGAATGAAACATTCCGGAATAGAGTACAAAAAACATGGTCCTTTATAACTGATATATACGAAAAATCAGTAGAAGGGATTAAAACAGCCTTAGCTTCTATAATGCCAGGACTCCAAGCATTCGGTAATTGGTCAGCAGATAAACTAATTGCTGGCTTTGCTTGGTTAGGATCTGTTGGTGTAAAAGCAATAAATTCGATTGCTACAGGAATGACTATTGCTGGAGATGCTATTTCATCATTCTTTAGTTATTTAAGCAACAGTGCTGTTGGACAAGCTGTATTGAATGCACTGAAATTATCTTTTGAAAATATAACGAACGTTTTATTAACCCTTGTTCCTTTCCTTAGTAGACTAGCTCTTGGGTTCATAGGAGTTACAGGTCCACTTGGAATAATAATTTCTTTAGCTATTACCTTCGCTGCCACACTCCTTAAAATGGGTGGTTTTTCAGCAGATGGAATTAATAAGGCGCTAAACGATATTGGTTCTATGCTTATGGGAGTCCTAGATACAGCTATGGTCTTAATCCCGCAATTTATTAAAATTGGAGCCGAACTAATTGTTAAATTGATGGAAGGGATTGCTCAAAGTATTCCAAAACTTGTCGCTATCGCAGAGCAATTAATGAAATTCCTTAATGAAGCGATAACAACATATCTACCAATGATTATTCAAGTTGGTCTCCAAATCATTACAGCAATAGCAAATGGAATAGTTCAATATTTGCCCATTATGATTAACTCATATATTTCCCTAGTGACTTTACTAGTCGATACAATTGCTCAATATTTGCCGATGATTATTAGTGTTGGAATTACAATTTTAACTAAATTGTTAGAGGGTATTGTATCTATTTTGCCACAATTGATAAATACAGCAATTTTAATTATCACTTCTTTATTAGGGATTTTGGTTGATAATTTGCCAATGATTTTATCAGCCGGGATTGATATTCTGAATGCGCTAATTGGCGGATTAATTGCTACTTTACCTGCCTTATTTACAGCAGCGCTAACAATTATTATATCTTTAGCAACGGCTCTGCTAGACAATTTACCGCAAATACTATCAGCTGGAATTGAATTACTGATGGCCCTAATTGATGGAATTATTTCAATTCTTCCTATGCTTATTGAAACTGCGCTCACCTTAATTATTACTCTTGCTACTGCTTTGATAAAAGCTTTGCCGCAGATCATTTCAGCTGGTATAAAAATTCTAAATGCTCTTATTCAAGGAATTGTTCAGCTGATACCAGCATTAATTGCGTGTGCTCTAAAATTAATTATTACTCTAGCTGGTGCAATAATAAAGAATTTACCACAAATTCTTTCTGCAGGAGTAAAAATCTTGAAAATGCTTGTACAAGGAATCTTAAGTATTATAGGTACTTTGCTAAAAGCAGGAGCAGACTTGATTATAAAATTAGCAAAAGCGATAGGTGATAAGCTTTCAAAAATCAAGGACAAAGGAAAAGAAATAACAGGAAAAGTTGTTGATGGAATAACTAGCACCATTTCTAAGATGGTTTCAATCGGTGAGGATATAGTCTCAGGTATTGTAGAAGGGATAGGAAATGGATTTGGGTGGGTTAAGGATAAAATTAGCTCACTTGGTGGAAAAATTACAGATTGGGCTTCCAGCGTTCTAGGTATACACTCTCCATCTAGAGTTATGAGAGATGAAATCGGTAAATGGATACCAGCTGGTGTGGCTGTTGGTATCGATGCTGATGCTTCAAAAGTGGAAAAATCTATCGATAAAATGCTTAAAATTCCTACTAACTATACAGCAGAGGCAGCAGTTGGAATCAATGGAGTTGGACTATTAGATAAGCTAAAAGCCACAGTGAATGCTTCCAGTATCATCAACAACAATTATGATGATAGTAAGGTAACTAAATTGTTGAAACGAATTGCAGACAAAGATCCTAATGTCTACTTAGATGATGATAAAGTGGGTTCTTTTACTGATAAAGATCAAGCAATGAGAACTTTTAAAGCATCAAGGAGGTTAGCTACATGAGTAGATTTGGAATAACCTTCAATGGAAAACATTCTTTTAATGACTTTGGATTAACGGTTGCCAGTAAAAATATTGGCAACCCATCTAAAATAAAACGGAAAGAAAGAGTCCCATACTCTAATCAAATATATGATTTCTCCAATCTATACGGTGGACAAGAGTATGATGAAAGAACATTAACATATGTGTTTAATCTTAGAAGTTATGACAAAATTGATTTATCTTATATGAAAATAGCTGTCCTTAATTGGTTGATGAATACAAATGGAAAAGTAATTCTAAAAGATGATTATATCCCTGATTATTATTTTATGGCGGAAGTGGAAGATGCTCCTGACTTTAACGAGTTAAAATACGGTGGCACATTAACTGCTAATTTTACTGCTTATCCATTTAAAATTGCTGAACTTAGAGAAGGTAATGATATATGGGATGAATTTAATTTCTTGTTAGATTTTGCACAAGATACATCTTTTACTGTGAATAGTTCTCTTGATGTGACACTTTATAATCCTGGAGCAGAAATACTATATCCTATAATAAATAGTAGTGCTCCAATGAAAATTATAAAAAATGGAATAACTTATAATGTAAAAGCCGGGAAGACAACCAGCTATGATTTTTTCTTACCTCTTGGTGAGAACAAATTTCAGATAGTGGGTAATGGCAGTATTGAATTTGAGATGTACAAGGAGTTGATTTAATGTACCTTGTATCTATTATAAATGGGGATGAAAAACCAACAGTAATTCATAACGCACACTTTAATAATTTAAAGTTACAAGATGGGACGATTAAAAAAGGTATTAATACAGTTGATTCCTTTAACTTTTCCATGTTACCTAGCAATCCAGGATATAATAAAATATTTCTAAGAAAAACACATGTTAATGTATTTAATACTAAAACCAATAAATACGAATTCAAAGGACGAGTGCTTATTCCTACTAACAAAATGACGGAAGATGGAATATTTCGCAAGTCCTTTTTGTGTGAATCAAAACTAGGCTACTTATACGACAGCCGACAGCGTCATGGCGAATATCACAATATGACTGTAAAAGAATTTCTTCAAGTGATTTTAAATAATCACAATAGGCAAGTGGAACCATATAAACGGATTAAGCTTGGAATTGTTACAGTAACGAACTCAACAGATAACGTTTATCGTTATCTTGGTTACGAATCTACTTTAGACACTATATTTGATAAATTAATAGATCGCTTAGGTGGAGAAATTAGATTGAGAGAAGAAGAAAACGGAGAATTATATCTTGATTATATAACTGAGATTGGTTCAGTCAAAAACACAGAGATCCGTATAGGAAAGAATTTAAAGAGCATTGAAGTTCAAGCGGATTCATCGCAAATAATTTCTCGTATCGTACCTCTTGGAACGACTATTGAATCAGAAAATGAAACAGCAACAGACGCAAGTCAAGCACGAATAACAATAGCTTCAGTTAACAATGGTCTTGATTACATTGATGATCCAGAAGCTATAGCTTTAGTCGGCATACAAGAAGAAACAGTGACATGGGATGATATCAATAATCCATCGATCTTAAAAACTCGTGGACAGCAATATTTAAAGGCTAATAATAGGGTGAAAAAGCAGCATATTATATCTGCCTTAGATTTATCACTAATTGGATTAGACATTGATGATTTTGATATTTATAACTACTATCCGGTTAAATCACCAATTTTAGATGATACTTTGCGGATAGTTGGAAAAACAATCTCTATTAATGATCCAGAAACCAATGATCTAACTTTTGGAGATAGATTAAAAAAAGCATCAGAATATCAAAATGAAGCAAATAAAGCACAATACAAAGTTGTAGAACTCCAAAATACTATTTCCCAACAGACAAGCAGAATAGGGTCTATATCGAATGAATTAAATAACACGAAAAATGAGTTAGCTACGACAAAACAAACCTTAGAATTAACCCAGAAACAGTTACAAAACTTTGAAAGTGTAACTGATGGAGATATAACAGCAATTAGTCAATCTGTAAGCGACTTATTGGTTGCTATTTATGATATCGAACAGGCAATTGCAGACATACCACAATACCAATTAGCTACAGATACTACAGACGGTCTTATGAGTGCAGCAGATAAAAGTAAATTAGATTTAATTAAAGTAGTAAACTCTATTAATTTAGATGTGTTAAAGGCTAAATTGGATTTAATTACTGTTACAAACCAAGTTAATTTAGATACTTTAGTAGAGAGAGTTACAAAGTTAGAGGAAGGAGGACAATAATGGCATATAGAGATCCGACACCTATTTCACCAAAGCAAATTGATTACGATAAAAGCAAAGTAGATCCACGAGTTTCTAATTATACAAAGCAAGTTAGAGATAAGCAGCATGGTATAGACACACGAGAAGCTATGGCCAGAGCAGAAGAGATATCAAGTGTAGTGTCTACTGAAGCGAAAGAATTAAGTGAAAAAACTAAAGTTAGACAAGATGTGTTAGAAAAGCAATTCGATGAACAGATAGAAAATATGACATTAGAAGATCCATCATCAGCGGAAATGGTTGCTGCACATGTAAATGCTAATACCGGGGAAAGTTGGACGACTATTGGTAGAAGATTAGACGATGAAAATAAAAAAGTTAATGAACAGTTAGAGATTAATGCAGAACGAATAGAAGAAATAAATACAAATGTGTTGGCGTATGGAGTTAAGGGAGATGGGGAAACAGATGATATACCTATTCTCCAAAGCCTAGTTGATTCGTTGCCGTCAGGATCAAAGTTGAATTTTCCTCCTAAGAGAGTTTTTAAAATTACTAGGCCATTAATTATCACTAGAGGCGATATTAGTATTAATTTTAACAATTCTCCATTTAGGTATGCAGGTACAGAAGATTTAGGTTCAGACAATGGCATTGGTAGGATGTATGGAGCTATTGCCATAAGAGGAAAACTGATTGAAGAAACAAAAACAAACGTGGTGGATATCGTTAGCAACGAAGGCGTAATTGATCAAGAATTTTATTCAAATGGTGATAATTTTAAGGGATTAAAACATCCGTTCACGCAAGTAACAAAAATTGTAACCGATAATGAATTAATTGGTACGATGATTAAAAAAGGTGATTTTGTTTCTGTATATGTAAGAAATCATAACGGTACCTGGGACAAGAACTATGGTGACAACCCATCTATGCTCAATGTAATTGCGCATGTTATTTATGTTGATGGCGCTAATGTGTATGTAGATGTTTGTTCAGACTTACGATTCAACCCTGACAAAGTAAATGGAACAATCACTTTATTACAACCAGTAAATAATGTAACCATAGAAAATTTAGTATTTGAGGATATAAACGATACACCTATTCCTAATCCTATTAGTAATAACGAACGTGATAGTTGGGTAGGCGGAATTAGTGTTCAATATGCCACTAACTTTACACTTACTAATTACAAAGCTTCTCGACATCGTTTTCCAGCGTTGCTGATGCGTAATGTATACAATCCGATTATTGATAATTTTGTTGCTAGTTATCCGCGTACTGTAACGGCTGGATGCGGATATGGAATGCAAATAATGTCAAGTGTACACGGAACTATTAAAAATGCACGCGGGTATGGTTTAAGACATTTAATCGACTTCACATCAAGCGGACATATGAGAGTAGTCGATTCTAGAATGCCTAACGATTGGCATGGGGCATTTGATTGTCACGGCATGGGTGAGTTTGACATTACTTACGTTAATTGTGTGGGCAATTTTCTTGCAGGAAACGGCATTAATGAGTTTCCTGAAATGACAGGAAACATTACCTTAGAAAACTGTAAAGGTAGTTTACAAATGAGTTGGGCGCAAAGGATACATGTAAATAATTCTTTGCTTTATTTTGATGCGATAAGAGATACAAAAAGCCCACACATTGAGATACTTAATAGTAAATTAGTATTTAAACGTACCAAATATAATTTTGCTGCAGTTCCTCGCGGGGTGTATATGCAGACTGCTTTTATTATAGATAACAACACGACTATAGAAATTACAAACGAAAACAACCCTTGGCAAGAGTGGACCAATAAATTGTTTGAAATTGATGCTTATAAAAAAGTAAGGATTAGCAACATACCATACGTTAGAAATTTACGAAACGACGTGATGTTGATTACTATAGCAAAATGTACGGATACCACTATTAATGGTAATTTACTTACTAATCTAGGGTTTAATCTAACAAATACAACAAGTATTGACTCTAATGCAATACTTGCAGATAACTCGATGGCTGCGGGAGTTTTACGAATAAAAGATAACAAAATAGATGAATCAATTAATGCTTCAGATCCTAAAAACTTTTTTACAGTGTCGAATGTTGATGATATATCTTCATATCTAATCATGTTAGATGGTAACATGTTCTTTTCACTAGGGAAAATGCGCTGGATACGCACAGAGATTAACACGTTTAATGTAAACATCATTGCAGTTAATAATCTTCTCCGCGGCAGGGTAGGAGCTTTTTACAAAGCAGGACTTATGGAGCCGAATTTTATTACAAAAGACGGAAATATTGATTTATCTGATACAGACGAGCCATCAAGGCTAAAAAATTATGATGTGAAAAGTCTTGGTATATCTATTTCAAGTGGATGGAATGGATACGAATACAAATTTACGCCTGAAAAAGTACAACCTGATAATAGTTATATGGTTGATATTTCACCTCAATGGGACTGCGGAAATTGGTGGATTGAATCGAAAACAACTACTGGATTTAATATAAAATTCAGCAAATCACCTACTGCTACAACAAAATTGGATATAAGAGTAACTAGAGAATAGGGAGTGTTATGAATGGGGCTTATAGTGACTTACAATTATGAGTTAACTTATATTAATACAAAAACACAAATAGATGATAAATTTCGAATTGAGTTTCCAGATGTTAAAGATCGGATAACACAAATTATAAAAGTTAAAGATGCATACTGCGAAATTGTGAAAATTGAAGGAAATAAAGAGAAAATGGATATTGTATTATCTATTTACAAAGATAGGACTAAAACATATGTAATAGAGACAAAAGTATATTCGTTCACTCCGTCTTCGACTGATTCAATGGACAGCTTTATGCAAGCCTATGAATACCTTAAGGGATTGCCAGAGTTCGAGTATGCTATTTTTGTAGATGATCAGAGTCTAGAAGTTTAAACGGTGAAAAAGTGAATTTGAGCTCTTGCAGAGGGCTCTTTTTTTATTACCTTAAAGGGGGTGAGTCCACTTGAATACAGAGAGAAAAGGGGGATGGGAAAATGACAGCGGGAGTGGAGGTGTCAAATAAAAATATGGAGTCTATTGTTCAGGATCACGAGAAACGTATCTTAGCGCTAGAGCAAAACTATAGTGAAGTAAAGAAAGAATTAACGATTGTCCAGACTTCTCAGTCCGAAATCAAAGGTACGTTAATTGAAGAAGGAGTAAAACAAAGAGAATTGATTAACAAACAAAGAGAAGAAATGGAAAACCAACGAAAGGAACAACGAAAAGAACAAAAAGAGCAACGAAAAGAACAGAAAGAATTAATGGACCAATTAATAAGTCATACGCTTGGAATCAAGAAAAATAACAATACAAAGGTTTGGGAATTGCTTCTTGCCGTATTAGGTGGCGGGGGTTTTTTTTATGCAGTGATTGATTTAATCGCAAAAAATTTATAGGAGAGTGTTAGGAATGGACAAAGGTACAATAATCAGAACAATCGTATTAGGTATAGCGTTTATTAATCAATTTTTAGTTAGTTTTGGTCTTTATGAAATACCAGGAACAGAAGAGCAGCAAACAGCGTTTATATCAGCTGTATTTACAGCAATCGCAGGAACAATTGCCTGGTTTAAAAACAATTACGTGACTGTAAGAGGTAAAAAGCAAAAAGATTTATTAGTTGCTCATAACCTAGCTAAAAATCAATCAAAAACAAAGTAAGAGTGGCTTAACAGCTGCTCTTTTTTATTGGAGTGATATCAATGTTAAAACAATGGTTATTAATCTTGTCATTAATCTTTAAAGCAGAAGAAGATTCGGATATCTTGGACGAAAAATATTGATTGGAGGAATGGAAAATGAAACTATCTAATACTGGCTTATCTTTAATTAAGTCGTTTGAAGGTGTGCGATTAACTGCTTATAAAGCAGTTCCAACGGAAGAACATTGGACAATCGGTTATGGACATTACGGTCCTGACGTAAAACAAAATATGAAAATTACACAAGCACAAGCAGATGCTTATCTAAAATCAGATGTTGCTCGATTTGAAAAAGCAGTAAATGATTATGTGAAAGTACCACTTACTCAAAATCAATTTGATGCACTTGTGTCATTTACTTATAATTGTGGTGCTGGTGCATTGCAAAGAAGCACCTTACTTGAATTACTAAATCAAGGGAGATATGAAGAAGCGGCTGATCAATTTGATGTATGGATAAAATCCGGAGATAAAGTATTAAATGGATTAGTAAAACGAAGAGCAAAAGAGAAGGAATTATTTCTTAGAGACCTTCCAGAAGAGAAAGTGGAAAAGCCAAAGAAAACAACTTCTTCTGCAAAAGATAATGTAAAAACTTATCAAGTAACTAAACAACATAACGGTTATGCTACTGCAGCCGATGCTAAGTCAAAGAAAAACAAAAAGACTACTGTACCAAAAGGGAAATACTATGTGTTCAATGAATCCCAAGGCATGATTAATGTCACAACTAAAAAAGGGGTGCCAGGTAGCTGGATTAATCCTTCAGAAACTACTGCCAAAGAAACTAAACCAGAATATTATGTTGTAAAGAATAACGACAATCTTACTAAGATTGCTAAGAAATATAAAACATCAGTAGCTGTAATTCAAAAATTAAATCCTAGTATTAAAAACCCGAATTTAATCTATCCAAATCAAAAAATCCGCATAAAGTAATGTGGATAGTTATAAAATAGTTGCACAACATGATCTCCACACAGAATCCCTTCTTATAGAGAAGGGATTCTAATAATTCTCAATAAACGACTAAATTATAATGATTATGTAATTTAATGAAAACTTCCACCATGCCATCAGCTATTTTTTTTTAATCTTCAGCATCGAGTTCAGAATTTTTAAAGGCAGTTGGGTCACCATGTATATATTGGTTTCTAGTTTTTATGAACTTATATAGTAAATTATAAAATTCTTCTTGTTCAATTACTTTAAATAATTTTTTTATATTCCGTCCCTGTTCAACTATAGCTGTGTAAAGTCTTCCCATCTTATCTTGCCCTTGGTTTGATTGTAATAGTAGTTCAGCTACAATTCTTGGTGTTTTCATCAATTTTAATCTATCATATATTAGAGATTCAAGCAGTATTTCATAAGTTGCACATAGAAATATTGAGCTTGATTCAAAGCCTTCAAAATAATACAAATCTATATAAACATCATGACTTTCCAGATCATATGTATTTGTCTCAATTAAATCAAGAAATTTAAGAGCGGCGGGAACTGGATATGAAGAAGTCTCTTCAATATTACTATTATTACAGTTTATACAATTATATTTGTTATCAATTAATTCGGTTATATAAAAACATTTATTACATTTTTTGTACATTGTATATCCTCCTAATTATCTATTAGATTAATTATAATTGTACATTTTGTGAACTAAAAGGAATTTACTTCCACAATCAAGAAACCTCCTGTAAAAGGAGGTAAATGTATGATTGTAATTAAATTATCTAAAATCCATTTTATATATAATAATCAAATCCGTTACACTATCTGTAATAGAAATATTTTATTAAACGAAATAATACATGAGATGAAGTGCAATACTCTAACTCATAAAAAAGTAGGTGGTTTCAGAAAAGCAATCGACTCTGCTGTTTAGTGACAATAAAGTTATAGAATTATGTTTTTAAAGATATAAGCCTTGCTAAATTTTATAACAGTAATGCTCCTTAAAGGTGTTTAATTTCTATTCATTTAAATGGGTTTACTTTCAAAAATGTATAATAAAGTTTAATTCTTATTCACTAAAGCCCTCCTAGAGTTTCAGTGTAACACTTCACATAAAATCCCTTTAAAGAATTTAGAACATAGAGCAGTGTTTCCAAAAACTAAAACGAAAAATCAAGTCAGGAGAATGGTTTTATTTTCTCTTTAATTAACAATGTTCAACAAAATGATTATTTGTTACAATATGAAAATACGTAAAATTGTTATGAGGTGAAAATATGTATTGGACTTCATTATTTGAAAACGATGTACCAACAGCACTCTCCCAATCTTAACGGAGAGAAAATTTTAGAATTGTATTCTCTCCGTTAGGTCCAAACAGACCTGAAAATACGGAGGGTAAAAATATGAAAAACACAATAATCGGTTCTTTATTTTTAATAATAGCTTCAAGTATATGGGGAGGTATGTATGTTGTCGTAAAAGTAGTTGTTTCAGTCATACCACCATTAGAACTTGTATGGATACGATATCTTATCGCACTTGTTGTATTGGTAATAATTGGATTGGTTACTAAACAAACATGGAAGATTAAAAAGAAACATATAGGGTTAATAACTGTAATTTCAATTGTAGGGTATGTTATTTCCATTGTTACTCAAGAAACAGGTACCATGCTTTCTAGTGCCCAAATGGGTGCTATTATCACCTCTACAACACCTGCATTTATGGTTGTGTTTGCTAGTTTAATTCTTAAAGAGCGTTTAAATTTTAAGAAAGCAATTTCTGTTAGCTTAGCCACCATTGGGGTCATAATTATCGTTGGAATTGATGATATTAATATGTCAAGTATGCTAGGTGGAATCTCGCTTATTATAGCTGCGTTGACATGGGCTTTAATGTCCGTACTAATCAAATGTTTACCTAGTGATTATACACAAATTGTAGTAAATACCTATGCAACTTTAATTGCTTTTGTTGTTTTAACTCCTTTTGTTATTACAAAATTATCTAATTTAAACATGAGCGAATTAACAAACCCTTCTATATGGGGAGGCTTGTTATATTTAGGGATAGTCTCAACAGCTATCGCATTTCTATTGTGGAATCGTGGATTACAAATGCTAAATGCCTCTGGTGGTGGAGTTTTCTTCTTTTTCCAACCCGTTGTTGGAACATTATTAGGTTGGTTGATTTTAGGTGAAACTATTAGTATTACCTTTTGGTTTGGTTCTTTCTTAATTCTTTTAGGAGTACTAATTGTTTTAAGAGATAGAAAAGATGAACAGAATCAGACTCAATCCAGTCTCAAAATGGAAAAAGGGTAAAAAACACTCAAAATAATGGAGGAATTGTAATGACAACTTTTGACGATTTTAAAAAAATAGATATGCGTGTTGGAGAAATTATTAGAGCAGAAGCGTTCCCTAAAGCAAGAAAACCAGCATATAAATTATGGGTTGACTTTGGAAAAGAAATAGGAATTAAACAAAGTAGTGCTCAAATAACAGATTGTTATAGTTTAGATGAACTTGTGGAAAGCAAGTAGTAGGAGTAGTTAATTTTCCTCCTATGAAAGTAGCTGATTTTAGTTCAGAAGTTTTGGTGATGGGGATCTATTCAGAACAAGGAGTTGTTCTAATAGAACCGCAACAAAGGGTCAAAAAAGGTGACCGATTAGGTTAAGTTTGAAGAACAAAGAACACAAGTGAAACATTTTCATTTGTGTTCTTTTTTTACGTTCTTCCACTAATCTGCCATTTTATCTCCATATGAAAAACGCACATTAGCCCTGCTCTTGGAGTAGGGGATTTAGGGAAGATTAATAATAACCGGGCACCATTAGGAGTTATAATAAGCTCAAGTTGTAATCTATTAAAAATAAAAATAAAATCTATCATCTTCTTGCATATAGAAATCTTCTTGTGATATTATAAATTTATTAAATATAAAGCATCTAAAAATTTTATACTTAATCTAATAGAACAGAAACTATAAAAATATAAACTAAAATTTAAAAATATAAACCAAAACTTAAAAATATAAACTAAAATTTAAAAATATAAACCAAAATTTAAAAATATAAACCAAAACTTAAAAATATAAACTAAAATTTAAAATATAAACCAAAACTTAAAAATATAAACTAAAATTTAAAAATTATAAAGTTAGAAAAACGAGACGTTCTAAAACTATTATTAAAGGTGAAACCTCAAAAGATTATTAGTCGCTTAATGACTTCTTTTTGGGTGTGCCATAATAATCTAAGAATGTCTCGTTTTTCTATTAATAAATTTGTAGATAATACCTGGTTGTTCAACCATATTAAACAGTCTTAATTCAAGTGTCTTAGAGAGTGTTAAAATAAAGGCTGCATGATATAATAGATTTTATCCACAGGTTTATCAACGGTTTTTTTATACTTATCCACTTTTATAAAAAGTTATCCACAAATATTTCAGGGGGAAGATTACTGTGTTTAATATTTATTGTGATGAAAGTTGCCATCTAGAGAATGATAAACAAAAATCTATGGTTATTGGTTCTATTAAGGTACCAAGGTCCTTATTAAAGGAAGTATCTGAAGACATTAGGGATATCAAGGTAAAACATGGGCTTAGTAGATATGCTGAGATAAAGTGGACTAAAGTATCTCCTTCAAAAACTAGTTTATATATAGATTTAATTAACTATTTTTTCGATAACCCGGTACTTACATTCAGAGCAATTATCATTAAAGATAAACAACAGCTTGACCATAGCGCATTTGACCAATCCCATGACGATTGGTACTATAAAATGTATTATTTTATGCTAAGGCCAATTGTTGATACAAATGATATACACGTATACCTTGATATTAAGGACACTAATAGTGCTCACAAAGTAGTAAATTTAAGAGAATACTTATGCAATTACTTACATGATTTTGATAGAGAAAAAATAACTAAAATGCAATTAATTAGATCTGAAGAAAGCCAAGTATTACAGCTAGCGGATTTATTAATGGGAGCTGTTAGTTACGAAAATCGCGGTCTATCTAAAAGTGACGCTAAACTGGCAATAATAAATAGAATAAAAAAGTTAACAGGACATAGTTTAGTTACTACTACTGTGCTTTCCGAGAGAAAATTTAATCTGTTCACTTGGGAACCCCAACAAAGGCTTTAGGTGGTGAAACTTTAATGAGTGAATTTAAATGTCCACTGCTTCCGCCTACTATTGATTTTAATAATTATGGGGTATGGGATGTATATGAATCGTATTTATATGAAATTTTCGTACATGATTTTATAGAATCTCAACCTTATCTCTTTGGAAAACCAGTTAGATTTCGTAAACATCCAGTAGTTATTGATAAGGAACAAGCTTTCTTTCATATAACTTCAGTTAGCACCAGCAAAAACGTCGCGGATCCTAATGACCGAATCCCTGATTTTAGAAGATGTGAAAGGATTCATTGGGTTAAAATTATACTTGAGAATTATAACTGTCAAAAAGGCTGTTGTTCATTTATTAAATATTGGGCTGAACCTTATAAAATGTATAAAAGATGGCACTTTCTATTTGAAGAAGTGAGATTTTTGGTAATTGTTGAAGAGCGTGAAGACTACATGCTTTTGATATCCTCATACTATATAGAGTATGACAATCAATTGAGGAAAAAATTAAAAAAATATCAGCAATATAAATAAATGCAAAGGACGTATCTCATGATGAGATACGTCCTCAGGAACTCCTTCTACAACTTGGCAGATGAGATAAGTTAAAATTACATCAAAGTTTAAAAAATGTCAACCATGGTTTTTATTTAACTTTGATTATAAAAAGTATACGCAGTTTATTAATAAATAATACTATTTAATTATATTATATACCATTTTAAACAAAATTTAAACATTGTTGTTTGCTTCATATGTAATATGAAGCTACTTTAGTGTATTCTTGTGAACTAATAGGAATCTCTACTTTAAAAGATGAGATAAAATGACTGACTTTAAAATATTACTTCAGCTGAAAGAACAGTATAAATCCGCGAAAGACTCCACGGACCTTAAACTTCTAATTGAAACATTCTTAAATAACTTTCCTGCAGATTAATCAAAATGACGATGTAAAAAATAATGATTAAGTAGCTTTTCCGTGTTATTCCTTAGATTGTGGTTGAAATAACGATGTACTTCATGATAGCCATTAAAATAAAAATTGTATTCCGTAAAAGCTTCGTCACTTTCACCCTTGACCAACTTCCACTTATTCTTATACATCTTGGTTTTATTTTCACGCATATCTTTTTGAACTTTCTTCATCGTGTGCTCGATTAAGTTTAGGTAGACTTGCTTTAGCTTAAAAGGAGTAGCATCAGCAACCTTATAATCACGATCAAGTACAGTAAGAAGCATTGGTAAGTATATAGCATCTTCAAAAATATCTCTTTCTTCTTCAGATAATCTACTCATACTTCTGCTCCGTTTAGGCCTTTTCTACGTCCACAAGTTTTCTAAAGGATACGTAATGTATTGATTGTTTTTCGTCCTGGATACGCAGCTGGTTATTTAGATAATCGATATAAACAGTACGGCCATATAAAGTGTTTATGTATCCGTTTTGATACAAGCTGTATTTAAGCAGCTGATTATATTCCATAGCTTCATGGATCAATACGTCTATATCATTCAATTTATTCTCATCTAAAACAGGCTGTTCAATCTTATTTTGGCTCTCAATAACTTCTTTTACTCCTGCTACATGTTCAGGCAGCATCATCGCTAACCATTTTTTCGTACCCCGGTCTTTTAACATGACAAGTTCTCCTTTAAATCATTTGTTTGTATATATGAATAATTCCTTTTGTCGATCTAAAGATTTCTACATCTTTGAACTTAGATTTCATAATTCTAACTAATGCATAATTAATTTCGGAGTTTTTAATACTCCTGTAAGGGTTGGAGATGCTTAAATGCTCTCGAAGAGAGTTGGAACTATAGATAATGTATGTATCCTTATTTTTAAACACTCTCGTATCTAATGAAATGTCACCACCATTTGCTACAACTATTACTTCATCTGATTCATGAGTTATATCTTTAAATTTCATCATAGATACTCCTTTTTTAAAAAATAATAACAGAACAATTGTTCGATTTCAATATTGATTACGAACAATTGTTCGTATATAATTATGTCAAAAGGGAGGTCTAACTGATGATTGGTTTACTTAAAAGAGCTGCAGAAAGTAAAGAGGTTTTAGAAATGATTTATCAAAACAATAAAGGGGAATTCAGCCAACGTAGGATTCAGGTTATTAAAATGAATGAAGATTCCTTTAGTGCATATTGCTTTACTCGTAAGCAGCAACGCACGTTTAAGATAAGCAACGTTTTATCGGTTGGACCAGTACGGAAAGTAAGGAGAGGTGCATAATTATGATGTTAACGAAACCTAAGAAAGTTAAAAAGCCATCAAGACCAAGCCGAGACGAATTTGAATTAGAGGAAATTGCAAATATTTTAACAGAAGCATTAGAAGATAAGGCCGAACTTAGATTAACTGTGTGGAAGAGAGAAGATCCAGTCCGAGGGAAAGTAGTTAAGATGGACGGAAACACAAAACTCATACATATAGAAAGATTCACTGAAACAATCAAAGTGCCTTTTATGGATATTTTGCAAGTTAAGAGAGTTTAAAAACAGCCCAACTCGTTTTATTCTTACAAGGATTTCCATCCCTAAATTGAAGGAGTTACAGTGACCTTTTATAGATATATTAAAAGGTCACAGAGTGTAAGAACCTTATTTAATAGCGAGTAAGGTTATGTTTTGTTGTTTCATTCATGAGAACAAATCACAATAGATTTGGCGGAAATTATTAAAGCAGCTAGTCACATTATACTATATATAATTCGTCGAAAAAAAACTTTATTGACCTTGCCGAAGAAATAAAGCCGTTTAATGTAGAGGGATGGTATTAAGCTGAAAAGATTTCATTCAATTAATGTTTTACGTACAGAAGAGGGAGTAGCAGAACCTTTTATAGCCAAGATGGCAAAACCACCAAGTATGATTTCGGATAAATAACAAGAGAGATGCCGAAAGGGTGCCGGAATTTGTATCTTCTTATATAGGATGGTGAATTTATTGAGGATGTTTTTTTATAGAAGTTTATATATAATAGTAGAAAATAGGTGAGTAAATCCTTATATTCACTCGCAATTCATGGGCGGCATGATGTAATAACGCCCTCAAACCCTTGATATGAGTGGGTTTTGTAGTAAGATGAGAGTGAAATGCTAACATTTTGTTAACATTGAGGATTTTAATGGAGGCTTCTCATGAGTTGAGCAAACTTGTGGGAAGCTTCTTTTTTCATTTCTTGGGTTACATGGAGATAAACATTTTTCGTGATTTGATCATCGGAATGTCCAAGTCTGTCCATAATCTGTTCGAGTGAAACACCAGCCTCGGCAAGAAGTGATGTATGTGTATGGCGTAACGAATGCGGTGTTAACTCAGGATTTAGACCAGCAATTTTAAGTAGCCTTGCCATTCTGTTTTGTACGGTCTTGATGATTATGGGATAACCGTAATGTCGCTCCATTTTGGCAAAAATAAAGTCTTCATTATAGTAAGCATCCCCTAGCCTCTTTATGACTTCCTCTTGAACTTTTTTGTGTTTCTTCAATTCATTTATCACTTCTTCATCCACAATGATTTTTCGTCGTGATTTTCTGGTTTTTGGTGTGACTAGCTGATATTCCAGAGTATTATTATTTGGATTATAATACGTTTTGATAATGCTGATCGTATGGTTTTCAAAATCAACATCTTTCCATTTAAGAGCAACTAATTCTCCTACCCTGATTCCGGTGTATGAAAGAATAAGGAATATCAAGTAGTCTAACTCAAGTCCCTGTTCCCTCGCTATTTTAAGAAACAGAGCAAGTTCTTCTTTTTCAAGGTATTTTGGAACTTCTTCTTCCTCCAATTGCTCAATGGTTTTCTTATCCTTTTTAAGATAAGTATACTCTGTTGGATCTTTTTTAATTATCTCTAGTTCCAGTGCTTTTCGAAAAATCATTCTTCCGGTTCGGTGTATCCCATCCATTGTGCTATCAGAATAACCTTGTCCTTTTAAATCATTTAAAGCATCCTGATATCTCTTCCGTGTTATATCCCTTAATTTTAACTGAGCAAAATAGGGCATCAATTTGCCTATTTCATGAAGTCTGACACGAATTGTCCCCGGTTTCACATCCTTTGAATCTCTATAGATGGTAAGCCACTCTTTTGAAAAGTCACCGAATGTTTGATTGGTTTCTTCCACATACATCCCTTCGTCTACCTCATGAATCAGAGCGGCAGCAGCTGCTTCAGCTTCTTGCTTAGTCTTAAAACCCCCTTTTCCCTTTTGTTTACGTTTACCGGTTACTGGGTCAATTCCGATATCAACCATAAAAGCCCACTTGGAACCACAGGTGCATTTTTTCTTTTTGCACTTGCAGCCCCTTCTGTAAAAATGACCTTTCATTTTATCAAAAAACCTCACTTTCTTAGTAATTTTGTTTCAAATTTCCATTATGCCCAGAGTTAATTTGAATAATTCAGCTTTTAATACCAAGAGAAATGAGTGTTACTGCTTGCTTATCTCCATTCTGATAATGAATTATGTTAATATTAAGCAAATGTATTGTAAGGATTGTAAGTGGAATTTTAAATTGATTGAGGAAGGAGCTGAAGTGGAAACAAGAGGAAGCAAATATGAATCTCTACATAAGTTATTAAAATCAGAAGGTTCAAATCGAATTGTTATGACATTCTTAGAAGTAGAAGAAGTACTTGGATATCCACTTCCGGTATCTGCATCTAAATACGATGGTGACTCACAATACACTCAGGCTTATGCATGGACAGAAGCAGGATTTAAAACAAAACTTGAAAGAGAAGAAGGTTGAGTTTATTTCATACGAGATAGAGAATAAATAGAATGAACAATATGTATTTTGAAAGCGAAAATGCGGGCATTCTTGCTTTCAATGGATGCTTATATAAGGCCACCCATATGTTTACTAAATTTATCAGCGGCTTCTGTTTTCATTACCTTAGTTACATGGAGGTATATCCTTTCGGTTACCTCATCATCTTCGTGGCCTAACCGATCCTTAATTTCTTCTAGCTTTACTCCTGCTTCAGCAAGAAGGGATGTATGTGTATGACGAAGAGAGTGTGGAGTAAGCACTGGATTTAACTTTGTCTTCTTTAATAATCGAGCCATACGGCTTTCAACAAATTTTATTAAGATAGGGTAACCGGGATGGCGGTTAAAATTAGAAAATACATATCCGTAGTTACAGTAGGAATCGCCTAAATGTTTAATAAGTTTTTCTTGTTCCTCCTTATGTTTTTTTAATATGTCGCTAACTACTTTGCTTACCACGATTTTTCGACGAGAACTTTTGGTCTTCGGCGGAACTAGGTTCGAATTTAATAGTGTTGTTGTCTGGATTAAAGTATGTTTTAGTGATATGAATAGTGCGCTTATCGAAATCTATATCCTTCCACTTGAGTACTACTAATTCACCGACACGCATCCCAGTGGATGATATGTAGTAAATATTGCATTGTCCAAAAATAGCCCTTTATTTCTTACCGTATTTAGGAACAATTCAAGATCTTCTCTTTCAAAAAATAAAGGTAGGTCTTCTTCATCGGATTCTATTATGACTTGCGGGTCTTTTTTTATATATGCATTTTGTGTTGGGTCTATTTTAAGCATTCTTTTATTAACAGCCATTTTAAAAATCATTTTTGCAGTAGTATGGACCCCTTCAATTGTACTTCTAGAAAAATCTTGAACTTTTAAATCATTTAATGCGGATTGGTACATTTCTTCTGTGATGTTTTTAAGCTTTATATGGGCAAAGTAAGGCAATAACTTTTTGATGCTGTATTGTCTTAGACGAATGGTTCCGGGTTTGGGTCCATTTCTTTCAATATAAAGTAGTAACCAATCGTTAGCCCACTCTTTGAATAACATATCTGATTCTTTAATAAAGATACCTTTGTTTACTTCCGTAATTAGTGCGGCTGCAGCTGCCTCAGCTTCTTGTTTAGTTTTAAAGCCACTCCTAGATTCTTGTTTTCTTTTACCTGTCTCTGGGTCTTTCCCCACATCTATTATAAATGACCACTTCTTACCACAAGTGCAATTGTTAGAAGGGCATTTGCAACCTCTTTTTCTAAAGTGACCTTTCATCGTTATTGATTAACCTCACTTTTCTTTTTTAACTGTATAATCCATTTTTTAAAATCTGACTTTTCCACCCTTTTTGATGTACCAATTGCAAAGTTTGGAATACCGCCGTGTTCTACATGTGTTAGAAACAACTCATAGACCCTTCTTCTTGAAATTCCAAGAAATTGTGCAATGTGAAGTGCTGTTAAAGTATCGGGAAGTGATTCCCAAGTTGTATATTTTCTTGTATTATCCATTTATTTAAACCCCCATAAAATTTGTTAATTTGCTTATTTTTATGAATCAACCGGCTAAATTCTCAAACATTATAGCGGCATTTTTTTGACATTCTAAGGGGTTTTTGAAGAAATAATTTATTTATTTATAAAATAGTATATAAATCATTATGAATTGCTAAAAAAGTATCCAAATTTGGTTAGTAAAAGTCCATAATTAAAGCAGCTAAGACTTGCATTTTAATAGCTATTAGCTTGGTACATATTTATAGAGTTTGTAAATAAAAAAGAGATTTTGGAGGAGAAAGAGATGGAATTAATTTATGCTTGGATAGAAAAATTCAGGAATTATAAAGAGGTTGAATTGAATTTTAGTGAAAAATTTAAAATTAATTATGACCATGCCAATAAGGCTATTAAAGTTGTTCCGAATGAGACTTATATTTCAATTTATCCAGAATATATTACCAATATCAATGCAGTGGTAGGAAGAAATAGTGTGGGCAAAACAAATCTATTAGATGCAATAGGACTAAGAACGAATGATAGGAATAAAAACAATGCAGAGTTTGAAATAAGGTACAAACAGAAGAAAAAATTAGGTTATCAAATACCAGATGATGTAGAGGCTGAAATTAAAAACTCAATTTATTTTTTCCTTTACTATATGGGTAAAGATAGTAATGATCAAGATTTGTTTTGTATAGAGGGGAATGATATTGATAGTTTCCAAGACATAATAAAAAGTGATTTTGATATTAGTAAAGACTATTGGAGAAGTAAATATTGGTTTGCTTTTGTATGTAAGTATGTCGAAGGGAGGTTTATTTATAAATATGATTTAAATTCAAGAATTGGAGAATATAGAACTGAAATAGAAGAAAATGAAACTAGATTATACGGTGACAGTAGAAGAGAAATGGATAAACTTGCAATAATTTCATTAAGGGAAAATCTCAATGAAAAGTATTATGATGCAAGTTCTACGAAGCCAGAGGATGATTATAAGATTTCTGTGCCAAGGAGAATTGGTACTTTTCAATCCAAATTTCTTTCAAAGAAAATTGAGATGCTATTTAATCAATTGCAAAAGCCTAAAAGGCTAATGTTTAAAGATAAGGTATACATATTAAAAATAAATTATGACGATTATTTTCTAAAAAATAGTTTTGATGAGGAAAACAAATTGATCATGAAGTATTCTTATAACGATCTTGATGGAAAAGAACAAGAAGTGTGTAGAGTACTTGAATCCTTTGTACAATACTTTTTTAATTCTATTAAAAATAATATAACAAGTGAAATGATAATAGAGATTAAAAGGCAAACTATCGAAATTAATCTTAAAAAGATGTCATTTAAAGGATTAAAAAACTATTATTATAAAATTATAAAAATAATTGCTGATACTTACTTTGAAGAAAAGGAACATAAGCAGTATGTTCTAAACTGTTTTATGGATGTAGTTGAGGAATTGTCAAAAAACAAAAATATAAAATTTAATGAAAATTACATAACTTTAAAGCTCACAAAAAATGCACCTATTGAAGAGTTTTTGAATGTGATTAATAAAACTGTGGATGAAAAAATCCAGAGCATCATTAGTGATAGAGAATTCTCTGTTTTTAGTGGATTTTTTAGTTATGTAATTGAAGATATAAGTGATGGAGAAGCTGCTTATCTTGGCTTTTTTGCATCATTAAATGAACAGGTTTCTTCTCTTACTCCTAATAAAGAAAATTATATTATATTATTAGATGAACCGGAGGCAAGAATGCATCCAGAATTGACAAGAAACTTTATAAACGAGTTAGTACTCTTTTTAGGTGATCTAAGCGAGAGCAAAAAGAAATTTCAAGTTGTCACTTCGACGCACTCTCCTCTTATTTTATCTGACATTCCAAATACTAATATGATTTATCTAGAAAAAGATAATGATGGTAATTGTAGAACTATAAAAAAAGGACTTAATACTTTTGGGGCTAATATCCATATTCTTTTAAAAGATGGATTCTTTATGTCGTCAACAATGGGGGAGTTCGCAACTAATAAAATAAAAGAAGTCATTTTATTAATTAATACATATAGCGTAGGAGATGTAACTCAAAGACAAAGAAATGAGTGTTTATACATTATTAACTCTATCGGTGAACCTTTGATTCGAAACAGAATAATGAAAATGTTTAATGAGAAATTTGATTTAGATTACACTGATTTATATAATGAAAATTTACAATTAAGGGGAAAATTGAAGAAATATGAAGAACCTAGAAAAATTAATGAAACAATTGAGATTTTAAAGAGACAAATTGAAAGTCTTCAAGTACACGTAAGTGAATTGGAGGGAAAACTTAGTGATAAAGATTAATATAGAAGAAAAAAGTAAAGAAACAATTCAAATAGAACACTTTAAGGATACAAAAATAAGAGCAACGAAAACTATTGAACAATTAATACAGCTACCAAAATATAAAAAGTTGAAAAATTATATCTGTGATCTTTCTGGAAATATCGATGAAGCAAAACTAAAAAAGCTTTTAACTGGGAGAAAAAGTGATTTAATAGAAATCATAAATACTATCGGGATAATAAAGTTAGATAAAAAAGATCCATTTGAAGCTTTATATACAAACTTTACTAACAGAGTGTGGTCAAAAACACTTTTGGAGATATTAAATATTAGAGTGTGCCCGTATTGTAACAGACAATATACATTTACTTTGAAAAGTGATGGAATTAGGCCACAATTTGACCATTTCTTTCCTAAAAGCCTATTTTCTTATCTGTCAGTGTCTTTGTATAATTTGATTCCTAGCTGCAGTATATGTAATTCAAAAAAACAGGACTTGGATACATATAATAGTACTAATGATTTTTATTATCCCTATGAGGATGAGTTTGGGTTAGATGTAGTCTTTCAGACAAGCACTATTGATAATGACTTTTTATACTGGACTGGTCTTAGTAATAATTTTGATATAAAGTTGGTATGCAAAAATAAAAAACACAATTGTAAAGTGGATAATCTGAAGAAACACTTAAAAATTGAACTATTGTATAAGCAACATAAAGACTATGTTCGAGATATTATTCGAAATGCAGTTATTTATAACGGGAGCAGAATTGATGAATTAATGGCAGAATTCCCCGATTTATTTCAGTCTAGAAATGATGTAATTAATACAATATTTATGAATAATTATGATCAGGAAAGTTGGGGTAATAGACCTCTATCCAAGTTAACACATGATATATATAAAGAGTTTAAAATATTTACTAAATAGATAGTTTATTGGATCATATCTAAAAGGACTAAATAATAATATCTATAAAATGTAGAGGTACTATCTGGAGGTCGGGAAGTGGTGTCTAGGAAGTATTTATGTGTTTTAAGGAGTAATAATGATTGGGTCAGATGGTTTATTGGGAATTGGCAGGCATTTTAGTCAATCTTTCTTGAAACTAATTTTTACCAATTAAAATAATTAAGTTTTACTGAGTAAAACAGTTATAATACTTCGGCAAAGTGGGCATAAAGATAATAAGCCATTCGGTAATGTAATCATCGACGTATCCCTCGATAAGTACTTTGCCGAATAAATATGGCAGAAAAGCCTTGATATCAATGGGATTGCTAAATTTGTCATCTAAAGTTTGAGATGAAACCGTCAAATGTTTCGGTATTGTAAGCAGTAGAAGCAGTTTTTTTTCGGTAAAGTAAGCACTGCTATATAAAAAAACTGCTGTTTTATAAACAGCAGTTTATGCAGATTCATCATTAATGGTATTGATCACATTTTCTATTTCCACAAAAGGTGTGAGTCGATAACCAATTGTTGTTTGATTATTGGTGAAAAAGTTGATTGTAATTTTCTCAACTGCTAGCAGTAAAAGTGAGCGTTGTTCTTCAAACGAGTAATGTTGGATATCCTGTTTAAATCGCTCTATTAACTCGTATAGCATGGGGTCATTGAGTTGGTATTTAATTTCTTCTTTAACAGCAAGACATTGTAGTTTCTGACTTTCAATAGCAGCTATTTGTAATTCAAAGCTCTCTTTAAAATCTAGATGATATTCATGTTCTTCTTTAAGGATACTTAGATTATATTTTAAAGACTCAAGCTGTTTTGTCGAATCTGATATCTTTTCATTTAAAATTTTCTTCCATGCATGAAGAATTTTATTCGCCTTTTCTATATAATGCTTTAGTTCTCTTGTCCAGCGGGTTGAAAAATCGCTTAGTATCGTCTGATGTATTTCTTCCATTGAGGTTTTTTTCTTGCATTTAGGACAACGATAATAATTATATTTCTTTGTTGAATTAGCAGGTGTAGCATTCTTGGCAACTAGCTTTTCTCCACAGTTTTCACAAAAAACAATATCACGCAAAATAAAGGGACTATTCATTCGGTCTTTGTTTTGTTTAAATTCACGGAAAAACTGAGTGACCTTCCATAAATTTGGGCCTATGAGTGCCTTGTGGTGATTTTTAAATAATTCAATCTCATCTAGTGGTTTCTTTTTACTAATATGATAGCTTGTACGAGAAAACCATGCTAAATCCCCAATGTACCAATAGTTATTTAAAATATACCTAATACTCGAATCTGACCAACCTTTTGCATCAGCGGATGGCGGCGGAATTGAAGCCTTTTCTAATAAATCAGCAATTTTCTTATCACTATAACCAAAGCTATAAAGGTAGAATATGAATACCACTAAGTCTGAGTACTCATTTGTGTTAATCTCATCATCAGTCAATGTTGATTTGTCATAACCAAATGGATTTCGTGAGCCGGGTCTTTGTGGAGTAGGAGAGTCCTTAATAACACTTTTATGGTAATCATAGCCTCTTTGTGATTTATTAACGACCTCTTCATGTGCATATGCAAGTTTAGCTTGAACATAAGGGTTGTTTTCATCCCATTCTCCATCTATTTGAGTTGAATAAACAATAAAATTTGGGCGTGTTTCTTTAATAGGACCAAGAATATTTAGGACAAAGTCTTCGATTAATCTTGTTACACGGGATTCTTCATAAAATATTGCTGCAGTAACATTTGAATTACTTAAAACGTATTGTTTCATGTTAAGCATTACTTTACGTTTTTGAGCGGGTGTGTGGTAAGCAGAGGTTGCCTCATCAATAAATAATACAACAACTTGATATCCCTCTAATTTTGCTCTGGAAATGACCACTGATTCTTGCATTTCAAGTGAATGGCCATATGTTTGCTTATCATCTGACCAGCGTACGTAGCCAGTCAGTATTTTTACCGGGTCCATATAAATATTGAATGGCAAAGTTACTTGCTCATAATTTGGACGAGGACGATCTGTAATCAAATACATGCCGTTAACGGTATAGACGTTTTTATGCTCGAAGCTCATCAAGATCACCTTTTTCAAAGTATCTACCGAATGTAACATGGTAAATTAGTGAATTATTGCTTACTTCAATTTTTGAAAAAAATAGATGGCATAAATAATACAAATCGAATCCTTGCATTTCCACAATCATATTGACTTTAATCATTCGAATATGGTCATTTATCCCTTTACGTGCCTCTTCAATTTTAATAATAATTATATGAATTTCTTTGATGTTTTCTTTAATTCTCCTAGAAGACTGTACTAATTTATCCAACTTGGCATTTGATTGCGCTGAATAATTTTCGGTCATTTCTTTGTGAATTTTGTGCAATTTCCTATTAATTACTATTAGATTTTGTTGCTGTTCTGTCTGTAGATGTCTTAAATAAGCCAATAAGTCGCCCTTTAATTTTTCAATAGAGATTGAGCCTACTACCTCATTTAAATGATTACTAATTAAATCGTTATATACATTAACAGGTATCATAAATTCTTGGTGTTTCTTTTTGCAGACATAATAACTGCTTTTCCCTAACTCTGATGTTCTGAATGTCATCTCTTTCTTACAAATGCTGCAGTGAGGGATGATGATGCCATGACTACTTGCAAGAGTAATGGCATCAAATATCTCATTTTTTAATTTTTTCAGTTTCAACTGATTGTTTTGGAAATCATCAAGTGAAATGATTGGTTCCACATGACGTAATTGTTCATATCCATATAGTGTTTCCATATGTCCTGAATAAAATGGATTTTGTAAATACCTTAGTAAATCATCATATTTCTTATTTTTAAGGATTTTCTTATATGTCAAAAGAATTGCAAACAAACTTTCGGCGTTGTCCACCTTTTTTACGGAAAGAAGAAATGTTTTTAATTCCTTTTGAATATTATCATCTGGAACGTATTTCGTGTCTTTTTTTCTACCAAGCTTTTTATACCCGAAGATATTTGATGGGTATTGTTTATTGGTATCACTTCGTCTTCCAGAAATACTTTGGCCTTCCGTTTGTGCAAAAATACCATACAAGGCTTCGATGGATAGTTTTTTTGAAAATGGCGGTTGTTTAGTTGAAGTGAAAATGACGTTTGCATCGTATTGATAAAATTCTTTTACGAGTGACACATACTCATAAAAGTTCCGGGCTAATCTATCTCGACTATACACGATAATTGTTTTTATTAATCCTTGTTTTAACAATATGCGTAATTCCTGTAGAGCAGGACGCTCATCCATTGAAAGTTTGTTCGCTGATACGTCATTGTCTTTTAACCAAATAACAGATTCCTTTTTATAGTTATGATTGTTTACATAAGCTTCTGCTAACAGAATTTGTTTCTGGATGTCCTGCTGAGCAGAACTAACGCGGCTATAGACGATAACAAATTCGTCATACAATTTCTTTGAATCAATATATTGTGGTATTTCCATTGTTAATCACTTACTCCTTTTCAGTAATTTGTTTGCTTTTCATAAGCAGCATCCCTTTCAATTTAGGATCTAAATCTAGCTGATCAATCAAGATTTTTTCCATTAAACGTTTAAGAAAATAATAGGATTCGGTTTGTAACTCTTCATTAAACGTCACCTTGACTATAGGTTTTCGCGACATAAACATTCCTCCCGTCAGTAATTACTTAAAATCTTTGACGGGAGTGAGTTTATTTATACTAGTTGTTGTTTTTTCGAATATTCAAATGTAGTTGCAACTGGTAAGAATGGTTCTGTGTTTTACTCTTATCTATCGGTACAATCATAATCTTTGGCTCAATTTTTGGTACTTTTAGTTCTTGAAGTAATTTGAGAAGACTTTGCATTGGCGCTCCTCCTTTGTTTAACGTAGTAATAATGAAATCGCTCAATGATTGCCTTCGAGACGCCTACCTCTTCGGAACAATCTAATACTTTATTAATCCACTGAGGATCTAATTTTTTTCGTTTTTTCTCTTCCAATTGAAAACCTCCAAGATAAACAAAAAAGCCCGCAGTACATGGTTATCTAACAAGATAACATCATGTAACCTGCGGGCTTCGCTTGTTTGGTTACACATTATTAGATTTGAATTAACCGGTTAATCAGGAATCATTATATCTTGGGATTTCTTTCGTTTTAATATAAAATCATCGTTTTTTTTAAGATTAACAAAAGAAAAAGAAGAAATGCTCAAAGCACTTCTTCTTTCCTCTGACCTACAAATTGCACTAACGTGTATAGTATGCTCAACTAACAAAATTTCATACCGAACAATGTCAAAAATATTCAATACAAAATTTCCATGAATAAAATTACAATTTGCTGTCTATTAATGTAAGCGAATAAATTATAGTGAAATTTGTAAGGAGTGCTGTATTTTGAAATTAGTGTATTTTAATGATACGGGGAGATTGGTGAAAATTCATCCAGCGACACATGCTCATGGATGTGTTGTAAAAAAAGAACCCATTAAACCCTTAGAGGAAAGGGAATTTACTCTTCCGGAAGGAACTTATGCTTGGATTAAAATGTGGGATTATGAGGAATTTGGTTTGAGTATTTTGGTGTCTCCTATGACTGATACAACATAAAGAAAAATCTATGTACCAATATTCCATTGATAAGGAGATTCAATAGTGGGAACGTATATTAATCTATCTATGTTAACTAGTAACATATCAAATTTAGAATTGGAACAAGTTTATGAGGAAAGTTTAAAACTAGTATATGCTTTTCCATTTGCGGATGTTGATAGACGTGAGTTTTGTGGAAGTAAATTACCCGTCTATGTTAAATCAGCAGAAAAAATCAAACCAGAACGGCATTGGTCTATAACAGGTGATTTGAAAAGTAAAAGATTTGCTGAAACATTTAAATTGTACAGGGATATCAATCACTATCAATCGGTACAATCAGAAAGTAGTGGTAGAGATATTTTATTTGAAGAAGACCAATTGATGAATGATGTCTTTAATTCTAAAACACAGGGCTATGAATATCATCTATACATTTTAGCAATTGCAATGTTAATCGAGAGCCGTTTGCCAAACAATGCTTTGGTAAGTGGAAATATTGATTACGATCAATGTGTAAAGGCAAAAAAATGGGCTAATCAATATCTTTCAGCACCAATCGAAATTCCTGTAAGAGTTGATGTAGACAAATTATTTTCTAGAACAGCTCATTTTAAAAATGAAATGGAACAGGTTCAATTCATTAATAAATGGTTAATCGCAGATCAGGAGGAAAAGTTTAAGGTTATTTATAATCGTTTCGCTAAAAATACATTTCTAAAGTGGTTTAGTGATGAATTAAAGGCATACTCTTCCCCTAACCAGCTTGGTGCTTTGAAGTTGTTAATTAATTTCATTAATGTAACGGATGATTTATATAATTTACTTGATATTATATGTAAGTCCAGAAAAGGACCAAAAATTTTGGATTCAGAAGTAATCAGGGCAGTTGCCCGTACATGGGTTTGCTTGCCAAGAGAAAAGTTCTCCTTTCTAGATGTATTTGCTAAAGTTTCTGGTCATCCCGAAGTAATTGAGAGGCAATTTGATTCAGTAATATTGGATATGATGTTCGTTGGCCGGGGTATGAATACTTATATTCCATTAACTGAGGTTGTGAAAATCCTAGAGGAATATTCAACTCATCCAGTATCTAAAATCGAATCGATGTTAAAACAAGAAATTTCTAAAATTGAAGAGCAATTATTGGCCTTCCAGAATCAAATTCGACCAGTGCTTGAAATTACGGAAGCTTCCACTGAAGACAAAATGTATTTAGCCGACGAAGATGCCTTTTTATATTATGACGGCAGCAAGATTGTATTAACTGACGAACAAGAATTAACATTAAAAGCTATTGCTTATAGTATTAAGACATTCTTAAATAGAGAAGGTGAAGGTGTATTAAAGGAATTTCTCTCTGTACCTTTAGCAAAACTAAAGATGGTTTTGGCTGCGTTTGTTAATGAAAAATATAATATGATTTTAACCGAACAAGCGTGGCAGTGGATTGAGAAATTAGATGACCCTCTTTTGGTAAAGGTGTTACTCGCCAAGTTAATAATTGATGATGCGGATAATCTAAAGAACGTTAAAACTCATTCGGATATTCGTAAAGCTATGTTTGAGAATAAATTGGTTGTGCAGAGGATTGCTGAGTATATGAATGATGAGAAGATGATGCAGGAAATTGGAAAATTCGTAAATCAAACAAATTAAAAATTAATTAAAAAATGCTTCGTTACATGGTGTTTATTTAAAGTGATTACGGCTACAAGAATGTACTATCTCTGCCATTTTTTTCAGCAGTTGCCATGAAATTTACCACTTGCTGTCAAAGTATTTACCAATAGAAAATCGTCAACGATTTAGAAGTAAAAAGCATAAATCCTCCATATTTTCACCGAGGATTTATGCTTTTTGGTCTTCCGCAATCACACGGATTGTGGAATATCATTTTCTATTGAATAGTATCGATGTACTATCCCATATAGTATATTCTTTCTTTATATGTGCGACTGTGATAACCCGACTCATACAATTTAATTAAGACATATAACATAGGAAAATATTTTTCTAGGGCTATCCATTTAATTGTCTCAATATTAGTCTTTTCCTCTGAGATATCCTCTAACAGGTGTACCATCTTTTCTAGTATATGAAGTAACCGGATGCTTTACAGGTGATTTTCTAGTAAATTCCTCATTTATTTTGGATTGAGGAACATGGTCGGTCAGAGGAGACTTAACATCTTTTTGTTCTATACCTGAAGTTTTACTAGATTTAGAGACTCTAAGTGCGGATCGTAGCACCTCACCTGTAACCACTATAAAAGGTTCAATTATTTCAGGATGATCTTTAACAAATTTTACTGGCTTAGACTTGGCGATTTTTGTTCCCATTTCTGCTAACCATTCCATAGGCTTTGATTTTTTATTTACAGGAGCTGACCTATTCCTTTTCATAACTTCTTCCAAAAGTTTTTGGGCTTTTAATTCTGCGTTTCTTCTTATTGTTTCTTGTTGTTTTTCAAATGAATATTTTAAATGAGCATCATAATTGAATGCGGTCCATTCTCTTTTCTTCGGGATAGTATCCCTTGCATATTGACGAGCCTTCTTAACGGCAGAAGCAGTTGGTCCTGTCTGTTGATTTGCAACCCTACGAAGGAATTTATTACTAAACTTTAATATTTCTTCTGAATTAAAATTTGGTGTTAGAATTACTTTCTGTGGATAATTTTCTTTTAACTGATTTAGCTTAAAGATATGCTTTTTAGTTAATTTTTTTTCATCAGATAAAATATTATAAAAATCATAAAAAGGAATACTTCCCTCATGACTCCAGACTTTTTCAAGTTGATTGATAAGGTAAGCAGCTTGACCTGTTTTAATATCAGGACCAGCTATATATTTGTATCTTTCCCCAACTTTTATTATGTGAAGGATATCGGCTTTCGAACTTGAATCTGGATTTAAAAAAGTGAAGACTACATTTCCGTTATTCCTTATAGAGTTATACTCATAACATACAATCCACTCTGCAAGATGACCTTTCCACTGGCTATAGTTAAATTGGTATTCTTTTTTGGTTCCTAAGTATTTGAATGTATCCAAAGGTGAGGTTGCCTTATTAACCATCCGATTAAGTGTTTCTTTGGAATGTTTATACGGCTGAGCATAACGATTAATTGCGGTCTTTACAATATCCCTAAACTCTATTGGAATTGTATATGAAAAAGTAAATAAATCGAATATTTCATTTATATCCAAACAAGCCCTTTTATCATTCACCCCAAACCCCTCCTTCCATTATTATACATTTATTTTTTGATATTTCATCAATTAAAACATACGAATCTATTAATCAAGAAATTAGATCATCTTTGAGAGCGTGGAGTACACGTAGCATTTTTAATTGTTATTTTTTTTCGATTTTAAACACGCATAATCTTTGCCAGCTAATTTTTAAATGTAAATTTTAGCAAAGTTTGTAGAAAGGTTTATGGTAAAATATTCAATGAAAGATTGAAATTAAAAACAAAGTGAAGCCGCTTCTTTCCTTTAGGCAGCGCTTTCGATTAATATGTACTTTTTCTTAATAAAACTGTAGGGAGTGAGATACTAATGATTCTAACAAACAAGTACGTGCTTGAAGAAAAAATGTTAGATACTTTTCAAAGTACCCTTTATAAAGGGTATACGGTTAAAGGAAGAACCCCGATTGTTGTGAAAATATTAAATCAAAATTATAGTAGTTTGGAATTTAGTGATCTACAAGAAATATTTCATAGAGATTCAAAAGCTCTCTCAATGATAAATCATTCAAATATCATAGAATACAAGGATTCTGGAATTGATGGAGATAATTTTTATATAGTTATGGAATATTTTCAGGGTGAAAACCTTGAAGAATTTATTAAAATAAATAAGCCCTCAAAAGTTCAACAATTACATATAATGGTTCAAATATTAAACGGAGTTCAAGCTGCTCATGATAAAAGGATAATACATAGAGATATTAAACCGTCCAACATATTAATAAACTCAAACATGGAAGTGAAGGTTATTGATTTTGGGGTTAGTAAAATTTTGGATATGTATTTATTCAAAACCGGTCATACTTTAAAAGACCACATTACCAAACGCTATGCTTCCCCTGAACATTTACTAGGTCAGCAAATTGATTTTAGAAGCGATATATTTTCCCTTGGAGCTACATTTTATTATTTAGTAACAGGTAGTGAACCATCTGAAGATAAGGAAGAACTTTATAAGTCTATAGATTCCCTATATGTGTCTGAAAACATAAAAGATATATTACGTAAATCTTTAGGACTTAATAAGGAAGATAGATATAGAAGCTTGATTACTTTCATTGAAGATTTAAAAACTGAGATTAAACTTAATTTAGTAGCTGGTAAAGTTAAACTATTTATTCCGCAGATAATTAATAGAAATTTACAAGATATAGGAAAAGTTTCTAGTACCAATTTTAATGCTGTAAAGGATTTTATAGAGCAAAGTTTAATTGAATCTACTGTGTACAAAACTGAAAATAATTATTATTTGATTGGTAATGGAATTAAATATCATTTGTTGCCAGATAGAAAAAATGGATATTTGAGAGTCTTTAAAGTCTTCTCGATTGATAAGTATCATGAAAATGAATTAGAAAAATCAAAAGGTATTGAGATTAAGCTGAATTTAGATATAACTCAAGAAAGACCAAATGGAATTGAATCTTCTGATTTAAATAAATTACTAAACGAAATTGATATGAGCTTTGAGTCCTTTAAACAAAAAATGGAAAGAATGGCTCAAAAAAATAAGTTAATAGCTGATTGGGAGGAAGTATTAAAAATACTTAAACAGATCAACTTTAACAGGGAAAGAATAGGCAATTATGACGGTTTTGAATATGAGGCTACAAATAACTTTTTAACAATAACTATGAACAGCAATTATGATTCCTCTATGTTGCAAGATGGTGATTACATAAAATTACAAACAAAAACAAATAAGTTTATTAGTGTTGGTCCAATAAAAAGCATAAAAGAAAATAAGTTAAAGGTTGCCTTACTTTCCGATGTGGAAATTCAAGATTTAAGTAAACGTGGTGAAACTAGAGTTGATATATCGATGAGTAATAAAATGTTAAAAAGATATAGTAATGCTTTATTTTCACTTAAAAATAATGAATCGGTCAATAGAGATTTAATGGACATTCTTCTTAATCCAGAGCAATTAACAATGAAAAAAATTGATTTAAACCTAGACTTTGTAAATCAAAATATTGATGAGGCTAATAAAGAAATTGTTGAAACAGCTTTAAAAACCAATGATATTTTTCTAATTCAAGGTCCACCGGGGACAGGTAAGTCAACAGTAATAACAGAATTAATAAATCAAATATTTTTACAGGATCCAAAGTCTACAGTCTTAATAACATCTCCATCTCATGTTGCAGTTGATCATTTGCTAAAAAATGTTCTTAAAACACATTCGGATAAGAAAATAATACGTATAGGAACTAGTGAGAAAATATCTAAGGATGCACAAAATCTATTAGCTACTGAACAAATTAAAGCTTGGGCTGAGGAAGTAAAGTCAAATTCTATAAGTAATACAATAGAATATATTGAGAAATCATATGGGAAAGATAAAGAATTACGAAAGTATATGCAATTTCATTTAAATAAAAATACTTTCATTAACCCAGATGAAATAGATGCTAGATTATTTGATTCAAAAGTCGTGGAGACAATAAATATTATTAAAAATTGGACCAATAGATTAGATCTACTTGATGAATTTGATGATATATTTGCTAGAGAAGCATCAATTGTAGCTGCAACTTGTGTAGGTATTGCATCAAGACATACTTTAAGAAACTTGACGTATGATTGGGTAATTATAGATGAGGCTGCAAGAGCAACTGCTCCCGAACTTATTCTTCCTATGCTATTAGGTAAAAAAATAGTTTTAGTAGGTGACCATAAACAATTACCTCCAATAGTAAATCTTGTTCAAGATAAAGGTTTAGAGGCTAAAATTAATATAAAAAAACTAGAAAAGAGTCTATTTGAAGATATATTTGAACTTTGTTCAAGAGAAGCTAAAGAAACATTAACTTCACAATTTCGAATGCATCCTGAAATTTCTAAACTGGTAAATACAAGTTTTTATCCAACGTACAGGATTAACACAAAAGTAAAGGCTGAGAGTAGAAAACATAACTTGGGTTTTAATGAAGTTGTAAAGTGGATTGATACATCAACCCTCCCTGATAATATGGAGGAAAAGTTTAACGATTCATACAGAAATAATATAGAAGTTCGTGTTATTAAAAATGAACTTGATAAGATAAATAAGATTTATTATGAAAAGAATCTAAGTGCTAGCGTGGCAATCATCTCAGGATATAACGCCCAAAAACAATTATTAATTAATAAAATAGAGCCAAAAAATCCAAAATGGACAAATATCGATATTCAGATTGATAATATTGATGCTTTTCAAGGTTCAGAATGTGACATTGTTTTTTATAGTGTCGTTCGTTCAAATGAAGAAAATAAATTAGGTTTTTTAAAAGATCAAAGAAGAATAAATGTTGCTTTATCAAGAGGGAAAAATTGCTTGTTCATAGTTGGAAATAAAGAGTGTGTTCTTAACAGTGAAGTAAAATATAAAGAGGGAATTGGAAAAGTAATTCAATTTATTAATCGAAATCCCAATAGTTGTAACATAAAGGGGGCGGAGCTATGAAATTAGTCCTTGATGCAGTTAAGTCTGACTTTCCGGATTATAAAATAATTAATATTTCAGAAGTTGGTTTTCCAATCTTTAAAAAAACAGTTGTATGTTTAGCAACATTATATAAAGGGTTACCTGTAGTATTGGATTTCACTTTAAAGTTACTTAATCAAGGATTTAATACTAATCAAATTTCAAAATTATTATCTATTGATGAAGAGTTAATAAAAAATGCGGTTTATGATTTAGAGCTTAATAGTATGTATGATTTAAAAACTCAAAGATTAACAGATGATGGTAGAGAATATATTAGTAATAATAAATATGAGCAATTAAACAGAGTCGAGTTACCAATTTCAATTGATGGATATACAGGATATATAAAAAAATCAAGAAATTATATCACGAATAAAAATGCAAAGTCTATAAACTTAAATACTCTTGAGCCTATTCTTGATAAAAAGAATAATAATATTATTCATGGGCAAATAATAAAAAGAATTTTAGAAGAGTATATAAAAGAAAGTAATTCTGAATACGAGGGTCAACTAGTAGAAATGGTTTCGGTCAACGAAAAGCCAACTGAATATAAAAAATTTTATATTGTAGTTATTGAAGATCAAGATAAAAAAAGCAGATTAGTGGTATATGATAAAAATACAAAGGTAAATTATTTTGATTCTGGATTGATAAATGCAGATGAAATTGGAATTAAAATATTTACAGATAATTCAATTGATACCTTTATTGAGAATGTAAAAGATTTTGAAGTTTATGGGTTAGATACTAATGATGAATTATATAATATTTTAGACTATGATTACTATAACAGAGATAATAATAGTGTGTTTTTTGATATACCAATGATTGATGCCTACGAATTAAAGGATGAATGGATAAATAATTTAGAAAGATATTTAAAAAGAAAAAGAAGTGTAAAAATTAATTTCACCGGTTACTGGTACCCAACAACTAATATTAAAAATAAGGTATATAAAATAATTGATCTTAGTAAAAAATATATTAATTTAGAGTTACAGCATAAAATTGACTATGAATATGCTAGTGTAATATTAAATAATAAAAATGGATATATTGATAAAATAGCTAAATATGAATTAAATTTAAAAAATAATCCTACTTGTGTTACCCATAATATTTTTAAACTAAATAAAGTAAAAGCAGAAGCTGAAACGGTTAATTCAGAAAGTAATAATGAACTCATTAAACCAATAAATAATCTAAATGAATTAAAGGATTTAATAAAAAAGATTATTGAGTCGGCTAAAAGTCTTGATGTTGAAATGGAAGACTATTATGGTATGGGATGGCTTGATAATGGTCAATTTTTAAATGAGTATAATTTGAATAATATAAAGTTAGCAAGAAATGAAAAAAGTTATAGCAACTTTACAAAAGATTTAAACGCATCAATGGTTGAAATAATTGATGAGCGTGGCAAAGAAATGGGTATTAAAAATTATTTTTATGTGGACTTTAAAAATAATTTTCCTAAATTACATTATGCATTAGATAGGTTGAGAGTTTATCGTAATTCTATGCAACACAATAATTTGAATTCCCAAAACCTAGAAAAGTATTTGAAATATATTAAATGCGATTTAAATGGAACCTTTCCAGAGTTTTATTTGAATGGATATCTAATACTCCAAACAATTATATTAAAAGAAATTTATAACGCAATTATTGAAACTTCTAAGGATTTAAATAAGGTTACCATATAAATATTAACCAGAATGTCGGGTGGTAAGAAAGTGGATTATAAAGCTTTAATTATAGCTGTAGATCAGTATAACAGTGTGAATGGTCTGCCTAATACTGTAAATGATGCTCTAGAGATTAAGCGTCTTCTTTTAGAGGCTCCTTCCTTTTTTAAGGAAGAAGATGTCCAAGTTTTCCAAGGTTCTATTTCTAGAAGAGCTATTTTATTATCTGCCTTGAAATCATTCTTTGAAAGCGCAGTAGATACGGATGTATTATTTCTATTTTGGGCTGGACATGGCGCCTTTATAGATAATGAAGGATATTTTGTTCCGTTTGATGGGGATATCTATTCTCCAAATATATCAATGATAAAAATGTCCGAAGTAAGGGATTTGATTGACCAGACCACAGCAAAAACAGTTTTATCGTTTTTTGATACATGCCATAGTGGAGTAATTACTCGAAATATTCAACAGGAAATGCATAGAGGTTTAGAAGTTAAAGGATCAGGAAAGGTGCTTATTGCTGCATGTGCTGCAAGTCAATATGCCGCAGATAGAGCGGGACACGGAGCATTTACCGACTATTTAATTCGAGGCTTAGAGGGAGAAGCTGCCGATATAAATGGTGACATAGATGTATATAACCTATATTCATATGTTAGTAAAAGGCTAAATGAGGAAATTAAAGATCAGAATCCTGTAATTAAAAGTACACTTAACGGAGAACCGTTGTTATTAAAAAGAACGATAAATAGAAGTGAACTGACTGCAGTAAAAACTCCAACAAATACAATTGAACAGATAAATTCTTCTGCTTTATGTTTCTGGCTCGGTCCAATAATAACTGATTACGATGAGTTTCATAGTAAAAATAAGGGTGAGTATCAGATAACACTGATTAATCCTGACTCTAAAATTGAACAAGCTTTAAAGGACATGAGAGACAGAGATAGATATCCTTTTGCTATAAAAGATGAGGCAGATATTGTATCCATTGAAAATATTGACATCAGATCTACACGAGAAGGAACATACATTGTTGTAAACCTAAAAGGTACTGGAGAAAGCAATAACTCAATCTTTTCTGAAATGTCAGTTGGTGGAGGAATGGGTAAAACACTGACTCCTGATGATATTGCAATGTTGCGTATTAGACGCATACTATTCGGAGAAAAGGATATACCATCTGGTTATGGAGATTCTTTAGTGGAATCAATGATTAGTCATCCTACAAATGCAAAATTTCAAGTGATGCCAAATATCATTTCGAGCTTAGCTAGCCAAAGATACACACCTGAGAAAATACGAGTTATGATTGTGGGATCCCTTATTTTAACAAATACAATTGACAAAATTGAAACACTTTCACTTACATTAGATAATGGGGTAATTACTAAAATTCACCTTATAGGATATCGTCCGAAATATTATACCAATGTAGATCCTAAGAAAATTGAAGTTAATGAAGCAATAAATATTTCAATTTAAATAAGTGGTTATTTAATATTGTATTTTAGATATAGTTACAGCTCATTTCTGCTAACATTTTGCTAACACCATCCTGTAAAAAACTATAAATTCCCGTGCAGGGTGTTACAGCACTGTTTGTCAGAATTCTTGATTTACCGCATTTTTTGCACTTGTCGTTAAAGATATTACACACTCTCATCATACGCTTAGAAGGAAAAAGATGCTCATTTATTTTAACTACTGATTTAGCAGATTATCTTTTTTTGGAAAAAATTAAGCAAAATAAAATGATTAATTAATTATATGTTGTATCGAGTAGATCTAAAAAGGAATTGATAATTTTAGTAACTACAGAAGTTGAAAGAAAATATGGTAGGGAAGCAGTAAATTATTTTAGTGCTGAAGAAATATCTAATCTTTCCGACTTAGCATGAATTGAATAAATGGAATTGTAATTAGAAGTCGGAGGTTTTAAATGAATAAATGTATAGATATAGATATTGATTACTCTACATGGGCAGCAGGTGGTATACCTACAAGTCTATCGGGTTTACCTAATAATGAAAACTTCAATTTAATAGAGGTATTAATTCATATAGGCCTTGTTACAAGTCATCCAGAGGAGCATGGAATTAATTTAAATAGCTTTTGGGCATTTTTGAGATATGTGAACTGCTTTGAAACAGGAATAGATTTTAAATTAAATGAGAAATGGAATGATATTGATCCACATCAAAAAACAATTTTAAGCGATGATTTTGGAATGGGATTCGCCTCATACTATTTGCATAAACATATGAATATTATTTCTATCATTGATACAGGTTTTTTTCTGAAATATTTACCTTCTCTGAGTGTTCTTAAAAAGAGCAAGAGAGGGCCAAGTAAAACACCGGATTTTATTTTACTAGATAGTTCTTATAATATTCATATACTTGAGTGTAAGGGAACCCAAAGTTCTTTGGACAGCCTTGAAAAACAAATTTTAGACGGAATTAGTCAAAAAGGTAATCTAAATGATCCCTCTAAAATTGTTAGTGAAAAACTGGTAACAGGTATATTTATACCTCAATATAATTCAACAAGTAGTTCCAAATTTAAAATTATAGATCCGGAATTTTCCATGGATTTTTCTAATGTAAGTAAAGACGAAGTCATATTCCGATCTTTTCAGGGACAATTAGCCAAAGAGATTCAAATTTTTGGGATTAGGGAATTAGGAAATCATATCGCAAATAAAAAAATTTTGAGTGAAATTCAATTGGATAAATTAGTTGAAGAACTACAACTGAATCACTTTGATTCGAATATTACAAAAGAATTTTACCAAGATGGATTAAAATGGAGTGTTGATTTTGATATAACTGTACTTAAGAAATATAAAAGAAACCAGATTGCTAATCTACAAGATTTGTTTTCCTTCTTAATAAAATCACAGGGCCAAAATCAAAATAAAATTATTCCAATAACTAAGGGATATGAGAACTCTGTTGTCTTTAATGGATTATTTGGTTTAAGATTAACAGTAGTTAATGATAGGCTTTGATACAAAATTACAATCAAACCTTTTTAAGAAAATTAAATCTAGATTTGCAATAAGAAAATAGGCCCTTTATTTTGATAGTAAACTAAAAGAATCCACTTTGAAAAAATTCACCAAACGGATAAAATTTATTCGTACTATGAGTTACTTGCTAACATTTTGCTAACGCCATCCCATAAAAAACGGTAAATCCCCGTTAAAGATGTTACAGCCAACAATATCCAAAACGTTGATTTACCGCACTTTTTACACCTCTTGTTAACGATATTACACACTCTCAGCTTACGGGCGGCATGATGTAATCTGCCTTCCAATCCCTCGATGTATAAGGGTTTTATATAAGATGAGAGTGGATTGTTAATATAAAGGTTTTATAGGAGGCTTCTCATAAGTTGAGCAAACTTGTGGGAAGCTTCTTTTTTCATTTCTTGAGTAACGTGGGGATAGACATTTTTCGTGATTTGGTTGGTGTAGAGTTACAGAATCTTACAGAAGAAGAGCAGAAGGTATTGGAAGCTGCAAGCATGATTATTAAAAATTCATAATCAGAGGTATAAATGACAGACGAGAGCGGTTTCCTCGTCTGCTTTTTATGCTTTTAATTTTTTAGCCAGTATAACAATAAAAAAGATAGTGCATTAAAAATGCTAACATTTTGTTAACGCCATCAATGAAATTACAATAAATTTAAGTGCAAGATGTCCGAGACCAATCATAAAGACCCAAGTGGAACCACAAGTACATTTTTCCTTGTGCAACCCCTTTTGTAGAAATCTTCTTTCATCTCATCTTTTTAACTCACTTCCTAGAATATTTAATGACCGATAACCATTATTTCCATTTTTTATTTAACAATTCATAAGTTAGATATAATTAGTCCAGTAGTTAATAATAACAAGCTGATAAGAATGAAAAGCACTAACTATAAAATGTATTACAATGTATTAGAGTGAAATGCTATAATAAATAATGGAAAAATTAGTTAATATAGATATTAATTTTCATGCTACTTCTGATATAAAGAATTTGTAAAATAAATAGAAAGTAGGAAATAACAATAATCGTTGCAGGAGCGGCGGTTGCATCTGCAGAAAAATTATGATTCATATCAAAATAATAAGATTCACACCAATGAAGCACAAAAATGGGATAAAACTAAATTAACAGATTTCATTTTGTCTAATAGATAAAGGATAATAGAGTTGAGGAAGCGTTTGTTCTGCCGGATGGGAATGAGATGAAAACTGAAAGTGATGGTAGATATCAGGATAATAACAGAGAAGAGTGAAAACACACTATTTTTAAATATATTATCAGAAGAAAAATGTCATAACAGTAAGTAATAGTAGTAATTTTTCAGTTTAGGAGAGTAGAAATGACAAACATAGAGAAGAGAAAAGTACTTGAAATACTTGATTATTGGAAGACGATAGAACTTTTAAATCAAGTAGATATCCCACAGGAGATTGGAGACAATAAGAAAGTAGTAAAAAAGATTACAAGAGGTGAACGGATCGATAGTAGTTTGGATAAAATTTCAATATTTACCAAGATAAAAGAGCCTTCGATTGATCTTTCTTATACATTAAAAACTGACAAGGAGAAATTTTCTCTATTTCCTTGTGAGGGAACAGATTTGTCATTCCTTTTCGGTAGAATTAAAAGAAATGACTTGGTAGATTATCTTGCTAAATTTGTGAAAAATTATGACGAACAGCCAAACATAGCCTATCCGAAAAGTAGCGAGATTGCTTGGTTTTCATTTAAAACTGATTCGGAAGGTATTTATCAGAAGAATTCATTCCAGCTATCTCCACTTTTGTGGGCTATTTCTGTATGGAATAAAAAAGTTAATGGATTTTCTTTGAATTCGATTGATTATGATGATGAGACTAAAAAGTATGACAGTTGGCTTGAGGAAGCAGAGGATTTATTTGCTGTATTGCCGTCTGTGTTTTCAGATATTTATAATACTTATGTGAAGACAATAAAGTCGGAACTTCCTGCCGATTACATAGGACACTTTATTTATGACAGGTACAAGAATGGTGAGGTAAAGAATAAAGAAGAAAATCTAGAAGATTATGCAAGTTTAGGTAAGAGCTTTTTTTTGGCTGATATCGTTTTGCTCATAGATGCAATCAAATCAGGAAAATTTGGAGAGGGTTCTGATTATGAGCGTAAAGTGATAGATTATATTTTGTCTGCACACAATAAAGCTGTAGGAATTATTCCAGAGAATAGTATATCTATTTCTCCAGAGGAAGAGCGTCAGAAGATGATGGATTTCTTTCAAAATACACTTAATATCAAAAATGCTCCACTAGGAAAGTGGCCTGCTAAATTCATGCCTGCTCTTATGCAACAAGTGGCAGTAAATCTTGCGATAGATGAAAATGCAAACACGGAAGTATTTTCTGTTAATGGTCCTCCTGGCACTGGAAAGACAACACTTCTTAAAGAAATCGTATCTAGTAATATAGTAAAAAGAGCTGAGCTTCTAGCGGAAGCCGCACATTCAGATCCAGACGATGCTTATGAGAGGTGCTCATTTACACAAGGACCATTGGATAATAAGGGATATTTTAAGTATGCACCATCTTATTTTAAGCTGAAGAATGATAAAATCAACCAATATGGAATGTTAGTAGCATCATGTAATAATTCGGCTGTCGAAAATATCACTGCAGATCTTCCTAAAAGTGATGACATTCTCAAGAGTCTTGAACCTTCAAAAAATGATGAAGAATCAGTGGTGTCGGGATTGAATGAAGTTCATAATTTGTTTAACGTCAAAAAATCAGAAGATATTGAACAAATAAAAATATCCGGTGAAATAAAAGAAGAACGTGATATTTATTTCACGCGCTATGCTAATAACCTTTTAAATCGAAAAGACTGTTGGGGTCTTATATCTGCTCCGTTTGGGAAACGTGCTAATATTAACAAGTATTGTGTATCTGTACTTAAAAAGTTTATTAATGATTATAATCTTAACAATGTGCGTGAGGAACATCGAAAGAAATATGTAGAGCAAAGAGAATGCTTTCTTAGACAACTTAAGATTGTGAAAGAACTTGAGAAAGAGTTGGAAATCCTGTGCCACTATGCAAAGTCTTTACCATTGACTAATGAGAGTATTTCTGAGGTTGATCTTGATAGAAAAATAAAAGAAAATTATGCATATCTAATGGAACTTGAGGAATCAAGACCTAGAGGATTATTCGGAAGATGGAAGAAAGATACTACACGAGACAATTTGATAGCAGAGAAAAAGGTTGAAATTGAAGTTTTGAAAAAACAAAAAGACCGGCTTTCAAAAATTACTAGCTATTATAATCTTTTAAGCAAACATAGCGAAGGTGCCGAGAAACTTACTCCTATTGATTCATCTTTTATTGCCAGGTATGTATCGGATGATGAGATCGAGTCAACCCAGGCACAGGTTACAAATCCTTGGTTTACAGAGCGTTACAATAGGGAGCGGGAAAAGCTGTTCTTTTATGCTTGTAAACTACATAAGGAATTTGTAATTTCCTCTAAAGCCTTTAGGCAGAATATAATCAATCTTTTGATTGCGTGGGATATGCATGAAGATTGTGATGTGCGCATGAGTGAGAAAGACAGAATTGATGCTTTCCCAGCATTGATTCAAAATATATTTCTTATTACCCCGGTTATATCAACTACATTTGCATCTGCACAGACTTTCTTACGTGATATAAAGCATCCTGGTACACTTGGAACGCTTATTGTGGATGAAGCAGGGCAGGCACAACCTCAGATGGCGGTTGGAGCTTTGATGCGATGCCGTCGAGCAATAATTGTTGGAGATCCTAAGCAAATAGAGCCGGTTGTGACGGAAGAAACAGACATGATTAAAAGTCTTATTACATCTGATTTACTTACACCATATCAGGACAAGAAAATATCTGTACAAGGATTTGCTGATTATATTAATAGCTATGGAACTTTTCTCGGAAAAGATGAAGAAAAAGAGTGGGTTGGATGTCCCCTTACTGTCCATAGGCGTTGTATAGACCCGATGTATAGTATATCAAATTGTCTTTCTTATGACGGAACTATGAAACAGCAAACAGAAGCACCAAAGGAAAAAGTTGTGAAGACCTTTATCTTGGAGAAGTCATATTGGATAAATGTAAAAGGTGAGGAACAGTCCGGGAATAAGAATCATTATGTACCGTCACAAGGTCAGATTGTTCTAAAGCTTCTTGAAGAAAAATTCAAGAAAGACGGTAGTGATATTCCGAAAATATTTATTATAACACCATTCACATCCGTGAAAGAGGGAATGAGTGACGCATTACGCAAATCTGATTTCTATAAACGTGATTCTCGTGTAAAGAAATGGTTAAAAGATAAAAATATTGGAACTGTTCATACATTCCAAGGACAAGGAACAGATGAGGTTATATTCTTACTTGGTTGTGATAAATCATCTGTAAAGGCAGCAAATTGGGTAAATAAAAATATTGTGAATGTGGCAGCTACAAGAGCTAAATATCGTCTTTATATTATAGGAGACAGGGAAGTATGGAGTTGTAAGCCTGTGAAAGTTGCACGTGATAAAGTTAATAATGATATATCATCGGATAATTTGATAAAAATGCTATCAGGTTGCGAAAATACAGAGTCAATTCTGGGACCTACAATTCAAACTATTGAAGTCAAAAAAGTGGAATATACAACACAGGAAATGAAGAACGAGGTAGCGACTTTATTGGGAAACAGATCAAAGGTCTGTCCGAAATGCGGCAAACCGCTCGTAGAAAAAAATGGTAGGTATGGAGTTTTTTATGGGTGTAAAGGGTATCCTAAGTGTAGTTATAGTGAAAGTATTAAGAAATAAACATATCCATTAAGACTTCTCGATATGTTTGATTTAACTTAGACATACTAAATGAATTTTCGTGCCAAGTGGAGTGTATGAACAACAGAGCAGATTTCAACTTGAATTGTTAACATTTTGCTAACGCAATCCGATAAAAAACAGTAAATCCCCGTTAAAGATGTTACACCTTAGTTTCAATAGAATATTGATATACCGCAATTTCTGCACTTATCGTTAAAGATAATACACACTCTCATCCTACGGGCGGCATTATGTAATAACCGCCTGAATCCCAGTAATACCATGGTATAAAGGATTTGAAAGGGATGGGATAGTGTTATTGCCCATCCCTTGTTCAATTTCTTCTCAAAAATTTTAAAAAAGAAATTTTCGCAAGAAAATTGATCTTAGCGAAAGTTTCTTTTTTTGTTGTTCTGTTTGATGAATATAAGTACTATTTGTTAAGTAAGATCCTTTTACGTGTCGAAGTCTTGTTCGGATATATTCAAACTATACTCTTTTTTCTATTAACATGGTTGCATAGGTATTTTTATGTGTTTGTGGTGAAAAAGAAGACCAAATCAGCAATTCTTAATAATCGATTCATACGAGTTTCTATTTTTTTTTTTTTTTGACAATTTCTGTTTCGTCAAATTCTTTCGCAAAAACAAACCAATATAATGATAATAAAACTAATGAGCATTTTAATAAATATTTTTTCATTCTTCTATTATGAAATTCAGTTTATTATTGTAATTATTGAGAATACAAGCCATTTATGTCTAATACAAGAAATTTATGATGAAATATACATGCTTTTTAGGAGTGGAATTATATGAATATATGGAATGATGATAATAGCACTTATACTTTAAGTAGTATAACGTCTGAGGATATTAAACTAGCTGAGGAACATTTCAAAGTTAAGCTACCTGATGAATATATAGATCTTTTAAAGATAAAGAATGGTGGAACATTAAGATATAATGCTTTACCTTTTTCTTTAAACGGGCGGGAAGAGGATGACTTTATTTTAATAGAATATATACATGGAATAAAAAAAGACGAAGGGATTATGCAAACAGATTATTACTTAAAAGAATGGGAGATAAATAAAGAGAGAGTAATTCTTTTAAGCGGTGATGGTCATGAATGGTTAGCTTTAGATTACAGTACTTCAGAGGAACCTAAAGTAGTTTATATTCTAACAGATGAAGATGAAGTAATAGAGTTGTATGAAACTTTTAGTAAGATGTTAAAGGCTTTATATATCGAAGGAGAAGAAGTGGAAGGAAACTTTGAAGAAGATGATGACACAATAACATATACCATTGAAGAAGCAAGACGTTTAATAAATAGTAATAATAAAATAGAAGTGCTAACTGGTATTGAAGCTTTCAATAATTTGTCAGATGACCAGGAAATTCTTGCTGAAAATCTTGATAATATTAGACATTTCCTCAAGCATAGTGATAAAGATATAGTCGAATTTGCAGGTGAATCTGCTTGGAGTTTAGTTTACTCAGATTACGAAATTGATGAAGAATTTATAAAATTTGTTTCTTCTGTATATAAAGGTAGAACTGATATACCGATTTTTCCAATACTACTTGCTAGGATGAATAATCATTTAAAGTTGGATAAGCAGTAATCAGGTTGTTATTAAATCATGCCTAAATAGCCCTCTCCAAAGTTGGTTTTTTTGTGGGGGTATTTAATATCATAACTAGAATACATAATTAACGAATGATAAGTTATCGGAGGAAGACTGTATAAACAAGATACTGTAGAAGGAAGTAGACCATTTAATGAAAATAATCCAGGTGGATGGAGTCAGACCAAAATTAGGTCCATCAGTTGGAGGCCAGCAAGACCAGATCCAGATGGTGGTCATTGATATAGTCTTCTTTTAATATGACTTAATAAAAGTTTGTTCACATATCATATTTTTGTAAATTTATTATAAAAAAGCCAGCATGTATTTGTAATATGAAACTTCCAGAGAATTTTTTTAAAAGGACTATTAGCTTTGCCCAATTTGCCCCAACAAAAAACAAATAAAATATTTTTCTAAGGATATTTTCTTAAAGAATGTTGCTTTAAATAATTGTAGCTCTAAATTATCTGATAAAATAATCTATATAGATTAGAAAAGGAGGCCATCCATTGTCAAAAGGTCTTATTCACCATATTGAAATATATGTTTCAAATTTGAAAAGTTCAATCACCTTTTGGGGGTGGTTTTTAGAGGAATTAGGATATGAGTCTTTTCAATCGTGGGAAAGTGGACATAGCTGGAAACTCGGAGAGACATATATTGTTTTCGTACAAGCAGAAGAACGGTTTATGGACATACCTTACCATAGATGTCGGGTAGGTCTAAACCATTTGGCATTCCACGCAAGTTCTCGTCAACAAATAGACGATATGACAAGAAAGTTAGAACAAAAAGGTGTTAAAATCCTTTATACCGATAAGCATCCCTATGCAGGAGGGGAAAAACATTACGCGGTTTATTTTGAAGACCCGGATAGAATTAAGGTTGAATTGGTAGCACCTTGACCACTATATTTATAGAGCTTTTAACATCTCAACAGTTGTGTAACTGGATTTTTGACATGCTAAAATAGTATTTCATTAAAGAATAGAACAGTTATAATGAATAAAGAGTGATGGGAAAACTCCATCACTTTATAGGCTTCTCATCAGTTCACCAAGCTTTTGAGAGGCTTCTTTTTTTCTGTCATTAGTAATGTGTATGTTCCTACCGGTCCATGATTTGAAGTAATTCATTTCCTGCTTCTGCTAAAAGAAGTGTGTATATCTTAATGAATGAGGGGTTAATCGTTTGTGGATAGCTGGCGTTAATGGTATGTTCTTCAAAGTCAATACCTTTCCACTTAAGGGCTTATAATCCTCCAGCCCGCAATCTAGGTATAGGCAAGAATTAAGAAAATTACATAGTCATTTGGATATTCCGAGCTTTTGGCTGCATCAAGGAATATCATCATTTTTAATCCTTCGGGAGGGAGAGAAGGAAAGGCATAATTGTTTCATAGAAGTAAATCAATAAAGGTTCCAATGTATTACTGTACAAAATTTAATAAGCCCAGCACGGAACTGGATGTTCTGAACCACCACAGTCAGAAATCATTGGTTTCACATCTGAACCAAATACTGGTGATGACACAGAGAAAATTAATCCAAAAACCATTGTAATTTTCAAGAGATTTTTTTTCATGAATTCACCGCCTTTCAAACGTAATAAGTATATTTATGGTATATCAAATACTGGAATTATTAAAGGAATAGAATTCCACAAAAAACTAAAAGATTCGACATGAAGTGAAAACAGATAACTAAAGTGTAGCAAGGAGGAGTAAAGTTGGCTAAGGTTTTAGACGATGTCGTGGGAGTATGGTGTTTTGGTTTGATAAAGAAAATGAAGACATCGTTTTCATGAAATTAACAAGAATTAGATACGGAATATGTGATGGACGAAAGCTAATAGTTAAACGTAAGGAAAGTAGATAACAGCTGTGCAATCGGAAAAGAAAAGCTCTAATTTAATACAAAAAGCGTGAGAGAATTCACGCTTCTATTATTACTGACGTTTTTTTAATTGGAGATTCCCTTTAAAGATAATAACAGCATTGAAAGCTTCATATAAAGCATAAACGGGATAGCAAAATGCTAGGAAAATTATTGCTGTAGGAATTTTTTCCACAATAGGAAAGAAGTTAGTTAAAAAGTTTTTGACAGTGACACCAAGTAAAATAAAGAGAGGAATTATGATTATTGCTACTAAAATTAATATTGGTGTCATCTTTGTTTCTTTTAACTTAGCCTTACAATGCGGGCATTTCATATTAAATGGTGATGGAAAATCTTCAAAATGTTCGATTGTAAGAGATTTGTTACAGTTAGGGCATGGGGTAGATGTTTTCATAATTCATTTCTTTCTCCTTAGTATAGATTTAAATACATTATAAGTTGTAATTATTTTAATAGAAAGTAAATTTTATACAAAAATCAACTTAAATGAACAGTACAAAGCTTATCCGCAGAAAGGATAGTAAGAGATGATCAATAAAGAAGTATGTTGATGAGAACTTCTAGACTATAGTTGGTTTATTTAGCCTGAGTTGGATTTTTGATTTTTTACATGTAATCCATAATCTTCAGCATTCATTTTAACTGGCTGTGGCAATTTCCTTAATGTAGAATTTAAAATCCAAAAAATTGATATGAATAAAAATCCAAAACTTAATAATCCGAAGACTAGGGTAATATCAAGAATTGTAGCAACGTAACCGCCTAAAAGGGAACCGATAGGCATCATTAAAGTCCCGATACTAGCTGCCACCGTAATAGTTCTCGCAACCAATTTCTGTGGAATCATTCCTAATATAGCTGAATTCATGACAACATTGGTTACACCTAAAGGTATCCAAGCAAAACCAAACAATATAATAGATAAAGTTTTTGAAGGCATAAAGATGGAACTAATCCAAAAACAAAATCCTATAATAAATGCTATAATTGTCAAAGTACCTAAAGGGAATTTTCCCATAATACTCCCCAATAGAGCTCCTATTAATGTTCCTGCTGATAATGCTGCCATTAAATATCCATATGTCTCAGAACCACCAAGGTATTCACCGTATACTGGTAAAATAGCAAGGGTCGCCCCAATTGCAAAGTTTGCAACAACTATCGATACAAATAATTTAGCAATGATAGAACCAAAAACAAATTTAAATCCATCAGTTAATTCTAACCAATAATTCTTAAGTAATTGTTTCAGTTTTCTTTGTTTATTATCTGGTATTAAGACATCTGGATCCTCATTAACAGAAATTCTAATTGATAAAAATAATACGGCAGCAATAAAAAATACTATGGAATCTATAATGAATAACGTTACTACTCCTAATAATGAAATTAGTATACCCGCAATTGCATTAAAAGCCATATCAATGCCTTGATAAGCAAAACTAAATAATGAATTACCTTTAACTAATTCATCTTTTTTCAATATCAAAGGTAAAGCAGCTGTTTGAGCCGGGTATGCGAATTGATTTAGCAAAGATATCAAAGGAATTATAATTAGTACTGTAGTTACATTTAAATAATTGAATTGATGCGCAATCGGAATAATAGCTATAAGTATGCCTTGAACAAGCTGAGTAATAAATAGGGTTTTTCTTAAAGACCAACGATCAACCAATGGACCTGCTAAAAATTGTATTGCTTGTGGTAACAAGGCTAAAAAGCCTGCTAATCCAGTGTGAAATGCTGATCCTCCTAATTCATATACTAACCACATTGCTGCAATATAATAGATACTGTCTGCCATATTAGTTATAATTCTTCCGGAAAATAATCGTGTAAACCTCCAGTTTCTAAATAAGGATATCATTTTAAAATTCACCTTTTTCCTTTTTTACTTCGAAACCTACACTTGAAATATAAAAAGTGCTTATATCTTCTTGGTCCGTATTTTCCATAATTGCTAATTCATTTAAAAGATTATGATACTTTTTTTTCCACTTCATAAACTGTTGTCGATTAATATTAACTTTTGTTTGAATAGAAATTAATGGCCAATCCATATATTCTCCTGAAGATATTGAAAATGATTCCTCGGGAGCAACAATTGCCTCATTTCTTGCATTTGACAAAATTGAATATATTGAAGTTCTAATTGATTCATTCATTTCATTGAGGTGAGGAAAAAGCTTTTGGTCGATAACAATATCTGTTCCATAAGTCTTATAAAATTTCTGTGCAATCCCATTTAGTAATTCCGTTTTTTCAATATATATTATCTTAACTTTTTCAAGTTCCTTTAAATGGTAATGTACCTTAGGGGCAGGGATATTTAAAATATCCCCAATTTGTTTCCCCGTTTTGGATTGGTTTGTTATTTCGGAAAAGATTCTTATTCTTAAGGGATCACTAATCGCTTTTAATTGATCGTAAGATTTAATCAATAATAAATTTGTAGAGGACATCCTTCAATACTCCTTTAACGTTCAAATTTGTTTGAATGTTATTATATAATTTTTAGTTTTACAATTATTTTATTTATTTAGATTAAAGAGAACTTCTTCTTTTAAAAGATACATTTGGAATTTATTAAACTTTATTTCTTGTATTAATGTTTATAGAGGTAAAAATGAAAGCGAATTTAGGGATCCTCTATTCAAATAAAGCTTCCAGTAAAAGTACTAAAAGGAACAATAGCTTAAAAGATTGTTTAGTAGATTATTTTTCTGTTTATTATGTCAACGGGTTGACATATGGAACCGGTTGACATAGAATGATCATTGAAAGTGCTTTCAGTATTTGTTTGGGTTTGTTTTTCTAAATTACTGTAAAGGAGATATGAAAATGAAGAGTTCAAAAAGTCTTTATTGGAAATTAAGTGCATATTTTTTCTTTTTCTTTTTCACTTGGTCATCCAGCTATTCCTTATTTTCAATTTGGTTAGGGCAAGAGGTTAATTTAAATGGGGCGGAAACAGGTATTATCTTTTCTGTAAACGCTATCTTTGCTTTGTGTATGCAACCGTTATATGGATATATTTCAGACAAAATTGGCTTAAAGAAAAACATCTTATTTTTCATTAGTTTATTACTTGTATTTGTTGGACCTTTTTATATCTATGTTTATGGGCCATTATTACAATACAATGTAATGGTGGGTGCAATCGTAGGGGGACTTTACCTAGGTTCTGCCTTTCTAGCAGGAATTGGAGCAATTGAATCGTATATTGAAAAAGTAGGACGTAAGTACAACTTTGAATATGGGAAATCAAGAATGTGGGGCTCTTTAGGCTGGGCGGCAGCGACTTTTTTCGCTGGCCAATTATTTAATATTAATCCTAATATCAACTTTTGGATTGCTTCTGTCTCAGCTATAATCTTAGTCGCCATCATTATTTCGGTACAAGTTGAAATTTCAAATCGGGAGATGGAAAGAGCAGATTCAGTAAAATTAAAAGATGTTGGACAATTGTTTCTTTTAAAGGACTTTTGGTTATTGATGATGTATGTAATTGGGGTCACCTGTGTTTATAGTGTTTATGATCAGCAGTTTCCAATTTATTATTCATCTTTATTCCCAACAAAGGAATTAGGAAATCAAGTATTTGGATACTTAAATTCCTTCCAAGTTTTTTTAGAGGCAGGAATGATGTTCCTTGCTCCGTTTATTGTAAATAAGCTTGGACCGAAAAAAAGTTTACTCTTAGCGGGTTATTTAATGGCTTTCCGAATTGTTGGTTCGGGGCTAGTTGCAGGACCAATCGGAATATCAGCAATGAAATTGATTCATGCAGTTGAACTGCCAATCATGTTAATTGCAATCTTTAAATATTTGGCAGCAAACTTCGATACACGCTTGTCATCTGTGTTATATTTAGTTGGTTTCCAATTTTCGTCACAAGTTGGTGCTTCGATTCTGTCGCCTGTAGCGGGTAATTTATATGATAGTATTGGCTTCCGTCAATCGTATATCATTATGGGAATTTCAGTACTTTTATTTTCCACTATTTCAATTTTTACTTTATTAAATTCAGATAAAAACATAGTCAATAAAACTTCAAAAAATTTGAAAGAGATTAGTTAGGAGGCTTTTCAGATGAAAACAATTGATAAACTGTTACAAGCGGAAGAAGCTCTTCAAAATGCAAAGAAAAAAATCAACAATCGTTATCGTTTAGGTTACCATATTATGGCTCCAGCAAACTGGATAAATGATCCTAACGGATTAGTACAGTATAAGGGAGAATACCATGTATTCTATCAACATCACCCATATGATGAAAATTGGGGGCCTATGCATTGGGGGCATGTGAAAAGTAAAGACTTGGTTCACTGGGAACACTTGCCGATTGCTCTTGCTCCAACAGAAGATTATGAAAAAGATGGTTGTTTTTCAGGAAGTGCAGTTGATCATAACGGGATCCTGACATTAATTTATACAGGGAATATCTTTATTGATCAAGAAAAAGATATTCTTGATCAATCACAATGTATCGCGACAAGTACTGATGGTATTCATTTTACAAAGGAAATTGCAAATCCAGTGATTACAAAGCATCCAGAGGAAGGGTCCGGGCATTTTCGCGACCCGAAAGTGTGGAAACACGGGGATTATTGGTATATGGTATTAGGTACTCGAAAAGGGGATATTGGAAAAGCAGTTCTTTATAAATCAATAGATTTAAGAAAATGGGAGTATCTTGGTGTTTTGGCTGAAAGCGATGGAACTCTTGGATATATGTGGGAGTGTCCTGATTTCTTTGAACTGGACGGAAAGTATGTCTTATTATTTTCGCCACAAGGGATAGAAGCAAAAGGAGATTTATATAATAATTTATTTCAAACAGGATATTTGGTGGGTGAATATAATTACGAAACAAATGAGTTTGTACACGGTGCTTTTATTGAGTTGGATAATGGACATGATTTTTATGCTGTTCAAACATTCCTGGATAATAAAGGTCGCCGTATCTCCATTGGTTGGATGGATATGTGGGAGTCAAACATGCCATCGAAGGAAGATGGATGGTGTGGAGCGTTAACACTGCCAAGGGAACTAAAATTAGGGGAAAATAATAAAATTTTAATGTATCCTGTTGAAGAGTTAACTTTATTGCGGGAAGCAGAGAGAACTGTATGTAAAAATCATATTTTATCCAGTGTTTATTTCGTTGAAATAAAAGAGGATCTACTTGAATTGAGAGTAGAGTTTGACTTGGCAAAAACATCAGCTGAGGCTGTCGGCTTAAAAATTTGTGGGATCAATCAAGAAAAGACAACCATCATGTATCAAAAAGAGAATAAAAAGTTAGTATTGGATTGTTCAAAGTCTGGTAAGGAGGAAGATGGGATTAGAAGTACAATGCTTAAATCAGACCAGTTACTTTCTCTCAGGGTGTTTATTGATCGATCCTCTATAGAGATATTCGCCAATGATGGAGAGGTATCAATGACTAGTCGAATATATCCAAAGGAGGAAAGATTAGGTGTAGAACTTTTTCTGGAAAATGGCGAAGCACAAGTAATTGATTTTACTTATTGGGTATTAAAAGATATTTGGAGATAAATAGCTAAGGAACAGGTGTTATCCACTTGTTCCTTATTTTATATTTCCTAATAAGTCAATTCTGTTTAGACTATTCAAGTTTTTACTAATAAAATACTAGACTATTAATACGAGAGATCTCCGATAGATATAACATCTTCTATATTACTCAATCCAAATTCTGAAGATAATGTGAACTCTCCCAGAGTATTTGCTTAAAGCAAAAAAAGACGTATAATTATTAGTATTAAAAGATAGAAATGGAGTAAACAAATGGTCCAATCAATTAATACAAAAGTCGATTTAGTTATGAACGCAACCTCACACACAGGAATCTCAGAATATGGGAAGATTATGATTGGGGACAAGGGCTTTGAATTCTTTAATAGCCGTGATGCTCGCAAGTTTATCCAGATTCCTTGGGAAGAGGTGGATTATGTAATTGCTTCTATCATGTTCAAGGGGAAATGGATTCCGCGTTATTCTATCCAAACGAAGCGAAATGGGACATATACATTTTCCTCTAAAGACCCGAAAAAAGTTTTACGGACAATTCGTGAGTACGTTGATCCGAAGCGTATGGTTCAATCGTTGAGTTTCTTTGATGTTATTAAACGCGGATTAAAGGGTAAGTCGAAAAAATAATAGATCCGCAGTAGAATGGATAGAGGAAAAAACTATTGCAATTAAAGAATCATAGCATTGTTTGGGAGAGAGGGTTTCAGAAAATGATAGCGGAATCAAAAAAAATAATTTCCCTATTGAAAGAGAAAATCCAGTGTGCTATAATTTTTTTGCAAGCTTACTAAAGTGAAGCAGAAGGATATTAATTACTCCGTTTAAAGCGTTTACAGAATAAATTGAATAACTATCGTCATTATTTTACGTGTTACTGATTCGATCAGGCATGAGTAAAAAAGTATGATTGAATGAAGGGAATAGGGGCATTCTATACCTATAACTTCATTTAAATCGACTTTTTACTCATGCCTTTTTTATTTTTATCAAACACTGTAATCGCTTTTATGTAATCGCTTTAGATGAGTTGGAAAAATGCAGCTTGATAGCTGTAAAAATAATAATGGGAGGTAAAAAGATGGTAGGAATTATCATTGCTAGTCATGGTGAATTTGCCAGTGGTATCTTGCAATCTGGAGCAATGATCTTCGGAGAGCAAGAAAATGTAAAAGCTGTTACATTGATGCCAAGCGAAGGACCTGCAGATGTAAAGGCAAAAATGCAAGAAGCGATCGCCTCTTTCGATAACCAAGACGAAGTACTATTCTTAGTTGATCTTTGGGGTGGAACTCCTTTCAACCAAGCCAATAGCTTGTTTGAAGAACATAATGAAAAATGGGCAATTGTTGCTGGTATGAACTTACCAATGTTGATTGAAGCTTATGCATCACGCTTTACAATGAACACTGCACATGAAATTGCCGCACATATTTTAGGAACAGCTAAAGAAGGAGTTAAAGTAAGACCTGAAGCTTTAGAACCAGCAGAAACAGCTGCTAATACGACTGCTCAGCCAGCAAGTGCAGGTGCTCCTGGAAAATTTGAATATGTGTTAGCACGTATTGATTCTCGTTTACTTCATGGACAAGTAGCAACTGCTTGGACAAAAACGACACAGCCTACCCGTATTATTGTTGTCTCTGATGAAGTAGCGAAGGATGAACTTCGTAAGAAATTAATCCAACAGGCTGCTCCTCCAGGAGTAAAAGCACATGTTGTTCCAGTGAAAAAAATGATCGAACTTGCAAAAGATGATCAACATTTTGGTGGTCAACGCGCTTTACTACTATTTGAAAATCCACAAGATGCTCTTAGAGCAGTTGAGGGTGGTGTTCCATTAAAGACAATCAACGTAGGTTCTATGGCACACTCACCTGGTAAAGTTCAGCCGAATAAGGTGTTAGCTTTTAACCAAGACGATATTGATGCATTTGCGAAGTTAAAAGAAGCTGGTTTAAGCTTTGATGTACGTAAAGTTCCGAATGATTCAAAAGGTAATATGGATGAAATAATCAAGAAAGCACAAGATGAATTAAATAGACGAAAATAATCCGAATATCAAAGAAAAAGGAGGATTAATAAACATGGATTTAAATATGATTCAAATATTATTAGTCATTATTGTAGCGTTTTTAGCTGGTGTTGAAGGAATCCTGGATGAATTCCACTTTCACCAACCAATCATTGCCTGTACGTTAATCGGCTTAGTTACAGGAGAATTAGTACCATGTCTTATCTTAGGTGGTACCCTTCAAATGATCGCTTTAGGTTGGGCGAACATCGGGGCTGCAGTAGCACCGGATGCTGCACTAGCATCAGTTGCATCTGCCATTATTTTAGTTTTAAGTGGTCAAGGAGATGCCGGTGTATCTTCTGCTATTGCGATTGCAGTTCCACTTGCAGTTGCTGGTTTATTATTAACTATCATCGTTCGTACAATTGCAACAGGATTGGTGCATTTGATGGATGCGGCGGCGAAAGAAGGAAACATTAAAAAAGTTGAACTATGGCATATTTTTGCGATTATCTTACAAGGATTACGTATTGCTATTCCAGCTGCATTAATTATCGCTATTGGGGCAGGTCCTGTGAGTGACTTACTTACAGCAATGCCAGATTGGTTGACAAACGGTTTAGCAATCGGTGGGGGAATGGTTGTAGCTGTTGGTTACGCAATGGTTATTAACATGATGGCTACAAAAGAAGTATGGCCATTCTTTGCGATTGGTTTCGTATTAGCGACTGTTTCACAAATTACACTTATTGGTCTTGGGGCTATCGGTGTGGCTCTTGCTCTTATCTATCTTGCGCTTTCTAACAAAGGCGGTTCTGGTAATGGCGGAAATGGGAACACTGGTGATCCACTAGGCGATATTATCGATAATTACTAAGAAGGAGGGGACAGAAAATGGAAAAAGCATTTAAATTATCAAAAAAAGATCGTATTTCGGTTTGGTGGCGTTCCACGTTTATTCAAGGTTCTTGGAACTATGAACGTATGCAAAACGGTGGTTGGGCATTTGCCATGATTCCTGCTATAAAAAGATTATATAAATCAAAAGAAGATCGTGCGGAAGCACTAAAACGTCACTTAGAGTTCTTTAATACACATCCTTATGTGGCTTCACCTATTCTTGGTGTAACATTAGCACTTGAAGAAGAGCGTGCTAATGGAGCACCAGTGGATGATAAAGCAATTCAAGGGGTTAAAGTCGGAATGATGGGACCATTAGCTGGTATTGGAGATCCAGTTTTCTGGTTTACAGTGAAGCCAATCCTTGGTGCTTTGGCTGCTTCTCTTGCTTTAACTGGTAATATTCTTGGACCAATTATTTACTTCTTTGCTTGGAACCTTATCCGCATGGGATTCACTTGGTATACACAAGAAGTTGGCTACAAAGCTGGTTCAAAAATTACGGATGACTTATCTGGTGGGTTGCTACAAAACATTACAAAAGGGGCATCGATTCTCGGGATGTTTATCCTCGGTGCACTCGTAAACCGGTGGGTATCGGTCAAATTTACCCCTGTTGTATCGTCAGTAGAGCTTGATGAAGGTGCTTATATTGATTGGGATAAATTACCTGCTGGAGCAGAGGGGATTAAGACAGCCTTGGAACAGCAAGCTGCTGGTCTTTCATTAGATCCAATAAAAGTAACTACATTACAAAGCAACTTAGATAGCTTAATTCCTGGTTTAGCTGGATTATTGTTAACACTTCTTTGTATGTGGCTGCTTAGAAAGAAAGTTTCTCCAATCGTTATGATTCTTGGCTTATTCGTGGTAGGTATTGTATTCCACCTAATTCACTTAATGTAAGTAAGACAATATAAAAGAGAAAAGCACCTCCTAGTATGATTTTTTTAGGAGGTGCTTTTCACATGACAAATAGGAAGAAAAATGGGATAAATAGTATAATAAATAAATTTTTAGGAGGCTGCTATGCTTACTATTGGTTATATTGGAAATGGGAAAAGCACAAACAGATATCATCTGCCGTTTGTATTACAAAGAGAGAATATCAAGGTAAAAACAATTTACCAAAGAAATCCAAAGCGTGAAAGCTGGGATCGAATTGCAGGAGTCAATTATACATCTGATTTAAATGAATTATTAAATGATAAAGACATTCAATTAATTGTTATTTGCACAAGACATGACAGTCATTTTGAATACACTAAATTAGCACTAGAACATAATAAACACTGTTTAGTTGAAAAACCTTTTATGGAAACTGCCGAACAGGCCAGAGAAATATTTGCATTGGCGAAAGAGAAGAATTTAATTGTGCAGGCGTATCAAAATAGACGTTTTGACAGTGATTTTCTGACTGTGCAAAAGGTCATTGAAGAAGGAAAACTAGGGGATTTGCTGGAAGTGGAAATGCACTACGATTATTACCGTCCGGAAGTGCCAGAATCTGCACAGACCTTTAATCCTGCGGAGTCATTTTTATATGGACATGGCTGCCATACGCTTGATCAAGTCATCAGCTATTTTGGCAAACCTGATCATATTCATTATGATGTAAGGCAATTATTAGGACAAGGAAGAATGAATGATTATTTTGATTTAGATTTATATTATGGGAAGATGAAAGTGTCTGTAAAGTCTAGTTATTTTAGATTGAAAGAAAGACCTAGCTTTGTCGTTCATGGAAAAAAGGGATCTTTTGTGAAAGAAACAAAAGATCGTCAAGAGGAACATTTAAAATTATTTTACATGCCGGATAATAAAGATTTCGGGATAGATACGATAAAACATTATGGAGTATTAACCTACATTGATGATGAAGGGACAATCCATGAAGAAACAGTGAAATCGGTAAACGGCGATTATGGAAGAGTGTATGATGATTTATACAAAGCGATTATAAATGGGGAAGATAAGACCATAACAGACGAACAAACGTTATGGCAAATGGAAGTATTAGAAACTGGCATAAAAAACTTAAAATAGTGAATTTTGGATTAAGACCCCTTATTGGGGTTTTTTCTTTTTCTGCAGGAGCCTTTTCTTTAAAGTTTCTTAAGCAATAGATGTGTTTCTCTTCTTTTTGCATGAAAGCTAAATAAAAAAGAAATAATAACAATATTTAGTGTGCTAAGGAGGAGAATAATGAAAGTGGATGAGAATGCTTTGTCGTTTTTTGCATTAGGCGGAATAAATGAAATCGGAAAAAATATGTATGTCGTTCAATATGAGGATGAAATTTTTGTTATTGATTGTGGAGGGAAATTTCCTGATGAAAGCTTATTGGGTATTGATTTAATAATTCCAGATATAACCTATTTGGAGGAGAATCAGGATAAAATTAAAGCTTTAATCGTTACCCATGGTCATGAAGACCATATTGGTGGAATCCCCTATATTCTAAGGAAATTAAGCATTCCTATTTATGCTACAAGATTTACCTTAGGTTTAATAGAGCTTAAAATCAATGAGCATAAGCTAAACGGAGAGACAAAATTAATAACTATTGATTCTAGCTCCAAGCTAGAGTTTGGAGAAGTGCAAGTTTCCTTTTTTAAGGTAAGTCACAGTATCCCAGACTGTCTTGGAGTTGTTTTCCACACCCCAGAAGGAAATATTGTTCACACAGGTGACTTTAAATTTGATTTAACCCCGGCGAATAACCAATATGCTGATATACATAAAATGGCGGAAATCGGGCAGCAGGGAGTTTTAGCATTAATATCAGAGAGCACAAATGCAGAACGAAAGGGGTTAACTCCTTCTGAACAAATGGTTGGTTCTCATTTAGATGAAGCCTTTATGAAAGCAGATGGGAAAATTTTCATTTCGACATTTGCTTCGAATGTTAATAGAATACAACAAGTAGTAGAGTCTGCTATAAAAACAAATCGTAAATTAGCATTGCTTGGCCGCAGTATGGTAAATGTGGTGAACGTTGCTATAGAACGTGGCTATCTTCATATGCCGGAGGGAATGTTAATTGATGTCAGTCAAGTAGACCAACTGCCAGCAGAGAAAGTTGCCATTCTCTGTACAGGTAGTCAAGGAGAACCAATGGCTGCTTTGTCACGTTTAGCAAGTGGGAACTTTCGCGATGTTACAATATATCCGGGGGATACTGTTATTCTAGCAGCATCTCCAATCCCTGGAAATGAAAAAGACGTCTCTAAAATCATAGATAATTTATTTCAACTTGGGGCAAAAGTAATTTATGGTTCTGGCAGTACAACCGGTATGCACGTTTCTGGTCATGGCTATCAAGAAGATCTAAAGTTAATGTTAACCTTAATGAAACCAACCTACTTCATTCCCATTCATGGAGAATCTCGTATGCTCTACCATCATCGAATATTAGCAGAATCAGTGGGAGTGGAAAAAGAAAATACTTTTATTATTAAAAATGGAGAAGTTGTCGATATCAAAAATGGAGTAGCCCGTCAAACACGCTTTGTCCCAGCAGGAGACACATATGTAGATGGGATGGGTGTTGGGGATGTTGGCGATATTGTGTTAAGAGATCGAAAGCAGCTATCGGAAGATGGGATGCTTGTTGTTATTATTACCATCAGCAAGGGCGACAGGAAGATTATTTCTGGCCCAGATACGATTACGAGGGGATTTGTTTATGCCCGTAACTCTGATGAATTACTGAAGGAAGTAAACCGTTTGGTCAAAAAGACTGTCAATGACTTGCAATCAGAGAATATTCATAAATGGAATGTAATGAAACAAAATATTAAAAAATCGGTTGGCCAGTATTTATTTAATCAAACAAAGAGAAAGCCAATGATTCTTCCGATTATTATTGAGATTTAGCATGAAAAATTTGATGTTTTCTAAAAAGCAATGGGAGCAATAGATTAAGCACCCATTGCTTTTTAGTTTAGAAGCAACCTAGCGGGATTTTATTGTAAACGGATTCAGTTATGTTCGTTAAAAATATACTTATTCATAAAAGTATTGCGAAACTTACCTTGTGGGTCGTACTTAATAAGTAATTGCTGGAATGCGGGCATTTTTTCATATAGCGATTGTATTTTGGAAGGGGCGGTAGTAAATAGCTTCCCCCAATGTGGCTTTGCCTGAAAAGGCTCGAGCTTGGATTCGATTAACGGGAGTACTTGCTGAACTTCCTTCCACTTATCTTGCCAAGTAAAGTGAATAGCGATGGAATCCTGTTTATAGGATGGGCTTAACCACAGTTCGTCCTTCGCAATTGTCCGCACTTCCGAAATAAATAAAAGGGGTGCGATGTATTCACGTATTTCACTAAGGGCACAAAGAGCGTTATAAGCATGCTCTCGCGGGAATATATATTCACTTTGCAGCTCTTGTCCCTTACTTGGAGTGAAGTCCATCCGGAAGTGTGGCATGCGATCAAGCCAATCTCCTGGAACACCAAGCTGTGCCGTGCAATTAGTTGCAGCGACTCCTCGTACTGGATGAAGATTTTCTTTGGCTGCTTTTGCTCCGTAAAAGTCATCACCTAATGAAAAAGTCTGGTCATCTGTCAGCTTACTCTTTAACCACACTTGATTAAATGTTTCGTCCTGCCAATCTGTAAACAGACTGACACTATAAGCACTGGAAGAAATGGTGTCAAAATGATGAGCTGTTTGAGCAAATGGAAGATTTTCATAAACATCTTGCCGCATTAGATGACTTGGATGAATATCTAAGGTGAGTTTTGTAACAATACCAATTCCTCCTAATCCAACGACTGCACCATGTAATTCCTCTTCTGACTTTTCTCTTGAAAAAGTTATGATACAACCGTCCGCTGTAACGACTTCCATAGCGGAAACTGCAGCAGCTAAATTTTGATTGCTATTACCTGAACCATGAGTTGCTGTAGCACAAGCTCCAGCAATCGAAATGTGTGGAAGGGATGCAAGATTATGTAAGGCATAGCCATGCTGCTGAAGCACGTGGCAAAGATCTCCATACTTCATTCCTGCTTCTACCGTTACTGTTTTTTCTTCGCTATTAATAGCAATAACTTTATTCAGTTTTTGCAAAGAGACGATATTCTCCTCTGAATCAGCGATGCTATTAAATGAGTGACGAGTTCCAATTACACGAAGCTTTTTTAATTTTAAAACTAATTGTTGAATTTCCTCCACTGATTCTGGTTCGTGCCAGTTAGTTGCACTATATTGAAAATTCCCTGCCCAATTCCTTTTCAATCCCATAACGCCACTCCTTTATTGAGTTTATTATACAATTTAACTATATACGTAAAGAGAGAGAATTTTCAAATATTATCATTTGGAAAAAAACAAGGTAATTAGACCTATTTTTTGTTTCTTTTATGTGAAGAAAAAATACTGGTATCGACAAAAAATGACAAGTTCCTTATAATGGAATAGTAATATGTATATATGCTATTAGTACCATTGTTTTCCTGAAATTGAAAAAGGCAAACTTATCGAAAGGTAAGGACGCAAAGCTACGAGTCTAAAATCCTTCTGGATAATGATAGTCGGGTTGCCAGGTATACTTTAAGCAATTATTTGGCTATCCCTATTTATGTATGTCTAGGATAGCTATTTATTTTTGCTTTGGACTTGTGGAGAACAATAAAAAACATAAACTATAGAAACTTAATAGAAAAGGAGATTTGAGATGATTGTTGTAGACAAAAAGAAGTATAAAATGGAAATAGATGAAAACTCAAAAGAAGTACGTGTCCAGGTACATGGATTGATGAGAGAGGAAGACGCAGAGGGGTATATGGTTGATTTACAGGATACGATAAGTAAAGTATCTAAAAAGGATTATACTTTTGTCGTGGATGGTACTCATCAAACGCCTGTTCCATCAAAGGTGGTACCTCAGTTAGAACAAACAATGCAATTTTACTCTAGCTTAGGTTTTAAGGATGTTCTTGTAATTAAACCTTCGTCAAAAATTGCCCAAGTGCAAATTAGAAACGCCCTAGAAAGAATTGATTTTGCAGGTACATTTATTGATCGTGCCTCTCATTCTAAGTAATGCCAGGTTTTAATAAAAAAGCTATTTTTTAATCGGATTTGAAAGGGAGTTATGAAGTGCAAAAGGTAGAAATGTCGTATAAATATGAAATTATAACAAAGGAACAAACAGATCTAATCGAAAAGGCTGCTGACTGTCTTGCAAGCTCATTTATTGGAGTGGATATTGCTGGGAAATGGGTTCAAGAGCCAATGGTTGGTCAGTTAAATATAGGCTATGAGGATTTCTATCAGTTCACGAAAGATTATATAGATGCTACTGTGGAGCAAGGATATTGTGCAGTTGCAATAGATAATAATCAAAAGGTTGTTGGTGTTCTTGCTGGAGATACCAATGCTCCAGAGATTATTGGAGAAGATGTATTTGAAGGCACCTTTTTAGATATGAATGTTATTCTGCATGTTCTTGAGGATGTAGATAAACGCTTTTTGGATGATTATAAGCAGCGCACTGGAAAAGAACTGCAGGATGGCGAGATACTTCATTTATTCATGTTAGGAGTAACTGCTGAACTTGAGCGTCACGAAATTATTAAGCAATTAGGAAATAAATTAATAACGAAAGCATCTGAACAGGGATTAAAGGCTGTTGTAGGAGAAGCAACAAATCCTAAGTCTATGCGTGTCATGGAAAAATATCATAATATGAAGAAATATAGAGATGTTAAAGGAAATTATATTGTTCATAAATATCAAGAAAATAGCAGATTAAAAGATATTCCTGCAACAATCGCTGACGGCACTTATATCATTATGAAAGAGTTTTAAAATTTCAGTATGTCTAAACAAATATATAAATAGGAGAGTTATTTATTATGGAGGCTATATTGCTAGGTATTATTGTTATCTTATTGGTTACCACCGTGTATTTTGCTTATCGATATTTTACATTGAAACATCATCCTCATATTAATAAAGAGATCATGAACGGGATGAAAGAAATAGCTGCAGGCAGTATGAGCAGCAAAGTAGAAGGTTCAAGTTCTTATCATGCTACCTTTAATCAATTAATTGAATTTTTAGAGCGTGTAAGGGGAAAGTTCTTTTCTTTTTCCAAAAATGTACATAAAAAGGGAGAAAGTTTAACTGAAATTGGTGAATACGCGATGGAAAAAGCGGACATTGTTAGAGCAGCAATTGACGAGGTTGGCAGAGGCTTACAGAAACAATTAGTCGCTACAGAGGAAAGCGCCCTTTCAATGGAAGAAATGGCTCAGGCGATTGAGGATTTATCCATAAGATCCAACCAAATTTCGGAACAGTCCAATACTACATTAGAATTAACGCAAGAGGGAGACGAAAAGTTAAAGGACTCTTTAGTGCAAATGGAGCAATTTAATCAAACAATTAATACAACTTTTCATGCCATCAATAATCTTGGAGAAAAATCTAAAGAAATTGGAACAATCGTAAAAGTAATTACAGGTATTTCCGAACAAATTAATTTATTGGCTTTAAACGCAGCGATAGAAGCAGCTCGGGCCGGTGAACACGGTAAGGGGTTTGCTGTTGTAGCAGATGAAGTACGAAAATTGGCTGAACAGTCCCGTCAGTCCTCTTCAGAAGTATCGAATATTGTGAAAAATATTCAAGAAGAAACGAATATAGTTGTTAAATCAATGCAACAGGGCACAGAAGAATTTAAAGAGACAAATACTAACATCTTAGAGGTTGGAACAATGTTTGAACAGATTCTGTCGACGACAAAGGTTATTGCGGAAAATAATGAGAATTCCTCTGCAAGTACAGAAGAACTATCGTCTGCTTCTCAACAAATCATGGCGACAATTGTACAGATAGCTTCTATCTCACGAGAATCGGTTGAAATGTTTGAGGAATTAATCGAAATCAGCGATGATGAATTACAAACAATTCAAGGTCTAGTACAAGAAGCCGAAAATCTTTTAGAATTGAAAAATGATGTAGATAAACTATTATCCACGTGGAATCAAGCTTCAGAACAAAAATCACATGCTGAAGGTGATATTACTGTAGCGGTTTAAGTTAGAAAAAAGCTTCTCATCGGTATTCAAACTTGTGAGAAGCTTTTACTTTAATTCCACTTTTAACGTAAATAACAGTATTTTGTTATATTCCTTCGAAAATAGCAAACTCATTGAAAAATGAGGACGCAAAGCTGCGGGCCTAAAGAAGTATTTCCATGGTAGCCAGGGTTGCCAAAAGGGTTGGATATTTGCTTATAAAGCAATAGATTGCTTTTTTATGTCCTCCTTCGTGTGGACTTTTTTATTTGGATTTGAGTTTCTAGCAGAAGGGATTGTATGTTGCAACAGGAAAGGGAGTAATTATGTCACAACAAGAGCAATGGAGATCAAAAATAGGATTTGTTTTAGCAGCAGCCGGATCAGCGATAGGATTGGGGGCTATTTGGAAATTTCCTTACGTCGCTGGAACAGGGGGAGGAGGAGCCTTTCTCTTACTTTTTTTAGTATTTACTTTGGTGTTGGGTATGCCCTTATTATTAGGAGAGTTTATGATTGGGAGAATGGGGCAAAGTAATGCGATTCGAACATATGGCAAGCTAGCCTCTAATCCTAAGTGGAATTTTATTGGTAAACTCGGTGTGTTTACAAGCTTTTTACTTCTTTCGTTTTATAGCGTTGTAGGCGGCTGGATAATCCTATATATTGTAAAGGTTTTGAGCGGTGGTTTAGCTGGACTGAGTCAAGATCAATACGGAGAGCTGTTTGGCGAAATTATTTCCAACCCTTATTCCACTATATCGGCACAGCTTGTATTTATGCTAATCACGATTCTTGTTGTTGCCCAAGGTGTGCAAAAAGGAATTGAATTAGCAAGTAAAATTATGATGCCTGCATTAGTTATTTTATTTTTAATATTAGTGATTCGCTCTTTAAGTTTGGATGGAGCAATGGAGGGAGTAAAGTTCCTGCTTGTGCCAGATTTTTCGAAGCTGACATCTGAGAGTATTTTATTTGCATTAGGACAAGCGTTTTTTACCTTGTCATTAGGTGTTTCGGTTATGCTTACATATGCTTCCTATTTACCTAAGTCTCAAAATCTACCCCGTTCGGCCATTTCGATCATTATCTTGAATATCGTTATAGCTTTATTGGCGGGATTAGCTATTTTTCCAGGAGTTTTCTCCTTTGGTATGGAGCCAAATGCAGGACCTGTGTTAATATTCTCTGTTTTACCTGCAGTGTTTGCTCATATGCCCTTTGGGATGTTTTTTTTCTTGGCCTTTTTACTATTATTCTTATTTGCAGCTCTCACTTCCGCATTCTCAATGATTGAAATTATAGTTGCAGCAGTTACTAAAAATGATGCAGCTAAAAGGAAGAAAGCTACTTGGATAATTGGATTCCTTATTTTTATTGTTGGTATTCCATCTTGCCTATCGTATGGTGCTCTTTCCGAAATCTATCTATTCAATAAGACAATTTTTGATTTGATGGATTATCTGGTTAGTAACATCTTAATGCCTCTAGGTGCATTATTAATTGCTATTTTTGTTTCTCAAAAAGTTTCAAAGGCTGATTTATTTGCAGAATTAAAGCGAGGATCAAATGTAGGATATGTATTTTTTATGATTTGTTATGTTCTGTTGAAATACGTTGTTCCTATTGCCATTGTTATCGTTTTTTTAGACGCAGCAGGCTTATCAGATTGGATTATTACTTTGTTTAAATAAAAAATACTTCTAGGAAAAAACGTCAAGGAGGTCAAATAAAATGAAGGAAATACAAGCATTGTTTCCTAGCATGGACGGAAATGACTTTCAACGAGAGGAATTACTGTCCTACTTTAAGACAATTTTAACAAAAATAGATGAATTAAAGGATCCTGACAAATTAACACTTGGAGAAATGCCAGAGTACACCGAGGATTATTACAATCGTGTGATTCAAAATGCGAATGTTCCTCAAGCAGGGGTGTCGATCGATGAAGTAATCAAAGAGCTTCTAAAATTGGTAGAAGGTCATCGCTATGTCAATCGTAATTATGTGGCCAATGCAGCACCTTTGCCGAATATTGCTAGTATCATAGGTAATTTAGTCATGGTGCTTGTAAATGGGAATAACCTTTGGGATGTAGAAGGCCCGGCCGCAGCTACAGCTGAAGTGGAAATCACAAGTATGCTGTCTAAATTAATCGGATATGACGAAAATTTAAGTGCGGGCTATACAACATGGGGAGGGCAAGGAGCTGTTTTCAATTCTTTACGCCTCGCTATTGCTCGTTATGCTCCTTCCTCTAACCAAATGGGCATTCCGAAAAATCTTTACTGCTTCTGTTCTGAGTTATCCCACTACAGCTTATATAAATCTGTAGAAGCAGCCGGAATTGGAGTAGAAAATATGGTTAGAGTCAAGGTGAACCAAGATCATTCTATGAATCTAGAAGATTTAAAGGAGAAAATAGAGCAAGTTATTGCAAAAGGTGGGGTGCCTCTTTATATTCTTGCAACAATGGGCACAACGGATACCTTTGGAATTGATGATATAGCAGGAATTAAGCAACTAGCGGAGGAGCTAGAACGCAAGCATTGTCTAAGCCCGCTCTATATTCATGCAGACTCAGCGATGGGAGGAATGTACACCTTCTTTAATGATTATGATTTTGAGAGAAATGCCCTTCAATTGGAAGATGATGTTAAGGAAGTTTTGCAATCCTATCAACAGAAGTTTAAACAGATCAAGCATGCTGATAGTATGGTATTTGATTTCCATAAGCTAGGACAAACACCGTATATTACAAGTTTATTTTTGATTAAAAACAGAGAAAGCCTTAAGTATGTTGATTTAGACGAAGAGGAAACTCCTTATGTTGGCAATCGTGGTTACGGCAGCTACCATACAGGCTATACATTAGAATGTTCGCGAATGGGAAGTGCGTTAGCAATTTATGCATCGTTATTAGCATTTGGTGTGGAGGGATATCAAATGCTGCTAGCTAACTATATTCGTGTGAATAGTAAATTTAGAGAAACGCTGACAAAAGAAATCCCGAATGTTGCCATTACGAATGAGGTTTCACCGATTACCACTTTCCGTTTTTATCCAGAAGAGCCAAAATGGAAAGAAGAAAGGAACGGTCTTTTAACTGCTGAGGAAATGATTGAAATTAATCAATTTAATGATGCGTTTGCAGAAATAATCGGTGCTGAAAGAGATACGATTTTCTTTGGGAATACAAAAAAGCAGTGCCTAGTAAAAGCAGCAAATTCAAACAAGAAAATCCCTGTCTATGCGCATAAATTTTTCACTATTTCGCCATACTCTACAGTAGAAGAGATTGACCGTTATGTGGCATTTTTAAAAGAACACTTATCATTTTTTATGAAAACAACATCAACTTATGACAGCATTTCCCTGCTATAAGGAAGGACTTTTTTTAATTACAAAAAAGCCCCATAGTTTATTTAAGTATATAATGAATTTAAAAAACTTTCTCTTTACAAGGGAAGGTTTTTTAGTTTTCATGACCTTATATATCAAGTGATAGACACTCTTTTATTAAATAGTAGTCTATATTATATGCTGATTATTTCTCCTTAATGCTGTTTTGCCATTTATGATAGAGAATGGAGTCTGTTTTTGTCTCTTTAGAATGAGCAGTTTTTTATTTAAGTACTACGATAACAATTAACCCTATAACCCCTTGGAGGAGAATATGAAAAAAGGCAAATTCAGTTTACAAGCTATCATTATTATTTTTGTATGTATTGTTGTTGCTTTCTCCCTTGGAATTACGGATTTGATTATCAGTAATAGCATTACCTCCAGCGTGGAAGAAACACAGAAAGAGAAGGCACTGGATGTTGCGAGGATGATGGCGATAACTCCGCAAGTAATAGGAGTTCTTGAAGGTCGAGAGAATGAGGAAGATGTCCAAGTATTTGCCAATCAAATTAAAACCCAGACGAATGTGAACTTTGTTGTGGTGATGGATATGAACGGAAACCGTCTATCCCATCCGGAAGCTAGTAAAGTTGGAAAGCATTTTAGCGGAGGAGATGAAGGCCCCGTACTTAATGGAAAGGAATATGTTTCTATTTCCAAAGGAACTCTTGGAAAATCGATGCGGGCATTTACGCCAATAAAAAACGCTGAGGAAGAGCAAATTGGTGCAGTGGCAGTAGGAATTTCTTTAAAGAGTGTAACAGAAGCTGTCCACAAAGGACGGATGGGAATTGGAATAGGGACTTTAATAGGAATTCTCATCGGCATAATAGGGGCTGTCGTGCTGGCGAGGTATTTCAAGAAAATTCTGTTAGGGCTTGAACCCTTTGCTATTGCTAAGCTTTTGGAAGAGCGTAGCTCGATGCTGCAGTCTGTGCGTGAAGGAATTATAGCCATTGATCAGGAGGGAAAAATCACGCTTGTGAACAAAGCAGCTAGTAAGCTTTTTCAAAAAGCAGGCATTGGGGAGGATGCTATTGGAAGGAACATTGAAGATTATTTACCAGAAACTCGGTTAACACGCATCATAAAATCTGGTGAAATGGATTTGGATCAAGAGCAGAACTTGCATGGGGTAACCATTTTGGTAAATAGAGTTCCTGTAGTGGTAGAAAATCAAGTAGTTGGGGCTATTGCCACATTCCGTGATAAAACAGAGGTTCAACAATTAGCTGAGCAGCTGACAGGGGTGCGCAATTATGCAGATGCGCTCCGTGCTCAGGCGCATGAGTTTATGAATAAACTCCATGTTATCCTTGGTTTAGTTCGTACGGAACAATATGAAACCCTTGCTAATTATGTAAGTGAAACGGTTAATCATCGGGAAACAGAGGTAGGCTTTGTTACGAAGAAGGTTCAAGATCCTGTACTTGCTGGATTTTTGATTGGTAAGCTAAGCTTTGCTAGAGAATCAGGCGTTTCCCTTTCCTTTGATTGTGAAAATATCCTTCCAAAACCAGCAGACCCGGAGATTACAAATGAACTAATTACGATTATCGGAAATATCTTTGATAATGCAATAGAGGCAATGGTAGACAGCATAAACAAAAAGATAGATCTCACCTTGGATTATGCAGAAGAAATTTTAACGATCGAAGTGAAAGATACTGGAATAGGAATGACAAATGCACTTCAAAATAAAGTGTTAGATAAAGGCTTCTCTACTAAAGGAAATAATCGAGGATTTGGATTGTACTTATTAGTAATGGCGATTGAAAGGCTGGAGGGGGAGCTTATTATTTCGTCCAAGCCTGGGAAGGGCACCACTTTTGCCGTATATATACCATATAAAGCAGAGGATGAATAAAATGATTAATGTGATGATTGTAGAAGATGACCCAATGGTAGCAGAAATTAATAAACGATATCTTTCTCAAATCAATGGGTTTCATTTAACTGCAACCGCCAATTCAGTAGATGATGCGATTACTTTATTAAAAAAAGAAAAAATAGAGCTTATCCTTTTAGATATTTTTATGCCTGGAAAGATTGGGCTGGAGCTATTAGCTTATCTTCGAAAAAATGATCTTGCTATTGATGTTATCGTGATTTCGGCTGCTTCCGATCTTGAGCGCATTAAGAAAGCTTTAAGACATGGTGTAGTCGATTATTTAATAAAGCCGTTTGAGTTTGAAAGATTTAACACAGCGCTGACAACTTATCTAGAGCAAGCTAGGATTACCAATAAGCAAGCTTCCATTAGTCAACAAGAGTTAGATACGCTTCTTTTACATAGGGAAGAATCTGTGACAGTGGAAGAATTGCCGAAGGGATTAACAAAGGATACGTTAAAACAAGTATGGGAAGCAGTTCAAAAATTAAAAGAGGAACCTTTCTCGACCGATGATGCTGCGAACTTAGTAGGTATATCAAGAGTATCTGCTAGAAAGTATTTAAATTTCTTAAAAGATTTAGGAATACTGGAAGTTAAGGTAATCTATGGCACGATTGGAAGACCTGTTTATCAACATGAATATAATCGCTTAAAAGAACACAGAATAAAAAACTTTTTGTAAGCAGCATGAAAGCTGCTTACTTTTTTTATTTACAAAAAGAATTATTAAACTTTCACAAACTATGAAAGCGTTTAACTGGAGAGTAAGATGAACTTGTAAAAAACAAAACGTTTTGGGCTTAACAATCTCAAACGTATTGATAGAGGCTCGAATGAAGTCAATAGGGAGTAAAAACTTTGTTAGGAGGATTAAAATGCATATTCCAATTAAGAAGACGCTTGATAAAATTCCAGGTGGTATGATGGTTGTACCGTTATTTTTAGGGGTATTAACGAACACATTTTTCCCGCAATTTTTAGAAATTGGTCATTTTACAACAGCTTTATTCAGCAAGGAAGCATCATCCACCATTCTTGCATTATTTATGTTTCTGATTGGTTCACAAATTAATTTCAAACTTGCCCCAAAGGCAATCAAAAAGGGTGCCATCTTACTAACAGGTAAATTTATAGTAGGTGCGGGGATAGGGATTGCAGTCGCCATGCTATTTGGACCTGCTGGAATATTAGGGTTATCGCCATTGGCAATTCTTGCAGCCCTATTAAATGCGAATGGAGGATTATATGCATCGCTTGCTTCTTCTTATGGTGATGAAACAGATGTAGGAGCATATGCATTATTTTCTTTAAAAGACGGACCATTTTTCACGCTAGTTGCACTAGGAGCATCCGGTCTTGCAGCCATTCCTTTTCAGGCACTTGTAGGTGTCTTAATCCCAATTTTGATTGGAATGATCTTGGGAAATATTGATCCAGACATGAGAAAGTTTCTTGGTAGCAGTAAATTATTATTAATTCCATTCTTTTCTTTCCCATTAGGAGCAGGAATGGATCTTAGAACCATTGTAGAAGCAGGAGGGCCAGGGTTATTACTAGGATTAATAGCTGCGTTTACAGGAATTGGAGCTTATCTTCTTTTGAAATTATTTAAAGAAAATCCAATTGTTGGCTTAGCAACAGGCTCTACTGCTGGGAATGCTGTCGCTACACCAGCTGTGGTTGCAGCCGCAGATCCGACCTTATCTTCAATAGCCCCAGCAGCTACTGCTCAAGTTGCAGCAGCATGTGTTGTATCTGCCATTATCTGTCCGATTATTGTTAGCTATGTATTTAAAAGGTCGCAAAGAAAGAAGACCAAAAAGTCGATGGCGAGTGCAGCATGACAGATAAAAACGAGTACTGCATTATTTAGTTACAAAATAATGAATTTAAGTTAAATAACCTAGTGAGAAAGTACAAACAGTAATAACATAGGAATAAAAAAAGCGATCTTTTAATCATATTTTAAATAGAAAGAAGGATTACCCACAATGACTGTGTCAGATAATGTAATTATCACAACGTTAAAAGGAAAAGAAATTCTCTCTAATCCCTTTTTAAATAAAGGAGTAGCTTTTACGAAAGAGGAAAGAGAAGACCTTGGTCTAGACGGTCTGTTACCGCCACAAGTACTTACGCTTGATGAACAAGTAAACAGAGTCTATGAGCAATATTTGATGAGGACCACTAATCTTTTCAAAAACGGCTTACTGAATGATTTATATAATCGCAATGTCGTTCTATATTACCGACTTTTAAAAGAACATCTTGCAGAAATGCTGCCAATCGTTTATACCCCGACTGTCGGTGATGCTATCCAGTCTTACTCTCATAGCTATCATCGTCCAGAAGGATTATATCTTTCCATTGATCATTTGGAAGGGGTGGAAAAGGCGTTTCGTAATCTAGGAAAAGCCAAAAATGATATAGATTTAATTGTTGTCACTGATTCGGAAAGTATCCTTGGAATTGGAGATCAAGGAGTAGGTGGTATTAATATTGCAATAGGAAAACTAGCGGTATATACAGCAGCTGCTGGTATTGATCCTAGCCGAGTTCTGCCGGTTGTACTAGATGTTGGTACAAATAATCAGTCTTTAATTGACGACCCTATTTATATTGGTAACAAGTTTGCCCGTGTTCGTGGGGAACGTTATGATCAATTCATTGATTTATTCATTGATACTGCAAGAAGGTTTTTCCCAGAAGTGCTTCTTCATTGGGAGGATCTTGGCAATGTGAACGCCCGCAATATTTTGGATAAATATGGGGACAAAATTCTTACCTTTAATGATGACATTCAAGGAACAGGTGCTGTAACGCTTGCAGCGATTATGTCTGCATTAAAAGTCACAGGTGGAGCATTGAAGGATCAGCGCATTGTTGTCTTTGGTCCGGGTGCTGCTGGAATCGGTAATGCGGACCAAATGGTTGATACAATGGCTCTAGAGGGACTTACTAAAGAAGAAGCCTATGACCGTTTCTTTGCAATTGACTATCGAGGATTACTGACAGATGAAACACCAGGTGTTTTGAAATTTCAAATGCCTTATGTAAGAAAAGCAGAAGAAGTTAAGCATTGGAATCGAAATGAAGATGGAATCATTTCCTTAATGGAAGTAGTTAAAAGGGTGAAGCCAACCATCTTAATTGGTACTTCTGGCCAAGCGGGTGCTTTTACGGAAGAAATCGTGAAAGAAATGGCAAAGCATGTTGAACGTCCTATTATTATGCCGATGTCCAATCCTACTAATCTGGCTGAGGCTATGCCGGAAAACTTGATTAAATGGACGGATGGAAAAGCATTAATTGCAACAGGAAGTCCGTTTGCTGATGTAGAATATAATGGTGTTTCCTATGAAATTGGGCAGTCGAATAATGCATTTGTCTTCCCAGGTTTGGGACTTGGTGCTATTGTTGCAAAAGCGCAAATTATTTCCAAAGGAATGTTTGCTGCAGCTGCTAATGCGGTCGCCGAAATGTGTGAAACGAACCAACCAGGGGCATCGTTACTTCCTTCGATTGAGAAATTACATGATGTCTCTATCTATGTGGCAGTGGAAGTCGCAAAAGCGGCTATAGAGGAAGGAATTGCAAGAGCCGAGATTACGGATGTAACAAAGGCTGTGATCGATGCAGTTTGGCAGCCTGAATATAAGAAAATTAAAAGTGTTGGAATGTGGGCCAATGTTTAATGAAATTATAAATTAGAAAAAATGCCTCTACTCCTGGTAGAATCGGATTGTTCGATTTGCCAGTGGTGGTAGGCATTTTTATTTTACAAATTATAAGCCGTTTGTCGTTTTAAAATTCATGGGTTTCTTTCTTTTTCCTATATTGTATAACATCCGTAATTACCCATAGAGGGATAATAAGAACAACAAAAGCAATTTTCAACCAATAATCAACAAAACTAAAGAGAATAAAAAGCATAAATAGAACATAACAAACAAATTTCAAAACTAAATTTACTAATTCAGATTTAAACATCGTTATCAATACCATTCGCTATTTTTACTTTCCTATACGAATAATGAAATCAATAAGTTTTGTTAACCTCGAACAAAATCCACATTTACAAAGCACACTCCCTGATTTTATTTATTTTTAATATGGAAGATAACAGAAATAAAGGCAAAGGAAATGGAGAGACATCCTCTGTGCCCAAAAGGAAGAGAAGCAGAGGAAAAAGGGAATAGAGAAAAACAAACAAACTGGAGCAACTCCTATTCGGAGAGGCATTTTGTCTTTAGTATAATTTGCTTTTACTTAGCTGTTAGCAATCTTCCAAGGTCTTTTCAAACTAACTTAACTTTCTCCTTTTTAAATCGCCATGTATTTTAATCAAATGTAAATAATTTACGCTTCTTTTACAAAAGCTCGCTTTTTTCCTGTAAAATCAATCCCTTCAGCTTAAATAATCAGAATTTTATTTAATGATTTCTTTACACTACTCCCTAATGTAGCTTTATATTTATTTTCTAAAATTTAAATTAATAGAGAAATTAAAGTAATCAAAAGGAGTGAGGTACTTTTATGCATTTTGCGTCCACACTAGCTTGGGCTTATCCGGTAGATCAAGTGGTCCAGCTTGCTAAGCAGAGCGGGTTATCAGGATTAGAAATTTGGGCAGAACATGTATGGTTTCATGGTACAGATCCAAACAAAATTCGTGAAGCGAATCGGAATCAGTCTATCAACCTAACCATGCATGCGGCGAGTTGGGACTTAAATATTAGTTCTTTAGAAAAAGAAATAAGAGAAGGCTCTGTAAAGCAGATCCAGAATTCTATTAAGTTAGCAGATGAGATAGGGGCAGACTCGATAACGTTTCATCCGGGGAGGTTGACACTTCCGCAGATAAAACAGGAAATATATGAATCTTTCATGATGGAATCTATTTTGACATTAATCGAAACAGCAAAGCGGTACAAGAAAACCTTAAGCATAGAATTGATGGAGGTAAAGGCAAAGGAATTCGTGACAACTCCAGAAACAATGAATCGACTGATCGCGGGCTTCTTGCCGGAACTGAAAACAACCTTTGACGTTGCTCATATTTCAGAAGGAACTCCACAGCAAGCCTTTGCTCAGTTAATAAATGTGGACAAAATTCATATTAGTGACAATTCTCGGGGGCAGCTGCATGTTCCTCTTGGTACGGGTATTCTTGATAGAAATATGCTGAAAGAATTTATATCGATCAATGATCTTCCAGTTGTAGTAGAGGGCTTTGATGCATCAGAAAGCTTGAACTGGTGGAATCATAATCTTCATTATTTAAAAAGCCTGGCAATGATGAAGGAGGTACCACAATGAAAGTGCTCGTAACAAACGATGATGGTATTTTTGCTCCAGGTCTCCAGGCACTAGTTGAAGTGCTTCAGCATTTTGCAGATGTTTATGTGTCCTGCCCAGATCAGGAAAGAAGTGCTGTCAGTCATTCGATAACATTAAGAGTTCCTTTAAAAGCAAAACCACTCCCGCTTTTTCCTGGTGTAAAAGGCTGCTGGGCTGTTAATGGAACTCCGGCAGATTGCGTCAAGCTTGGAATAGAAGTGCTGATGAAAGAGCCGCCAGACTTTGTTATTTCAGGGATAAATCTTGGGCCAAATTTAGGGCGTGATCTTTATTACTCAGGCACCATGGCTGGAGCGGTGGAAGGGCTGCTTTATGGCATTCCAGCTGTAGCAGTATCGTTAAACGCTTTTTCTGATATAGATATCAATTATGAAAAAGTGAAAAAGCTGCTTTATCCTATTGTGGAAGTACTTCTGCAAAACAAGATTCCAAAGGGAGTCTTTCTGAATGTGAACTTACCATACCTCTCGAGGGAAGTTTATAAGGGAGTTCGTATTGTTCCTCTAGATATGGATGTTGCCAGGTATTCATATGTTGGACTGAATGATCCGCATGGACAAGTGTACTACTGGCTGAAGGATCAGCTTCATAATATGAAGGACCTTAAAGCAGATAGTGATTACACTTTGTTGAGAACAGGCTATGTGACCATATCGCCAATCGAGTTTAGAACATTTCATAGAAGAAAAAAAGAACAAATTGAACGTTGGTTTGCTCATTTAAATATTGCTAGTACAGATGAGGAGGAAATAGATTATGCGTAAGTGGATGCTTGTATTAATGTTTGGAATACTGATGGTTTTTACAGCAGGCTGTGGCAGTAAGGAAAGCAGTGAGCCCAGTAATGCCTCTAAAGATACAGGTTCATCAGAATCGAAGCTAGAGGGATCCCTTCATTTTTATACCTCACAGCCCGATGCAGATGCTGCTAAATTAGTAGAAGGATTTCAAGCTAAATATCCTGATGTAAAGGTAGAAACATTCCGTTCAGGAACAGAGGAAGTCATTTCAAAAATTAAAGCGGAAAAAATGGCTGGCAAGATTCAAGCAGATGTTCTATTGGTAGCAGATGCAGTAACATTTGAAAGTTTAAAAGAAGAGGATATGCTCAAAGCATATGAATCAAAAGAAGCTGCTGAAATTCCTGCTGAGCTTGTTGATCCAGATCATACTTACTATGGAACGAAGGTCATGGCAACTGGATTAGTTGTAAACACGCAAAAAGTAAAAAAATTGCCAACAAGCTGGAATGTCCTTACTTCTAAAGAAGCAAAAGGGAAAATTATTATGCCAAGTCCATTATATTCCGGTGCTGCTGCCTATAATTTAGGAGTGTTTACTCGCCAAGATAAATTAGGATGGGACTTTTACAAAAATATTGCTGCAAATGATGTAACGGTTACAAAAGGGAATGGCGATGTACTTAAAGGTGTTGCTGGTGGAGAAAAAGACTATGGGATGGTTGTAGATTATCTAGTTACACGCGCGAAAGCAGAAGGATCTCCAGTGGAGCTAATTTATCCTGAAGAAGGGGTGCCTGTTATCACTGAACCAATAGGAATTATGAAGGACGCAGACAATGTAGATGCAGCACAAGCCTTTGTTGATTTCGTTCTATCCGAGGAAGGACAAAAGCTTGCTGCCGAGCTTGGATATACACCAATTCGCAAAGGGGTTGAAGCTCCTGAGGGACTTAAAACGATAGATGAAATGAAAGTCCTTTCTACTGATGTGCAAGAATTATATCGTGCCAGAGACGGTGATAAGAAGGAATTTGAAACGGTAATCAGTGAATAGAACACTATTTATGAAGGAGTGGACATAATGAACTCATCTATTCAGAGCGCTGAAAGGAAGACGGAAGCATTATTTCCGCTCTCCTTTTCTTATCTTTCCCGTAAGTGGTGGGGGATTCTTGGATTTTTGCTGCTTATCTTTGTTTTTTTACTTCCTGTTTGGCGTCTTGTCTGGCTGAGCATATCCTCTGGAGAAGGAATTAGTCTGGAGCTTTATCAGGAAGTATTGGTAGAAAGGGCTACGTGGAAGACGATTCAAAATACTGTTATCATTACGGTCTCAAGTACATTGCTTTCCCTTGTTTTAGGAGTAGGGCTTGCATTTACCATGGCATATTTGAATATTAGGGCAAAAAAGTGGCTGCAATTACTTATCTTTTTACCCTTTTTGATACCATCGTATATCTCAACCCTTGCGTGGGTACAGTTCTTTGGAGGAAATGGACCTATCCAATTTCTTTTCCATCAATCAGTTAATTTGTACAGTATGGGAGGAATCATTTTTGTTCTTGGGCTTTCCCATTATCCCCTTGTTTATTTGATGAGTGTGGAAGTATTTCGCAGGATACCAAGGGAACTGAAATATGCCGCCAATACTTCTGGGGCATCTGGGGGAGTTGTCTTTCGAAAAGTAATTTTTCCAATGGCGCTTCCGGGAATTGCGAGTGGTGGTATTCTTGCGTTTTTATCTAATATTGATAATTTCGGCATTCCGGCTTTTCTTGGTATACCAGCAAATATCCGTGTTTTGAGTACGTATATTTACGAACAGATTATTGGATATGGACCATCTGCCTTTGCAAGAGCTGCTGTTCTTTCCGTTATTCTTGGTGTAATTGCTTTAATTGGGACAGTCCTCCAATGGGCAATTATAAGAAAAAGCAATGTAAGTGAAACAGCAGCACGAGATATAGAGCCAAGGTATTTTCTCCCAAGGGGCTTGCGAAATGCAGTGGAAATAGTGCTCTGGATGTTCCTGTTGCTCACGACACTTTTGCCATTAGTCGTTATGGCTTCTACATCCTTTATCAAGGCATATGGATTATCTCTTGCTTTGGAAAATCTTTCTTTAAAAAACTATTCGTATCTATTATTTGAGGATGGTAAAACAGGCGCTGCGATAGGAAACAGCGTAACGCTTGCCTTGGTGACCATGCTGATTTGTATGGTAATTGGAACAATTATTGCTTATCTTCGTTTTAAAAAGCCATCTGTTTTAGTGAAGGTCTCAGAAATTATTGTAACCATTCCTTATGCTTTGCCAGGAACGGTATTTGCATTAGCAATTATATTGATGTGGCTGCAGCCAGTGCCAGGCTTTCAGCCAGGAATTTACGGCACGATATGGATTTTGCTTATTGCTTATATCACTCGCTTTACGGTACTACAGATGAGAGGAAGCCTGACTGCTTTTTCGCAAATTGATTCTTCTGTGGAGGAAGCAGCAAGAATTTCAGGGGCAAAAGCATTAGCTAAATGGAGAAGCATCCTTTTTCCCTTGCTAATGCCTGGTATATTAAGCGGAGCTGCTCTTGTGTTTCTGACTGCTCTTACAGAGCTGACTGTGTCCAGTTTATTATGGTCTAGCGGTTCTGAAACGATAGGTGTTGTTATCTTTAGTTTTGAGCAAGCTGGATACACTACTTACTCAACGGCATTTTCCACTTTAATTGTGGGATCTGTATTGATCATGGGCATTCTATTTGTTTTATTAGAAAAAATCTGGAAGAAGAAGGTGATGAAGAGTGATTAGTATTGATGGGTTAAAAAAGAACTATGGAAGCTTTACAGCCTTAAATAATATTAACTTAGAATTGCTAAATGGTGAATTTATCGCTATTCTAGGTCCTTCTGGATGTGGAAAGACGACGTTATTAAGGCTTTTGGCAGGGTTTATGAAACCGACAGAAGGAACGATTACGATAGATAATGAGTTAGCAGCAAGCTCTAGTAAACTCGTTCCACCTGAGAAAAGGAATATAAGTATGGTCTTTCAATCCTTTGCATTATGGCCGCATATGACAGTAGAAGACCATATTCGCTTTCCTCTTAAGCATCATCGGTTTGGCAGAACAAATGGCAAAGAGGAGCAGGAGATTAGAATTGGAGAAGCATTAGGAATGGTGGGCCTTACCCATTTGAAAACACGCTATCCGGCTGAACTTTCTGGAGGTCAAAAACAGCGAGTTGCACTTGCTCGTGCTATCGTTCCAAAGCCATCTCTTCTTTTGATGGATGAACCATTAAGTGCACTTGATGCGGAGCTTCGTATGGAGATGAGAAGAGAGATTAGTAGGATTCACCAGAAGCTGGGAACTACCATAATTTATGTTACCCATGATCAAGGGGAAGCTTTGGCGATGGCTGATAGAATTGTTGTAATGAATAATGGAAGAATCGAGCAGATTGGTACTCCGGAAAGTATCTATAATAATCCCCAGTCGGTATTTGTTGCCACATTTGTTGGAAAGAGCAATCTGATCAAAGGAGAGTGGATTGGAGAGGATCGGTTTATTCCCGCGGAGTTTCCTAATGTTTCTTGGAAAGACATCGGAATTTCAAAGGAGATCAAATCCCAAAATCTTTACCCTGTTCGTCCTGAGCAATGGAAGCTTGGCGAGGCAGAGCAAGAAGAGATGACAGGAATTATCCAGTTTGCCCAGTTTCAAGGGAATGAAATTCATTATAGCGTTCAAGTGGGGGAAGAGACAATTAATGTGTATGGATCTGTTTTTGAAAAACGATTTCTGCCAGGAGACGCTGTTTCCTTGAGGATATTTAGTGGAGTAGAGGAAAGAGCTGTGCTGGCAGGGAGCAGGTAGACTAGGAGGGAAAAGCATGATGGATTTGCATATACATTCCATCTACTCTGATGGTTTTTGGACACCACAAGAAATTGTAGAGGATAGTATCAAAAAAGGGTTGGAAATTATTGCAATAACGGATCATGATGTATTAACTGGGTATGAAGAAGCTTTATCCTATAGCAAGGATGCATTAAAGGTTATCCCTGGGATTGAACTTAATACAGATGGTCCTCAAGGTGAATTGCATATATTAGGCTATCAATTTGACCCGCATCATCCTAAATTAAAAGATCATGTCTCTTGGAGAGTGGAGGACAGAATTCAATGGGGAAAAGGAATAGTGGAGAAATTAAGAAATCTTGGCTACGACATTTCCTTTAACAATTGCCTTGCGCGTGTTGGAAAGGGCGTACTTGTTCGAACCCATATTGCAGATGAACTAGTATCAGCAGGATATTTTCAAAACAGTAAGGATGCATATGAACAGCTTTTAAAAAAAGGAAAGCCTGCTTTTGAAGAAAGAGGCAGTTTTTCCGCAGAGGATGCTATTAAACTAATCCACGAAGCTGGCGGTCTTGCATTTCTAGCTCATCCAGGCATTTATAAACATGAATTTCAGCTTCAACAGTTAATTGATTCGGGGTTAGATGGTATCGAAGTATATCACTCCAAACATTCCGATAAGGAGCAAAACTACTGGGGGAGAATGGCAGAAGCATTTAATCTCCTTGTTTCTGGAGGTAGTGACTTTCATGGTCCAGAATCGCGGAATCCTTTTCCGATTGGGAGTGTAGAGCTACCACATACTGAAAGAATAACATGGATTAGCGATGCTAAAGTCTTTACGAAAAAATAATATCAATGGAGAAAAAGGCCTCATACAATTAAAGACCTTTTTCTTTTTGTTTACGTAAAATACTCTAGTTTAGCATCAGGGAAAAATTTTTTCATATAAGAATGTAGGTGATCTTTTATGTCTGCTTCTTCTTCTTTTTGATAAATATATTTTCCTATTCCGTATTTTCCCCATTTATATCTGCGCTTTTCTTCATCCAGCTCTAATTTAGTCATTGGATAATTTTTTTGGATTACCCTTTTAGCAGGTTTTGTAAAGCGGTGCTGGATAAACTCAAATGTTAAATCCTTCTTTGCTTCTGGAGGCAGCTCAGCTTCTAGGCGTTCAAACATATGCAGATAGCCTTCTTCCCATCCTTCATGGAGGTAAATGGGTGCCACGATAAATCCTAGTGGATAGCCGGCTCTGGCGACTTTTCCAGCAGCCTCTATTCTCTTTTCCAAAGGAGATGTCCCAGGCTCGAAGTTTTTGATGACGTAATCTGCATTTACACTAAAACGAAAGCGGGTTTTTCCATTGTGCTTCGCATCAAGCAAGTGGTCAACATGATGGAATTTTGTGACAAATCGCAGTTTGCCGTACTCCGATTCCCCGAAGTGTTCAATTGCATGTTTAAGCGTGTGGGTTAAATGATCGATTCCAACGATATCAGATGTACAGGATGCTTCGAAACGTGTAAATTCTGGAGCGCGTTCTTTCATATAGTTATCGGCGGCTTCTAAAATTTCCTCGACATTTACATAGGTGCGGATGTATGGCTTGCTTCCCATCGTTGTTTGCAAATAGCAATAATGACAATGTCCCATACAGCCGGTAGCAAAAGGAATGGCATATTCGGCAGAGGGCTTAGATGTATCAAACTTGAGTGTTTTGCGAATGCCGACAACAAGCGTTGACTTTGCCACTCGGTAACGTTGAAAATCATTGTCGCCAGGAAGATTTCTAACTTGATTATGGGAAGTGGTATAGCGAATCTCTACATCCATCTTTTTGAATTTCTCCAGCAGTTCTTTCCCTAAGGGATACTCTAATGCTTCCGGTTCAAAATAGACAAGCTTTGGAGTGAAGGGTTTAATCATTCCAATCTCCCTTCCGAAACATCTCCATAATAATAATAGTAGGCTTCTTGAGCTTCTGCTTCTGTAGTATATACAGCAACTTCATTTGAGAGAGGGTAGTAATTTTCGTATAGAAATAAAGATAATTCATTGGAATTGTCTGGATTTTTTACAACAGCAGCTGCTTGGATATTCGCTACATCTTGGGTATGCGGGTTCCGGTAAAAAACATAAACGATGTCCCCAGCTTGATAGGCATGATTTTCATTATACAGTTCCATTCACTCACCTTCTACATTGAATATAATGCCATTTTTCCCTTCCTAATCACCAGTTATGTATCACTTTTTATGGAAGTTATGGGAAATGAATAAGGGATAATTAATTCGATTGAAGTTTACTTATAATAAATTTGTTGTACAGCTTAATTAAAAGGAGTGTTTGGAAATGGAAACTAGCAATTCAATAGAATCTACCCTGTTATCGTTTAAAAAGGGGATAGGGGATTTTACACAAAAAATGCCTGAGTTTGCAAGTAGATATAATGCTTTTACAGAAGCCTGCTTTGAGGAAGGTGCCTTAACACAAAAACAAAAGCAATTAATAGCTTTAGGGATTAGTCTTCATGCTCAAGATGAGTATTGTATCATCTATCATACAAAGGGATGCTTGGATCAAGGATGTTCCGAACAGGAAATTTTAGAAGCAGTAGGCGTAACTGCTGCATTTGGCGGGGGAGCGACCATGAGCCAAGGAGTTACCCTGGTGCAAGAATGCATTCAGGAATTGAATCGTTTAGAACAGTAAGAGCACATAAATAAAATAGCCGTAATTAGAGGAGTAAAACAGAATATGACTAATCAAAATTTAAAGAATCAAGTTATTAACATTATTTCAGGTCATCGAACAGGAGTACTTTCATCTGTGGAAAATAATAAACCTCATTCACGGTATATGACATTTTATCATGAAAATTTAACTTTGTACTCGCCCACTCAAATGGATACAGAAAAGATAGATGAGATAGAAAAAAATCCTCATGTTTCTGTATTGTTAGGTTATGAAGAAAAGGGACAAAGCGATTCTTATGTGGAAATAGCTGGAACTTGCTCTATTAATAATTCTGAAACATTAAAAAAGCAGTTTTGGAACGAGTCGTTTCAACAATGGTTTGAAGGACCAATGGATCCAAATTATGTGTTCCTTCAAGTGCAGCCTGACGTTATTCGAATTTTAAATAGGAATGGCGAACCTGTACAAGAGTTAACACTAGGTAATTAATGAATTGTTTTAGGCTCTTCTTTCCTTTACTTAAGACGGAAAGAAGAGCCATCAATCATTTCTACATCGTTTCTAATGCTCACTTCTTCTATTAACTTAAAAAGGGCCTCATCCTTCTTTTTAGCTTCTATCATGCAATCGATAACAGGAATGCTTCCTTTTATTCGGTTTAGGAAATAGAAAAACATATCTATATCAATATAATCGGCATGATGACGGAAGTGCTTTTCATCCTTGGGACTGGAAATATGCATTTTAATTGGTAATGGAGATGTACTCCATGTTTGAAGAATACGACTCCAGTTATCCTCCCAATTGGGATTATGATGATGGGAGAGATGGTGATGATAATCAAACACAAGTGGAATCCCTAGTTTCTCGCATAAGTAAAGAGTATCTTCCAATGTGAAAGAGGTATCATCATTTTCAAGCATGATCATGTCTTGAATAGAGTTTGGGACTAGCATCCAATTATCAATAAATCTTTCTAATGATTTTTCGGTATCCTTATAATTCCCTCCCACATGCATAACACAACGATGAGTTGTATCAATCCCCATTCCCTTTAATAATAAATAGTGTAATCTTAAAGTTTTAATTGAGTTTTTCCATATATGTTTTTGATTGGAATTAAGGAGAACGAAGTGATCAGGATGAAAATCAAGCCTAATTTGATGCTTTCTGGCAAATTCACCTATTTCTTTTAAAGGCTCATTTAAAGGTTTCATATAATCCCAATCAAGCAGCTCTTCGTGATTGGCTAATGGAATTAGCCTGGAGGTAAGGCGGTAAAAATGGATATCGGAAGCAGCAGTATGTTTTAGGAGCCGAAGCGTATTATGGAGATTTTGCAAGGCGATCCGTTCCAGCTTACGAAGACCCGCATCCCGGTCATCTATTTTTTGAAACTGTTTAAATGTCATCGTCTTTGAAGGAGATGCATTTTTTACTATCATGCTCATTGCGACATATCCAAGTCGAACAATCGTCATCCATTACACCTCCTCGTTTGTATTAAAATGTAGAGAAACACTTACCATTCTATTGTTCCACCAGAAACCCTCTTTACTCCTCTAATAGAGGCAATGTCCTCGATAAGCTTAAACATAGCCAGATTTTTTTGTTTTGCTTCTATCATAACGTCGAAATCTTGATTAAGATTTTTAGCCATTTTTAAAAAGGGAAGTACAAAATCAAATGAGACAAAGTCAGCATGAGAACGGAAGGCCAGAGTGGATTTCGGGGAGGAAATATGGACTTTAGGAACCATTCTATGATTTTTCCACGTTTTAAAAATGCGCTCCAAATAAAGAGCTAAGTCAATATCTTCTTTATTGGCCATATGGTGATGATAATCAAGAATCATGGGAATGTTTTCCTGCTCACAGGTTATCAGTGTTTCTCTCACATTATATGTTTTATCATCATTTTCAAGGGTCATCTGGTTCTTAATTACCATAGGAAGTTGCTGGATGTTTTGCTGGAATCTCTGCAAAGAAGTATCTTTATCACCATAGGCTCCGCCAATATGAATATTAATAAGACTGGTATCAAGGGCGTCCATAGCTTCTAGCATTTTATAATGGAAGGTCATATCTTTTATTGCATTTATGGTTACTTCTTCCCTAGGGCTAGTAAAAAGCGTAAATTGGTTGGGGTGAAAGCTAACCCGCAGCTTAAATTGTTTAACTAATTGGCCAAGTTCTCTCCACTGTTCTTGAAAAGGAGTTATGAAATCCCAGTCTACATCTGGATGCGTTGCTAAGGGCACTAACGAACTGGATAAGCGGTACAATGGAATTTCATTGGCAGCATTATAGTAGAGAATTCTTTTTGTATTTTTTAAATTTTGAGCTGTAACAGCTAGTAGCTTTTCTGTGGCTTCCTGTTTAGGGAGTGCTGAATATCGAGAGAAGGTTAAAGCCTTTGAAGGACTTGCATCCCATAATCCTAGTGCATTTGCCACATAGCCAAAGCGAATCTTCATCTGTTTAGTTCCTTTCCATAGAGTCCAGCAGTTTCGTCTTTTTATATTGCCTTATCTTTTGGAACTCTATGTGTTGTTTTTACTTAGTTAATAAAGAGAAGTACTAAAAAATCCTGAGAATGTCTCTTTCCTATACCACTCATTCCTTCGGCCGAACCCACACTTTTGAAAAATCCACATAGCCAAAATGGCTAATTTTAATATTGCTTATATCGGTTGAAAATGGAATATACCGCTTTTGATAATAAAGGGGAATCATAATCGATTGATTAATCAATTCTTTTTCGATTTCTAGATTTAAAGCTGTCCATTGTTCAAATGGTATTTCCTTATATTTATCCATTAAGTTTGTAAGTGTTTCATTATTTGCTATCATTTGAGAAAGTGGGGAAAACCCATTCATTAAAAAGTGGTAAAAGGAAAAATCTTGATTGAATTCAAAAACTTCTCCATGTATAAAAAGATCTACGTCTAATGTCTCAGGATGCTTTGTTAATATATCAGCAAAGGAAAACCATTGGATATCTATAGGGATATTTTCTTTTGCAAATACTTCTGCAAGCCATTGTGTAGTATTAGCAGTATGTCTGGCACCTCTTATCACAATTGGTTTAGAAAATATTGGCCTTTCTACTTCAGAAATAGTCAGCTGTTGATTTTGGCCGACTATTATACTCTTATCATTCGGTATTAGTCTTGGACTTAGGTCACCAATAGTATGACGATTTTTAACGATAATCCAATGAAGGTAATCTCTTACTTCCTTTTGCCTGATAGCAGAATTTCTACAGGAGTTCATTACGATAATGCCAAAACCCGAGTCACTTTCTACTTCGAAGGAGGAAGATGTATTCTTTTCCATAGGAGAATGATAGATTCCTTTAAAATCCTCAGGAACTTGAATGAATTCTACTACATCAATTAATGGCCTTTCTCGAAAATGATCTTGAAAAGCAGTTAAAGTTGTCTTCTTATCGCTGTTTTGTTGCAGGATGAAGTAACCAGTACCCAATATTTTTTCATTCGTCTCTCTGTAGATGCTTGCACACATCATACTAAGCATAGGAAGGATATAGCTGCATCCATTGGGATGAATAATATCGAGAATAAGTGGAGACTTTACTTCAATTCTTTCAACAGGTGTCCATAAATCTTTGTAATAAGCATGTGTCCGAAGTTTTTCAAGGCATTCGGCCACATCTTTTGCTGTCAAAACAGAACCGTCATGAAATTTAATGTCTTTTTTTAAATAGAGTCTTAATGTAGTAGGAGTGCTGTCCCAACTATGGGCAATTTCAGGTAATACTTTTCCATCTTCTGTATGAGTGACAAGCCGATTAAACACATTTGCCACTAAATGCGCACTGAAGACATCTCCAGCCTCAAGCGGATGGACGGAATGGAAAGGATATCTTTTTGGTACGATTAATTTATCATTTGACTCTTGGACAAAGCCAAGTTTTGTGTGAAATTTATTCATTAATCTCATTTTACTGTTTGTGGACCAATCATACATTAAGTATTTGCTTGTTTGTTCTACTGGTTCAAGATCAATTCGCTTTAAAACTTCTTCCTCGTAAGAAGTTTCTACCTCTTTTTTCCATAACAAAGTGGAGATGTTTCCGCGTCCTCGTCCGGGTGTAAACGATAGCCAGCCTTCTTCCATCCATTTTTTTAAATAACGTGTTGTTTGTTTCGAGCTCAATTGCAAGGTTTCAGAAATTTCCTCCATTCGAATACTGCCAGAAGGATAATATCTCCAAAGTGTAAGTAATTTGTTATCCATTCTTTTTCCTCCTAAAAGGGGACATTGTTTTATTAATTGTCTATTTTTAGAATTATTCGTCTAGTTTAATATACAGTAATAACAAGGGGGAGACAACATGAAATGGAAGGAATTACCGAGAAATATCAAAGTTAGGATGATTACCTCTTTCTTTAATCGGGCGGTATCATCAGCAGTTATGCCATTTATGGCTTTGTTCTTTGCACAGGAATTAAACAAAATTTGGGCAGGCTTATTTTTGATCAGTACAGTGGTTATTGGATTTCTGATCAATTTAGTGGGAGGATATATTTCTGACCGCTTTCCCAGAAAAAAGGTTTTAATGATAACATCCTGGCTGAATGCACTCTTCTTTTTAATCATGACGATCAGTCTATTTCCGACCAATAAAATAATTGTTTTGTTTGCTTTGGCATACGTTGGATTTATTATCACAAGCAGTCTAGGGCGACCAGCAATGCATGCGATTATTATTGATTCCACAACACCAGAAAATCGAAAAGCTATTTATGCACTCGATTACTGGCTTGTTAATTTATCGATGGCTATTGGGGCAGCACTTGGTGGACTTTTATATTTGAATCATCAGAAAGAATTATTCATCATGCTGACTTGCACATCTACATTGATTCCAATTGCCTACGGGGTTTGGCTGCAGGACAAGTTCACAGATCAGTTACAGAAAAAGCACAAGAATGTCTTGGTTGACTTAATCAGCAATTATAAAGTGGCATTTAAAGATACAGCCTTTGTAAAAGTGGTTACAGGCTCCACCTTTATTTTTGCAGCTGAACTTTCATTAAATAGTTATATTGGGATTCGCCTTGCTGAAACTTTTGAAGCAGTTAGGATTGGGAGTTTTGAAATTGTTGGGGTACGAATGCTAAGTATATTAAATATAGAAAATATGCTGCTCGTAGTCTGCTTTACTTTCATTATTAATCGGTTCACAGATAAGATGAATAAAAAGAATGCTTTAATAACAGGTCTTATTATATATGGAATTGGATATGTGACTGTTACTTCGGCGAATACGTGGTATATGCTCGTTTTATTTAATTTGATAGCAACGATGGGCGAATTAATTTATTCACCGATTCGAAATGCAGAGCAGGCAAATATGATTCCAAGCGATAAACGTGGATCATACTCTGCTTTTTCCAACCTATCATTTAGTGGAGCAGATTTAATTGCAAGAGCTAGTATTATTATCGGGGCATTCTTAATTCCAACAATGATGTCTGTCTACATTGGCTTCATTGTAATGGTGGGGACTATTCTTATTTATACAGGATTATTCGCGAAAACCATAAAAGTAAACAACTTAGTCAATAAAGGCGTTAGTGGCGACTAGAGCAGTAAGTTAGATTTATCGAGGGTGGGACAAAACAAAATAAATAATGGATAAAGACGAACAATCTCTAATTTAGTGGTGAATCCAATTCGTTCCAGTTTTTTTTCAAAAGAAACTAAATGGAGCAGACTGAATACACGTAGACTCCTATGGGAGCTGCGAGAAAGTCCAAGACCCCGCAGAACGAGGAGGCTTGGCGCTCGCCCCATGGAAAGCGAAGTGTATTCAGGCTGCGGGTGATTACCACAAACCTTCGTTCTTAAAATAAATAAAAAACCCAAACAATTATACGAATTTTTTTATTGTTCGGGGGTTAGATTTGGTTGAAATACTTATGTCCCACTCTCTCTTTGAATCTTAGTCTTCTTCTGGATTTCCGCCGAAGGCTTCGGGAATCATTGTAAATCCTTCGATTACGGTGTCTTCTTCGACTTCAATCATTAAGTAGCGTTTGCCGCTAAATTCGATTTGCTTCACATATCTTAAGTCAGGAGGGCTGATCGCAATGTTAGCAATCTTGGTGCTGATCTTAATCGATTTTGATGTGAATTTTGGCAAGATATTACTTGCTTTTAATTCATATTTATCATCATCAATAATTTTTTTGAAGGCAAACTCGACTTTTTCTGGACTAATGTCCTCTACTCCGCTCATCTTTAAGACTTGTTCCACGTCTTTGGAGTCTAATTTTGGAACCTCTTCTTCTTCATTTTCGACAATCATTCGGTTAATTTCCTCGTATACATTCGAAAGAGTAGAAGTGCTCAATTGATCTCCAGTCACATCTTTAATGATTTCCTCAAACACAATTTTATCATCTTGAGCAGTCATCATTTCCTCGCCGTTGAGAACTTCCTCGATAAATTGGTAATCTGGCTCATGGATTTTGCCGGCAGCATAGAGAATATGATTAACATCTGCTGCGTTATCTGTGAAGCTTGGGAAAAGAAATCCACCCATTGGCGCATTCAGATTAATAATGGGGTCAACAACAATATTGTATTTAAATTCTTTCTCTACATAATCAAAAAGCAATTCTTTTTTCGGCTCTTGGGTGTTGTTGATACTGCATAAAATGAAAGGATGAGAGAAAACTGTATCTCGGTCACTTTCTTCAGACTCTTCACTGCGGCGCTTCTTTGGCTTTAAATATTCCCCGCGAATAAATGTGATGACAATATCTTTGTCATATTGTCTGCTATTAAGCATCTTGTCTACCATCAGTAGCATTTGCTCTTTCCAATCCTCTGTTTCTGAGCTAAGTAATCCTTTATGTAAAATAAGCTGGCTATTATTTTCTGCTTCTCTTTGAAACTTTAATTCAAACAGCTTTTCATCCAAATTACCGGCAAGTAATTTCTTGAAGTTATGTAAAAATAACTCTTGTTGATCTTGATCAAGCATGCCAAAGGGCTGACTTTGATAATGGAATATATCACTTGATTCTTTCATGACATAAACATTAAACATATCTGTTATTCTAAGTAGATCATTATTCATTTTGAATTGTTTTCGGATGTTTGCGATATCTTTTTTATTCATTTTAAGTTACACTCCTAAGTTACTTTGAAAGTAAATGATGGATGTTTGATTAGCCTTAGAGCTCTGTGTTCACACTCATTTTAGTCATTTATCCATTCTATCATATTTGGTTTCCCTATTATAAGAATCAATCTGTTGTTTCTAGAAAAACAATATGCTGTTAGCATCTAGTCAATAGGAATGCTGTATGCTTAAATAGAAGATAATCTTAAAAACGGGCGGGGGTACGAAATGAATGAGAAGGATTGCTTGCTGCTGATTTATTTACAGAAAGAGCAAAATATAACAAAAGCAGCGGAACATCTGTTTATGACGCAGCCTGCTTTGACCTATCGTATTAAACAGCTGGAAAAGGAGTTTCAGGTTGAAATTCTCTCGAAAAATGGTAAGTATATAAAAATGACGCCAGCTGGTGAATATTTGGTAGAATATGCGAAAAGAATTCTGAATGATTTGCGCAAAACAAAAGAGTTTTTATTGAATATAGAAAATGAACTGATTGGACATTTGAAAATTGGTGTTAATAGTCACTTTGGATTGCATACTCTTCCAGCTATTCTGAAAGAGTATAGAAAAAATTTTCCGAAGGTTCAATTAAATGTAGATACGGGATTTAGTACAGAAATGATGGATTTATTAGTGGATGGGCAAATTGATGTAGCGATTGTTAGAGGAGATTATAATTGGCCGGACGCTAAATATCTTCTTGATGAAGAAAATGTCTGTGTTATTGCAAACGAACCAATTGCTATTCACAAACTTCCGCAAATGGCGATGATTAATCGAAAAGAGCCTAAAGTGCTTCTTAAATATAAGACAAGTCCTTATAATCCCTTTGAGCAAAGTATCGAGTATTGGTGGAATCAAAGGTTTAGTGATCCACCATTGATAACAATGCAAGTTGACAGTTATGAAACCTGTAAGGAAATGGTGAAAAAGGGACTTGGATATGCCATTATCCCAAGTGTATTTCTGAAGAAGAGTGATGACTTATATTCTTGTCCTCTAGTTTTTAAAAATGGTCAGGAAATGAAAAGAAGAACCTGGATATATTATCGTGAAGCATCGATGAGTCTGGCCACAGTAGCAGCATTTGTTCAATATGTAATGAATATAGATTAATGGTACTAACAAGGAAGAAGAGGAGAACTTTTAAGATTCTCTTTTTTGTTTTATTTTGTATAAAAATAAAAGTAAATACATATTTTTGTCTGTATAATCTATAAAAAATTTTTATAGATTATAAAAAAAAGCTTAATTTTACTTAATTTAATAAGAGAATTAAAATGGTATATACATTATTGTTTAGCCAGAATATTTAGGAGGTTGTATATTTTATGCATAATAAAAGTGTTCAAGAAAAACAGACACTTATCGATAAAGTGGATGCAATGGATATGGAATTACGAGAATTATCGTTGAAAATCCATCAGAATCCAGAAGTTAGTTTCCAAGAATATCAAGCAATGAACTGGCTTACAGAACCATTGAAAAAGGCTGGATTTATGATAGAAACAGGTCTTGCCAATCTGGAAACATCATTTAGGGCAACATGGGAAGGCGAAGCTGGAGGACCAACCATTGCCTTGCTTGCGGAATATGATGCATTGGCTGGATTAGGGCATGGTTGTGGACATAATATCATTGGCACATCTGCTGTAGGTGCGGCTATCGCGTTAAAGGAGGCGGTGCCTCATTTGCAAGGGAAAATTGTTGTACTGGGAACACCTGCTGAAGAGTTAGGCGGTGGAAAAATTATGATGGTAGAGGATGGCATTTTTGATCAAGTTGACGTTGCAATGATGTGTCATCCCCATAAGAAATCGATGGTTTTACGTGGTGGCTTAGCTTGTGTAGATGCGACTTTCAAATACTATGGCAAGGCGGCTCATGCAGCTGCAAGTCCTGAATTAGGAATAAGTGCATTGGATGCGGTAATTCATACGTTTGTTGCAGTCAATTCTTTACGTCAATTCTTTAAAGATGATGTAAGAATCCATGGAATCATTACAAAGGGTGGAGAGGCGACAAATGTGGTACCAGCATATTGTGAGGCTGAATTTTTATTAAGGGCAGAGAATGTAGAGCAGCTCGAAATTGTCCGAGAAAAGGTCTATGCGGCCGCTCGCTATTCGGCAGAAGCAGTAGGTGCAGCATTAGAGATTGAAGAAGGACTTATTTATGCGGAAAGGAATAATAATCACGCACTTGCCAAGATGTTTAAAGAAAATTTGGAATACCTAGATGAAGAAGTAAGCGATCCACCTAAAAAAGGGGGAATAGGCTCTTCTGATATTGGCAATGTTGGCCAAGTGACAGCTACCATTCATCCTTATATTAAAATTACTGATTCAGCGAACACACATACACCAGAGTTTGTAGAGGCAGCAGGTTCAGAGGAAGGTATGCAGGGGTTAAATAAAGCAGCAAAAGCATTAGCTATGACGGCTTACGATGTGTGCTCCAATCGTGAATATTTACAGGCTATCCGCAGTGAATTTGAAGATTGGAAAAGCAGCAAAATACTAAAATAGTAAATTAAAAAATGGTAAAGGATGAAGATATTGAAAACCAATAAAGTAGTCTCTCAGATGCACTCCATTAAACAGTCGAGACCAAAAAGAGTAAAAATGCCCCATACATTTGTCATTATATTAACGATGGTATTATTTGCGGCAGTTCTGACCTATATTCTTCCAGCAGGAGAGTTTGATCGAGTTGAAGATGCAAGCTCAGGTAACACCGTTGTTGTTCAAGATTCTTATCATCATGTTGAACAGAATCCTATCAGTCTATTTAATCTTCCGTTAGCAGTTGTTCAAGGATTGGTTAGTGCAAGTGATACAGTTTTTTTCATTTTTATTGTTGGCGGTGTGTTTCAAATTATTAATTCAACTGGAACAATTGAGGCGATTGCTGGTAGAGTCGGAAAAACCTTTATGAATCGAGGTCTCGTAATTATTCCCATTTTCTTGACCTTGTTTTCATTCGGCGGATTTACGATAGGGATGTCTGCAGAGGTAATGGCGTTTGTTCCAATTGGAATCGCGATTGCTAGAGCATTAGGATATGATGCGTTAACAGGGACAGCGATGGTTATGTTGGGTGCAGCAGCAGGGTTTACAGCGGGATTACTAAATCCCTTTAATGTAGGGATTGCTCAGTCAATTGCCGAAATTCCAATGTTTTCTGGTATGTGGTTACGTGCTATTATCCTTGTTGTTCTATTAATAGCCACTAGTTATTATATTATTCGTTATGCGAAAAAGGTGAAAAAGAACCCATCTTCAAGTATTGTTGCTCAACTGGAAGCAGAGGAAAGTCATAATAATGTAGATATATCATCCTTATCATCTATGAAGATAAGCCACTATTTAACTATCATGGTAATATTAGCTGGTTTTGGTCTATTGATTTGGGGTGTTTCGGAAAAAGGTTGGTGGATGCAGGAATTAGCAGCATTTTTCCTAGCCCTTGGTGTTATAGTAGGATTTCTGTCTAAATATGGCCCTAGTAAAATTGCCAGTGAATTTGTAGCTGGTGCAAAAGATATAACCTTTGGCGCTTTCATCGTCGGATTAGCGAAAGGGATTGTGATCGTTTTAGAGGATGGCCATGTTATTGACTCTGTTGTGAACGGGCTAGCAATAATGGTTGATCACATGCCTAGCTATATTCAAGTACTAGGAATGTATTTCTTCCAAACAATCATGAATGTCTTTATTACTTCTGGAACAGGATTGGCAGCAACGACGATGCCGATTATGGTGCCGTTAGCCGATTTGATTGATGTAACAAGACAAACGGCTGTTTTAGCTTATCAGCTAGGAGACGGATTATCCAATTGTATCCTTCCTACGTCTGCCATGTTAATGGGAAGCTTGGCAGTGTCCAAAATTAAATATCAAGAATGGGTAAAATTTTTCTGGCCATTATTATTAGTATGGCTTATTATTGGAGGTATTTTTGTTATCGTGGCAGATGTTATTCACTATTCATAATGGGGTGAAAAATAAGTGACAAGCCAGTATATAGATTTAATTGATAAAGATCTTTTGTATGATCACATTCAAGTACTTACTAAGTATGAAAGGTTAACTGGAGAAGAAGAGGCGGAGAGAGCCGCAGATTATATAATAGAAACTCTAAAGCAATATGAAGTGTCGTATAATCGTTATCAGTTTGTTGGGTATTTTAGTAATCCTATTCATGGAGAAGTATATGTGGGTGGAGCGAAGAAAAAAGTGATTATAGCGAAAGCAAGATCGTTTGGCGGTCACTTTCCAAAAGGGATAAAGGGTAACCTTTTATATGATCGTTATAGTGAAACACTAAGAGGAATAAACGGACCAGCTGATCGTTATGAAAAAATGAAAGATAAAATAATAATCAGCTGGAATTATTATGAAGATTATGTAAAAAAAATAGAGCGCGCTGGTGCAATTGGACTCATTCATATATGGCCGTCGAAGGAAATTGCTATCCATGAAGAAACAGTAGGAACTATCTGGGGAACACCTACATCGGAAAATATTGATCAACTTCCAAAAATTCCGGTGGTTGGGATAAATTATGAGGATGGAGTTACCCTACTTGATTGGATAAAAGAGAATGGTTCTTTGGAAGCGGTCGTGAAAACAAAATTAGAAAATGCGCTTAAAAAGACGAGTTTGCCGGTTGCTACTCTTCGAGGTGAATCAGAGGATTATATTCTGATTTCTGGTCATTATGATTCTTGGCATAAGGGAGCAACAGATAACGCAACTGCAAATGCGCTTATGCTGGAAATGGCCAGGATATTTTCTAAAAAAAATAGTAGAAGAACCATTAAACTAGCATGGTGGGCAGGACATTCGAATGGAAGATATGCAGGATCTGCTTGGTATTGTGATCAATTTTGGGAGGAAATTAATGAGAACTGTGTAGCACATATTAATATTGATTTTCCTGGAACAAAAGAAAATGTTGAAGTAGTACCTAGATCAACTGCGATGGAAAATCACGAGTTATTAATAAACATCATTCGTAAATACACAGATAGAGAGCCGTCTAGGATAGAGTATTTACCTAGAGGAGCCGATCAATCTTTTTGGGGGACGAATATCCCAATTCATTTAATGCTTAAATACGAACCGCCACATCAGAAAAAAAGCTATCAAACACCAGGAGGAAACTGGTGGTGGCATACAGAAGAGGATTTAATAGATAAAGTGGATAGTAATCTATTGGTGAGAGATACTGGAATGCATATAGAGCTAGTGGATTATTTAGCGAATATTTCTCTTTTACCGGTTAACCTTATTCGCTTTTTGAGTAAAAGCAAAGCGATTATTAACGAACTGGATGCAGATTCGGATGAGGCTTTTGACTTTACAATGATTCATTCTATTTTTGAAAAGGTCACAACTATGGTTGAAAAGCTTTTAGAAAAAGAAGTCACTGATGTTGATTCCTATAATCAACTTTTAAAAACAGTTGGTGGGATATTGAATAGACTTAAATTCTCTTCTTCTAGTAAGTATGATTATGATAATACAGACCCTTTTCAGCCATATCCTGGCTTAGCGAAGGTGAAATCGGTTTATTGGAGCAATACGTCTCCAGAAGAATTTCTTTTTCTAAGCACATTATTTGTCCGCCAACGAAATCGCCTTGTAAATGAGATGAAAGAAGTAATAAAAGAGATAAAGAGATATTTAGACTAAAATGGTATTAAATTTAATGGGTTTTCACTTAAGTGGAAGCCTTTTTCCTATCCCTTAGAAAGCACGCTATTTGAAAAAGAAACAATTGGATGAAATAATAGTAGAAAATGGATTAGAAAGGAGTCAGTGCTGTGAAAGTATTAGTGGTTGGAGCAAACGGGCAAATAGGTAAACAGCTTGTGACATTATTACACGAAAGTAATGAGTTTTCTGTTAGAGCATTGGTAAGAACGTCAGAACAGCAGAAAGCTTTTGACAAAGTCGGAATAGAAACTGCTTTAGGTAATTTGGAAGAAACGGTGGAACAGCTAGAGTCTGCAGTGAAAGGTTGTGATGCCGTCGTATTCACAGCAGGTTCAGGTGGGAAAACGGGATATGATAAAACATTATTGATTGATCTTGATGGTGCTGTGAAAATGATGGAGGCAACAAAGAATGCAGGGGTAGAACGGTTTGTAATGGTTAGTGCGTTGCAGGCGCATCATCGAGAAAACTGGAATGAACAAATTAAGCCATATTATGTAGCAAAACACTATGCTGATCGCATTCTTATGGAGAGTGGATTAACCTATACCATTATTCGTCCGGGCGGATTAACAAATGAAGCTGGTACTGGTTTGGTTGCAGCTGCTGAGAATCTAGAAAGAGGAGTGATCCCAAGAGAAGATGTAGCAGCGACAATAATGGCTTCTATAAAAGAAAAAAATGTGTTTAATAAATCATTTGATTTAGTCTCTGGTGAAACGGAAATGGAGAAAGCAGTGAAGAATTTATAAAGAGTAATTAGTGAAGCAGCGTCTATGCAGCAGGATGTTTTAGCTGGTAGATCAGTCAAATTCTTAATATTTTGTAAATTATAATCACTGTCGTTTAGGAAATTCGCTATGCAGCCCACTTCTTCATGTAGCTTAGCAGTCGCATAGAAAAAGAAAGTAGTTAGATCAGTTGTTGGTTCATCTAGGTAATAAATTCTGTGATACGTACCCTTTTGCCAAGTTATTATATCTGACTTGATGGGTGTATATAATGACCCAAAAGGGTATGTACCTGTTATTATTTGTTTGTAGCCAAGGATGAATTTTAGCTATAGTATCTAGTTTGAAGCCTCTCCATCAAAAAGGAGCTTTATCAAAAAAAATATTAGTGAATAAGGGAGTGTTATTATGGACTTTAAAAATGCATGTGAAAAAAATGAACTTAGTGAATTACTAAAGATAGGCGTGTTATTGTTAATTTATGTATTATCAACAGTGGCATTATTTTTTCTTATACATTAATTGGGAAAAGGGCTTACAAGGATAATCGTCTTGGAAGCCCTTTTTAAACAATTAATGTAAATTTGTCCCCGAGCATAATTTGTTTTGAGGAATGAATTGTGCTACCTTTAATATCTTTTACCAAACTTTCTATACATAAGACAGGATGGCCTTCCTTTACGTTCAGATACATGGCTTCTTCAAAAGAGGCACTTACAATCTGAATTGCCTTTCTAGAGTTACCAAATTTAATGTTACTCTTCTCTTTTATGATGTCATAAAGTGAGGTGTTATTTAAGTCTTCAGTTAGTAGATAATCGAAGTCCATTGGAAATCGAGAATATTCAACTGAAACAGGGATGTCATCAGCAGTTCTAACTCTGACAATACTAATTTGTTTTGTATTACCAAGAGTACCGAATACGTTTTGCTCTTCTTCTTCTAAGTCAATTATTTTATTTTCAATTACCCTCGCACCAGGTTTTTTTCCTTGCATTCTAGTATTTTCGCTAAATCCTATTGTATTACCAATGTCTTTTAATAGCTTGTTTTCAGTTATAAAAGTTCCTTTACCTGGAATTCTGATCAGATAACCTTCTTCTGTTAGGGAGTCTAGAGCTTTTCTTACAGTTACCCGGCTAATTTGATTATTTTTACTTAATTCATTTTCAGTGGGAATTTTATCTCCCTTCTTCAAAATGCCTCTCTCAATATCATTCAGTATTTTCATTCTCAACTGCTCATATTTTGGTATTGATTCATTAATATCCATAATTATAATCCCTCATTAGCTCGTTTTGTTTTTTAAATTATAACAAATAAGAGAGTGAAAATAAATATGAAAGCGCTGTTGCAATTTGTATTGCTTTGTATTATAATCGAAATATACAAAGCAATACAAATTAGGATAGGAGGAGTCATAATGAATATTAAAGAGATTATCAGAAAGATTATTAGTGATAAAAAGGAAGATGGGGGTGTTAAGGAAGTTTATTACGTTGCATGCGGAGGATCTTACGCTGCTTTTTACCCAGCTAAAGCATTTTTAGAGAAAGAGTCCAAGGAAATTAAAGTGGGGCTATATTCTAGTAATGAGTTTGTACACAACCTTCCAAAAGCATTTGGAAAAAACTCTGTTCTTGTAGTTGCATCGCATAAAGGGAATACACCTGAGACTGTTAAAGCAGCTGCAATTGGAAAGGAAAAAGGAGTACCAGTTATTGCCCTAACTTGGATATCTGATTCACCTATAACAAAAGAAGCAGACTATATTGTTGATTATACTTTTGGTCCAGACAAAGATATAGCTGAAGAAAAAACAATGCAAGCTTTACTGACAGCTGTCGAACTTCTGAATCAAGTGGAAGGTTACCCATATTACGAAAAATTTATGGATGGTCGTCAAAAGATTGATCTTATCGTAAAAAATGCACGCAAACATGTTGAAAAGCGTGCAAAAAGATTTGCTGATGAGCATAAAGATGACAATGTTATATATACTTTGGCAAGTGGAGCAAGTTATGGAGCTGCTTATTTACAAAGTATTTGTATCTTTATGGAGATGCAGTGGATTAATTCATCTACAATTCATACAGGAGAGTTCTTCCATGGACCTTTTGAAATTGCAGATGCTGAAATTCCGTTTGTCATCCAGGTTTCCGAAGGAAGTACACGGGCTCTTGATGAGCGTGCACTTACGTTCTTAAAGAAATATGCGAGACGTATTGAAGTATTGGATGCTAAAGAGTTAGGATTATCTACTATTGATGCTGATGTAATTGATTACTTTAACCACTTATTATTTAATAATGTGTATCCTGTTTATAATGAGGCACTAGCAACAGTTCGAGAGCATCCGCTTTCAACAAGAAGATATATGTGGAAAGTAGAATATTAAGAGAGGCCCCATATGCGAAAATATAAAGTTATTGGTATAGGGGATAATGTAGTCGATAAATATGTCTTGGAAGGAAAGATGTACCCGGGAGGAAATGCTCTGAATTTCAGTGTATATGCCAAAATGAATAATATTAAATCTGCTTACATTGGGAAATTTGGCGACGATGATGTTGCTGAATATATTAAAGCTGTTTTGGATGAACTTCAAATAGATTATTCTTACTCTAAAACTTATAGTGGTGAGAATGGGTATGCGAAGGTAAAACTAGATAAGAATGAAAGAGTGTTTTTAGGCTCTAATAAAGGCGGTGTCGCCAAAGAAAAAAAATGGGAACTTACTAATCAGGTGATTTCTTATATAAGTGAATTTTCCCTAATTCATACAAGCCTAAATAGCTATATTGAATCAGAACTGAAGACTTTAAAATCTCTAGATATTCCAATATCTTTTGATTTTTCTGTCCGATGGAATGACGAATATTTGAAGGAAGTATGCCCCTATATAGATATAGCCTTCCTCTCTTGCAGTCATTTAACAAGTTCTGAAAGAGAAAGGGAAATGAAAAAGGCTGAAGAGCTTGGAGCCGATCTTATAGTCGGCACTGTGGGGGAGAATGGTTCATACGCGTTATATAAAGGTGATTTTATATATCAACCAGCAATTATAGATGAAGACGTTGTTGATACTATGGGAGCAGGAGATGCTTATTTAACCGCCTTCCTCATTGAATTGTTAGATCAATCAAATGGTTCATTTAGGTTTAAAGATGACGATCTAACCTTTGAAGTAATACAGAATGCAATGAAAAAGGGTTCAAAGTTTGCAGCTGAAATTTGCAAAATCGAAGGTGCATTCGGATATGGTAAGCAAGTAAGAGTTTAAAATTCTTACTTGCTTAGCAATAAATGAAAGTGCTTACAATGAGGCGGGAGGGATTCCGATGTTTTGGATACAATTGATACTAATAATTGTACTGATTTATTTTGGCTCTAGAGTAGGTAATGTCTTTATGGGATTGTTGGGTGGAGTTGGCGTGGGGATATTTGTCTTTGTATTCGGTATGCAACCTGCTAGTCCGCCAATCGATGTTATGCTCATTATATTGGGGGTCGTCTTAGCCGCTTCGGCCTTACAGTCCTCCAAAGGGTTGGATTATCTAGTGATCATAGCTGAAAAGATACTGAGAAAATCCCCGAGCAATATTACTATAATAGCACCAATAGTGGCTTGGATATTCACTTTCTTATCTGGAACAGGTCACGTTGTATATAGTTTACTGCCAGTAATGAATGAATTATCAATAGATAACCGTATTAGACCAGAACGACCAATTTCTAATAGTATCATTTCATCTCAACAAGCCATAACATGTTCACCTATGTCAGCAGCAACGGCAGCCATGATTGGTTTTATGGCAACTATTGATGTATCTTTTTCAAAATTATTAATGATAACGATTCCAGCAACTCTTATTGGAGTAATAGCAAGTTCTGTTCTAACAATAAAAAAGGGCAAAGAACTTCACCAAGATCCTGAATATATAAGACGGTTGGAAGAAGGTTTTATCAAGAAGTTTGAGAGGAAAGAAATTAAGGATATAGCGAATTCTCAAAAATGGTCTGTTTTAATTTTCTTACTTGCTGTGGTTTCTGTTATTGTTTTGGGATTATTTACAGGTTTACGACCTTCTTGGGTAATTGAGGGAAAAGTTACTCCATTATCAATGCCATATACTATTGAGATTATCATGTTGACCTGTGCAGCTCTAATAATAATAGTATGTAAGCCGAAAATTGAAGAAATCTTAAGTGGCTCTATCTTTAAAGCAGGTGCTTTAGCTATAGTTTGTGCTTTTGGTTTAGCTTGGATGAGTAATACTTTTATATTAGCACATCAGGAATTTGTCGAAGAGAATGTAGCTCAAATTGTCAACAGATATCCATGGCTATTTGCAGTTGTTGTATTCGCAGTAGCTGCCTTGATAACAAGCCAAGGAGCGACAACGCTCATCATGATTCCTATTGCCATAGGATTAAATCTACCTCCAGCAATAATAATAGGTGCATGGATGGCGGTTAACGCGAACTATTTTCTACCTGTTTCAGCTCAAACGTTAGCAGCAATATCCTTTGATACAGCGGGTACTACAAAGATTGGTAAGTATGTCCTTAACCACAGCTTTATGGTTCCTGGATTAATAAACACTATAATATCAGTAATTGTAGCCACAATTTTAGGAAGTATTATTCTATAAAGGGAGTGTATTTATGAAGATAGATAGAATAGCACCTGGTAATTATCACTTTAAGAGATACACGATTGATTATTTTTTGGATTCTGTAAGTGAGTTAGGTTTTAAATATATTGAATTATGGGCTTCAGGTCCTCATTTTCATCTTGATTATTTTACTTTGAACGACATTAAGGAGCTGAAGAAAAAAATTGATTATAGGAATCTGAAAGTGGATTGTTTAACTCCAGAACAAGCTGTCTATCCAATTAGCATAAGTCACCCCGATAAACAATACAGACAGAATAGTATTGATTTTTTTAAGAGACATATTGAAGCAGCTACAGTATTAGATTGTAAAAAAGTGTTGGTAACAACAGGTATTGCATATCTTGATATACCTATTATTCAGCAATGGGAATGGTGTAGACAATCTTTAGAAGCTATTTCTAAAGCGGCGGAAAACGAAGGAGTCACTTTAGTTCTTGAAGCATTTACAAAGTATTCAACACATGTATTTAATACTTCTTCACATATTGTAAAAATGATTGAAGAGGTGGGGAGTCATGCATTAAAGGGACTTATAGATATCGATGTAGTCGCTTCAACAGGTGAGGAATCGATTGACAGTTTCATTGATACATTAGGTGACAATCTGCATCACGTCCATTTTGTAGATGGTAATCCTGGTGGACATTTAGTGCCAGGCGATGGAAGCTTAAATATGCAACATGCACTGGAGAAAATAGCATCAACAAGTTATCAGGGGTGCCTTGGTCTTGAGTTTCTTGATCGAAGGTACTTCTTAGAACCAGAGAAAGCCTTAATTAAGACGATAAAATGGCTAGAAGATAATAACAATGAGGCAAAGCAATGACTATAATTGACGTACACGCCCATCCTTCCCTGTATAGCCCTATTAGTGAGAGTGAAGAACGTCTGAATTTTAGAATGAAGGAAATGGGTCTAGGCTTGATGAGTCCATCAGATCTCACTGTCATAGATAAGCAAAATGATCTTGCGAAAATCAGTAAAACAATATTACTTCCTTTAGACACAACGACAACAACAGGTGATACCCTTATTTCTAATGATGAAATTAAGAAGCTGGTTTATTTAAGACCAGAAAGATTTATCGGTTTTGCAAGTGTTGATCCGAATAGAGCTGATGCTCTAGAAGTATTGGAGCATGCTTTTGGCACACTTGGTTTGAGTGGTTTAAAACTTAACCCAGCGAAACAACAATTTTCACCTGATCATCCAGATTATTACCCCATATATGAAAAATGTTTGCAATATGATAAGCCTATCATGTTTCACGCGGGTTTTTCCTGGGATAAAAATTCGATATCCGAGTTTGCTCATCCTTTTAGATTTGAAAGAATTGCAATTAAGTACCCCAAGTTAAGAATGTGCTTAGCTCATTTTGGGTGGCCATTTGTAAAAGAAACAGCGATACTACTCGTAAAATACCCTAATGTTTACACTGATACATCAATGCTTTACATGGATAGTCCTGAGCTGTTCTTTGAACAGGTGTTCACAAGAGACATGGGGAAATACTGGTTAGATCATAACTTTCCGGATAAAGTAATGTTTGGCTCTAATACTCCTAGATTTAGACCCATTAGAATTTTGCGCGGCCTAGAGAAAGTATATATGTCTGAAAAAACTCGCTCAAAGGTTCTTTATAAAAATGCTATGCGATTCTTGGGGGAAAAGGGGGATATTGATGAAAACAGAGCTACTGATTAAACATCTTTGTTCTGATATGGAAACACAATTAATCAAAATCACCGAAGAAGTAAAAAAAGCAGTCTCTAATAGTTCGATTGAAAATGGTGTTGTGTTTATTATTTGCTCTCATACGACTTGCGGAATTACAATAAATGAAAGTTTGGAATGCGTAGAAACGGATATCCTTGACTTTTTGGATACTATAGTCCCAGTAGATTCTCCTTATACTCACGCACATTTTTTAATGTCTTATGGCACGACGAGTGGAAATTCACCGGGGCATTTAAAACAGATGATTGTGGGCAATAATTGTGTATTACCAATAAAAAATCGAAAGCTGGTTCTAGGTCATGCTCAGGACATCTATTTCGCAGAATTTGATGGAATAAAAAATAGAAAATATTTTATTCAATTATTGGGTGAATAAAATGAAGAAACAGGAAAAGGTATTGGCAATAGGTGATAACTGTGTAGATATTTATTTAAAAGAGAAAACTTTTTACGCTACAGGAAATGCTGTTGACTTTGCGATCAACTTAAAGAAACAAGGTATAGATGTTTCTTTAATAACTGTTTTTAGTAATGATATATTTGGTGAATTCATAAAAAAGACCTTACAAGAGAACGGCGTCGATATTAGCAATTCATACAACAAAGATGAGCCAACTGCTATGGCAAAGATGAAACTTATCAATAATGATAGATTTCACGAGTCTTTCTATGAAAACGTATTAGCTGATTTTAAACTACCTGGATCTATCTCTAAAATTATAGAGAATTCTAGTATTATCTACTCAGAAAAGCGTTCAAAGATTTATAGATATTTAGATTCAATTTATGATCAAAATAAGATTTGGATTCATGATTTTTCAAAGAGGTTAGATGATGAATTAAATGATAAAATTCTCCCGTACATGAATTATTCCTTCTTTTCATATGAAAAGAAGGATGAAAGAATCAAAGAATTTCTGAAAATCACTCAATCAAAAACAAAGAATGGTGTTGTAATAGCGATGTTAGGGGAAGATGGCAGTTTAGCTTATGATGGCAATTCGTTTACTTATGAAAAAGCAAAGACTTCTCACATTGTTAATACTGTCGGTGCAGGAGATTCCTATATATCTGGCTTTATTTCAGGAATTTACAATGATAGGAGTTTGCAAGAGTGTATGGAAATAGGTACTAATATTGCGTCAGAAACTATATCTAAGTTTGAACCATATTAAACGTGAATTTAGTCTTCGTAACAGGAAATACCTTCTTTTTTCCGGAAACCTTTAGGTACGTGATGTGTATACGAGACTGGGACAAAAACATCTCTAAGATGGAAAAACCGGTGAAATTTTACGACAAGTAAAATTTCATCGGTTTTGATTATTTTTACAATAAAAATAAGGACAACTTCTGATGAAATTAAGTTACCACACAAAATTTAATCAGAAAGAAGTATCCTTATGTCTAAAGATTATACTTTCCTTTAACCACGCTTCTTCTTTTTCAATATAAATAAAGGAATTTTTATAAATACTTCTTTTTACTTTTTTCATCGTATTGGTTTCACGCTCTCCTCTTCTGTATTAGCATTTCATTCCTCCTTAAAAGCATCAATAATTATTAAGTATTCCCATAATAATTCATTAATTCTAATAAAAGTGTAAATAAATTGCAAAAGTTGTTAATGCAATTGTCACATTTTAGTACTATTTTTGAATTGTATTCCAAAAGAAATGAAGTTATAATGTACTCATAACTACCATATTAGTATATTAATATGTTTTGGAGGAGGCGATTATTGAAATTAATGAAAAGGAATGACATTTCCCCCTCCTTTTTATATACTAAAAAAATATAAAAAGGAGAAGAGGGTCCCTCATGTCAAATAATAGTGCGAAAGTATTTGCTTATAACCAATTGAAAGATGAAATTTTAAAATTAAAGCTTATACCTGGTACAAAGATCAGTGAAAAAATCATGTCAGATGAATTGCAAGTCAGTAGAACACCTATTAGAGAAGCATTTATAAGATTAGCGCAAGAAGAGTTATTAACGATTGTTCCGCAGAGTGGTACATTTGTCTCTCTAATTAACCTTAGCCTTGCCGAAGAAGCGCGCTTTGTTCGTGAGATAATTGAGACAAATATCGTTGGTCTATGTTGTGAGAATATAACTGATGAAATTTCCCTGAAGTTAGAAATGAACTTAAAGATGCAGGAAATGCTGGCAAGCAATGAAGTAGGAAAACAGGAAAAAGAAAAATTCTTCGATTTGGATGAAAGTTTTCATAAGGAACTTTTTATTTGCTGTGGCAAAGAGCGAACTTGGAAAATGATTCAAGATATGGCTGGCCATTTGAATAGATTTCGCTTATTAAGATTAAAAGACATAAAGGATTTAGACTGGGAAATATTAATTAGTCATCATAAAGAAATTTATGAAGCAATCTTAGAAGGAAATCGGACAAAAGCAGAACAATTAATGTCTGATCATATGAGATTAATGCTTTCTGAAAAAGGTGTTTTATTACAAGAGTTTCCTGAATATTTTTATCCGCAGCAATACTAATGGAAAAAGTATGATGGTGCGACAAAGGAGGAAAACAAAATATGCAAATGACGTTTCGATGGTATGGAGAAGGGAATGACACCATCACTTTAAAACAAATACGCCAAATTCCAGGGGTTAAAGGGCTAGTGTGGGCTCTGCATGATGTACCAGTTGGAGAAGTTTGGCCAGTGGAGCGTATTGCGGAAGTAGTAAATCAGGCAAAGGAGTATGGCTTTCATACAGATGTTGTTGAAAGCGTTAATATTCACGAAGATATAAAACTAGGATTAAATTCCAGACAGCAATATATTGATGCATATAAACAAACATTAAAGAATCTTAGTCAATTTGGCGTAAAAGTAGTATGTTATAACTTTATGCCTGTCTTTGATTGGCTGCGTACAGATTTATTTAAAGAAACAGAAGATGGCAGTACGGCATTGTATTTTGATGCTACAAAAGTCATTTCTCTTACACCTGAGCAAGTAGTAAAAAACATGGAAGAAAATACAAAAGAGTTAACGCTGCCTGGATGGGAACCAGAGAGACTAAAAGATTTACAGCATTTATTTACTTTATATAAAGATGTATCAGAAGTGGATTTGTTCGATAATTTGGTGTATTTTCTAGAAGAAATTACTCCTGTTGCAGAGCAATATGGAATTAAAATGGCTATTCATCCGGATGATCCGCCTTTTTCTATCTTTGGGTTGCCGCGGATTGTCAAAAACAGAGAAGATATCGAACGGATTTTAACTAGTGTAGACAGTCCAGCTAACTGTTTAACTTTTTGCTCCGGCTCACTTGGAGCAAATTCAAGTAATGACTTAGTTGATATTGTGAAATCATTCACTAAGAGAATCCCTTTTGCCCATATTAGAAATGTTAAACGTTTTGAAGATGGTAGTTTTATAGAAACTTCTCATCATGTGGAGGATGGATCTGTACCTATTACTGAAATTGTTAATGGATTATATGAAAACGGTTTCTGTGGGTATGTTCGACCAGATCATGGGAGACATATTTGGGATGAAGTATGCAGGCCGGGATATGGGTTATATGATCGCGGGTTAGGGGTAATGTACTTATTAGGAGCTTGGGATACAAACAAAATTTTAACAAAAGAGAAAATGCAAAAAATATAAAGAAAAGATAATAGGAAAAGGAGAGGTTCCTGATACTTTCTTTTTTCCTATTATGCTTTCAGATAAATGAAAACGTTTTACCTATGTTCGTATTGATAATAAAAATAGGAGGCGTTAGAAATGGGAAAAAAACAAAAAGACGTTACGCTTGCAAGGAGTATTGGATACGGCTTAACAGACATGATGGGTGGAGGGGCTTTTACCATTATAGGCGCATGGCTTTTGTTCTTTTATACAAGTTATGCTGGTTTGACGCCAGTTGAAGGTGCTTCTATTATTGCGATTGCTCGTATAGTAGATGCAGTCGTCAGTTTATTTATGGGAAGCTTTTCAGATAACTTTTTAAAATTTAAGTTAGGAAGAAAATTTGGACGGCGAAGATTTTTCTTATTGATTGGTTCACCACTTATGCTTGTATATGTATTACTCTGGACTTCGGGAATGAATTATTTATATTATCTCCTTACTTATTTAGCATTTGAAATTATTGCAGCGATGGTTTTAATTCCATGGGAAACACTCCCTTCTGAAATGACAACTGACTTTAATAAACGAACGAAATTATCAACTGCTAGAATGTTTATCTCAGGACTTGGAACCTTTTTAGCAACATTTATACCTGGACAGCTCTTTAGTATTTTAGGACAAGATAATTCCCTTGCTTTCTTCATTAATGGTGCTTTTTTTGCAGTTGTTTTTGCTATATGTGTGTATATTTCTTTCCGTTCTACATGGGAACGAGAAGTTTCGCCTGAAGAATTACAGATACTGATGAGCCAGAAGAAAGAACGAAAAAATGGTTTAAAGGTAGTGATACAAACGTTTGTGGATTTTGCTTCCACTTTCAGGGTGAAAAGCTTTCGTAAACATTTATTAATTTATATTTGTTCGATGACAGCGAAAGATGCTTTTAACGCAGTATTTGTATTCTTTTGTGTATACGCTTTAAATAGTACTTCCACTGTAGCAGCGAATCTACTTTCATTTAGTATTATTGGGCTCCCTGGAGCTATTCTTTATGGATTTTTAATGATTAAAATTGGACCAGCAAATTTATTTAAAATATCGTATTCTACCATGATTTTATGTTTATTAGGATATGGGGCGGTTTATTTATATCATCCTAGTAATTTAATCCTAGTGTTAGGGGTTATTTCCTTCTTTTATCAAATTGGAAGAAGTATGCTGGAATTCATTCCTTGGAATGTCTTTCCATTTATTCCAGATGTAGATGAAATGATTACGAGGAAAAGAAGAGAAGGAATTTTTGCTTCTGTAATGACGTTCTTTAGAAAGTCTTCTGTAGCGCTTGCCACCTTTTTAGTTGGAGCCATCTTAGAGGCAGGGGGATTTGTACAAGGCTCGGCAACGCAGCCACAGAGTGCTGTTCATACTATAATGTCTATCATGATTATTGGGGTAGGTCTTCTGCTTTTTATTTCATTAATTACAGCATTCACCTTTAAATTAAATAAAGAAACGCATGGTGTTCTTGTAGAGGAAATTGAACGTTTAAAGAACAACGGTTTAAAAAAGGATGTAGATCCAAAAACGAAGAAAGTGGTCGAATCTTTAACAGGTTATTCCTATGAAAAGCTTTGGGGTGGAAAGACAGATGAGGCTTTAACACAAGTGAAGATTAATTAAGAGGAGGATAACAAAATGAAGGGTTTTATGGATAAAGATTTTTTATTACAGACAGAAACAGCGAAAAAATTATTTCATGATTATGCGGCAACAATGCCAATCTATGATTATCATTGTCATTTAGAGCCAAAGGAAATTTATGAGAATCGAAGGTATGAAAATATTACAGAGCTGTGGCTAGAAGGGGACCATTATAAATGGCGTGCCATGCGTGCTAATGGCATAGATGAATTCTATATAACTGGAGATGCAGATGATTACAGTAAGTTTGAGAAATGGGCTGAGACCGTAGAAAGGTTAATTGGAAATCCACTTTATCATTGGACGCATTTAGAGTTAAAACAATATTTTGGAGTGGAAGCAATTCTAAAAAAAACGTCAGCAAAGGAAATATGGGAAATTTGTAATCGCAAAATACAGAGTCCAGATTTTTCAGCAAGAAGCTTAATTGAAAGGTCAAATGTAGCTCTTATTGGTACTACAGATGATCCGATTGATGATTTAGTTTTTCATAAGTTATTACAGGAAGACAAAACTTTTTCGACAACTGTTTTACCAGCATTTCGTCCAGATCACCTAATGGCAATTCAAAGCAATTATTGGGCAGAATATGTTGGAAAACTAAGCAATCTTACAGGAGTGGAAATAACGAGTTATAGCACTTTGATGGAGGCAATAGATCATAGGATAGAGTATTTTCATGGGATTGGCTGCAAATTGTCTGACCATAGTTTAGAAATGGTTGTATATGAACCAGCAACAATGGAAGAGTTAAATATGATTGTAAAAAAAGCGTTGACTGGTGAGGCTATTACTCAAAAAGAAAATAATCAGTTTTTGACTAGTTTACTTGTTAGCCTTGGTAAAGCATATAGCCAAAGAGGATGGGTGATGCAATATCATATCGGAGCATTAAGAAGTGCGAACTCTCGTTTATTTCAATCAATTGGTGCAAATATAGGCTGTGATTCGATGCAAGATAGTCCTATTGCTATTCCATTAGCGAAATTATTAGATGAGCTGGATCGAGATGACAACCTCCCTAAGACCATTCTGTATGGATTAAATCCGAATGCTAATGAAGTTTTAGCAACGATGGCTGGGAATTTCCAAGAAGGTGGAATTCCATCCAAAGTACAATTCGGATCTGGCTGGTGGTTTAATGATCATATCGAAGGTATGGTAGCACAAATGAAAACACTTGGGAACCAAGGGCTATTATCGAGATTTATTGGAATGTTGACAGATTCACGCAGTTTTTTATCTTATAGCCGTCATGATTATTTTAGAAGAATTCTATGTAATCTAATAGGGAATTGGGTGGAAAATGGAGAGTACCCAAATGATATAGAATGGCTCGGGCAAATTGTTCAAGATATATCTTATTATAATGCTCAGCGTTATTTTGATTTTCAGTTAAAAATGGATTACTGAATCGATGCAAATAAAAATAAAGAAGGCGAAGAATGTTGTTATTACTAGATAGAGAGGCTATTCAATCCAAGAAAGATAGTTTTTCAAGAATAGGAATAAAAACACCTAATTATGATTATAGAGGAATATGGGAAGAGACAAAGAAAGAGCCTATTTGGTTACATATAGGGGGTGGGAATTTATTTAGAGCTTTTCATTCGGTATTACAGCAGCATTTAATTGAAAAACAAAAAACGAAAAAAGGAATAATCGTTGTATCTACCATGGATGATGGATTAATCGAAAAAATTTACCATCCATATGATAACTTAAGTCTAAATGTAGTAATGAAAAGTAACGGTACGCTAGATATGGAAGTCATTGCAAGTGTGGCGGAAAGTATAGCTGCCTATAGTAATAATTATTCGTGGCAGCGTCTGATAGAGATATTTACAACTTCATCCTTACAATTCATTACTTTATCGATTACAGAAAAAGGGTATGAATTAAGAGATATAAAAGGAAATCTTCAACCAACTATAATAAAAGAATTAGAACAAGGACTTTATCAACCAAAACATACGATGGTTATGTTAACTTCGCTGTTGAATGAGCGATATAAGGCTGGAAAGATACCTTTAGCATTAGTTAGCACAGATAATTTCTCCCATAATGGAGATAAGCTGAAAGATGCTATTCTCACGGTTGCTGCTTATTGGCAAAAAAGAGGGGTTGTGGACAAAGGATTTATTGAATATCTAACAGATCAAACAAAAATTGCTTTCCCATGGACCATGATAGATAAGATTACGCCACTTCCTTCTGTTGCAGTAAAAGAAAAGTTATCTGACCTTGGTTATGGAAGTACAGAATTGATTAAGATAAGAGAAAATGCTCCCACTATTGCTCCATTTGTGAATACCGAAGAAAGTGAATATTTGGTTATGGAGGATTGTTTTCCAAATGGAAGACCATCATTAGAAGAAGTAGGTGTATTCTTTACAAATAGAGATACAGTGGATCAAATTGAAAGAATGAAGGTATGTACGTGTTTGAATCCTCTTCATACAGCATTGGCTATATTTGGCTGTTTACTAGGATATACTTCCATTGCGGATGAAATGAAAGACAACGATCTTAAAAGTTTAGTAGAGAAAATAGGCTATGAAGAGGGGATGAAAGTCGTAACTGATCCCGGAATTATTCATCCAATGCAGTTTATAAAGGAAGTAATAGAAGTACGTTTCCCCAACCCAAACAATCCAGATACACCGCAGAGAATAGCAGCTGACACCTCTCAAAAACTAGCTATTCGTTTTGGAGAAACAATTAAATTATATGTAAAAAGAGATGATTTGGATGTTGAGGATTTACACTTTATCCCACTAACGATTGCTGCCTGGTGTCGATATTTGATGGGGATTAATGATGGTGGTAAGGAAATGTCGTTAAGTCCTGACCCTTTGTTAGAGGAATTACAAAAGCAAATAAAAAAAATAAAGTTTGGCAGCCCTGGCTCAGTAGGAAATTACTTACAGCCAATTCTATCAAATGAGCGAATATTTGGTAGCAATTTATATGCAATAGGGTTAGGAGACAAAGTAGAGCTGTTTTTTAAACAATTCATACAGGGATTAGGAGCTGTTAGAAAAACACTTCATAATCAAATAAGTTTAAAAGCTTGATGCATAACGCCGTGAAAAAATTATCGAAAGTGTAGGAAAAGAAGAGGCACATCTAAACCGGCACTATGTCAAGGACACAATAAAAAAGAGATTAAGCAAAGAGAAGTATAAAATTTGAAAGATGGATTGGAATGGCATTTAAGTAGGGAATAAAAAATTAACTTTTCTAAAAAGAAAGCGTTGACATATTTTGCAAGACGTGATAAATTACAGATATCAAATAACAAAACTTAAAAGTTCCGTGAAGGAATGTTACCTTAAGTGGGCATAACCTGAACTGACTAGAAGAACATGCTATTGTTTTGCGTGTATTTTAGTCAGGTCAGGTTTTTTTATTTGTAAAAACCAAATTCCATAGCTGAAGGAAGGGTAAAAAAATGAAATATGAGCAATTAGCAAAGGATATTATTGCCAATGTAGGTGGAAAAGAAAACGTTTCCAGTGTTGTGCACTGTATTACACGTCTTCGCTTTAAGCTTAAAGATGAAAGTAAAGCGAATACAGAAGTCCTAAAAAATATGGATGATGTTGTAACTGTCATGAAAAGCGGCGGTCAATATCAAGTCGTTATCGGCAACCATGTTCCCGATGTATACAAAGCAGTTGTTTCAGTAGGGGGTTTCCAAAACCAACAGCCTGTAGAGGAAGAGGAAGGTCCTAAAGGTTCACTTTTCAATCGATTTATCGACATGATCTCAAGTATTTTTACGCCAGTTCTTGGTATTTTAGCAGCTTCAGGGATGATTAAAGGGTTTAATGCACTATTTCTATCAACAAAATTGTTAACGGAATCATCTGGTACTTATCAAATTCTAAATGCCACAGGTGACGCACTATTTTATTTCTTACCAATTTTCTTAGGATATACAGCGATTAAAAAATTTGGTGGAACACCGTTTATTGGAATGGCGATAGGGGCTGCATTAGTTTATCCAACCTTATCCACTTTAACGACAGGTGATCCATTATATACTTTGTTTGGAGGTACATTATTTGAATCGCCAGTCCATGTTACGTTTTTAGGGATACCAGTAATTTTAATGAGTTATTCGTCTTCGGTTATCCCAATTATTTTATCGACATTCTTTGCATCTAAAGTAGAGAAATGGCTAAGAAGTGTAATTCCAGATGTAGTGAAAACATTTATTGTGCCATTATTTACATTAGTGATTGTAGTTCCAGTTACATTTCTTGTTATTGGCCCGATTGCAACATGGGCAAGTACATTAATTGGTCAAGGATCTTTATACTTATATAATTTAAGCCCCGTTATTGCAGGATTATTGTTAGGTGGATTCTGGCAAGTGATTGTTATTTTCGGTCTTCATTGGGGATTAGTACCAATTTCTATCAACAATGTAGCGACACTTGGCTATGATACGATTTTATCTCCTGTCTTCGCAGCGTCTTTTGCACAGATTGGGGCAGTTCTTGCAATTTTGATCAAGACAAAAAATCAAAAGTTAAAAACATTGAGTTATCCAGCGTTTATTTCCGGTATCTTTGGTGTAACGGAGCCAGCTATTTATGGAATTACCTTACCTTTAAAGAAACCATTTATTATTAGTTGTATTGCTGCAAGTATTGGTGGTGCTATTGCCGGGTTAACAGATATAAAGGGTTATATCGTTGGCGGTCTTGGAATTTTTGGTCTTCCTTCTTATATTACACCTGAGGGAATCAATATGAACTTATGGGGAGCAGTTATTTCCATCACAGTTGGCTTTATCGTAGCGTTCTTATTGACATTGTTCTTTGGCGGCATTAACAAAGGACAAAATTCAACAGGAAATACTACAGCATCGAACCAAGTAGCAGCAACAAAGGTAGAAAAAGAGGAAGTGCTAAGCCCTCTAAAGGGAGAGGTAAAACCTTTATCAGAAGTAAAAGATGAAGCATTCGCATCTGGTGCACTTGGCCATGGTATCGCTATTGAACCAAGTGAAGGGAAATTATATGCTCCTGCTGATGGGACGGTTTCTGCTTTATTTCCGACGAAACATGCAATTGGGATTACAACAGATACTGGTGCAGATATTTTGATTCATATCGGAATGGATACTGTTCAATTAGAAGGCAAACATTTTATTGTACACACTACACAAGGTGAGTTAGTGAAAAAAGGACAATTACTTATTGAATTTGATATGGATGAAATAGCAAATTCAGGCAAGCTTTTAACAACACCAATTGTGATTACAAATTATAGAGAGTTTCATTTAGAGATGACAGATAAAAAACAGATTCAACAAGGAGATTCTTTATTCCACCTCGAAACTAAGTAAAAATAAGCAAGAATTAGGAGAAAGGATGAGACATTATGGCATTTCCAAAAGGTTTTTTATGGGGCGGTGCAATTGCCGCTAATCAAGCAGAAGGAGCCTATTTAGAGGATGGAAAGGGGTTAACTACTGTTGATTTATTACCAACTGGTGATAAAAGATTTGAAATTATGATGGGGAAGCTTCCTTCCTATCAACCACTTGAAGGAGAATTTTACCCTTCACATGAAGCGATTGATTTTTATCATCGTTATAAAGAAGATATTGCTTTATTTGCAGAAATGGGATTTAAAGCATTGCGCTTATCAATTTCATGGGCAAGAATTTTTCCAAACGGAGATGACGCTACTCCAAATGAAGCGGGATTGAAATTTTATGATAATGTTTTCGATGAGCTCTTAAAATATGGAATCGAGCCAGTCGTAACCATTGCTCATTTTGATGTACCAATAAATTTAGTAAAGAATTATGGCAGCTGGAAAAATCGTAAATTAGTCGATTTCTTTGAAAAATATGCAACTACCTTATTTGAGCGATATAAGGATAAAGTGAAATATTGGATGACCTTTAATGAAATCAATATGCTTTTACATTTACCGTTTGTTGGAGCAGGTTTGGTATTTGAAGAAGGAGAAGATAAGCTTCAAGTGAAATATCAAGCAGCCCATCATCAATTGGTTGCTAGCAGCTTAGCTGTAAAGGCTGGACATGAGATTAATCCTGATATGAAAATTGGCTGCATGCTGGCGGCGGGTCAAACATATCCATATTCCTGTAATCCAGATGATGTCTTGGATGCAATGGAAAAAGATAGAGATTCTTTCTTTTTCATAGACGTTCAATCTCGTGGGAAATATCCTGGCTATGCGAAAAGGTTTTTCCGAGATAAGAATTTAAAGATTGAAATGGAAGAGCAGGATGAAGCGTTATTAGAGAAGTATACGGTTGACTATATAGGCTTTAGTTATTATGCAAGTCGTACGACAAGTACAAATCCAGAGGTCAATAAGCAGACTTCGGGCAATGTGTTTGGTTCTATTGAAAATCCATACTTGGAAAAGTCGGAATGGGGTTGGACGATTGATCCTAAAGGTTTCCGTATCACTGCAAATCAATTGTATGATCGCTATCAAAAGCCACTATTTGTAGTAGAAAATGGGTTAGGTGCTGTCGACATTCCTTCGGAAGATGGAGAGGTAAAGGATGATTATCGGATAGATTATCTACGAAAGCATGTGTTAGAAATGTCTGAGGCCATAGAGGATGGTGTAGAAATGATCGGATATACGAGCTGGGGGCCAATTGATATTGTAAGTGCCTCTACTGGTGAAATGAAAAAACGCTATGGCTATATTTATGTAGATAAAGATAACGAAGGGAACGGAACATTAGAGCGATCAAAGAAAAAAAGCTTTGATTGGTATAAAGAGGTTATAGCCTCTAATGGAGAGAATGTATAATTGGAAATAGGAAAGTTGATTTTTCAGCTTTCCTTCTTTCCTATTTTTAAACCATTATCACGATCACTTATCCATGATAAGGAAAAAAAGCCATATTAAACTACAGGTGGTCAAATGAAAATAGAAAAAGTATATAACAATAATGTAATTGCTGCGTTTAATGAACAAGACGAAGAATTAGTAGTAATGGGTAGAGGTATAGCTTTTCAAAAGAAGCCTGGTGATTTAGTGGAAGAAGCAAAAATAGAAAAAGTATTTGCTTTGAAAAATAATGATATGTCGGAAAAGTTTAAAACACTTTTATATGAAGTACCTGTTGAATATATCGAAATCACAGAGGAAGTCATTAAGATTGCTAGCAGCAGGCTAGGCAGAAAGTTAAATGATAGTTTTTATATCTCTTTAACCGATCATTTGCATTTTGCTGTTCAGAGAATCCAAAAGGGGTTTGAAATTAAGAACGCTTTATTATGGGAAATAAAAAGGTTTTATAAGGAAGAGTTTGCTATTGGATTAGAGACCATTCAACTAATGAAAGAGAAATTAGGTATTGAGCTGCCAGAAGATGAAGCTGGTTTTATTGCAATGCATCTAGTTAATTCAGACCTGAGTCAAGAAATGCCTAATATTGCAAACATCACAAAGGTTATGCAAAATATATTAAATATTGTTAAATACCATTATAAGATGGAATTTGATGAGGACTCTTTAAACTATTTTCGATTTCTTACTCATTTGAAGTTCTTTGCACAAAGGCTCTATAGCAAGACATACATGGATGATGATGATCCATATCTATTCGAAATGGTGAAACATAAGCATAGAGAAGCCTTTAGATGCACGGAAAAAATAAATGAATATATTGAAAGTCAATTCAATTATTCTTTAACAGATAATGAAAAGTTATATTTAGCTATTCATATACAAAGAGTTGTTAATCGTTAGTTATTCCATTAGTGGTCCAAATATAACCATCAGTGCGGAGGAAGAACCTCCCGCTGATAGAAGTTTTAATTATTGAAGATAAGTTAAATTATTTAGGCTTTGTTCAAGTAAAATATTGTTTAGAAAGTATTTATTTTTTTGCCAAAACGATTCATTGAACAAAGCCTTAAATGAAGAAGGGATAGAATTTTATATGATAAATGATTACTGTGTAATCGATCGATCTGTAATATCTTTTTCCTCTGCTTGTTCCTCTATGGTGTCTTCTTGTACTTTCTCGTATTCTTTTCTTACTTCTCCGCAAGTGATGCATATACCACTGTAATAATAATTATATTTATGATATTTTCGTATCTTACAAATAAGGGAACCCAATAACATACATAACAACTCCTTTACCTATTCCATTCTACAGTACAAGTGAATTTTGTTCGGTTAAATAACCGTTACGAACCTACCAAATTCATGACAAACATGTCTACTTTATCTTTTTTATGACAAACCTCCAAAAAAAATTACAAATTAGAAGAGAAAAGGTATAGAAAGAAAAAGGATAATAAGGAGTTGCTAAAAGAAGAAACTTTTTCATGTTTTATATCGTAAAAGGGGTAGTTGTAATATAACTGTAAATGAATATACGTACAATTACCTAGATAATGCTGTAAAATAATAGGTATCGATAGTTGGAAGAATTTGAATGTAAAAAAGGAGAGGTTCTTCGTGGGGGTTATGCTAAGCAAGGGTCAAAAGATAGATTTGACAAAATCACATCCTGGGTTAAGGAATGTAGTAATTGGTTTAGGCTGGGATATCAATCAGCATGGTGCCAACTATGATTTAGATGCGTCAGCTTTTTTGTTGGGCGATAATCATAAAGTATGGAGTGATAATGATTTTATATTTTATAATAATCCAACTGGTCCTAATGGATCGGTAGTATATAGTGGAGATAACCGGAACGGGCATGGCAGAATGGACGATGAACAAATTCGAGTGGATTTATCCCAAGTACCTTCCACTATTCAACGCATTGCTTTTACCATTACCATTCATGACGCTTATAATAAAGGACAAAATTTTGGACAAATATCTAATGCCTATGTCAGAGTATTTAATGAGGGAGATCAAGTAGAACTTCTTCGTTTTAATCTTGGAAGAGATTATACAGTTGAAACTGCTATTGTTGCAGCAGAGCTATACCGACATCACGGAGAATGGAAATTTAATGCTGTCGGAAGTGGCTTTCAAGGTGGGTTAGCTGCCTTATGCAGCAATTTTGGAGTAACAGTTGATGATGAACCCCAAGCACCTGCCTATCCTAATGATTCTATCCAACAAGCTTATCAAGAACCTAATAGGCCTTACTACCAGTCATTTGAAACGCAAACTTATCCGGCTTCAAGTAGCGGGGCTTATCAGCCAAACTGGCAACAGTCTTATACTAATAGAAATCCACAAATGTATGGACAAGATGCTGTTAATGACGCTTATTCTAGTGATCATATGCAGTGTATAAGATGTAGAAGTACAAATGTCCGTACCGGCGAAAAAGGCTTCGGAATTGGCAAAGCGGCAATTGGAGGATTGATTTTAGGACCTGTCGGTTTATTAGGTGGATTTATCGGAAAAGGACAGCTGAAAATAACTTGCAATAGTTGTGGCTATAGTTGGTCTCCATCTCAGACGGATTATGCTGAATGGGGAAGGCAGCAGAAACAAAGAGCTAGAGATCTCTTTATGCGCTATAAAAATCCAGATGTACTTGACGCTGTTGTCGCTGCATGTGCATTAGTAGGAATGGCTGATGGAAGGCTAGACCATGCAGAAGAACAAAAAATGATGGAGTTTATCCATCAAAGTGAGGAATTACGTGTTTTTGATACAAATAAAGTAATTCAGCAATTTAATTACTTTGTCCGAAAAATAGAATATGATCAAATTATTGGTAGAGCTGAAAGCTTTCGAGCACTAGGAAAAGTTCGTTCAAAGCCAGAGATTGCTAGACTTGTAGCTCGGTATTGTATTGCGATTGGATATGCAGATGGTCATTTCGATCAAAGGGAAAAACAAGTGGTGACAGAAATTTGTCGAGAATTAGGTTTAAATCCACAGGAATTTTTATCTTAAAAAATGGCAATGCTAGATATAGAAGCTAGATGAAAAGAATCGATTGGTTACTAGTAAGAAAATGATTGCTTAGTTGAAAGATAGGGTCGTAACAATCACATAAACTAGCAAGTTACTAGAAATGCAACAGGAGGAGAAGAATGGCAGGAAATCATAGTTTGGCAATTAACAGAATAATCGGTAATATCGAAAAGGTGATGATTGGGAAAAGGGATGTAGCAGAACTGAGTTTAATTGCTTTGCTTGCCCAAGGGCATGTTTTATTGGAAGATGTTCCAGGAGTTGGGAAAACAATGATGGTGCGAGCTTTAGCGAAATCAGTGGGAGCTAATTTTCGTAGAATTCAATTCACTCCAGACCTCTTACCTTCTGATGTAACGGGAGTGTCTATTTATAACCCGAAAGAGCTAGAATTTCAATTCGTGCCAGGACCAATCATGGGAAATATTATTCTAGCTGATGAAATAAATCGGACATCTCCAAAGACTCAGTCAGCTCTTTTGGAAGCGATGGAGGAAAGTAGTGTAACGATTGATGGTGTGACACATCAGTTACAAAAGCCATTCTTTGTTATGGCAACCCAGAACCCAATTGAATATGAAGGAACCTATCCTCTACCAGAAGCACAATTAGATCGCTTCTTATTGAAAATGAATATGGGATATCCAACTGTAGAAGAAGAAATAGAAGTGTTAACTAGAGTCCAAGTAGCAGCGCCAATTGAAAAATTAGAGTCAGTTGTTAGCTTAGATGAGTTACTTACTCTTCAAAATGAAGTAAGACAAGTGTATGTGGATGAGACGATTAAAAAATACATTGTGGAACTCGCTACTGCAACAAGAGAAAATGCGAGTGTTTATCTAGGGGTCAGTCCGAGGGGTTCCATTGCATTAATGAGAGCATCACAAAGCTATGCCTTTATTCAAGGAAGAGATTATGTCATCCCAGATGATGTGCAATTCTTAGTAAAAGCTGTTTTTGCTCATCGAATGATTTTAAAATCAGAAACAAAGTTCGATGGGATAACAGCAGAAGAAATTATTAATCGAATTATTGGGCAAGTATCTGTCCCGGTACAAAGGTTAGTGAAGTAATGAAAAGATCTTTGCAAAAATTAAATCGGATTTGGAAATTAATTTTGCTATTTTTATTAATAGTGATGGTATTTTCCTATGCTATGTTTCAAGGTGGGTTTGTAAGCTGGTTTTTATTTTATAGTTTTTTACCATTTGCTTTATATGGTCTTTTTATTGCAGTCTATCCAATGCGGGATTGGCAAGTGAAACGAAAGATTTTGAAATATGAATATAGTGCGAAAGAAGAAATGCATGTAGAAATTGAATTAACGAGAAACTCGTTTTTTCCTGTTTTTTATATGGTGGTGAGAGATTCCTTTAGTTCCACAGTGGGGCAGAAAATAGAAGAAAAGAGAATGCTAATGCCTGGATTAAAGCGGAGACTACGCTTTAATTATACAGTGAAGGAGTTGCCAAGAGGAGAGCATGTATTTGATCAAATCTGTCTCCAATTAGGCGACCCTTTAGGTCTGATTGAGAAGGAGAAGGTCTATATTCAAGTAGAACGGATTCTAGTGTATCCTCCTATTGAAGAAATGATATATAAACCGCTGGAAAATCACTATGAGCAGGGAATGACTTCATCGAAGGAGCGAGTGCAGCGAGATACGACAATGGCAGTTGGTGTGAGAGAGTATCAGCCAGGTGACCGCTTTTCATGGATTAACTGGAAAGCAAGTGCAAGGCGCAATAATATGATGACAAAGGAATTTGAACAAAAGCAGTCGCATGACATTATGATTGTGATGGATTGCCAAGAAAATAAAAGAATGGAAACGACAGTGTCTTTCACCGCTTCTATCATTCGAGCTATTTTAAAAAAAGGTGCGCAAGTAGGCTTATTATCGGTAGATACGGATCGTAAAATTTTTCCAATAAGAGGAGGGGAAAGTCACCAACAATACCTTCTCCATCATTTAGCGAAAGTACGTACTACAAAGGAAATCACATTAGCAGAGGTTTTAGATAATGAAAGTAGTCAATTGCCCCCACAGGCCACTATCATGTTAATTACTTCCCAAGTAACGAGAGAACTTATAGATAAAGCTGGGTGGTTGGCAAGTAAAAGATATAATATTGTGATATTTACCATCACGGGACAAAAGGAAGGTTTATCTAATGAAGAAAGAACATTAAGTGCATTTGCTGGAAAAAAGGGCATTCGAATCATTCCTGTTTCTAAGGGGAGATTTAAAGAGGCTCTTGGAGAGGGGGTGGCATAAATGGGAACACCCTATAGCAAACAACATATCACAATTGCCAATTTTTTATTATATATTTTAGGTTTTTTATTAATTTGTGAATGGCTCGGACCGTTGGAAGCATTAACGAATACAGAGAATGTGATTGTTTTTCACTTATTTCTTGCGTTATCTTTATTGTTAGCCTTTTTCCGGACACCGAGCTGGGTAAGCGGCACATTAAAGACTGTTTATATTATATTTATTCTTCAATATTTATATTATGAGGAATCATTTTTTACTTTTCAATGGATTCAACCTTTTGCAGCCGAATTTATCGATAATTTAGCATTGGTATTTAATACAAAGTGGCCGGAAATGACAAATATGTTTAAAAGCAGTCTCTGTTTCATTTTATTATGGCTGATGGCGTATTTAATTGATTATTGGCTAATTAAGCGAAGAAAGATTTTTACATTCTTTTTGCTGACAATTATTTATATTACCGTATTAGATACTTTTACGATTTATAGTGCTGATGCGGCAATTATTCGTACGGTAATCATAGGTTTTACAGCAATGGGCATGTTAACATTCTTTCGATTAAGTGATAAAGAAGGAGCTAGAAATACTAACAGTTCGATCGTAAAATGGATGATTCCTTTACTTTTATTCGTAATTGGAAGTGCTGGGATTGGCTACTTATCACCAAAGGCAGATCCTATTTGGCCAGATCCTGTTCCTTTTATCCAGACAATGGGGGATAAAGGAGGAGAAGAGGACGGAGATATTCCAGGAAGCGGTGTTCATCGAGTTGGTTATAGTGTCGATGATTCGAGGTTAGGGGGAGACTTTATTGGTGATTCTTCCTTGGTCTTTGTTGCGGAGGTAGAAGAGCCTCATTATTGGAAGGTAGAAACGAAAGATACTTATACCGGAAAAGGCTGGGTCCAATCAGAGGAATCTTTAAAATTAAATCGGGACAACTTTGAAGTATTAGATCAAGGTGGCGAAATTCCTTTTGTCTCTTTTGTAGAAGGGGAAAATGTGAAGCGGACAGAGTCTGAAAGCACCGTGCAATTTACCAATGGCTTTTCTTATTTACTATACCCATTAGGGGTAAAAGAAGTATCTGCTGCTAATTCGTTCATGGAAATTGAAAGTGGGAATGAACGTGGTGTTTTTAATGGATATGTAGAAAGTTACTCGGTTAAATTTGATGTGCCGGAATACAGTCTAAATGCGTTAACAACAGCTGATATGGAAGACTTTATAAGAAATAATCCAGACATGGTGAAACGCTACCTTCAGCTTCCCGATTCATTGCCGCAAAGAGTGAAAGATCTTGCTGTTGATATAACGAAAAATGATGAAAATCTATTTGCAAAGGTACGTGCGATAGAAACTTATTTCTCCTCTAATGGTTTTGCTTATAGTCAAAATAATGTTGCAGTCCCGAATGAGGAAGAGGATTATGTGGATCAATTCTTATTTGAAACAAAGCTGGGTTATTGTGATAACTATTCGACTTCTATGGTTACCCTGCTGCGTTCTATTGGGATTCCCTCAAGATGGGTTAAAGGTTTTACAGAGGGAGAATTTGTAGAAGCGGACGGGGATATTCGCCGCTATGAGGTTACAAATAATAATGCACATTCATGGGTAGAGGTTTATTTTCCAGAAGTAGGCTGGGTTTCCTTTGAGCCAACGCAAGGATTCTCTAATGCGAATACGTATATTAATGATGTGGAAAGCAATCGAAATACTGAGAATAATGAAACACAAACACCAGAGGAAAAGGCACAACAGCCAAAAACGCCAGAGCAAAAACCAGAAACTCCAGAGCAAACAATAGAGCAAGCATCACCATCTACAGAAGGATGGGAAAGTTATAAAACTACTGCTAAAGAAAATTGGCAGTGGGTCACTATAGTTCTAGTAATCATCATTACAGCAGGATTAGCAGCCTATAAATTTCGCTATAAATGGCTTCCTTATTATTACATTTGGAAATTCCGAAATACAACAGAGGAAGCTAATTTTCCGAAAGCTTATATGGTGCTGCTGCATCTACTAGAGATAGCCGGACTCCGCAAGAAGGAAGAAATTACCTTAAGAGAGTATGCAAAGCAAATAGATCATATTTATTCAAGTGAAGAAATGAGCCAATTGACTGCTAAATATGAGGAATATCTGTATAAAGGTTATATACAAAAAGAGACTTGGGAAGATGTGAAAGAATTGTGGGAAAATTTAATTAAAAAAACAACAGCTTGACCATCGATTCGACATGTTGTTACAATATTCACATCTATATATAATTCCTTCATATATCCTCGATGATATGGTTCGAGAGTCTCTACCGGGTCGCCTTAAATGATCTGACTATGAAGGCAGATAAGTCTTTGATTTATTTAGCTTTTATGAAGAAGACTAGAATTCTGCCTTCGTTTTTATTTGAGGCGGATTCTAGTCTTTTTTTGTTGGTATTTTATAAAAGGTGGTTGTTTTCTTTCGAAATCAGCTTTTTTGTAAAAAACAAAATCTGATTAAGAGAAAAAGATAAGCATGAATAATGAAGGTATTTGGAAATAGTAAGAAGAGAAATTCAAATAGAGTAGTTGGGGTGAATAGGAATGGGGAAAGCGCATATAGAAGGTCAGGAAATGATCGTTGTCCTAGATTTTGGTAGTCAATATAATCAATTGATTACAAGAAGAATAAGAGAATTTGGAGTATATAGTGAGTTGCATCCACATACCATTACAGCTGAAGAGATTAAGGAATTAAACCCTTCTGGAATCATTTTTTCAGGCGGACCTAATAGTGTATATGATGAAAATGCATTTGGCGTAGATGAAAAAATATTCGATTTAGAACTTCCTATTTTTGGTATTTGTTATGGAATGCAATTGATGACCCAGCATTTTGCCGGAAAAGTGGAAAAAGCAAAGCATCGTGAATATGGAAAAGCAGCAATTAATATTGAAAACAACTCTAAGTTATTCACTGACCTTCCAACAGAACAAATTGTTTGGATGAGCCATGGTGATTTAGTGGTCGAAGCTCCTGCTGGATTTACAATTGATGCAACAAGCGCTTCTTGTCCGATTGCTTCGATGAGTAATGAAGAAAAAGGATTATATGCTGTTCAATTCCACCCAGAAGTACGTCACTCTGTATATGGAAATGAATTATTGAAAAACTTTGTATTCGGTGTTTGTGGCTGCAAAGGTGACTGGTCAATGGAGAACTTCATTGAAATTGAAATGGAAAAAATTCGCCAGACAGTCGGCGACAAGAAAGTTCTTTGCGCCTTAAGTGGTGGAGTAGATTCTTCTGTTGTTGCTGTGTTGATTCATAAAGCTATTGGCGATCAATTAACCTGTATATTTGTAGACCATGGACTTCTTCGCAAAGGCGAAGCGGAAGGGGTAATGAAAACTTTCACAGAAGGCTTTAACATGAATGTCATTAAAGTAGATGCGAAAGAACGTTTTATGTCTAAGTTAGAAGGTGTAAGTGACCCTGAGAAAAAACGAAAAATTATCGGAAATGAATTCATCTATGTGTTTGATGATGAAGCAGCAAAATTAGAAGGAATTGATTTCTTAGCACAAGGTACTCTTTACACAGATATTATTGAAAGTGGTACAGCTACTGCACAAACCATTAAGTCCCATCATAATGTAGGCGGACTTCCTGAAGACATGCAATTCCAATTAATTGAACCTTTAAATACGCTATTTAAAGATGAAGTACGTGCTTTAGGTTCTGAATTAGGAATAGCTGATGATATTGTGTGGAGACAGCCATTCCCGGGCCCAGGTTTAGGGATTCGTGTATTAGGAGCTATTACAGAAGAAAAACTAGAAATCGTCCGTGAATCAGATGCCATTTTACGCGAAGAAATTAAAAAAGCTGGCTTAGAACGCGATGTATGGCAATACTTTACTGTCCTTCCTGATATCCGCAGTGTTGGAGTTATGGGAGATGCACGTACGTATGATTATACAATCGGTATTCGAGCAGTTACTTCTATCGATGGAATGACATCTGACTGGGCAAGACTGCCATGGGATGTACTAGAAGTGATTTCGACAAGAATCGTTAATGAAGTAGCCCATATTAACCGCGTCGTGTATGACATTACTAGTAAGCCGCCTGCGACGATTGAGTGGGAATAAGAATACATTTGAAGAGGGAACACCGATTTATAAGGATTTAACCTTGTAAAAAATGATCAATTACTATATAAAATAATATGGTTCCCTACCAAAAACCCTACCAAGAAACAATTTTGGTAGGGAATTTTGTTTGTTCATTGAATTTTGGTAGGGAACATTTTCTGAGATAACTTGGTTATATTATAATAAATATCTCTATGTATAATGTTATTCCATAATTAGCTTGTAATCATCATAATGACCACAATAAACAGCAGAATTAAGTATATTTTGGAAAAAAGTTTGTCAGATAACTTTTGAGCCCAAGATCTTCCAATAGGTACGCCAACAAAACCACCGATTGTAAACCCGATTAGCGCAGGTAAGTATATAAACCCTAGAGTGGATGAAGGCATTGTATCTATCTGTATTCCTGTAATTAAATAAGTAAGGGCTCCAACGATAGCAATTGGCAGACCTAATGGGGTAGCCAGAGCTACAGAGTGTATCATACGCATACCTCTATTTCTAAGGTAAGGAATTGTCATGGTACTTCCGCCAATACCTAACAAGGTTGAAAGAAATCCAATGCCTATTCCAATAAAAGATGCTGAACTTTGCTTAGGCATATGAAATGATTGTTCATCAATCTCTCTGGTGAATGATTTTTTGAAAATGTTTGAAACCAAAACGTAAATTAAGAGACCAATGAACGCAAACCTAAGGAAATCGCTATCAATATAGACTGCAAGCATACCACCTATTAAAGAACCTATTGCAATATACCCTACTAATAGTTTGAAGACTGACCATGTCACATTGCCTTTTTTCGCATGATTATATGTTGAATTGAATGAATTTATAATCATAACTGCTAATGATGTACCAATAGCTGTATGCATTAAATATTCGCTTGGAATAGAATCTGGTAAAAATGCAAATAGGATAGGAACTACTACGAATCCACCCCCAAAGCCAAACATACTTGATAGAATTCCAATAATAACACCAATTAATGCAAACATTAAAAATGATAATTCCACTAAAAATCATCTCTCTTTACTTATATTAATTAAAAATTGTTCTTAGAATCAATATAATGTTAGCATACTACAAAGAGAAGTTGGGCTAATTCAAGCTGTTTGTCATTCATTGAATTTCTTAAGAAAAGAAGGTGGAAATATAGAGGAATAAGAATAAGTGCTGGTATGCAATATTGTTTTATCGGAAAAAACGGATCATTATTTCATGTAATTGAATAATCGAGAATGCGTTGATTCAAAAAGAAGTAAGTATCCACCGGCTCTACCAGTGGATACTTACTTCTTTTAGATGTTTTTCTACTAGATAAGCTGTTTCCTCAATTGATTTATCTGTTACATCAATAACATAGGCATTATGCTTTTTAAATACTTGTTTTGAATACTCTAGCTCTTCATAAATTCTTTCTAAATTTGTATAACTAGATGAGTGACTCAATCCTAAAGAATCTAAGCGATTACTTCTGATTCTGGATAGTTTTTCTGGATTACAAATCAAGCCGATTATCTTCCGCCCCTCTAGCTTCTCTAATATGGTAGGTAAGGGGACTTCAGGTATAAGTGGTAAATTTGATACTTTATAACCTTTATTGGCTAAATACATACTCAAAGGAGTCTTGGAAGTACGGGAAACACCGAGTATTACAGCATCGGATTGAAGAAATCCTTGCGGGTTCTTTCCATCATCATATTTTACTGCAAATTCGATTGCTGCTATTTTATTAAAATATTCTGTATCTAACTTATGTACAATACCAGGTTCTTCTATGGGGGTATAACCTGTTTTAGATTTAATAATCTCAAAAAAGGGATTCATTAAATCCAAGTAATGTAACTTTGTTCGCTTACTGAAGTCTTTAGCAACATTAGCTAAATGGTTATCAACTAATGTGCTAACTACTACTGCATCATCTTTTAACGCGTCATTTAATATATCAACTAACTCTTCTTCTTTGTTAACAAAAGAAAAACGGTAGCTGTTGTTGAATACCAAATCTGGAAATTGAGCAGTTACAGCTGCTAATAATTTTTGTGAAGTTTCTCCTATTGAATCGGAAATGGTATATACAATGATTTCATTTTTCATAAAAAATCTCCTCTATTCATTTAATTCTGCCTTTCTTGCCTGTTGAATAATGAAATTTAATATTCTGGTTTTAGTGATTTTTCCAATCACTTTTCTTTCATTTTCATCATCCACAACAGGTAATGAGTCCACCTCAAAATCTTGAAGAATACTTGCCGCTTCTAAGATATCCATGTCTTTTTTACAGACTTTAATATGAGGTACGCGAGTCATACAGACCGCTACAGGTGTCTGATCTATATTCGTATTTAATGAGGCTCTTAATAGGTCCTTTCTTGATAAAACCCCTAATAGAAGCTTTTCTTCTCCAGTGACATATAATGAACCTACATCATACATAAATAAAGTTGTTATAGCATCTCGAATGGAAGTATCTTGATTAACCATTAACGGCGGCATCATTATCTCATTTACTTTTGTATTGAAAGTTTTAAAAAAGAAAAATTTCTCTAAATCTGATCCCGAATAGGTGTACCCAATTTTGGGGGTAGCTTGTAAGATTCCAACAAGCGTTAAAAAAGATAAATCTGATCGCAGGGTGGCTCTTGATACATCCAACAAATCAGACACCTTTTCTCCACTTACAGGTTGATATTCTTTGACTATTTTAATAATTTTTTCTTGTCTTTCACTTAGTTTCATTATTATCTCCCGAAAAATAGATAGTTTAAATAGATAATAGGATTATCATCATTATGGCTCTATTATACATCGATAATTTAATTATTCAACTTTAATATGTGTGTTATTTTTAATATTGACAACTATATATGTATCATATTAAAGTGTAAATAAAGTTAATGTGATACATATTTAAAATATGGAGGTAGACGATGGCAAAGTTGATTTATTTTTTCGAGGAAGGAAGTAGTGAAGATAAAGGATTATTAGGCGGCAAAGGGGCAAATTTAGCTGAAATGACTCGTTTAGGGTTACCGGTGCCAGCAGGATTTACGATCACAACGGAAAGCTGCATGAAGTATCTGGGAGAACCTTCTTTTTTTGAAAGCTGGTTAAAAGAGGATATTTTGGAAGCGGTTATAAAATTGGAGACAGAGACGAAAAAATCCTTTACAGGCGAGGAAAATATTTTATTAGTTTCTGTAAGAAGTGGTGCAGCATTTTCTATGCCAGGTATGATGGATACGATTCTTAACTTAGGATTAAATGATCTACGAGTTCAATCTTTAGCTCAATTAACTAGTATAGATTTTGCATTTGATTGTTATCGAAGATTATTGCAAATGTTTGGTGATGTAGTTTATGGCATACATAAGGATAAATTTAATATACGACTCCGAAAAATGGAAAAACAACTTAGTAAAACAGTTGCAGAATTTCAAGAAAAGGACCATTTGCAATTAATCGAGTCTTTTAAAGAGCTATATATGGAAAACAATAGGGTTTTTCCACAAAATCCAATAGATCAATTATTTGAAGCTACTAAAGCTGTTTTTAAATCATGGAATAATCATCGAGCAAAGGTTTATCGTGAATTACATGAAATTCCTCATCATTTAGGAACAGCAGTAAATATTCAATCAATGGTTTTTGGGAATAGCGGAAATGAAAGCGGTACAGGTGTTGTGTTTACAAGGAATCCCTCCACTGGCGAAAATAAATTGTTTGGTGAATTTCTGCTAAATGCTCAAGGGGAAGATGTGGTAGCGGGTATCCGTACACCAGAATCTATCGAATCATTACAACAAATCCTTCCGAAAGCATATGCAGATTTTAAAAGATATGCCAATATACTGGAACAGCATTATAAAGATATGCAAGATATTGAATTCACGATTGAAAAAGGGGAATTATTTATTCTGCAGACAAGAAACGGAAAGAGGACGGCTAAAGCGACACTGCAAATTGCAGTAGATTTAGTTAAGGAAGGATTAATTACAAAGAGTGAAGCTTTATTACGTATTTCACCTGGAACGATTGATCAGTTGATCCATCCTATATTTGATCCACAGGCTATTCAAAACGTCGAATTACTGGCAGAGGGTTTACCGGCCAGTCCTGGCGCAGCTACTGGTGCCATTGTTTTTACTTCGGAAAAAGCAAAAGAATGTCATGCTCTTGGCCAGAAAGTAATTCTTGTGCGACAAGAAACTTCACCCGAAGATATTGAGGGAATGGTTGTCAGCGAGGCTATCGTTACAAGTCGAGGAGGAATGACTTCGCATGCAGCAGTTGTTGCCCGAGGAATGGGAACTTGCTGTATAACAGGATGTGAAGGATTAACTGTCAATGAAGAATTGAAAACAATTACATGTGGAGAAAGGATTTTGACTGAAGGCGACCTTCTCTCTGTAGATGGTACTGCTGGTAAATTGTACTTGGGCGAAGTCCCTACTGTTACAGCGGAAAACGACCAGAATTTACAGCTTCTTCTTTCTTGGGCTGATGCATATGCTGATTTACAAGTACGTGCGAATGCTGAGACAGTTCACGATTTAAAAACGGCTATTGAGTTTGGAGCAACTGGTATAGGATTAGCGAGAACGGAGCATATGTTTTTTGGTGAAGAACGAGTGCTGGAAATGCGCCGTTTGATATTAGCGGAGAATAAAGAAGAAATCAGAGATGCATTAGACAAATTGCAGGCCTTCCAACAAGAAGATTTTTACCAGATGTTTCAAGTTGTTGAAGATAAACGAATGGTCATTCGCTTATTAGATCCGCCTATGCATGAATTTCTGCCTCGTGACCTAAATGAGATGAAACAGTTAGCGGCAAAGTTAAATAAACATCCATCGATTGTTGAAGAACAAATTAAGAGGCTGCAAGAAACGAACCCAATGTTAGGCCATCGTGGCTGTCGTCTAGGAATAACTGAACCACAAATTTATCAGATGCAAGTAAGGGCTATCTTCCATAGCGCAATCCAGTTAACAAAAGAAGGCTATACTGTCTTTCCTGAAATTATGATTCCGCTTGTGGCAGAAAAAGAAGAACTGGCCTATGTGAAGGCATTTTTAAAAGAAACAATTGAAAATATCTTTGTTAATCATCAAATGGAGCCTTTTCCGTATGAAATCGGAACAATGATTGAATTACCACGTGCCTGTATAATAGCCGATCAACTTGCTCAAGAAGCCGATTTTTTTAGTTTTGGTACAAATGATCTTACACAAATGACATATGGCTTTTCTAGAGATGATATTGGGAAATTTATTAATTCATATAAAGAGAAAAATGTTATGACGAATGATCCTTTTCAAACTCTCGATCAAAATGGAGTAGGGGAATTAATTAAATTAGCAGTAATGAAAGCACGACAGACTAAAGAAAACTTGATGATTGGTATTTGTGGAGAGGTTGGCGGAGATCCTAAATCGATAGCTTTCTTCCGGAATATTGGTATCGACTATGTTTCTTGTTCGCCATATCGTATTCCTGCTGCTCGCTTAGCCATTGCCCACGCAAGTATAAATAAATAAATAAATAAATAAATATTTGTTAGAAAGCGAACGATTATTAATTTTTAATTATAATTGTTCGCTTTTTGTATTGACGAGTATTCGTCAAGCTGATAAACTGAATTTACAACTGAAAAAGATTTTACTCGTATAATATCGGGGAATACGGCCCGAAAGTTTCTACCGAGCTACCGTAAATAGCTTGACTACGAGGTAAGTGTATATATAGGGAATCGTAATGAAATCATTTTTATTTTATTAAGTAATTTGCCCTTCCTATATAACACAAACCCTTAGTCAACGCTCCTTAATCGTAGGAGTGTTTTTTTGTTTTAGTAGATAATTAAAGCATTATGAGAGGGGAAAGATTAATGAAGAAGTTTTTCAAATTTGAAGAACTAGGCACAAATTACCGCAAAGAGTTTTTAGGTGGTTTCACTACATTCCTTGCGATGGCTTATATTTTAGCGGTAAATCCATTTACATTATCATTAGGGGATGTAGCTGATCTTCCTGATGCGCTGCGTATGGACTATGGAGCAGTGTTTGTTGCAACAGCTCTTGCTGCTGCTGTGGGTTCTCTTATTATGGGTATTTTCGCTAATTATCCTATTTCTTTAGCACCAGGATTAGGGTTAAATGCATATTTTGCTTATACCGTTGTTTTAACACAGGGACATCCATGGGAATATGCGTTAGCAGCAGTATTTATTTCAAGTGTATTTTTCTTATTGTTAACAATCTCTGGGCTTCGTGAGAAATTAATTAATGCTATTCCAGTAGAGTTAAAGCTTGCGGTTGGCGCAGGTATAGGGCTATTTATAACGTTTATCGGATTGCAAAATTCTAAAATTATTGTTGATAACTCAGCGACACTTGTCCATATTGGTGATTTAACCAATCCAAGTACATTGCTAGCGATATTTGGTATTTTCATTACTATTATTCTTATGGTTAGAGGGATTCATGGCGGTGTATTCTATGGAATGATCATTACAGCAGTAGTCGGCATGATTTTCGGTGTAATTAATACTCCTTCTGCTGTGGTATCTGCTGTGCCAAGCATTAAACCAACATTTGGAGCGCTATTCTCTGCGCTTGGTGATCCAGGATTTTATACACAGAGCATGTTAGTGGTCGTTTTAACATTTTTATTTGTAGACTTCTTTGATAATGCGGGCACATTAGTTGCGGTTGCTAATCAAGCAGGACTTATGAAAGAGAATAAATTACCAAGAGCAGGAAAAGCATTATTCGCAGATTCTATTGCATCTATGGTAGGTTCTATATTCGGTACATCTACCACAACTTCCTTTATAGAGTCTTCAGCAGGTGTAGCGGCTGGTGCTCGTACTGGGTTTGCGGCAGTAGTGACAGCAGGATTCTTCTTGCTATCCTTGTTCTTCTTCCCGCTATTGGAAGTAGTCACATCAGCAGTTACAACACCAGCTTTAGTAGTAGTAGGTATTTTGATGGTTTCGTCCCTAGGTAAAATTGATTGGACAAAGTTTGAAGTGGCTGTGCCGGCCTTCCTTACTATTGTTGCGATGCCTTTAACATACAGTATTGCAACAGGTATAGCGGTAGGATTTATTTTCTATCCAATCGTAATGATTGTTAAAGGTCGTATCAAAGAAATTAATCCAATTATGTACGTATTCTTTGTTATCTTTGCATTGTACTTTATCTTCTTGCAATAGTAGAAAGGGATTTGGAAATAAAAATAGTGTGAGATTTTATGAGTTTAAGAGAGTATATTTTCTTAGTAGGATGAGGATATCCATTTTTGGGTATCCTTTTTCTCATTTTTTCGTTGACTTACTATAAAGACTTTAATAACATTGAGTTACCGAGATGTCTGTCGAAGTGGGGAAATAAGTATGCCTAATTTACTAATAAAGAAAGCGCTGAATAATAATGTGCTCATTGGAGACCATCCAACCTATGGAGAAGTAGTGCTTATAGGAAAAGGTATAGGCTTTAATCAGAAAAGCGGGGATTATATTGATATTAGTGTTGTGGAAAAGTTATTTGTCTTAAAGGATGAAAAGGAGCAGAGCAATTATTTAAAGCTTCTTCCACAAGTGGATAATGATTTATTAGATGTAATAGTATCATCTATTGAATTGATTAAAAACAAGACAAATGCAAAGTTGAACGAGCATATTCATATAGCGTTAACAGATCACATTATGTTCGCTTCCTCCAGAGTTTCGAACGGACTAGTATTAAATAATCCATTTTTGATTGAAACAAAGGCGTTGTACCCGTTTGAGTATTCAATAGCTGAAGAGGTTGTAAAATTAATCGGAGAACAATCAGGACTTCAATTACCAGTAGGTGAAATCGGTTTCATTGCTTTGCATATTCATAGTGCCATGATGAACAAAAATTTATCAGAAGTTAATCGGCATTCACAGTTAGTCACACATCTAGTGAATTTAATAGAAGATCAACTAGAAACGAAAATTGATAAAGATAGCATCGATTATATGCGCCTTGTTAGACATTTGCGTTTTGCGATTGAACGGGTCAATACAGGAGAAAAAGTAGAAGAACCAGAAAAAATAACATTGCTATTGAAGAATGAGTATCCCCTATGCTATAATCTTGCGTGGAAGCTCATAAAAGTAATGAAACAAGTACTTAAAAGGCCAGTCTTTGACGCAGAAGCGGTATATCTGACAATGCATTTACAAAGACTTCAGAAAAAAATTAAATAGGTATTATCTTATCAACGTGTTACTGATTCGATCAGGCATGAGTGAAAAAGATGGTTGAGTTAAATGTTTTAGGGTAACCTACCCTTGAAGGTTTTTTTCAATCTCTCTTTACTCATGCCTTTTTTGTTTTTTTACTCTTGATTGAGAAAGCTTTTTGAGCCGAAAAATAACTTAGGAGGATTATGAAATGTTTAAAAAGATTTTTGGTGTTTTACAGAAAGTCGGTAAAGCACTTATGCTCCCAGTAGCTATTCTTCCGGCTGCCGGTATCTTGCTTGCCTTTGGTAATGCACTGCAAAACCCAACACTTGTAGATATTGCGCCGTTTTTAAATAATAGTGGGGTAGAGATGGTTGCATCTGTAATGGAGGATGCAGGGAACATTATATTTGGTAACCTTTCCTTACTATTTGCTGTCGGAGTTGCCGTTGGTCTAGCTGGCGGTGAAGGGGTTGCTGGTTTAGCGGCTATTATTGGATTCCTTATTATGAATGTTACAATGGGTACTGTTCTAGGCATTGATGCGAAGGACTTAAAAGGCAGTACAGAATATGCAGCTGTTTTAGGGATACCTACTCTTCAAACTGGTGTGTTTGGTGGCATTATTGTTGGTATTGTTGCTGCCTCGATGTATAATCGTTTCTTTGAAATTGAGTTACCATCCTATTTAGGATTCTTTGCTGGAAAACGATTTGTTCCAATTGCGACAGCTGCAAGTGCTGTTATTTTAGGCTTGATCATGATTATTATTTGGCCGCCAATACAACATGGATTAAATGTTTTCTCTGAGAACATGTTGGGTGCTAATTTAACTTTATCAGCATTTATTTTTGGTTTAATTGAAAGATCATTAATTCCATTTGGTTTACACCATATCTTCTATTCTCCTTTCTGGTTCGAATTTGGTAGTTATACTACGAAAGCAGGAACAATTGTAAAAGGTGACCAAGCTATCTTTATGAGCCAAATTAAAGATGGAGTTCAAAATTTAACGGCAGGTACATTTATGGTTGGTAAATTCCCATTTATGATGTTCGGGTTACCTGCAGCAGCTCTTGCAATTTATCATGAAGCACGTCCAGAGAAAAAGGCAATTGTTGGTGGATTAATGGGATCTGCAGCATTAACTTCTTTCTTAACTGGTATTACAGAACCACTGGAATTCTCATTCTTGTTTGTAGCTCCAATATTGTTTGGGATTCATGCTGTTTTTGCAGGTTTATCCTTTATGACAATGCATTTATTAAATGTAAAAGTAGGAATGACATTCTCTGGTGGTTTAATCGATTATGTGTTATTCGGTTTAATTAATCCGCAAACAAATGCATGGATTATTATTCCAGTAGGTTTAGTGTTCGCGGTTATTTATTATTTTGGTTTCCGTTTTGCGATTCGTAAGTTCAATCTTAAAACACCTGGTAGAGAAGACGAGACAGAAGAAAGTGACAGTAGTTCAACAGGAGCAACTAGCGATCTTCCGTACGATGTGTTAGAAGCAATGGGTGGACAAAACAATATTGCCCATTTAGATGCGTGTATCACTCGTCTTCGTGTATCTGTTAATGATATTAAGTCTGTTGATAAAGATCGTTTGAAAAAACTCGGTGCTGCTGGAGTGCTTGAAGTAGGGAATAATATTCAAGCTATCTTTGGTCCTCGTTCAGAAACGATTAAAGGTCAGATGAGAGATATTATGAGTGGGAAAAGACCACGTCCTGCTGCACAACCATCTATGGATAAAGAAGTACAAGAGCAAATTGAAGAGGTAAATCCAAGTGCTATGCAAAGCAATATAACAAGTGAAGATTCATTTGTTGCTCCTATTAAAGGAGAATTGGTTCCTATTACAGATGTACCAGATGCAGTATTTGCAGGCAAAATGATGGGAGATGGTTTTGCGATTATTCCTTCTGAAGGAACAGTTGTTTCTCCAGTTGACGGAAAAATCGTTAACTTATTCCCAACGAAACATGCTCTTGGAATTTTGGCTGACAACGGTCGTGAAATTTTAATTCACTTTGGTATTGATACAGTTAAATTGAAAGGGGAAGGTTTTGAAACACTTGTGACTGAAAATGATCAAGTGAAACAAGGACAGCCTTTATTGAAAGTAAACCTTGACTACATTAAGGAAAATGCAACAGCAACAATTACTCCTGTTGTGTTTACGAACTTAGCTGAGGGTGAAGCTGTACAAATTAATAAACGTGGTAATGTAGAACTTAAAGAGGAAGGCGTAATAACTATTACTAAGTAATAGAATATATAGAAAAAACTCGGTCTCTTGATCGAGTTTTTTCTATATTATAATGAAGTTTTTTAACGAGAGGTATGATGTTAGAAATAATCATTTAGTTTAGGTTTTATTCTTTTGGAATAATAATATTCGAAGATGCTTAAGAGAGAGCGAGATGCTAGGATCGCGGGTGGTTTTTATTTTTTTAGTATTTATTTATATTTATTATTGACTAAACTATGAAAAGTTGATATTATATGAAAACAGCTTTGCTAATGCTATTGATTCATTTAAGTTGATAGTAAAATAAAAATTATATTAAAAAAGTAATTGACTTATTTAGCAAAGGTTGATATGATATAAAAGTTGCTTCTGATAGCAACGATAAATTGCTCTTTGAAAACTGAACAAACAAACGTCAACAATAATCGTTTTATAACTAGCGTTATAGAACAAAAAGTAACAAAAAGCTAGAGTTTAGCAATGAGCTAATCAACTCTTTATTGGAGAGTTTGATCCTGGCTCAGGACGAACGCTGGCGGCGTGCCTAATACATGCAAGTCGAGCGGACTTTAAAAGCTTGCTTTTAAAGTTAGCGGCGGACGGGTGAGTAACACGTGGGCAACCTGCCTGTAAGACTGGGATAACTTCGGGAAACCGGAGCTAATACCGGATAATCCTTTTTCTCTCATGAGGAAAAGCTGAAAGACGGTTTACGCTGTCACTTACAGATGGGCCCGCGGCGCATTAGCTAGTTGGTGAGGTAACGGCTCACCAAGGCAACGATGCGTAGCCGACCTGAGAGGGTGATCGGCCACACTGGGACTGAGACACGGCCCAGACTCCTACGGGAGGCAGCAGTAGGGAATCTTCCGCAATGGACGAAAGTCTGACGGAGCAACGCCGCGTGAGTGATGAAGGTTTTCGGATCGTAAAACTCTGTTGTTAGGGAAGAACAAGTACAAGAGTAACTGCTTGTACCTTGACGGTACCTAACCAGAAAGCCACGGCTAACTACGTGCCAGCAGCCGCGGTAATACGTAGGTGGCAAGCGTTGTCCGGAATTATTGGGCGTAAAGCGCGCGCAGGCGGTCCTTTAAGTCTGATGTGAAAGCCCACGGCTCAACCGTGGAGGGTCATTGGAAACTGGGGGACTTGAGTGCAGAAGAGAAGAGTGGAATTCCACGTGTAGCGGTGAAATGCGTAGAGATGTGGAGGAACACCAGTGGCGAAGGCGACTCTTTGGTCTGTAACTGACGCTGAGGCGCGAAAGCGTGGGGAGCAAACAGGATTAGATACCCTGGTAGTCCACGCCGTAAACGATGAGTGCTAAGTGTTAGAGGGTTTCCGCCCTTTAGTGCTGCAGCAAACGCATTAAGCACTCCGCCTGGGGAGTACGGCCGCAAGGCTGAAACTCAAAGGAATTGACGGGGGCCCGCACAAGCGGTGGAGCATGTGGTTTAATTCGAAGCAACGCGAAGAACCTTACCAGGTCTTGACATCCTCTGACACTCCTAGAGATAGGACGTTCCCCTTCGGGGGACAGAGTGACAGGTGGTGCATGGTTGTCGTCAGCTCGTGTCGTGAGATGTTGGGTTAAGTCCCGCAACGAGCGCAACCCTTGATCTTAGTTGCCAGCATTCAGTTGGGCACTCTAAGGTGACTGCCGGTGACAAACCGGAGGAAGGTGGGGATGACGTCAAATCATCATGCCCCTTATGACCTGGGCTACACACGTGCTACAATGGATGGTACAAAGGGCAGCAAAACCGCGAGGTCGAGCAAATCCCATAAAACCATTCTCAGTTCGGATTGTAGGCTGCAACTCGCCTACATGAAGCTGGAATCGCTAGTAATCGCGGATCAGCATGCCGCGGTGAATACGTTCCCGGGCCTTGTACACACCGCCCGTCACACCACGAGAGTTTGTAACACCCGAAGTCGGTGGGGTAACCTTTTGGAGCCAGCCGCCTAAGGTGGGATAGATGATTGGGGTGAAGTCGTAACAAGGTAGCCGTATCGGAAGGTGCGGCTGGATCACCTCCTTTCTAAGGAAAATGGAATTTACATTCCATCAAAGATTGTTGACGATTTGATTGTTCAGTTTTGAGGGAGCAATTAATTCCTCAAAACAGTAATAAGTTTGAGGGTAAAGAGAAACAAGTAGATCAAGGAAGCGAATGCGCGAGCACCGGAGCGTACGACAGTACGTGAGGAGCAGAGCGAAGAAGCTGACGAAGAGATGCGAAGTTTATCTTTAGCCGAAATTGTTCCTTGAAAACTAGATTATGAATAGTAAGAACCAAGAAAGAAACCGAGTAATCGCCATCTTAGATTCTCTATTTTAGAGAATTACTTCTTTGGAAAGTAGTCGTATTAAACGAATACTCCTTCAAAGATTGGAGAGCAAAGAGAAGCAAGTAGGTCAAGGAAGCGACCGAACGAGCACCAGAGCGTACGACAGTACGTGAGGAGCAGAGTGAAGAAGCTGACGAAGAGATACGCCGCTTATCTTTGGTCGAAACTAAGTTAAGTTAGAAAGGGCGCACGGTGGATGCCTTGGCACTAGGAGCCGATGAAGGACGGGATTAACACCGATATGCTTTGGGGAGCTGTAAGTAAGCTTTGATCCAGAGATTTCCGAATGGGGAAACCCTCTATCCGTAATGGGATAGAATCTTTACCTGAATACATAGGGTACTGAAGGCAGACCCGGGGAACTGAAACATCTAAGTACCCGGAGGAAGAGAAAGCAAACGCGATTCCCTGAGTAGCGGCGAGCGAAACGGGATTAGCCCAAACCAAGAGGCTTGCCTCTTGGGGTTGTAGGACACTCTATATGGAGTTACAAAGGAACGGGGTAGACGAATCGATCTGGAAAGGTCAGTCGTAGAAGGTAAAAACCCTGTAGTCGAAACTTCGTTCCCTCTTGAGTGTATCCTGAGTACGGCGGGACACGAGAAATCCCGTCGGAAGCAGGGAGGACCATCTCCCAAGGCTAAATACTCCCTAGTGACCGATAGTGAACCAGTACCGTGAGGGAAAGGTGAAAAGCACCCCGGAAGGGGAGTGAAATAGATCCTGAAACCGTGTGCCTACAAGTAGTTAGAGCCCTTTTATGGGTGATAGCGTGCCTTTTGTAGAATGAACCGGCGAGTTACGATTACATGCGAGGTTAAGTTGAAGAGACGGAGCCGCAGCGAAAGCGAGTCTGAATAGGGCGAAATAGTATGTGGTTGTAGACCCGAAACCAGGTGATCTACCCATGTCCAGGGTGAAGTCCAGGTAACACTGGATGGAGGCCCGAACCCACGCACGTTGAAAAGTGCGGGGATGAGGTGTGGGTAGCGGAGAAATTCCAATCGAACTTGGAGATAGCTGGTTCTCTCCGAAATAGCTTTAGGGCTAGCCTCAAGATTTAGAGTATTGGAGGTAGAGCACTGTTTGGACTAGGGGCCCCCATCGGGTTACCGAATTCAGACAAACTCCGAATGCCAAATACTTATTCTTGGGAGTCAGACTACGAGTGATAAGATCCGTGGTCAAGAGGGAAACAGCCCAGACCACCAGCTAAGGTCCCAAAGTATACGTTAAGTGGAAAAGGATGTGGAGTTGCTTAGACAACCAGGATGTTGGCTTAGAAGCAGCCACCATTTAAAGAGTGCGTAATAGCTCACTGGTCGAGTGACTCTGCGCCGAAAATGTACCGGGGCTAAACGTATCACCGAAGCTGTGGATTGACATCTTTGATGTCAGTGGTAGGAGAGCGTTCTAAGGGCGTTGAAGCTAGACCGTAAGGACTGGTGGAGCGCTTAGAAGTGAGAATGCCGGTATGAGTAGCGAAAGATGAGTGAGAATCTCATCCACCGAATGCCTAAGGTTTCCTGAGGAAGGCTCGTCCGCTCAGGGTTAGTCGGGACCTAAGCCGAGGCTGAAAAGCGTAGGCGATGGACAACAGGTTGATATTCCTGTACCACCTTTAAATCGTTTGAGCAATGGGGGGACGCAGGAGGATAGGGTAAGCGTGCTGTTGGATTAGCACGTCCAAGCAGTTAGGCTGGTAATGAGGCAAATCCCATTACCACATAAGCGGAGCTGTGACGGCGAGGGAAATATAGTACCGAAGTTCCTGATTCCACACTGCCAAGAAAAGCCTCTAGCGAGATTTAGGGTGCCCGTACCGCAAACCGACACAGGTAGGCGAGGAGAGAATCCTAAGGTGAGCGAGAGAACTCTCGTTAAGGAACTCGGCAAAATGACCCCGTAACTTCGGGAGAAGGGGTGCTCTTGCGGGTGCAAGCCTGCGAGAGCCGCAGTGAATAGGCCCAGGCGACTGTTTAGCAAAAACACAGGTCTCTGCGAAGCCGCAAGGCGAAGTATAGGGGCTGACACCTGCCCGGTGCTGGAAGGTTAAGAGGAGGGGTTAGCACGTTAGTGCGAAGCTCTGAATTGAAGCCCCAGTAAACGGCGGCCGTAACTATAACGGTCCTAAGGTAGCGAAATTCCTTGTCGGGTAAGTTCCGACCCGCACGAAAGGTGTAACGATCTGGGCACTGTCTCAACGAGAGACTCGGTGAAATTATAGTACCTGTGAAGATGCAGGTTACCCGCGACAGGACGGAAAGACCCCGTGGAGCTTTACTGCAGCCTGATATTGAATTTTGGTACAGCTTGTACAGGATAGGTAGGAGCCTTGGAAGCCGGAGCGCTAGCTTCGGTGGAGGCATTGGTGGGATACTACCCTGGCTGTATTGACATTCTAACCCGCACCCCTGATCGGGGTGGGAGACAGTGTCAGGTGGGCAGTTTGACTGGGGCGGTCGCCTCCTAAAAAGTAACGGAGGCGCCCAAAGGTTCCCTCAGAATGGTTGGAAATCATTCGTAGAGTGTAAAGGCACAAGGGAGCTTGACTGCGAGACCTACAAGTCGAGCAGGGACGAAAGTCGGGCTTAGTGATCCGGTGGTTCCGCATGGAAGGGCCATCGCTCAACGGATAAAAGCTACCCCGGGGATAACAGGCTTATCTCCCCCAAGAGTCCACATCGACGGGGAGGTTTGGCACCTCGATGTCGGCTCATCGCATCCTGGGGCTGTAGTCGGTCCCAAGGGTTGGGCTGTTCGCCCATTAAAGCGGTACGCGAGCTGGGTTCAGAACGTCGTGAGACAGTTCGGTCCCTATCCGTCGTGGGCGTAGGAAATTTGAGAGGAGCTGTCCTTAGTACGAGAGGACCGGGATGGACGCACCGCTGGTGTACCAGTTGTCTTGCCAAAGGCATCGCTGGGTAGCTATGTGCGGAAGGGATAAGTGCTGAAAGCATCTAAGCATGAAGCCCCCCTCAAGATGAGATTTCCCATAGCGTAAGCTAGTAAGATCCCTGAAAGATGATCAGGTTGATAGGTCAGAGGTGGAAGCATGGCGACATGTGGAGCTGACTGATACTAATAGATCGAGGACTTAACTAAAATAATCTTAGCGTAAGCTAAGAAAGATTACTTGTTCTTTCTTTTACTTCATAATCTAGTTTTGAGGGAATAACCTCAAAAATTAAATAGTCTGGTGGCGATAGCGAGAAGGTCACACCCGTTCCCATACCGAACACGGAAGTTAAGCTTCTCAGCGCCGATGGTAGTTGGGGGTTCTCCCCCTGTGAGAGTAGGACGTCGCCAGGCGCAAAAAGACCTAAAAGCATATTGCCTTTAGGTCTTTTTATGTGGATAAGTGCTTTTGTTTAGTTATTGTAAGGGATAGATACTTATTCCATTTTTATTATTAGTTGATCTTCAATGACTTTCGAAACTTCAAACGCACCTTCAGATTTGTTTGAACAGATAACAGTATGAATTTGTGATTTGGGGTAAAAGGCAGAATGAAAATTAACTCCAGGATCGTAACCCATAATATGATATTTAAAAATAGCATTTTCCTTTTTCTCTATCCATAACCCATAACCATAAAATCCGGTTGATTTCTTTGTTTGAATAAATGGAGTAAGTAACTTGGAAGTATATTCATCACTTAATAATTGATTAGTTAGAAGTGCATTCCATAAACTTGACATATCAAGTGCAGTTACAAATGCGCCTCCATCTGCACCACCTTTTGCAGGCAATGAGTAAATATTTGTTCTCCATTTATTGTTCGGCAAATCGATATAACCTAAAGCAGTGTTTTTTGGAAGAGCATCTAATTCATAATAACCAGAGTTTTGCATTCCGACTTTTTTAAAAATATTTTCTTCGATAAAATCAGTAAATGACATTTTACTTACTTCCTCGATGACCAATCCAAGTAAAATATATCCAGCATTATTATAATGAAATTTTTCCCCAGCATTTGATTTCATGGGTTTATTCTGAAAAAGAGGCAAAAAATCGGTTAACTTTCTTATATGATACATGGGAAGGTCTATCCACAACTCCTCGAAATCATCCATTATTTCCTCGTCGAAATAGTCTGGTATTCCAGCTGTGTGTGTTAAAAGGTGATGAATTGTAATATTTTTATTAAAATTTGGAAAGGTAATAGGAAGACAATCTTCTAATTTTGATTCGAAAGATAGTTTACCTTTCTCGACAAGTTGGCAAATAGCGATTGACGTAAATAATTTACATCCTGATGCAATGCCGAAGCGTGTATCTATAGTGTTTTTTATGTTATCGCTACGATTTGCATAACCATAACTTGCAGAAAATAAATTATTTTCTGCTTTTTTGATAAGAATGGTTCCTGAAAACTTATTTCTATTTACAGTAATTTTTATTTGGTTTTCTAAACTAGTTTCCATTGTATCTCTCGCTTTCTAGTTAGTATATCTTTAGTCTAACTTAACTCCATCCATATTGTACCATATAATTTATTTTCAAAAGGGACATTGAAGTATCTTTCGGGTTTTGGAAATTAAATACGGATTTTTGTATGGAACAAAATAACGCTTTTTTCTCATGTGAAAGTTAATATAGTGGGGAAAATAAAAATGAACCAAAAGAATATCCTTGGGTTAATTCCTTTTCGCAAGTATAAGGACGATGATAAAAATTTCAATAGAAAGAAACGAGAAAAAACTATTATGGTTTTTTGGGAGAAGACAATAGAGGTTGGCGATGAGTATTCAAAGTGCCCTATAGATTGTTGTAAGATAAGACTATAATAATCAAAGAATGGAAATATTCCTTATGTAAATTAATAGGTAATCGTGATTTCCTGCTGTACTCAATAGTTTGTTAGAGGTTTATTGAAAATTTAAGTGATTAGTATCTTTTATCAAATGGGAGTAATAAAAAAAGAGTGCTTAAGGAAAGTATATATATGCTGGAATTTAAAATAAAAAACAGTTGACGATTAAATAAATAATTGGTATTATATAAAAGTTGCCTCGAACGGTAACGATAATTGATAATTTAATAGTTAAAAGTTTTTAAGAAAGTTATTGACTAGTAACTATTAAATGTGATAATATATAAAAGTTGCATCTGATAGCAACGATAAATTGCTCTTTGAAAACTGAACAAACAAACGTCAACAATAATCGTTTTATAACTAGCGTTATAAAACAAAAAAGTAACAAAAAGCTAGAGTTTAGCAATGAGCTAATCAACTCTTTATTGGAGAGTTTGATCCTGGCTCAGGACGAACGCTGGCGGCGTGCCTAATACATGCAAGTCGAGCGGACTTTAAAAGCTTGCTTTTAAAGTTAGCGGCGGACGGGTGAGTAACACGTGGGCAACCTGCCTGTAAGACTGGGATAACTTCGGGAAACCGGAGCTAATACCGGATAATCCTTTTCCTCTCATGAGGAAAAGCTGAAAGACGGTTTACGCTGTCACTTACAGATGGGCCCGCGGCGCATTAGCTAGTTGGTGAGGTAACGGCTCACCAAGGCAACGATGCGTAGCCGACCTGAGAGGGTGATCGGCCACACTGGGACTGAGACACGGCCCAGACTCCTACGGGAGGCAGCAGTAGGGAATCTTCCGCAATGGACGAAAGTCTGACGGAGCAACGCCGCGTGAGTGATGAAGGTTTTCGGATCGTAAAACTCTGTTGTTAGGGAAGAACAAGTACAAGAGTAACTGCTTGTACCTTGACGGTACCTAACCAGAAAGCCACGGCTAACTACGTGCCAGCAGCCGCGGTAATACGTAGGTGGCAAGCGTTGTCCGGAATTATTGGGCGTAAAGCGCGCGCAGGCGGTCCTTTAAGTCTGATGTGAAAGCCCACGGCTCAACCGTGGAGGGTCATTGGAAACTGGGGGACTTGAGTGCAGAAGAGAAGAGTGGAATTCCACGTGTAGCGGTGAAATGCGTAGAGATGTGGAGGAACACCAGTGGCGAAGGCGACTCTTTGGTCTGTAACTGACGCTGAGGCGCGAAAGCGTGGGGAGCAAACAGGATTAGATACCCTGGTAGTCCACGCCGTAAACGATGAGTGCTAAGTGTTAGAGGGTTTCCGCCCTTTAGTGCTGCAGCAAACGCATTAAGCACTCCGCCTGGGGAGTACGGCCGCAAGGCTGAAACTCAAAGGAATTGACGGGGGCCCGCACAAGCGGTGGAGCATGTGGTTTAATTCGAAGCAACGCGAAGAACCTTACCAGGTCTTGACATCCTCTGACACTCCTAGAGATAGGACGTTCCCCTTCGGGGGACAGAGTGACAGGTGGTGCATGGTTGTCGTCAGCTCGTGTCGTGAGATGTTGGGTTAAGTCCCGCAACGAGCGCAACCCTTGATCTTAGTTGCCAGCATTCAGTTGGGCACTCTAAGGTGACTGCCGGTGACAAACCGGAGGAAGGTGGGGATGACGTCAAATCATCATGCCCCTTATGACCTGGGCTACACACGTGCTACAATGGATGGTACAAAGGGCAGCAAAACCGCGAGGTCGAGCAAATCCCATAAAACCATTCTCAGTTCGGATTGTAGGCTGCAACTCGCCTACATGAAGCTGGAATCGCTAGTAATCGCGGATCAGCATGCCGCGGTGAATACGTTCCCGGGCCTTGTACACACCGCCCGTCACACCACGAGAGTTTGTAACACCCGAAGTCGGTGGGGTAACCTTTTGGAGCCAGCCGCCTAAGGTGGGATAGATGATTGGGGTGAAGTCGTAACAAGGTAGCCGTATCGGAAGGTGCGGCTGGATCACCTCCTTTCTAAGGAAAATGGAATTTACATTCCATCAAAGATTGTTGACGATTTGATTGTTCAGTTTTGAGGGAGCAATTCCTCAAAATGAAAGGCTTAATAAGCCTGATTGTTCCTTGAAAACTAGATTATGAATAGTAAGAACCAAGAAAGAAACCGAGTAATCGCCATCTTAGATTCTCTATTTTAGAGAATTACTTCTTTGGAAAGTAGTCGTATTAAACGAATACTCCTTCAAAGATTGGAGAGCAAAGAGAAGCAAGTAGGTCAAGGAAGCGACCGAACGAGCACCAGAGCGTACGACAGTACGTGAGGAGCAGAGTGAAGAAGCTGACGAAGAGATACGCCGCTTATCTTTGGTCGAAACTAAGTTAAGTTAGAAAGGGCGCACGGTGGATGCCTTGGCACTAGGAGCCGATGAAGGACGGGATTAACACCGATATGCTTTGGGGAGCTGTAAGTAAGCTTTGATCCAGAGATTTCCGAATGGGGAAACCCTCTATCCGTAATGGGATAGAATCTTTACCTGAATACATAGGGTACTGAAGGCAGACCCGGGGAACTGAAACATCTAAGTACCCGGAGGAAGAGAAAGCAAACGCGATTCCCTGAGTAGCGGCGAGCGAAACGGGATTAGCCCAAACCAAGAGGCTTGCCTCTTGGGGTTGTAGGACACTCTATATGGAGTTACAAAGGAACGGGGTAGACGAATCGATCTGGAAAGGTCAGTCGTAGAAGGTAAAAACCCTGTAGTCGAAACTTCGTTCCCTCTTGAGTGTATCCTGAGTACGGCGGGACACGAGAAATCCCGTCGGAAGCAGGGAGGACCATCTCCCAAGGCTAAATACTCCCTAGTGACCGATAGTGAACCAGTACCGTGAGGGAAAGGTGAAAAGCACCCCGGAAGGGGAGTGAAATAGATCCTGAAACCGTGTGCCTACAAGTAGTTAGAGCCCTTTTATGGGTGATAGCGTGCCTTTTGTAGAATGAACCGGCGAGTTACGATTACATGCGAGGTTAAGTTGAAGAGACGGAGCCGCAGCGAAAGCGAGTCTGAATAGGGCGAAATAGTATGTGGTTGTAGACCCGAAACCAGGTGATCTACCCATGTCCAGGGTGAAGTCCAGGTAACACTGGATGGAGGCCCGAACCCACGCACGTTGAAAAGTGCGGGGATGAGGTGTGGGTAGCGGAGAAATTCCAATCGAACTTGGAGATAGCTGGTTCTCTCCGAAATAGCTTTAGGGCTAGCCTCAAGATTTAGAGTATTGGAGGTAGAGCACTGTTTGGACTAGGGGCCCCCATCGGGTTACCGAATTCAGACAAACTCCGAATGCCAAATACTTATTCTTGGGAGTCAGACTACGAGTGATAAGATCCGTGGTCAAGAGGGAAACAGCCCAGACCACCAGCTAAGGTCCCAAAGTATACGTTAAGTGGAAAAGGATGTGGAGTTGCTTAGACAACCAGGATGTTGGCTTAGAAGCAGCCACCATTTAAAGAGTGCGTAATAGCTCACTGGTCGAGTGACTCTGCGCCGAAAATGTACCGGGGCTAAACGTATCACCGAAGCTGTGGATTGACATCTTTGATGTCAGTGGTAGGAGAGCGTTCTAAGGGCGTTGAAGCTAGACCGTAAGGACTGGTGGAGCGCTTAGAAGTGAGAATGCCGGTATGAGTAGCGAAAGATGAGTGAGAATCTCATCCACCGAATGCCTAAGGTTTCCTGAGGAAGGCTCGTCCGCTCAGGGTTAGTCGGGACCTAAGCCGAGGCTGAAAAGCGTAGGCGATGGACAACAGGTTGATATTCCTGTACCACCTTTAAATCGTTTGAGCAATGGGGGGACGCAGGAGGATAGGGTAAGCGTGCTGTTGGATTAGCACGTCCAAGCAGTTAGGCTGGTAATGAGGCAAATCCCATTACCACATAAGCGGAGCTGTGACGGCGAGGGAAATATAGTACCGAAGTTCCTGATTCCACACTGCCAAGAAAAGCCTCTAGCGAGATTTAGGGTGCCCGTACCGCAAACCGACACAGGTAGGCGAGGAGAGAATCCTAAGGTGAGCGAGAGAACTCTCGTTAAGGAACTCGGCAAAATGACCCCGTAACTTCGGGAGAAGGGGTGCTCTTGCGGGTGCAAGCCTGCGAGAGCCGCAGTGAATAGGCCCAGGCGACTGTTTAGCAAAAACACAGGTCTCTGCGAAGCCGCAAGGCGAAGTATAGGGGCTGACACCTGCCCGGTGCTGGAAGGTTAAGAGGAGGGGTTAGCACGTTAGTGCGAAGCTCTGAATTGAAGCCCCAGTAAACGGCGGCCGTAACTATAACGGTCCTAAGGTAGCGAAATTCCTTGTCGGGTAAGTTCCGACCCGCACGAAAGGTGTAACGATCTGGGCACTGTCTCAACGAGAGACTCGGTGAAATTATAGTACCTGTGAAGATGCAGGTTACCCGCGACAGGACGGAAAGACCCCGTGGAGCTTTACTGCAGCCTGATATTGAATTTTGGTACAGCTTGTACAGGATAGGTAGGAGCCTTGGAAGCCGGAGCGCTAGCTTCGGTGGAGGCATTGGTGGGATACTACCCTGGCTGTATTGACATTCTAACCCGCACCCCTGATCGGGGTGGGAGACAGTGTCAGGTGGGCAGTTTGACTGGGGCGGTCGCCTCCTAAAAAGTAACGGAGGCGCCCAAAGGTTCCCTCAGAATGGTTGGAAATCATTCGTAGAGTGTAAAGGCACAAGGGAGCTTGACTGCGAGACCTACAAGTCGAGCAGGGACGAAAGTCGGGCTTAGTGATCCGGTGGTTCCGCATGGAAGGGCCATCGCTCAACGGATAAAAGCTACCCCGGGGATAACAGGCTTATCTCCCCCAAGAGTCCACATCGACGGGGAGGTTTGGCACCTCGATGTCGGCTCATCGCATCCTGGGGCTGTAGTCGGTCCCAAGGGTTGGGCTGTTCGCCCATTAAAGCGGTACGCGAGCTGGGTTCAGAACGTCGTGAGACAGTTCGGTCCCTATCCGTCGTGGGCGTAGGAAATTTGAGAGGAGCTGTCCTTAGTACGAGAGGACCGGGATGGACGCACCGCTGGTGTACCAGTTGTCTTGCCAAAGGCATCGCTGGGTAGCTATGTGCGGAAGGGATAAGTGCTGAAAGCATCTAAGCATGAAGCCCCCCTCAAGATGAGATTTCCCATAGCGCAAGCTAGTAAGATCCCTGAAAGATGATCAGGTTGATAGGTCAGAGGTGGAAGCGTGGCGACATGTGGAGCTGACTGATACTAATAGATCGAGGACTTAACTAAAATGAAAAGCGGAAACGCCTGTTTATCGGCGTTGGAGCTGGACAATAATGATTACTCATTTCTTTCTTTTACTTCATAATCTAGTTTTGAGGGAATAACCTCAAAAATTAAATAGTCTGGTGGCGATAGCGAGAAGGTCACACCCGTTCCCATACCGAACACGGAAGTTAAGCTTCTCAGCGCCGATGGTAGTTGGGGGTTCTCTCCCTGTGAGAGTAGGACGTTGCCAGGCACTAAAAGACCTAAGAGCATATGCTTTTAGGTCTTTTTTCTATACTAAATATTATCCGAATCATAAATCTGATTTTAGGGATTAATTTGTCAAAGTTGAATTAGATATGAAAATGAAAAAATTCTACTTTCTTCTATTATTTAATCTTTTTTCTGATTTATCTGTCTTCTGTATGTAGAGGGAAGATTGTTTACTTCTCTCTAAATAGGTAATTATAAGTATAATATAGGAATGATTAATACATCTGGGAGTGAGAAAGTATATGCTTGAAAATAGTGTTACAATGATATTGATTATTCTTGTAATTAATATTGTTTATGTTTCTTTTTTTACGATACGAATGATTTTAACTTTAAAGGGACAAAGATACTTAGCTGCCTTCATCAGTATGATTGAGGTAGTCATTTATGTTATTGGATTAGGGCTGGTTTTAGATAATTTAGATCAAATTCAAAACTTGGTTGCCTACGCTATTGGTTATGGAATAGGAGTCATTGTAGGGATGAAGATAGAGGAAAAACTGGCTTTAGGATATATAACAGTAAATGTTATTACAAAGGAATATGATCGAGATTTACCGAAATCATTAAGAACACAGGGATATGGAGTAACAACGTGGACTGCACAAGGATTAGAAGGCGACCGTATGGCTTTGCAGATATTGACTCCTCGAAAATATGAATTAAAATTATATCAAACAATTAAAGAATTAGACCCAAAAGCATTTATAATTGCATATGAGCCAAAAACAATATATGGCGGGTTCTGGGTGAAAAGTGTTAAGAAAGGAAAGTTATTTAATGAGTAAGAAAAAAAGATTTGAAGTGCAAACAAATGAGTCGATTGATGACTGTTTAGACAGAATGAAACAGGAAGGCTATATGCCAATAAAGCGGATGGAAAAGCCTGTTTTTAAAGAAGTAAAGGTAAATGGTCAAATGTCTTATGAGCCTGTGTCACAGCAAATAATCTTTGAAGCTATCCAATTAGAAGGTTAAATCACGAACAATAAAAATAAAACTATATTAATTGTTCGACATTTAGTGTTGACAATATATAAATATGCTTGTTAAGATGGTATAGTGTTAACTAACAGATAAACGAAATAATTGTTTAATTAAATAGCCCTCATATAATAATGGGAATATGGCCCATAAGTTTCTACCCGGTAACCGTAAAATACTGGACTATGAGGGAAAGTGAATGAAAAAGAGCTGAAAAAAGTAGAAACCTACTTTATTCAGGTTTATTTAAGCTCTGGACAGATACTTTCTCTCTTTTAGTGTAGAAGTTTTCTGTCTAGGGCTTTTTAAATTGGAATCAGGGGGGAGAGCATGACCGCATCAGTTGGTATTATCATGGGGAGTAAATCAGATTGGGAGACAATGAAGCATGCTTGTAGCATATTAGATCAACTGGAAGTAGATTACGAGAAAAAAGTAGTCTCTGCTCATCGTACTCCTGACTTAATGTTTGAATATGCTGAAAGCGCGAGAGATAGAGGAATTAAAGTAATTATTGCGGGAGCAGGAGGAGCAGCACATCTTCCAGGGATGGTTGCAGCTAAGACAACTTTGCCTGTTATAGGAGTTCCTGTTCAATCAAGAGCTCTAAATGGGCTGGATTCATTATTGTCAATTGTACAAATGCCTGGAGGAGTTCCTGTAGCTACTGTAGCAATTGGAAAAGCTGGGGCAACTAATGCTGGACTTCTTGCAGCCCAAATCCTTGGTGCCTCAGACTTAGAAATAGCAGAAAGACTTTTTTCCATGAGAGAAAGAACAAAAAAAGAAGTGATGGAAAGTAGTGATGAGCTTGTCTAATCGAGTAATCTTACCTGGGCAGACGATTGGCATTATAGGTGGCGGTCAGCTAGGGAGGATGATGGCAATTGCGGCAAAAGCACAAGGGTTTAGAATTGCTGTATTAGATCCGACTGAAGACTCTCCTTGTGGGCAGATAGCTGACTATAAAATAGTAGATGCATATGATAGTCTATCTGCTATTAAGAAGCTAGCAGAGATTAGTGATGTCATTACGTATGAATTTGAAAATATAGATGCTGTTTGTCTCGAATGGCTAACGAATAATGCGTATGTTCCTCAGGGTTCAGCTTTATTAGAAATAACGCAAGATCGGGTGAAGGAAAAAAAAGCAATCGAACAAGCTGGTATTAATATAGCTCCATATGTTGTCGTAGAAAAAGCTAGGGATATTTATAATGGATTAGCAGAATTAGGCTATCCAGCTGTTTTAAAAACGGCCCGTGGAGGTTATGATGGAAAAGGCCAATATGTTATTAAAGAAAGCAGCCAAATAGCAGAAGCGGAAAAGCTTTTGAATAATGGAGTCTGTGTATTAGAAAAATGGATTTCTTTTAATAAGGAAATATCAGTTATTATCACTAGAAGTGGAAAGGGAGAAGCTACTGTTTTTCCAGTTAGTGAAAATATTCATCTTAATAATATTTTGCATGAATCAATTGTTCCAGCTCGCATTAGTGACTTAGCAAAGGACTTAGCGATTGAAAAGGCAAGTAAGCTTGCTGAAAATCTAAATTTGGTAGGAACATTAGCAGTAGAAATGTTCCTGACCGAGGATGAAGAGATTTATATTAATGAGTTGGCACCTAGACCACATAACTCTGGGCATTATACAATTGAGGCATGCGAGACTTCACAGTTTGAGCAGCATATCCGTGCGGTGTGCAATTGGCCGTTAGCAAGCACTAGATTATTAAGACCTACTGTTATGGTTAATATTCTCGGTCAGCATCAAGAAAAGATAATCGAACAAATTCCTGAATTACAGGATTGGAAGATCCATCTTTATGGAAAACAGGATCCTAAAGAAAATAGAAAGATGGGGCATGCTACCTTGCTTCGTTCTTCTGTTGAAATGGCTTTGGATGAAATCGAGAATACGCACATATGGAAGGTACAGAAAGAAAAAATCGGAGGATAAACAATGATTGATCGTTACACAAGACCAGAAATGGGAAACATTTGGACAGAGGAAAATCGCTTTAAAGCGTGGTTAGAGGTAGAAATTTTAGCATGTGAGGCTTGGGTAAAGCTTGGTGAAATTCCACAAGAGGATGTAAAAAAAATCCGCGAAAATGCTTCATTTGATATCGAGCGTATTAAAGAAATAGAAATGGATACAAGACATGATGTTGTAGCATTTACTAGAGCGGTATCGGAAACACTTGGAGAAGAACGAAAATGGGTGCATTACGGTCTAACTTCTACAGATGTTGTAGATACAGCACTTTCCTACTTAATTAAACAAGCAAATGAAATTTTATTAAAAGACGTAGAGAACTTTATTGATGTTTTAAAAAACAAAGCGCAAGAACATAAGTATACCGTTATGATGGGACGTACACATGGCGTACATGCAGAACCTACAACATTCGGTTTGAAACTAGCACTATGGCATGAAGAAATGAAACGTAATCTGGAAAGATTTAAAGCAGCTGCTGAAGGTATTGAATACGGTAAGATTTCTGGTGCGGTAGGAACTTATGCTAATATTGATCCTTTTGTTGAGCAATATGTTTGTAAAGAATTAGGATTAAAGCCAGCGCCGATTTCAACCCAGACGTTACAGCGCGATCGCCATGCGGATTATATGTCTACTTTAGCGTTAATCGCTACATCCATTGAAAAATTTGCAGTAGAAATTCGTGGATTGCAAAAAAGTGAAACAAGAGAAGTAGAAGAGTTTTTCGCAAAAGGACAAAAAGGTTCTTCAGCAATGCCGCATAAACGTAACCCAATTGGTTCAGAAAATATGGCTGGTCTTGCTCGTGTGATTCGTGGTTATATGCTGACTGCTTATGAAAATGTTCCTCTATGGCACGAAAGAGATATATCTCACTCTTCTGCTGAGCGGATTATTATTCCTGATGCAACGATTGCCTTAAATTATATGTTAAATCGCTTCAGTAATATCGTGAAAAACCTAACTGTATTCCCAGAGAATATGAAGCGTAATATGGATCGTACACTGGGATTAATTTACTCACAACGAGTATTACTAGCTCTAATAGATAAGGGGCTTACAAGAGAAGAGGCGTATGATACTGTACAGCCTAGAGCAATGGAATCATGGGAAAAGCAAGTACCATTCCGTGAGCTAGTAGATAGCGATGCAGTCATTTCTTCTAAGTTAACAAAAGAAGAAATTGATGATTGTTTTGATTATCACTTCCATATTAAACATGTTGATACGATTTTTGATCGTCTTGGACTATAAAAAAATAAGAGCTGTCACCTAATATGGCAGCTCTACTATAAATTATGAAAACAGAATATACCGAATTTTGAGTAAAAAATTGCAAGTTAGAATTTTTCGTTTTATCCCTAATTTTTTTGATAAGGAGACTCTTCAAATGGAAAAGAGAGCTTTATTGTATGAAGGAAAAGCAAAAAGAGTGTATGAAACTTCGGATGAGAATATAGTTTGGCTGGAATATAAGGATTCCGCTACTGCCTTTAATGGAGAGAAGAAAGCAACTATTACAGGCAAAGGTCGATTAAATAATGAGATTACTAGTTTACTATTCTTAAAATTAAAAGACTTTGGTATTCCATCGCATTTCGTGGAAAGATTGTCAGAAACAGAACAGCTTGTGAAAAAAGTGGACATTATTCCGTTAGAAGTTGTTGTTCGAAATTTAGCAGCAGGCAGTTTTTCAAAAAGATTAGGAATAGAAGAGGGAATTTCGTTATCAAAACCGCTAGTTGAGTTTTACTACAAAGATGATGCATTAGGTGACCCAATGATTACGGAGGACCATATCGAAGAGTTAAAGCTTGCATCAACAGATGAAGTTGCCATTTTAAAGAAAAAGGCATTGGAAGTAAATGAAGTATTATGCAGATTTTTTGGAGAATTGGGAATTAACCTGGTTGATTTCAAATTAGAATTTGGCAAAGACAAAGAGGGAAATGTTCTTCTTGCGGATGAAATTTCGCCGGATACATGCCGACTCTGGGATAAAGAAACTAATGCGAAATTAGATAAAGACGTATTTCGTCGCGATATAGGAAATTTAACAGATGCATATGAAACTATTTTAGCGAGATTAGGGGGCAGTCAACATGTTTAAGGTTAAAGTATATATCACATTAAGAGAAAGTGTATTAGATCCACAAGGAAATGCCGTAAAAGGATCACTGCATTCATTAAATTATAAAGAAGTAGAAGATGTACGTATCGGTAAATATCTAGAATTAACAATTGATAAATCAGAAAGAAACATTGATGAGCTAGTGAAGGAAATGTGTGAAAAGCTGCTTGCTAATACAGTTATTGAGGATTACCGCTATGAGGTGGAGGAGGTTGTTGCACAGTGAAGTTTGCAGTAATCGTATTTCCAGGATCCAATTGTGATGTTGATATGTTTCATGCGGTGAAAGACGAGCTTGGAGAAGAAGTAGAATACGTTTGGCATGATACAGACAGCTTAGAAGGCTTTGATGGAATTTTGCTTCCAGGAGGTTTCTCTTATGGTGACTATCTTCGTACAGGAGCGATTGCAAGATTCAGTAATGTAATGAGAGAAGTAATAAAAGCAGCAGAAGCAGGCAAACCAATTCTAGGTGTATGTAATGGATTCCAAATATTATTAGAAGCAGGTTTACTGCCTGGCGCGATGAGAAGAAATGAAAGCTTAAAGTTTATCTGTAAGCCAGTTGAACTGCAAGTAGTAAATAATAATACGATGTTCTCCTCTGCATATAAGGAAAACGAAGTAATCACTGTCCCGATTGCGCACGGAGAAGGCAATTACTACTGTGATGAAGAAACATTAGCAAACTTAAAAGCAAATAACCAAATTATCTTTACTTACAATGGTACAAATCCAAACGGAAGTTTAGAAAATATTGCGGGAATCATAAATGAAAAAGGTAATGTCCTTGGCATGATGCCACACCCAGAAAGAGCGGTAGATGTGCTTTTAGGTGGAGCAGATGGTCTGAAAATATTTAAATCAATCGTTAGTCAGTGGAGGGAAGCAAATGTCGTTAATGCTTGAACCAAGTCCAGAACAAATTAAATCAGAAGAAATTTACAAACAAATGGGTGTGACGGATGAAGAGTTTGCGATGGTAGAAGGAATTCTTGATCGTCTTCCAAACTATACAGAGATTGGGTTATTTTCTGTTATGTGGTCAGAACATTGCAGTTATAAAAATTCGAAACCAGTATTAAGAAAATTCCCAACGACAGGACCTCAAGTGTTACAAGGTCCTGGTGAAGGTGCAGGGATTGTAGATATCGGTGATGGTCAAGCTGTTGCGTTTAAAATCGAGAGTCACAACCATCCATCTGCTATTGAACCATATCAAGGCGCAGCAACAGGCGTAGGCGGAATTATCCGTGATGTCTTTTCCATGGGAGCAAGACCAATTGCGATTCTTAACTCACTACGATTCGGTGAATTAGATAATGAACGGACAAAATACCTTTTTAAAGAAGTAGTTGCTGGAATTGCTGGCTATGGTAACTGTATAGGGATTCCAACAGTTGGTGGAGAAATTGCATTTGATGATTCCTATGCTGGAAATCCGCTTGTAAATGCGATGTGTGTTGGGTTAATTAATCATGAAGATATAAAAAAAGGCCAAGCGCATGGTGTGGGGAATACGGTTATGTATGTTGGAGCCAAAACAGGACGTGACGGTATTCATGGTGCGACATTTGCTTCTGAGGAATTAACAGAGAACTCAGATGAAAAGCGTCCAGCAGTACAAGTTGGAGATCCATTTATGGAAAAGCTTCTTTTGGAAGCATGTCTTGAACTGATTCAATCAGATGCATTAGTTGGTATTCAGGATATGGGGGCTGCAGGACTGGCAAGTTCCAGTGCAGAAATGGCGAGTAAAGCCGGCTCTGGTATTGAAATGAACTTAGATTTAGTACCACAGCGAGAAACAGGAATGACTGCTTATGAAATGATGCTTTCTGAATCACAAGAACGTATGTTGATTGTCGTGAAAAAAGGAAGAGAACAAGAAATTAAAGATCTTTTCCATAAATATGATTTAGAAGCAGTAGCAATTGGTGTTGTAACAGGTGATAAAATGCTTCGTCTTCTTCATAAAGGAGAAGTAGTAGCAAATGTGCCTGCAGATGCTTTGGCAGAGGATGCGCCTGTCTATCATAAGCCATCTAGTGAACCAACATATTATCGTGAGTTCCAAGCAATGGAAAACTATATTCCTACCGTAAACAACTATGGAGAAACACTTCTTAATCTGTTAAAACAGCCTACAATTGCAAGCAAAGAGTGGGTTTATGATCAATATGACTATATGGTTCGGACGAATACAGTTGTTGCACCAGGCTCTGATGCTGCAGTAGTACGTATTCGCGGAACGAAAAAGGCATTAGCGATGACAACGGACTGTAATGCAAGATATTTATACTTAGATCCAGAAACAGGCGGCAAGATTGCAGTAGCAGAAGCAGCACGTAATATTGTTTGTTCTGGGGCAGAACCACTTGCCATTACAGATAACTTGAATTTTGGAAATCCAGAGAAACCAGAGATTTTCTGGCAAATTGAAAAAGCGGCAGATGGAATTAGTGAAGCTTGCTTAGCTTTGAATGCACCAGTAATCGGCGGGAATGTCTCTTTATATAACGAAACAAATGGAACAGCTATCTATCCTACTCCTGTCATTGGCATGGTCGGATTAATAAAGGATACGAAAGACATTACTACACAAAGCTTTAAATCTGCTGGTGACTTAATTTATGTGCTTGGGGAAACAAAAGCAGAGTTTGGCGGAAGTGAACTGCAAAAATTGCTTGAAGGAACTATTTCTGGCAAGGCACCTTCCTTAGATTTAGAGCTTGAAAAAACGTATCAGCAAGCAGTACTGGAGGCAATTCGTGCAGGCGTTGTAGAATCTGCTCACGATTTAGCGGAAGGTGGCTTAGCTGTTGCTGTTGCGGAAAGCTTAATCAACTCAAAAGGATTAGGAGCCAAAGTAAAGGTTACAGAAGATGCTGTAACAGCACTTTTTAGTGAATCACAATCACGTTTCTTGCTTTCAATTAAACCAGAAAACAAAGAGACTTTTGAAAATTTAGTTCCTGCTACACTAGTAGGAGAAGTTACAGATACAGCCGTTCTTACCATTAGTCAAGGGGAAACTATTCTAGTAAATGAACAGGTTGATTCGTTAACGAATGCCTGGAGAGGAGCAATTCCATGCTTGCTGAAATAAGAGGGTTAAATGAGGAATGTGGCATTTTTGGTGTTTGGGGACATGAGGATGCATCTCAATTGGCATATTATGGACTGCATAGCTTACAGCATCGTGGTCAAGAGGGCACTGGCATTGTAGCGACAGATGGAGAAAAATTAAAAGGAATTAAGGGAGAAGGATTAGTCTCTGAAATTTTCACGCAAGAAGCAATAAAAGAGTTAAGCGGAAAAGCTGCAATTGGGCATGTACGTTATGCCACAGCAGGAGGCGGCGGATATGAAAATGTCCAGCCTCTTCTGTTCCACTTCCAAAGCGGAAGTATGGCACTTGCTCACAATGGAAATTTAGTAAATGCCACAGCTTTAAAAAGCCAGCTAGAAGCACAAGGAAGTATCTTTCAAACAAGCTCTGATACAGAGGTGCTTGCACATTTAATTAGAAGAGGCGGCTTTGCGGCTTTTAAAGAAAGAGTGAAAAATGCGCTGACAATGATTAAAGGTGCCTATGCTTTTCTTATTTTAACGGAAACAGAATTAATGGTTGCCCTAGATCCAAATGGAATGCGTCCTCTTTCTTTAGGGAAATTAGGTGATGCTTATGTTGTTGCATCTGAAACATGTGCCTTTGATGTGGTTGGAGCAGAGTTTGTTCGTGATATATTACCAGGTGAACTGTTAATCATTGACGATAACGGCTTCCGTTCAGAAATGTTTTCTGTCGCTTCTAATATTGCAATGTGTACGATGGAGTATGTTTATTTCTCTAGACCGGATAGCAATATCAATGGGATCAATGTCCATACTGCGCGTAAAAATCTTGGGAAAAGATTAGCAATCGAAGCACCAATTGAAGCAGATGTAGTAACGGGAGTACCTGACTCTAGTATTTCAGCAGCAATTGGATATGCGGAAGCAACAGGCATTCCGTATGAGCTTGGATTGATTAAAAATCGTTATGTTGGCAGAACTTTTATTCAGCCTTCGCAATCCCTTCGCGAGCAAGGTGTCAAGATGAAGCTTTCGGCTGTTCGTGGAGTGGTAGAAGGGAAAAGAGTAATAATGGTGGATGATTCAATTGTACGTGGTACAACAAGTAGACGCATTGTAACGATGCTAAGAGAAGCAGGAGCAACAGAAGTACATGTATTAATCAGTTCTCCACCAATTAAAAATCCTTGCTTCTATGGAATTGATACGTCAACAAAAGAAGAGTTAATTGCATCGAAATATTCTGTAGAAGAACTGCGTGAAATCATTGGTGCTGATTCGCTCATCTTCTTAAGTACAGAAGGAATGATTGATGCGATTGGCCGTACAGATGATGGGGAAAACAGAGGGCATTGTTTAGCTTGCTTTACTGGCAAGTACCCGACAGAAATTTATCCGAACGCTGATCATCCATATGAAAAAGTTTAACAATAACGGTAAATAAAAGAAAAGCGGCATGCGATGATGTCGCTTTTCCATTGAATTATCACAATTTAGGAGGCATAAAATGGCTGAGGCTTATAAACAAGCAGGCGTTAATATAGAAGCAGGCTATGAGGCAGTAACAAGAATGAAAAAGCATGTGAAGAAAACGATTCGTCCAGGCGTTATGGGGGGATTAGGCGGATTTGGCGGCATGTTTGATTTATCTGTTCTAAATTTACAAAACCCCGTTTTGGTATCGGGGACAGATGGGGTAGGAACAAAGCTAATGCTTGCTTTTATGCTGGATAAGCACGATACGATTGGAATTGATGCTGTGGCAATGTGCGTAAATGATATCGTCGTCCAAGGGGCAGAACCAATCTATTTCCTTGACTATATTGCTTGTGGAAAAGCAGAGCCTGGTAAAATCGAGGCCATTGTCAAAGGAATTGCAGACGGTTGTGAGCAAGCCGGATGTGCGTTGGTTGGCGGAGAAACAGCTGAAATGCCGGGCATGTATGGGGAAGAAGAATATGATCTAGCAGGATTTGCTGTGGGAGCTTGTGAGAAAGAAAAACTTATAACAGGTGAAAAAATCCAAGCTGGAGATGTCTTGATCGGTCTCGCTTCTAATGGTATTCATAGCAATGGCTATTCTCTTGTGCGAAAATTATTTTTCGAAAAAGCGAGTATGTCTTTATCTGATTATATCGAGGAATTCGGCTGTACATTAGGTGAAGAGTTAATCAAGCCGACTAGAATTTATGTAAAGCCCGTTCTTTCTGCTTTAGCAGAATTTGAAATTAAAGGTCTCGCTCACATTACTGGGGGAGGATTTATCGAAAATATTCCAAGAATGCTTCCAGAAGGTTTGGGAATGGAATTGGATGAAGCTAATTGGGAAGTACCTGCTGTTTTTGAAAAAATGGAGGGAATTGGCGAAATCGATCGTAAAGAGATGTATAACATCTTTAATATGGGAACGGGAATGGTTCTTGCTGTAAGCAAAGAGGACGAAGAACAGATCATTGATCACTTTACTCGAATAGGAGAAAAGGCGTATACAATTGGAAAAGTAACAGACGACGGGGAAATAAATATCATCCTCAAATAAAGGCGGAGGACTGTATATGAAGCGGATTGCTGTTTTTGCTTCTGGTAATGGATCTAACTTTCAGGCAATAATAAATGCAGTGAAACGAGGCGAATTAAATGTATCTATTACTTTATTAGTCTCGGATAAACCAGGAGCTTATGTGATAGATAGAGCGATAAAAGAAGAAATTCCCACCTTTGTTTTTGCAGCGAAGAATTATCCAGAAAAAGCAGATTATGAAAAAGAAATTTTAATGCATTTAGATAAGAATAAAATTGATTTAATTGTTCTTGCAGGATATATGAGATTAGTAGGCGACACACTTTTACAAGCTTATGCAGGAAAAATAATCAATATTCATCCATCTCTTCTGCCATCTTTCCCAGGCAAGGATGCCATAGGCCAAGCTATAGAGGCAAGGGTCGAGCAAACGGGCATTACGATTCATTATGTGGATGCAGGAATGGATACCGGTCCGGTGATTGCGCAAGAATCAATTATCTTAACTGAAGAAGATACTAGGGAAAGCGTGCAGGAAAAAATTCAGGCGTTAGAGCACCAGTTATATCCAAAGGTAATTCAACAATTGCTCCATAAAGCAGAAGCATTTCATTAATAAGTACGTAATCAACAGGCATGAAATATCAGGAGGAATAATAATGAAAAAAAGAGCGTTAATTAGTGTTTCTGATAAAACAGGTATTACAGATTTTGCAAAAGAGCTTCATGAATTAGGTTTTGAGTTAATTTCGACAGGCGGAACAAAAAAGGCAATTCAAGATAGTGGGATTCCTGTAATGAGTGTTAGTGAAGTCACTGGCTTTCCTGAAATATTAGAAGGAAGAGTGAAAACTTTAAATCCTTATATTCACGGGGGATTGCTTGCTAAATTTGATGAACCTAGCCATGCTGCTCAATTAGAAGAGCATAAGATTGATCCGATCCAACTCGTATGTGTCAATTTATATCCTTTTCAACAAACGATTGCGAAGCCGGATGTAACCGTAGAAGATGCAATTGAAAATATCGATATCGGCGGACCAACAATGCTTCGTGCTTCGGCAAAAAATCATCAGTATGTAACTGTAGTGGTAGATCCGGTTGATTATCAAACGGTTATTTCGGAATTAAAGCAGGGAGCGGAAGTCTCATTTGAAACGAGACGCAGACTTGCTGCAAAGGTATTCCGTCATACAGCTGCTTATGATGCGATGATTGCAGAATATATGACAGAGCTTACGGAAGAGGAAACACCAGAGAAATTAACGGTTACATATGAACTAAAGCAACCTTTACGCTATGGAGAAAATCCACATCAAAAGGCAGCTTTTTACCGCAAGCCTTTAGGATCTGAATTTTCGATTGCAAATGCGACGCAACTGCATGGAAAAGAACTGTCTTACAATAATATCAATGATGCAGATGCTGCTATCCAAATTGTAAAGGAATTTACAGAGCCTGCTGCAGTTGCGATTAAACATAGTAATCCTTGTGGAGTTGGAACAGGCGAAGATATTTTCACAGCTTTCTCGAAAGCATATGAAGCAGATCCAGTCTCTATTTTTGGCGGAATTATTGCATTAAATAGAGAAGTAGATGCAGAGACAGCTAGCAAACTGCATGAAATTTTCTTAGAAATAGTAATCGCTCCTTCGTATTCCCAAGAAGCATTAGATATTTTACAAGCAAAGAAAAATATCCGTTTATTAACGATTCCTTTTGGAACAGGAAGCAGCAAAGAAATGAAATTCACTTCGATTGAGGGTGGATTATTAACACAAGATTTTGATCGCTATTCTTTAGAGGATGCAGCCATCACCATTCCTACAGAGAAGAAGCCTACAGACGAAGAGTGGGAAGCGCTGAAATTCGGATGGAAAATTGTGAAGCACGTTAAGTCAAATGCAATTGTAGTAAATAACAAAGAAATGACGCTAGGTGTTGGTGCAGGGCAAATGAATCGTGTTGGTTCTGCAAAAATTGCTTTAGAGCAAGCGGGAGAAAAAGCAGTAGGGGCAGTATTAGCATCAGATGCATTTTTCCCGATGGATGACACGGTTGAAGCGGCTGCAAAAGCGGGAGTAACAGCAATTATTCAAACAGGTGGAAGTATTCGTGATGAAGATTCCATCAAAAAAGCCAATGAATACGGAATTGCAATGGTATTAACAGGAGTAAGACATTTCAAACATTAATATCTTGAAAGCTTGGGGGATATAAAAGAATGAAAGTACTTGTTATTGGCCGCGGTGGTCGGGAGCATGCGATTTGTACAAAAGTAAGCGAAAGTGAAAAAGTTGAAACAGTTTTTGTAGCGCCAGGAAATGTCGGAATGACTGATGTGGCAGAGCGTATTGAAATAGCAGAAACAGAGGTCGAAAAACTGGTTGATTTTGCACTTACACAAAAGATTGATTTAACCATTGTCGGCCCAGAAGTACCGTTACTTCTTGGTGTAGTGGATGCATTTCAAGCAGCTGGCTTAAAGGTATTTGGTCCGAATCAACGTGCTGCAGAAATAGAAGGAAGCAAATCTTTCGCGAAAGATTTAATGAAGAAATATCATATTCCAACAGGGGAATACCAAACCTTTTCGGATTATGAGGCGGCGAAAGCGTATATTGAGGAAATGGGTGCTCCAATTGTTATTAAAGCAGACGGATTAGCAGCAGGAAAAGGTGTAACCGTGGCGATGAACATGGAAGAGGCATTAGAAAGCATCCAAGAAATGCTTGTTGGCGAAAAATTCGGAAGTGCATCTGCAACAGTTGTTATTGAGGAGTTTTTAGCCGGGGAAGAATTTTCTTTAATGTCTTTTGTGAATGGAGAAACCGTGATTCCATTAGAAATTGCGCAAGATCATAAACGTGCTTTTGACGGAGATAAAGGGCCAAATACAGGGGGAATGGGAGCTTATTCTCCTGTTCCACACATTGATCCGGCAATCGTGCAAACTGCTATTGAAACGATTGTAAAACCTACGGCAAAAGCAATGATAGCAGAAGACAGAACATTTACAGGTATTTTATACGCTGGCTTAATTGCAACGGATAAAGGCCCAAAAGTAATTGAGTTTAACGCAAGACTAGGGGACCCAGAAACACAAGTCATCTTACCACGGATGAAGTCCGATTTAGTGGAAGTCATTTTATCTATTTTAAATGGAGAAACTCCGTCGATTGAATGGTATGAAGAGGATATGCTAGGAGTAGTTATTGCGGCAAAAGGCTATCCAGAAGCATATGAAAAAGGTGCGGTTATCCAAGGATTAGATAAAATGGAGGATGTCTCTATTTTTCATGCGGGAACCGACTTAAATGAAGCTGGTGCATTTACCACGAATGGCGGACGTGTTTTGTTAGTTGCTGCTAAGAGCCGTACATTAAAAGAGGCACAGGATAAAGTATATAAAGAACTAAAGAAATTAGAGAGCGATGGCATTTTTTATCGAAAAGACATTGGCTTTAAAGCAGTAAAATAAGAAGGAATCCCTGTATGTGAGACTTTGTTGATGATTGCATATGGGGGTTTTTTGTTGTTTTAGTATGTTAGTGGAAAACATAAGTATATATAGTGAAAGGCAACAGAGAAAGGCTGTCTGTGCCGGGAAGCAGGAAAAAGAAGGAGCATGGGTAAAAGAGGAAGTCCTCATAGCCCGATAACATGTAAAAAGCAATGTCATAGGTAACGAAAGAACTTCCTCTTTTATAATTAATTTATGCTAATTCAATTCCGCCTGTTATACCGTATATTTGTGCGGTAACATAGCTAGATTCATCGGATGCTAAGAAAACATAAATACTAGATAGTTCGACTGGTTGTCCAGCTCGTTTTAATGGAGCTTGCTGACCGAATGTTGGGATGGCTTCACTTGGCTGTCCGCCTGTAATTTGTAAGGCGGTCCAAATTGGGCCTGGAGCAACGGAGTTTACCCGGATTCCTTTAGATGCTAATTGTTTGGCAAGTCCACGAGTAAAGCCATTGATAGCAAATTTAGATGGAGCATAATCTAATAAATTGGGACTAGGGTTATAGCCTTGAACAGACGTAGTTGTGATAATAGAAGCTCCCTTTGGCAAGTATGGAAGTGCTGCTTTCACTACCCAATAGAGAGAGAATACATTTACTTCGAAAGTTTTTCTTAGCTGCTCTGTTGAAAGTTCCATAATATCATCAACTGCTTGTTGTTTTCCTGCAACTAAGGCTAATACGTCGAGTCCACCAAGTTCATTATAGGCTTTGTCCACTAAGTCCTTGCAGAAACTTTCATTACTTAAATCTCCAGGTATAAGAATGGCTTTTTGTCCTTCTGCTTCGACTAACTTTTGTACTTCATCAGCATCTTCTTGTTCTTCTGGTAGGTAGTTAATCGCTACATCTGCACCTTCACGAGCATAAGCGATGGCAGCTGCACGCCCAATTCCAGAATCACCACCGGTAACTAATATTTTTCGATTTTTTAATTTACCAGATCCTTGATAGCTAGTTTCTCCACAGTCAGGTTGTGGATCCATTTTAGCTTGGACACCAGGAGGTTCCTGATATTGTTTTGGAAAGTCATCGTTATAGTATAGATCTAATGGGTTTTTTGGCTTTGTCATTTGACCAGCTCCTTCGTTCGTTTCTGTTAATGCATTTACCACATCCTAGCATTCCTAAACCTATATTTAGCAAGAGATAAAGGCTATCCAATCTCTCGGATAGCCCGTGCAGTAATTATTTTTTCATATCATCTGGGGAAAATATCTTCTCTGGACTAAATTGCTCCATCATCTCAGTAACTTCCTTAGATGATGACTCAGAATTATTGGTTTTACTTTCATCTGATGAGGGGATATTGGAACTTTGACTTTTGGAATGGTTGTGCTCAGATTTTGGCATAATTGCATCCTTTTTCTCATAAAGAGCAACAACTGGACAATAACGAACAATCCCTTCTGCAATTTTCATTCCAGCAAGTAGAGCAATAAGAAAATAAGATTGTTTATAAGGCTTTTTTGCCATTTTTGCTGTGCTCCATGCGAGAAATGCACAGCCGCAGGTAATTCGAATAAGCGCATTGATCAAACTTATATTTTGTTTTGGATTCATAAGTTTCGTTCCTCCTACATAAATTTAACAAAACGGTAATATGAATTGTTACTTTATATGGTAAAATAATGTTAATCTTAGGGAATTCCATACAAATTCTTCATCTTATAAAGAAAAATCGTTACATTTTTATATACAGGTAACAGATATGAAAAGGGAGGAAGCGTAGTGTTAGCTCAGCGATATCGATGGAAAAACAAAGTTTTGCGTGACCATGTATCCATTTTGAATGGTGAAAAATCCCCTTCAATCGTTTTAAAAAATGCAACATATTTAAATCAGGTATTACGAAAGTGGTTACTTGCTAATATATGGATATATCAAGATAGAATTATTTATGTGGGCAATGATATGCCCAAACAAATAGATCAAGCAGAAATTGTTGATTGCACTAATCTTTTTTTAGTTCCAGGATACATTGAACCACATGCGCATCCTTTTCAAATTTATAATCCCCTAACCTTAGCCCAATATACATCACAATTTGGAACAACGACACATGTGAATGATAACTTAGTTTTGGCTATGCAGTTAGAAAAAAAGAAAGCGTTTACTTTTTTAAACTTCATGAAAGATATTCCTTCCACTATATTATGGTGGAGCAGATATGATGCCCAAACAGAGTTGCAAGAGGAAGAACTAATATTTTCTCATGGGAATGTAAAAAGTTGGCTGGAGCATGATGCAGTTATTCAAGGAGGAGAGCTAACGGGATGGCCGAGGCTTCTCGATGGTGATGATATGATGCTTCATTGGATGCAGGAGACGAAACGATTAAGAAAAAGAATTGAGGGGCATTTTCCAGGAGCATCGGAGAAAACACTGGCCAAATTGATGTTGCTGGGAGTGGATAGTGATCATGAAGCAATGACTGGGAAAGAAGTGTTAAATCGTTTGCTCCAAGGATACAAAGTTAGTCTTCGTTATTCGTCTATTCGCCCAGATTTACCGAAATTATTAAAGGAAATAAAAGAATTGGGCATTGAACAATATGATTATTTTATGCTAACAACAGATGGATCTCCTTCTTCCTTTTATGAAAATGGCCATATTGATCAGCTTATTCGGATTGCGATGAATCATGGCGTACCAGTAATAGATGCCTATAATATGGCAACCATTAATATCGCTAAATATCATGGAATGGAACATTTGCATGGGAATATTGCAACGGGAAGAGTTGCAAATATCAACTTTCTGAAGGATAAAAAAAATCCAACTCCTGTTTCTGTATTAGCAAAAGGAATTTGGGTGAAAAAAGATGGAAGAGAAATGAGAGATGCGTACCCTATTGTTGATTGGAAACAGTTTGATTTAAGTCCATTAGATATAAAGTGGAATGTAAATAGTCTTGATATGCAATTTTCAATGCCGTTTGGAATAAGCTTGGAAAATGCCGTCATTACAAAGCCCTATTCCATTTCAATTAATGTTTCTGATACTATTCTCACAGAGGAACATGATGAATGTTATTTCATGTTGATTGACCGAGAAGGAGAATGGCGAATCAATACTTTATTAAAGGGTTTCTCCAATAGAATCGGAGGAATGGCGAGTTCTTATACAGGTGATGGAGATATTGTGTTATTAGGAAAAAGCCAAAAAGATATGATAACCGCATTTGAACGATTAAAAGAAATAGGCGGAGGGATTGTCTTAGTGAAAGATGGCAAGGTTGATATAGAAATTCCTTTGCCATTAAGAGGGATGATGGCTTCCATGTCGATGGAAGAATTAATTGAAAAGGAAAAAGAACTATTCGACTATATAAAGGACAGAGGTTATCGTTATGAAGACCCAATTTATACAATTGTATTTTTCACCTCCACTCATTTACCATATATTCGGATAACCCAAAAAGGTTTATATGACGTAATGAATAAAACTGTACTCTTTCCAGCGATAATGCGTTAAAATATAAAAGAGTCCTATTGTTTAATTAGAATATTCTGATATATTTAATAGGTAAAGTTCTATTCTCTTATAAGGAGAGTAGTTATATAGTCACAACATTCCCATTGCACCAATAACGAAATAGGAGGGGACTATGAAGAAAAGGTGGTTTGTTTCTCTATTTCTGCTTTTTGTCTTAACAGCCTGCAATAGTGAACCGAAAGATGTTGGAAAACATAATGGTAATCAAACTGGCAATGGAGCTAAGGAAGAAGCGGGAATAAAAGATCTTTCTACTTTGTATCCACTAACTGGGCTCCCTAGTAACACAGAAAGTACGAATCGTGCAGTTTCTGTTATGATTAATAATCATCCTAAAGCGAGACCTCAAACAGGACTGACAGAAGCAGATATTGTGTATGAAGTATTAGCAGAAGGAGAAGTTACCCGATTTCTAGCGATTTTTCAAAGCTCAATCCCTAAGCTTATTGGTCCTGTCCGTAGTTCCCGAGACTATTATATCGAGCTAGCAAAGGGTTATAATAGTTTATATATTGCACATGGATATAGTCCAGAAGCAAAAAAACTACTTACAAACGGTTATATTGATAATTTAAATGGGATGGAGTATGATGGCACCCTCTTTAAAAGGTCCCCTGACCGAGTTGCACCTCATAATTCTTACATAAGCTTTGCTAATATTGAGAAGGGGGCAAATGCAAATAATTATTCACTAAAAGGGGCACCAGAATCTTTGTTATTTTTAAATACAAAGGAGTTAGAGGAAATCGAGGGAGAAGAGTCAAGCTCGATCAACATTAATTATGGGAAAAATCCAAACTATAATTCACAGTTTTTATATGATCAGGATGTTCAGAAATATATTCGTTTTTCAAATGGAGAACAAACAATAGATAATGAAACAAAAGCAACTGTGGCGGTAGATAATGTTTTTATTATTGAAACGAGTCATAAGGTTGTTGATAATAAAGGAAGAAAAGACATTGATTTACTATCTGGCGGCAATGCGTATTTGTTACAGCATGGAAGATGGCAGGAAATAGATTGGAAAAATATAAACGGGCGAATTCTCCCCTTTAAAGAAGATAAACAAGTTGGACTCATACCAGGAAAGACATGGATAAATATTATTCCTTCTACTCCAGGATTAAAGAGTGCTGTTACGCTGAAAAAATAATTAAATAGTTTTTTATAATCCATGTAGTTAATTCATTAAGGAAAAAATGGAGGTATCCTATGCAAATAGATAAATTAAGAGGAAGAGAGTTGGATCAATTATTTGAGTCCATTCTCTCCCTAGAGAGTTTAGAAGAATGCTATCAGTTTTTTGATGATTTATGCACAGTGAATGAAATTCAATCACTATCACAGCGGTTAGAAGTTGCAAGGATGCTTCGAGAAGGCAATACTTATCATACAATTGAAAAAGAAACAGGTGCAAGTACCGCAACTATATCTCGTGTAAAACGATGCTTAAATTATGGTAATGACGCGTATGAACTAGCATTATCAAGAATTAAGAAAGAAGAACAGACCGAAACGGAAGAATAGGATAAAGGGATGTCCCCAAAAAAGATTAAGTCCACGCGATTTTCTTTTTTCGGACAACCCTTTTTTTATTTTAGAAAGAATAAACATACTTACTTGTTTTGTGAATCATGAAACAATTGCTTTGCCTATTTCGTCCAATAGTAAAAGTGCTATAAATTCTAACCAGGTGCCCTGCGCTTTTCTGATTGTCTAGCTCCGGCGCCTACCGCCTAGCAAACTTCAGGACATCTCCCTACGATAAGTCAACATCGGCTCACTAGTGTTCACCGTGTTTCCTATATCTTAGTCGATGCCCCTCCAGTTTGAGCGGCGGTAATCAAGGCGCCTACGCTTTTCTGATTGTCTAGCTCCGGGCACCCAGGAGCTGCTGGGTTTCGCGCCCTTTCCCTACGATAAGTCAACATCGGTTCACTGACGTTCACCGTGTTTCCTATATCTCAGGAAAGGTCACTCCATCCCACACGCTCCTAACCAGGTGCCCTGCGCTTTTCTGATTGTCTAGCTCCGGCGCCTACCGCCTAGCAAACTTCAGGACATCTCCCTACGATAAGTCAACATCGGCTCACTAGTGTTCACCGTGTTTCCTATATCTTAGTCGATGCCCCTCCAGTTTGAACGGCGGTAATCAAGGCGCCTACGCTTTTCTGATTGTCTAGCTCCGGGCACCCAGGAGCTGCTGGGCTTCGCGCCCTTTCCCTACGATAAGTCAACATCGGTTCACTGACGTTCACCGTGTTTCCTATATCTCAGGAAAGGTCACTCCATCCCACACGCTCCTAACCAGGTGCCCTGCGCTTTTCTGATTGTCTAGCTCCGGGCACCCAGGAGCTGCTGGGTTTCGCGCCCTTTCCCTACGATAAGTCAACATCGGTTCACTGACGTTCACCGTGTTTCCTATATCTCAGGAAAGGTCACTCCATCCCACACGCTCCTACCGGGTGCCCTGCGCTTTTCTTGGCACCAAGAAAAATTTACAAGAAATTATACGGTAGGATTTCTTTTTTGATGGAATATCTAATGCTATAATGAAATGATGTAATGGTTAGAATGGAGGAAGTTTGCATGTATGATGTGCGCGAATGGCGTCATGTATTTAAATTAGACCCAAATAAGGAAATTTCAGATGATACATTAGAAAGTTTATGCGAATCTGGTACAGATGCAATCATCATTGGCGGAACAGATGGAATTACGTTGGATAATGTATTGAATCTCATGGCTCGTGTTCGTCGCTATACAGTTCCTTGTATATTAGAAGTGTCAACAATAGATTCGGTTTCACCCGGATTTGATTTATATTTTATTCCTACGGTTTTAAATAGCAGTGATCCAAAATGGATAACTGGTCTTCATCATGAAGCAATGAAGGAATACGGAGAACTAATGGATTGGGATGAATTTCTTATTCAAGGCTATTGTGTTTTAAACGAAGATTGTAAAGCTGCAAAATTAACGAGTGCGAAAACAAATTTATCAGAAGAAGATATTGCAGCCTATGCTTTAATGGCAGAGAAGATGTTTCATTTGCCTATTTTTTATATGGAATACAGTGGGAGTTATGGAAATCCTTCGTTTGTTAAAGCGGCTAAAAGTCAATTGAACGAGACGGTCTTGTTTTACGGTGGAGGAATTGAGACTGTGGAACAGGCAGAGGAAATGGGAAGATATGCGGATGTCATTGTAGTCGGAAACGTTATTTATAAAGACCTATCAGCCGCATTACACACAATTGAAATAAAAAAGAGCAAGCGTTGAATAAACAATAAAGCTAAGTTAAAATAGAATATATGTTCTTATGGTGGTGAAAAGATGCAATTTTTAACAGATAAAATTTTAAATGGATTAAATCCTGAGCAAAAGGAAGCAGTAAAAGCAACAGATGGCCCTCTCTTAATAATGGCAGGGGCAGGAAGTGGAAAAACCCGAGTTTTAACACAGAGAATTGCTTATCTTATGGTGGAAAAGGGAGTCAATCCATACAATATCTTAGCAATTACGTTTACCAATAAAGCAGCGAAGGAAATGCGTCAGAGAATAGCAGCTGTTTTAGGTGGAGCAAGCGAAGAAATATGGATATCAACTTTTCACTCTATGTGTGTACGTATTTTGAGAAAAGATATTGATCGAATTGGATACAATCGTAATTTTACAATATTGGATACGACTGATCAGCAATCTGTTATTAAAGGTATTTTAAAAGACCGTAATATCGATCCGAAGAAATATGATCCCCGTGCTATTCTTGCAAGTATTAGTTCTTCCAAAAATGAACTTGTAACTCCAGAGGAATTTGCGAAGACTGCTGGTGATTACTTCTCACAAATAGTTAGTGATGTATATACAGAATATCAAAGACGTTTACGAAAGAACCAAGCATTAGATTTTGATGATCTAATTATGCAGACCATTAATCTTTTTCAAAGAGTACCGGAAGTTTTGGAATACTATCAACGTAAATTTCAGTATATTCATGTGGATGAGTATCAGGATACGAATAGATCGCAATATATGCTGGTCAAGCTTCTAGCAAGTCGATTCCGCAATTTATGTGTAGTTGGTGATTCTGATCAGTCTATTTACGCATGGCGTGGTGCAGATATTTCAAATATCCTTTCTTTTGAAAAGGATTATCCAAATGCAAAAGTAGTAATGCTGGAACAAAATTATCGTTCCACCAAAAGAATTCTACAAGCAGCAAACCAAGTCATTGCTAATAACTCTAGCCGTAAAGATAAAAACTTATGGACAGAGAATGAAGACGGAAGCAAAATTTACTATTATCGAGCAGATAGCGAGCAAGGAGAAGCACAATTTGTTATTGGGAAAATTCAAGAATTAAGAAGAGAAAGCTCTTTGAATTTATCAGATATAGCTATTCTGTATCGAACAAATGCACAATCTCGTGTTATGGAGGAAATGCTTCTTAAAGCCAATATTGAATATTCGATTGTTGGAGGTATAAAGTTCTATGATCGAAAGGAAATTAAGGATACGCTTGCTTATCTTCGCTTAATCGCTAATCCTGACGATGATATTAGTTTTCAACGAGTGATTAATGTTCCAAAACGTGGAATTGGCTCTAGTTCTGTTGATAAGATTGCCAATTTCGCAGCAATGCATGATATGTCTATGTATCAAGCATTAGAAGCTGTTGAATTAATTGGTTTAAGTCCAAAGATTACAAAAGCTGCCAGTGAATTCCGTGATTTGATTCAAAATTATACAAGAATGCAGGAATACTTATCTGTAACAGAACTTGTCGAAGAAGTTATTGATAAATCTGGTTATGTAGATATGCTAAAGGCAGAAAAGTCGATTGAGGCTCAAAGTAGATTAGAAAACATTGAAGAATTTATGTCCGTATCGAAGAACTTTGAGGAAGCTAACGATGATAAATCGTTAATTGCATTCTTAACAGATTTAGCATTGGTTGCTGATATTGATAAGTTAGATGATGACGGAAATCAAGCGGATTCGGTTGTCTTAATGACCTTGCACTCTGCAAAAGGTTTGGAATTCCCAATTGTTTTCTTAATTGGTCTGGAAGAAGGTGTGTTCCCTCATTCCCGTTCATTAATGGAAGAAACGGAAATGGAGGAAGAACGACGCCTTGCATATGTAGGCATTACGCGAGCTGAAAAGCAATTATATTTAACCAATGCACAGATGAGAACGTTATTTGGACGTACCAATATGAATCCACCTTCTCGTTTTGTAAAAGAAATTCCAGAAGATTTACTAGAAGGATTAAATCCAGTTTCAAATAGGCAAAGAATGGCTTCTCCTCAAAATAGTAGTCGAAGCTCTTACACACAACAACAGCCAACAAGAAAGGCTGTTATTCGTCCTGCGGCAGTTGCAACAGGCGGTGAAGGAATCGGATGGAGTATAGGCGATAAAGCAGTCCATGGAAAATGGGGCACTGGTACAGTTGTAAGTGTAAAAGGCGAAGGCGATTCAAAAGAATTAGATATTGCTTTTCCGAGCCCAGTAGGGATTAAACGATTATTGGCTAAATTTGCACCGATTCAAAAAGGATAAGGAAAGGAAACGGATATATGGAACAAAACCTTGCAGAGAAGCGAGTAAAAGAGCTGCATAATTTATTAAATCAATATGGATATGAATATTATGTTCTGGATAATCCTTCTGTTCCTGATTCGGAATATGACGCATTATTAAATGAATTAATCCAGTTGGAGGAAAAATTCCCAAGCTTAAAAACCAATGATTCTCCATCCCAGAGAATCGGAGGAGAAGTATTGGATATGTTCTCAAAGGTTCAGCATCAAAAGCCGATGTTGAGCTTAGGAAATGCATTTAATGAGGCGGATTTACGTGATTTTGATCGGAAGGTTCGTGCAGTTATCGGTGATGATTTTTCATATGTTTGTGAATTAAAGATAGATGGGCTTGCTGTTTCTCTTCGATATGAGAATGGTTTATTTGAGCAAGGAGCTACACGAGGAGACGGAACCACTGGAGAAGATATTACAGCGAATCTCAAAACAATTCGCTCCATTCCGCTCCGATTAAATCAGGCGGTGAGTTTAGAAGTCCGTGGAGAAGCATTCATGCCAAAAAAGTCGTTTGAGGCACTGAATAAAGCGAAAGATGAAAATGGAGAAGAGCCATTTGCAAATCCACGGAATGCTGCAGCAGGCTCGTTACGTCAATTAGATCCTCGCATTGCGGCTTCTCGAAATTTAGATATTTTTCTCTATGCGATTGGAGACGCTGGGCAGACTGGTATTCAATCTCATAGCGAAGGCCTTGATTTATTAGATACTCTTGGCTTTAAGACGAATAAAGAAAGAAAAAGATGTGCAACCATCGAAGATGTTTTACATTATATTGAAGGCTGGCAGGAAAAACGCCCTCACTTGCCATACGAAATAGATGGTATTGTGATAAAGGTAGATAATTTAGTACATCAAGAACAGCTTGGAACAACCGTGAAAAGTCCAAGATGGGCGATAGCATATAAGTTTCCAGCTGAAGAAGTAATGACGAAGCTTCTAAGCATCGAACTAAATGTTGGAAGAACAGGTGTGATTACACCTACTGCTGTACTTGAGCCAGTAAAGGTTGCGGGTACAACAGTGAAAAGAGCTTCCTTGCATAATGAAGACTTAATAAGAGAAAAAGATATTAAGCTTGGCGATATGGTCGTAATAAAAAAGGCTGGAGACATTATTCCAGAAGTAGTAAATGTTTTAGTAGAAAAAAGAACTGGTGAAGAAGAAGAATTTCTGATGCCAACTCATTGTCCTGAATGCGAGAGTGAACTTGTTCGTATCGAAGGGGAAGTGGCCTTACGATGTATTAATCCAAAATGCCCAGCACAAATTAGGGAAGGCTTGATTCATTTTGTTTCTCGAAATGCAATGAATATAGACGGACTAGGTGAGCGAGTAATCAGCCAATTATTTTCCGAAAAACTAATCGAAGATGTTGCTGATTTATACACTTTACAATTCGACCAATTAATTCAATTAGAAAGAATGGGCGAAAAATCTGTTCATAATTTATTAGAAGCAATTGAAGCATCAAAGCAAAACTCCCTTGAAAGGTTATTATTTGGTTTAGGAATTCGACATGTAGGGGCCAAGGCGGCCAAAACAATTGCGATGGAATTTAAAACAATGGACCAGCTTATGGTAGCCACTAAAGAGGATTTAACAGCTATTAACGAAATTGGTGAAAAAATGGCTGATTCGATTGTTACTTTTTTCGAACAAGAAGAAGTAATCGAATTAATTACTGAGCTTAAAACATATGGTGTTAATATGGAATATACCGGTCCATTACCAATAGCAGTAGAAGAGAGTGATTCAGTCTTTTCTGGCAAAACAATTGTATTAACAGGAAAGCTAGAGCAGCTTTCTCGTAATGAAGCAAAAGAACAAATTGAATTATTAGGTGGTAAAATAACAGGAAGTGTTTCAAAGAAAACAGATTTAGTGATTGCAGGGGAAGAGGCAGGAAGTAAACTGACAAAAGCGGAACAGCTAGGCATTGAAGTTTGGGATGAGGAAAGACTTATGGCAGAATTGAAGAATAAAGGTGTGTTTAACGAATGAAGAAACACGTATTGATGGTGTTGGTACTAGTATTGGTTCTATCAGCTTGTGCACCAAACTTTAATAAAGAAGAAAAAGTAAAGACAGAGGATGTAGATAGTAATACGACGGAAACAGCTATTCTGCCGAACTATAAAATCTCTGATGATTATTATAAGGTAGTGGTTCCATTTAAGCCATCTGAAGCAAGAGGATTAGTAGTAAACAATTTAAATACTCGTTATGACATTGCTGAATTTGAAACAGGCTTAATGAGAATTGCACAAAATGCCTATGACCCTGAAGAATATTTTTTTCAAGAAGGTCAGTATTTAGATAAAGATTTAATCACCAGCTGGCTGGGCAGAAAGTCAGAAAAGAATCCTGATGGGCTAAACCCAGCAGGCAAGGACAAGGGTAAAGTACCTGTTTATTTAGCTCATATACTGGAGCATGATTATTTGGTGAAAACGGATGATAAGAGCTTAAAGCTTGGGGGAATTTCCATTGGTTTAGCAATGAATTCTGTATACACCTATGAAGAAAAGGGCGCGGCTAAGGAGCTTAAAATTGATCGAACAAAGCTTGAAAAAGAAGGAAAGAAAATTGCAGCAGAAGTAGTCAAAAGAATAAGAGGAGTCGAAGGTCTTGGACAGGTTCCGATTATTATCTCTCTTTTTGAGCAAAAGGAAAGCTCTTCAGTTGTACCTGGAAACTTCTTCGCTTACGCAAAGATTGCAGGAAACAGTAATAGTATTGGTGATTGGGAAAGTATTAACGAAAAATATGTATTATTCCCAAGCTCTGATACAAAATATAAATCAGAAGTAGATGCATTTTCTTATTTCAAGCAAGATATCGAGAAATATTTTCCTAACTTTAATGGTGTGGTCGGAAGAGCTTTCTACGTGAATGATAAAATGCAGAATTTAAGTATCGAGATTCCGATTCAATTTTATGGAGAAGCAGAAGCGCTCGGCTTCACACAATTTGTCGCAGGAAAGGTGATGGAGCATTTCCCTCCAAATAATTCTTCTTCTGTACAGGTTAGCATTACATCTGTTTATGGACCAGAAGCATTAATTGTTCGTGATGTAGATGCAGAAGAGCCGTATATTCATATTTATCAATAATGATGGAGAGTGTTCAGCATCATGCTTCCCTTAAACGAGTGGAATGAATGATGCTTGTCACTCTTTTTTTTGTATGATGACAAAAAAAGTTCAAAAAGGTACAAGGTTTTTTACTAGCGGATTAGAGTATAGTATGGAAAGAGGAATCTATTTAAAGGAGTTGTGAGTATGTCATCAAACCCTAACTTAGATGATTATATGCAAAAGGGGATGTATGGGGCGAAGGAAACAAAGCCAGAAGAACGAAGAAAATTTCTCAGTACCTTAAGAGAAAGAGTGGTGATTGCATTACAGCAATCACAAGTAATGGAACCATCCCCCTATAAGGAAATATTAGATGCGATGAAACAGAATCCGGGTGCGAAGCTATATTTAAATGGTCATCTAGACTATTCGTACTTATCGAAGTATATCAAGGAAGCTAACGAAGCCCATATGGAATACACGATTGTAACCAATAAGGAGGCAGACAGTGATATTGGTTTATTAATTGCTTATGATCATGCGATTAATAAAGAAGATATATATATCGGAGAGCCAAAAACGGATTTAGTTGCAGAGGAATCTTCAAAAACAGATCAGAAAAAGGGATTGCTTACGACGATTGGAAAATGGTTTAGTAAATAAGAAATGGCCCAAAAGAAAATCTTTTGGGCTTTTTATTATGGATTAACATTGCGTGCATGTTTACTTCTCTTGAAATAGGTAAATAAAAAAAGAAAGAAAGTAAAAAACATTTGTGTTGTCCAATTATATTGTGTACAATGTAATTGTGAAAACAAAATTTATTGGAGGAATGAATCATGAGCGATACAATTCTTACAACGTCTGTTACAGCAACTGGAGGAAGAGAAGGAAGAGTAGAATCTGAAGATTATGTTATTCAATTTGATACAGCTATGCCAGGTACACAAAGAGCGAAGGAATTGGAAGATGCGACAAATCCAGAGCAATTATTTGCAGCAGGATATGCAGCATGTTTTGACGGGGCGCTACAATTAATGGCACAGAGAGAAAAAGTTAATTTTGAATCTGAAACAACAGCTAGTGTCAGCTTATTAAAGGATGAAACAGATCAAGGATTTAAACTAAGTGTTAAGTTATCTGTAAAAGGAACTGGAATTGAAAAGACAGTACTAGAGAATTTAGTACACAAAGCTCATAATTTCTGCCCGTACTCAAAAGCAACAAGAGGTAATATCGAGGTACAATTAGAAGTTGTTACAGCTTAATATTTTGTAAAAGAGAGAAGAAGGAATTTGAAATTTCTTCTTCTCTCTTTTATATTTCCTTATGTTATTTCGTTAAATTTTGCAAAAGCAATTGAAGGGATTGCTTTAAATCATTGATTTCCTTATCCGATTTTTCGAAAAGTTTTAGGATCTCTGTTGGAATACACTCAGCTTTTTGTTGTAAAGAAGCACCTTTTTCCGTTAATGTAATTAGTACCGAGCGCTCATCTTCAAGGGAACGTTTGCGTTCTAGTAGTTGTTGCTGTTCCATTCTTTTTAGCATCGGTGTTAATGTACCCGAATCAAGATATAAATGATGTCCCATTTCCTTTACACTAAGGCTTTTATGCTCCCAAAGTAGTAAAAGTACTAAGTACTGTGGATACGTTACATCGAGCTCTTCCAACAATGGTTTATATTTTTTCGTCAATTCACGAGAACTTGCATATAAAAGAAAACAAAGTTGATTTTCTAATTTTAATGCATCTAATTCATTCATTTTTGTCACCTAGCTTTTTAGTCTTCTTCTAAATATAAACTATTGTAGCGGATTTTGCTTCCTTTTCCTATCTATTTGCAGAGAATAACCTGAAAAAGAAGGAGTTTATAAGTAATTAGCGAAATAAAGTAGGAAAAGGGAAAAAATGGAGAGTGAATATGGATATCACAGCGTTAAGACCAAAAAAAAGATCAGCCTTGCGCCTTTATGTCGGAAAGAAATACTATATAACCAAAAGATATGCCCAATGGATCATAGCAAGAAAACAATATGCGATGAAAAAACAAACCGCTTTATTACCCCATTCTTATTTTACCCATAAAACAATGCTCTTAAGAGAACTAAAAGATGTAGATATGAAACTGCAATATAATAAAATTGTTAATTTGAAAATAGCTGTTTCAAAAATAAATCAGATCGTACTAGAACCAGGAGAAACCTTTTCCTATTGGAGAACAATTGGAAGGCCGACATATAAAAAAGGTTACGTTGATGGCATGGTTCTTTTTGCAGGAAGTTATCGGACGGGCGTTGGCGGGGGACTATGTCAGTTGTCTAATCTTATTTATTGGATGGCCTTGCATACCCCGTTAACCGTAGTGGAAAGACATCGGCATAGTTATGATGTTTTTCCGGATTCTAACAGAACACAGCCGTTCGGAAGTGGAGCAACCTGTTCCTACAATTATTTAGACCTGCAAATTAAGAATGAAACAGATACCTCTTTTCAACTATGCCTCGAAGTGACAGATTCTCATTTGAAAGGAGAATGGAGAGGAGCATCGCCAAGTTTATATCGTTATGATGTATTTGAAAAGGCACACCAAATAACCCCCGCTTATTTCGGAGGTTATATCCGCCATAACCAAATTTATCGGAAAAAGTATAACAGGAGAGGAGTATTATTGGAAGAAGAGTATATTACAGAAAACCATGCAATAATGATGTATGAGCCACTCCTTACTTCTGATGAGGAAAATATACCATAAAAAAAGAAGAGAAAACAGCTCTTCTTTTTTTGTATTTAAAGGAAGGGACAATCATCTTAGACAAGATGGTATAATAAGAGAAATGATACTGATTAAATGTAAAGATTTTTTATTTTGGAAATAGCTAATGGAAATTCAATTAGGTTAATGGTAGTGGAAAGACATTATTTTTTGTAGAAATCGCCTTCTGACAAGATATATTCCTTCTTTCGGTTGCTTTCCTATTGATTTGTTTGCTATTATCAGATTATTGTGTTGTACGTATAATGATGGAGGTGACATACATAATGTCAAGAATAACAAAGGAAGAAGTAAAACATGTTGCCAATCTTGCTAGACTTGAAATATCAGAAGAGGAAGCAGAGCTTTTTCAAAAGCAATTAGATGCTATTATTTCTTTTGCAGAAGAACTAAATGAGCTAGACACAGAGGGGATCGAGCCAACTTCCCACGTTTTAGATATGAAAAATGTGTTGCGTGAAGATGTACCAACAAAAGGTCTGCCTGTTGAGGAAGTTTTACGTAACGCACCAGATCATCAAGATGGGCAAATTAAAGTTCCATCTATTATGGAGTAAGGAGGGGAAACTACATGAGTCTTTTTGATCAAAAAATGACAGATTTACAAGAACTATTACATAAAAAAGAGATATCTGTATCGGATTTAGTAAAGGAATCGTATAGTCGTATAAAAGATGTAGATGAGAAAGTACAAGCATTTTTAACATTAGATGAAGAAAATGCTTTATCTAAAGCTAGTGAATTAGATAGTAAATTAGTGAACGGGGAACATTCAGGCAGCTTATTCGGAATGCCAATTGGTATCAAAGATAATATTGTTACGAAGAATTTAAGAACAACCTGTTCAAGCAGAATCTTAGAAAATTTCCAGCCGATTTATAATGCTACAGTTATAGACAAGCTGCAAGCAGCAGGAGCAATAACAATTGGAAAACTTAATATGGATGAATTTGCTATGGGTTCTTCAACTGAGAATTCCTATTATCAAAAGACGAAAAACCCTTGGAATCTTGAGACCGTTCCTGGTGGATCATCAGGTGGATCAGCAGCATCTGTAGCAGCAGGGGAGGTATTATTTTCTCTTGGATCAGATACTGGTGGTTCTATTCGTCAACCAGCAGCATTTTGCGGAGTGGTCGGCTTAAAACCTACATATGGAAGAATTTCTCGTTTTGGCTTAGTAGCATTTGCCTCCTCATTGGATCAAATCGGCCCAATTACACGTACGGTAGAAGATAATGCTTTCTTACTTAATGCTATTTCTGGAGTAGATCCAATGGATTCTACGTCGGCAAATGTAAAGGTTCCTGATTTTACAAAGGGGCTTACTGGAGATATTAAGGGCATGAAAATAGCTGTGCCGAAAGAGTATCTAGCAGAGGGTGTTAGCGAAGTTGTGCGCCAATCAGTTCTAGATGCTTTGAAAGTATTGGAAAAATTAGGGGCAACATGGGAAGAAGTATCCCTGCCACATAGTAAATATGCCCTGGCAACTTACTATTTACTATCTTCTTCAGAAGCATCAGCAAACCTATCTCGTTTTGATGGAGTTCGTTATGGATATCGTGCGGATAATGCGGAAACGTTAATCGATCTATACAAACGTTCTCGTGCTGAAGGGTTCGGAGATGAAGTGAAGCGTAGAATTATGCTTGGTACTTTTGCTTTAAGCTCTGGCTACTATGACGCTTATTATAAAAAAGCACAAAAGGTACGTACTCTTATTAAAAAAGACTTTGAAGATGTTTTTGAAAAATATGATGTAATTGTTGGTCCAACTACACCGACTCCTGCCTTTAAATTGGGAGAAAAGGTAGATGATCCTTTAACTATGTATGCAAATGATATTTTAACAATTCCAGTGAACCTTGCTGGAGTTCCAGGTATTTCTGTTCCTTGTGGATTCTCTAACGGTTTACCGCTTGGTTTACAAATTATTGGAAAACACTTTGATGAAGCATCTGTTTATAAAGTAGCGTATGCGTTTGAACAGGCTACAGACTATCATAAACAAAAACCAACGCTGTAAGGGGTGAAAAAAATGGAATTTGAAACAGTCATTGGGCTAGAAGTCCATGTAGAGTTAAAAACACAATCAAAAATATTTTCCGCAAGTCCTAACCATTTTGGCGCTGCACCAAATACAAACACAACAGTAGTAGATTTAGGATATCCGGGTGTACTGCCTGTTTTAAATAAAAAGGCTGTAGAATATGGCATGAAAGCTTCTATGGCATTAAATTGTGAAATAGCTACAGAAACGAAATTTGACCGTAAAAACTATTTTTATCCGGACAATCCGAAAGCTTACCAAATCTCTCAATTTGATAAGCCTATTGGTGAACATGGATGGATTGAAATTGAAGTCGATGGCTATAAAAAAAGAATTGGCATTACTCGTGTTCATTTAGAAGAGGATGCTGGGAAATTGAATCATGAGAAAGGATATTCGTTAGTGGACTTCAACCGTCAAGGAACGCCATTAATTGAAATCGTTTCTGAGCCAGATATTCGTACACCAAATGAAGCATACGCATATTTAGAAAAATTGAAATCCATCATTCAATACACAGGTGTATCTGACTGTAAAATGGAAGAAGGTTCTTTGCGCTGTGATGCCAACATTTCCATTCGTCCAGTAGGACAAGCGGAATTTGGAACAAAGACAGAGCTGAAAAACTTAAACTCCTTTAACTTTGTCCGCAAAGGATTAGAATACGAAGAGCAACGTCAAAGAGAAGTTGTTTCTTCCGGTGGTGTTATTAATCAGGAAACACGCCGCTTTGATGAGGCAACAAGTACGACATTGTTAATGCGTGTAAAAGAAGGTTCTGATGATTATCGCTACTTCCCTGAGCCGGATTTACCAGATTTATATATTGATGAAGACTGGAAGGCAAGAATCCGTGCGGAAATTCCAGAGTTGCCAGATGCAAGACAAAAGCGCTATATGGAAGAATGGGGCTTACCAGAGTACGATGCAAAAGTATTAACCGTTACGAAGGAAATGGCTGACTTCTTTGAAGGTACTGTGGCAAATGGAGCCGAGCCAAAGTTAGCTTCTAACTGGGTAATGGGAGATGTCTCTGCTTATTTAAATGCCGAACAAAAGGAGCTGGCTGAAGTAAAGCTTACTCCAGAAAACCTTGCTGGCATGATTAAGCTGATTGGAAATGGGACAATCTCCAGTAAGATTGCGAAACAAGTTTTTAAAGAACTGATTGAAAACGGCGGCGATGCGGAAGCCATTGTAAAAGAGAAGGGGCTAGTGCAAATCTCTGACGAAGGTGCATTACTGAAAATTATTGGTGAAGTGTTAGATAATAATCCGCAATCCATAGAAGACTTTAAAAACGGAAAACAAAAAGCAATTGGTTTCCTTGTTGGGCAATTAATGAAAGCAACAAAAGGCCAAGCAAATCCACAAATGGTCAACAAGTTATTAGTTCAGGAAATGAATAAAAGATAATAAGAAGATTTATCTCTTTAGCTGCCAGCAAATGTTCTTTGTTGGCAGCTTTTTTTATGGAGAAAGGAGGATAGTATGGAAAAAATAGCTTTATTAAGTGGAATTAAGTGAATTTCGATAGTGGCTGATATAAATGGTATTTGAGCGAGGACGGAATCAGCCAAAGTGAGTGGGGAATCAGCCAAAGCGGGGAGGGAATCAGCCAAAGTGAATGGGGAATCAGCCAAAGTGAGGAGGGAATCAGCCAAAGCGAGGAGGGAATCAGCCAAAGCGAGGAGGGAATCAGCCAAAGTGAGTGGGGAATCAGCCAAAGCGAGGAGGGAATCAGCCAAAGCGAGGAGGGAATCAGCCAAAGCGAGGAGGGAATCAGCCAAAGCGGGGAGGAAATCAGCCAAAGCGGGGAGGAAATCAGCCAAAGCGGGGAGGAAATCAGCCAAAACGGGGAGGGAATCAGCCAAAGTGAGGAGGGAATCAGCCAAAGTGAGGAGGGAATCAGCCAAAGTGAGGAGGAAATCAGCCAAAGTGAGGAGGGAATCAGCCAAAGCGGGGAGGAAATCAGCCAAAGTGAGGAGGGAATCAGCCAAAGTGAATGGGGAATCAGCCAAAGTGAGGAGGGAATCAGCCAAAGCGAGGAGGAAATCAGCCAAACAGAGGAATATCAACCAAACCACCTCATCCCAGCAAGCACTCCTTACCACCAAAAAACTACAAAAATAAAGGAGCTGCTCTCCAAAGAGCAACTCCCTGATTTGATTTCCAACCATTCGACAGTATTTCCCAGGAAAAGTTCATAATCAACAATTTCTTAAAAAGCTTGTCCAAAGAAGGGGATTAGACAATCTTCTTCGGGTTAATTCGATCCTTTTTTACGTTTTTATCGTTTACTTTAGGTTCTTTGTGATGAATAAAATTTATAATATTAGAGCGATGTAAAAAGATTAATAGTAATAAAAACAAGAAAAAGAGCCAGTCATGCTGGATATCGGGTGAAAATAGCGCATATAAGAAGATGGTTATTCCAACAGAAATACTACCAAGAAACACATATTTTGTAATAATTATAATAGCAAAGAAAGCGAAATAGGAAATCAAAAATAGAGCAGGATTAGCAACGAGTAAGGTGCCAGCAGTTGTAGCGATTGCCTTTCCGCCGCGAAAACCTGCAAAGATTGGAAAACAATGACCAACAACAGCTATCAATCCAGTATATAAGGGATTAACATCTACCATTAGTAAGTAGGGCAGACTTGCCGCGAGTGCTCCTTTTCCAACATCGAGTAGAAGAACAGCAATTCCGGCTTTTTTGCCTAACACGCGAATCGAATTAGTCGCTCCTGGATTATTGCTTCCATGTTTCCGAATATCAATGCCGTAAAAAACTTTACCAATAATTAAGGCGGTCGGAAAAGAACCAATTAAGTAGGAAGCTAATAGTAGAATAAGCAAATACATTACTCCTTTCCTATAAATGAAGTTTACTAGTTTAAAACACTATCTTTGTTCTCCTTTTTTATTCTATGCAGAAAGAGGGAGAAGTTTGTTCCCTTCTCCCTATATTATAAACAATAGATACTATTTTTTTGTTAAATTCCATTCTTTTTAGGTATTTGCATAGGAAAGACTTTTAATTATTTAATTCTTGATTGCTAATTTTTAATTTTTCAACCGTAACGATCATTTCTTCTGTATCCACATAATCTACGGTTAGCTGCATCCCTTTTTCTAGGAAAATACTATAAGGGAAATCATTTGACGAAACTTGGAAAATGGTTTTATTTCCTTCTAACATAAATTTAACAATCGTGCTATTTTCTACTTCTGCTTTATATACATAGTCGATAGTGCCAGTGATTGTTTTTTTGTCCGCGATATTGTTAGGAACGGTTTTATCATTCTTTAATAAGGTGACAAGCGCATATTTATAATCATTAAACAGCTTTGTTTTTTCTGTATGATAACTATAAACTTTTTCATCCTTGGCGTTGATTAACATAATTTCTCTTAATACATGATTGCTGTCCATGAGCGGAACAACCCATGTGAACTGACCATAAATCGTATAGAGTAGCGGAGTACCAGCCTCGTATTTTTGAGCACGGAAGGTTTTCTCTGCAACATTTATGGCGGATTTTCCATTTAAAGATCCATTTGCCTCTGTGTAGAAGGTAAGAGCCCCAGTACGAGCATTAAGCATCGAATAGCCAACCATGCTTCCACTATCTGTTTTTGGACGTGTGAAGTCAGTAAACCAATGCAATTGTAAGTCTTCATTAAAAACGCCATTTACTTCATTCATATCTTCCCAAGCAGTTGGTAGTTTCATATCTTCTTTTGCAAATAGTGTATTCCAGAAGCCGTGAATATATTTACCATACCATTCATTCCAATCTTCCGCCACACTTGTAGGAATAACATGATCAATAAAATCAGGTATATTGTCCATTCCATAATCCTTTATTTTCCCAGTGGCAGGGTCAATAATATATATTCCTTTAATATCTACTATCTCGCGGAATTTATTGTACTGACCATATGGTACGACATAATATGGTTTATCATTATCGTCTGGCTCGAAGCTGGCTTCAAGTAAAATTGTATCTTTGTGCTTACTTCTTACTAATCTTTTTAAGTCTTCTTGGAAGAATGCAGAAGGTACATATTTCATGGATGATTTAACCAAAATGGCATCCTCATTTTCATCCTCTGCACTCATTTTAATAAAACCAGGCACGTCGTCTCCTTTGATCCATTTGAAGAAGCCAGTATATTCAATCGGTGTTACCCAATACAGATGATCATTAATCTTTTGCAAGGTAGAGGTTCCTAAATCGTAATAGGAAGGATGAGAAACCTCTCCAAGTTTTTTCTCACTTCGATAGCGTGCGTAGCTTTCAGGAACAACAACAATATGCTTTTCATTTGTGGAAACAGCTTCTTTATCAATAACGGTTGCTTTTTCCTGAACAAACTGATATTTATCTCCTGTAATCGTTAAAGGATAAATAAATTGGACATATAGGCTAAATAAGACAAAATACAGGAATAAAATTCCAGTTATTCTGTATCCCTTTACCTTTCCAAATAGTAAGTCTAAGAGTAAGAAAAAGGCAAGAAAAATAGAGCCGAATTTAAAGAGAGCCTGTAAAGAATGATCAACTAGTTGAAAGTAATCAAGACAAAATATGATAAGAATCCCAGCGAGTAAGCGAGTAATTTGAAAGACAAGAAATATTTTTTTATGAAAATGACTTTTCCATATAAATGGATTTAGTGTTAAAGCTAGTAATGCAAATAAATAATGCATGCACATTCTCCTTTTGATAATTTGCTATAGATGAAATACGAAAGTAAGGCTAAAAAGTTTCATGTAATAATGATACTATTACAAAAGAGAGTCTATAAGCATGAAAAAAATAAAAAAACTGTAGGGGTATGACCATCCAATACCGTCTATTATTATAGAATGGCAGGAAAGGGGGGAGAGGCCATTAGTGATCAAGTATTAATTGAAAAGATAAAAGCAGGAAATGATCACGCATTTCGTTTGTTAGTAGAAAAGCATCGGGACTACTTGTTTCGTTCGATATATAGCATTTTAAAGGACCAAAAAGAAGCGGAAGATGCTACACAAGAAGTGTTTATTAAAATCTATACCTCTCTCCCCAAATATGAGAATCAAGGATTTAAAACATGGATAACAAGAATTGCTATCAATCATGCTATTGATATGAGAAGAAAAAAACAAAGAAGAAAAGAAGAGATGGCAGAAGAATTGGAATCCCATATAGGAGGCTCTCAGACTGATGATGTAGAACTAGAAGTGTTGAGGCGCGAACGACAAAGACTTGTGCAGAAAAGACTGGAGGAAGTCCCCGCTAATTACAGGGACGTCATTTATGGTTTTTACATTCAAGAAAAAAGTTATCAAGAAATGGCAGCAGAACAAAATGTTCAAGTGAAAACAATTGAAACGAAGCTGTATCGCGCAAGACTCTGGATCAAAACGCATTGGAAGGAGGAAGAATTTTTATGACAGCACATTATTCTAAAGATTATTGGATGAAGTATGTAAAAGATGAACTAGGTGAGAAGGAAAGATCACTACTCGAAGATCATTTGTATACATGCGATCAATGCTTAGAATTATATATAGATGCAGTAGACAAGCAAGAGGAGACACTTCCTTCAATTTCAGATGAAGCAGCTTTTATGAATGATATTATGCAAAAAATATCCTATGAAAATATGGAGATAAAAACAACAGAAGAAAAGAAACGTCGTATTTATCAGTCATCCATATTCCATTATGCAATTGCCGCGAGTCTTACTTTGATTCTCATGTCGGCAGGATTTTTTCAGTCCATTGTAAAACATACAGAAACAATTCAAAAAACGGAAGTATCTTTTAAAAATGAGCCAAAATCAGGTGGCTTAGTGGATAAGACATTTGCCTGGATGGATTCATTTGATGGTAGTAAGAAGGAGGAAGTTAAAAAATGAAAAACCCGATTGTCGCGACAATCTTAGCATTTTTTCCAGGAGGCGGGCTATTCTATATTGGAAAAAAGCTGCGAGGCTTTTTTTATGGGCTAGCAGTATTTGGACTAGCGTTTGTGTCCATTGTGATGCTTAGTGCAGGATCTCTCAATGAGTTAACATTTATAGTAGTTTTTATTGGTTTTATTATATACTGCATTAGTTTTATCGACACATTAATTACAACCAGCAGCTATTTAAAGAAACGAGTAAGTTTGGCAGCGGATTCTGAAACTGGGGAGGCTGCACCTATACTGGCAAAAACAACGGAGTCTGAGCGGTTTTATACGATTGTTTTATCGTTTTTCCCTGGATTAGGTCATATCCAATTAGGATTAGTTTATCGAGGAATAACCCTCCTAACGACATTTTTAGGCTTAGGAATTATGATTATATTTATCGCGTTTTTGACCTATACAAATGAGTTTCTTCTATTTTTAGCGATTTTGCCAGTAATCTGGGTTTATGGTTTTTACGACGTTTCTCAGCAGTTTAATAAAAAACTAAAAGGAGAAGCATTAGAAGATATTACAATTTTTCAAGACTTTGAAAAGAACAGAGAAGAGGGAAAGAAAAGCAAATTTATTGCGACCTTCTTATCAGTGTTTCCTGGTGCAGGGCATTTATATTTAGGGTTACAGCAAAGAGGGATTCAGCTAATGGCTGCATTCTTGTTCTCTATTTTTATTCTTAACGAATTAAGATTAGGGCTATTTTTATTCGTTATTCCGATTATCTGGTTCTACAGTTTCTTTGACGGATTACAAAAGGCCTCGAAAGTAGGAGAAGAAGAGTTGGAGGACGTCCCTGTTATTGCTTATTTGATTAACTATCAAAAATGGTTTGGCATTGGTCTACTAGTAGTTGGTTTATATTATTTAATGATTAATATTATTTTGCCGATCTTTTCCCCTATTATCCAAAAGGAAATAAATATTGATTTACACTTTTTCTTTTATCAATATTTCCAGACAGGAATTGTGTGCTTAGTTCTTATTATCGGTGGTATTCATCTACTAAAAGGGACGAAAAAGAAAAAAATCTAAATTATGGCCTTGCTTTTTTGTAGCTGTTTCAAAATAGCTAAGGCTTTACATAAGGAGAGAAGAGAATGCGAACATGGCGAGTGGGCACTTTTTCGATGGGCTTATCTTTAGTATTTCTTGGTGTATTTCTATTATTTACGCAGTTTTTTGATTGGAAAATAGTTACTGTTTTAAAAGTTTGGTGGCCAATTATTTTAGTTATTCTTGGAATAGAAATTTTATTATACTTGTTTTCTTCTAAACAAGAAAAACCATATTTAAGCTTTGATCTTTTCAGCATCATTATCGTTGGAATAATTGGGACAGCTGGAATTGCAATGGTCTTTCTCCAATCCTCAGGGATTATGGATTTAGTTGAACAAGGGTTAAAAAGAGAGGAAGTAACAAGTGATTTACCTGAATTTAATTATGCAATGAAGGACGATATTAAAAGAATTGTCATTGAATCTGACAATCGGCAAAATCCAATTACGATTGAAGGAACAAACGATGATGTTCTTTCTCTATTTGGAACCTATCGAGCTGTTCAATCGAAGAAGGAAGATGTTTTAAAGCCAGAGGATTATTTACTTGTATCGCAAAAGGGTGATACGTTATTTATCCGTTTAAAGCAATTGCCATATCGCGTTTCTGAATTTTACAGAGACTATGCTTCTATAAATACTACTATTCTTGTTCCAACGAGCAAAAAGTTAGATATTATTGATTTGCAAAATGACATTACAGTAAATCCGCGTAATTTAAAAAATAATTGGACAATTAATAATGTTCCACAAATTGATTTAATATTAGATGAAACAAAAAATGTGAAAGTTTCCGTAGATGATACACTCATTAACAATCAGGAACAGGAGGATTGGGAATTTCCAAATAAAGAAAAGAAGCATATAGAAGAAATAACTAATGCATTTTTGCAAAAAGGGAAGGGTGGCTCTTCCATTAACATTTTTGATAGTGGTACTTTAAATGTAACAAATCATTAATAAAAGGAGGAAAGATTGGACTCAGATGATTAAATATGGAGGAAGATCTTTCTTTTTGAATAAGGCATTGTCTAGCAATTTCTGTCTTTCTATTTTGTCAAAATTCCTCTATAAAGGATGAATAGCTGTAAGGAATGGCGAAAAAAAGTTAATCAAACGTTTGATTAATAGAAAAAAACAGGAATAAGAATGAGAAAAGTATGATGAACTAATAGATTGGGTTATAATGTGGGAAGATGCTTGAGACATGGACATTTATCATGAAAAAAGATACATATCATGGTAATAACTAGAGTTAAACATTGCCTAAGCAAGTAGTATCGTATATGATGTTATTGGTTATGGAAAAAATTGAATCTTGATTATAGGATGATGAATATGAAAAGGGCAAGAATAATATATAATCCTACTTCAGGTCGGGAAGCTTTTAAAAGACATTTACCAGAGGTGCTAAAAAGATTAGAAGAGGCAGGGTATGAAACTTCCTGTCATGCAACGACTGGACCAGAGGACGCAACATATGCAGCGAGAGTAGCCGTAGAAAGACGATTTGATCTCGTCATAGCTGCAGGCGGTGATGGAACGATTAATGAAGTAGTCAATGGAATGGCAGAACAGGAATATCGTCCAAAGCTTGGAATTATTCCAGTAGGAACGACAAATGATTTCGCAAGAGCATTGCATATTCCTAGAGATGTCATTGGTGCAGTAGATGTTATTGCAAAAGGTGATACTATTCCGATTGATATTGGAAGAATGAATGACAAATACTTCATTAATATTAGTGGTGGCGGACATTTAACAGAAATTTCTTATGAAGTTCCTAGTAAATTGAAAACCATGCTTGGACAGCTAGCATACTATTTAAAAGGTATCGAAATGCTGCCTTTCATTAAAGCTTCGCATGTCAGAATCGAGTACGACGGCAAGTTATTTGATGGAGAAGCCATGTTGTTTCTTGTAGGTCTGACTAATTCTGTTGGCGGTTTCGAAAAATTAGCCCCTGGCGCATCTATTAATGATGGGTTATTCTCTCTATTGATCTTAAAAAAGGCAAACCTTGCAGAGTTTATTCGAATTGCGAGCCTTGCGTTACGTGGAGAACATATAAATGATCCTAATGTCATTTATACGAATGCGAATTATATAAAGGTTAGCTCAGATGAGAAAGTACAAGTAAATCTTGATGGAGAATTTGGCGGATTATTGCCAGCTGAATTTATTAATTTGTATCGTCATTTTGAGTTATTTGTACCGCTTGACGCGATTCGCGATGAAGACCGACCAGATGTCAAGGATTATAAAGAGATGTTACAAATAGACAATAATAAGGAGTGAGTGGAAAAAGAAATCCCCTCACTTTTTGTTTTGGGTAACATTCAAAGATTATGTATATACCAATGACGCTTTCCTCATAATATGATACAATTACCACGCTTATTTTTTTCGGAAATATCGACGTAAAGGAAGACGATAATGAGTAAAACATTACCCGTTCAAAAGAACGATATAATAGATATAGTTTTTGAAGATTTAACCCATGAAGGTTCAGGTGTGGCAAAGATAGATGGTTACCCCCTCTTTATCCCCAATGGACTTCCAGGTGAAAAAGCAACTGTAAAAGTAATTAAAACAAATAAGAATTACGGTTTTGGTCGTCTGCTAGAGATTAAAGAAAGAAGTCCCTATCGTGTAGAAGCGCCATGCCTTATATACAAGGAATGCGGCGGCTGTCAATTACAGCATTTAAGCTATGAAGGACAATTGAAAACAAAACATAAACACGTGAAGGATGTTTTAGAACGAATTGGAAAAATCAATACGATTGTTCATCCAACACTCGGGATGGAAAACCCTTGGCGTTACCGTAATAAATCCCAAGTTCCAATTGGAGAACAAGAAGGTGGCCTCATTGGCGGATTTTATCAACAGCGCTCTCATCAAATTATTAATATGGAGCAATGCCTCATCCAACAAGAAGAAAATGATTATGTCGTAAATACAGTAAAAGATATTTGTTCAAAATATGGGGTTCGTGCATATGACGAAGCTCGTCATAAGGGAGATTTACGTCATATTATGGTAAGAAGAGGATTGGTTACGAAGGAAATCATGATTGTCTTAATTACCCGTACACAGGATATCCCCAATCGCAAAGCAATTGTTGATGAAATTGTTCAAAAGGTGCCAAATATTAAATCGATTATCCACAATGTGAATAACAAAAAAACAAATGTGATAATGGGAGATACTACTCGCGTACTTTGGGGAGAAGAGACGATTACGGATTATATTGGCGATGTAAGATTTGCTATTTCAGCTCGTTCTTTTTATCAAGTAAATCCGGAACAAACAAAGGTGCTTTATGAGAAAGCATTGGAGTATGCTGATTTGAGTGGAGAAGAGAAAGTAATTGATGCCTATTGTGGAATCGGCACCATTTCTTTATTTTTGGCAAAAAAGGCAAGGAAAGTATTTGGAGTTGAAATTGTCCCACAAGCAATTGAAGATGCAAGAAATAACGCTGTGTTAAATGATATCCACAATGTCGATTTTGCAGTAGGAGAAGCAGAAGTAGTTATCCCCAACTGGTATAAAGAAGGAAATGAAGCAGATGTTTTAGTAGTAGATCCACCAAGAAAAGGCTGTGATGAAGCATTACTGCAAACAATTCTTGATATGAAGCCAAAGAAAGTCGTCTATGTGTCCTGTAATCCAGCGACTTTAGCTCGTGATTTGCGCATATTAGAGGATGGTGGCTATAAGACAGAAGAAGTACAGCCTGTGGATATGTTTCCTCAAACGATGCATGTGGAGGCAGTGGCGAGATTAACGTTGAATATTGTCTAATTAATAAAATCTCTTGCTCGTGAAAATAAAGATTTGCTGATACGACCTTGTTTTCGTTATAAATATTTTTGCGAATCAGGGTCTATTCATGCTTTAAACTCTTGCAATTACTAGATTCTCGTTTTTTCTTATTTTATTATAACTCTAAAAAAGGTGTAAAAGCAGGCGTGCTAGAGGGTAGAAAGTACTTATTTCTGAAAGAAAAACATCAAAAATGTGGGGGATAAGATTCCCATTGTTACACTTATCTTTTCTTTAGTTACAAATTTATCTAAATTCAATTGTACCTCAACATTAGGTTTTTACTCTTAACTCCAAATATAACTTAATGTCTTTTCATTACTATGTACAATCAAATTAAACTTCTGCATTTTAAAACGGGAAGAGCAGCGGGCAGTTACGGTTTGTATCTAATGCTTATCTGCCTGTATATTCATAAAAATTCGGGCTGGATCCAATAGTGATTCAGTATTTTTTATGCTCAATATTCCTCCAATCTCTTATCCTTTCCCTCATCTTTCCATTCCATAAATTCGTAGGATTTTTAATATCTATTCAGTTAGTTTCCTAAGAGTAACACCCTATCCCCAAATTGCCAATGTGTTATAAAGAAGAACTTTATAATACATTGGCAATAGGTCAATTATTTGAATGAAATTTACTTGTTAGTTGTCTTATTAGAGTCGGTGAAGACATTATTAGCAACCTTTAGAAATTCTTTAACAGCCGGGGAGGCCTCAGAGATTGCAGAGCAAGCTAATGAAACTTCGCGGTAATTTGTTAAATTTAGATTTCCTATTTTGATATTTTGTTGTGTTTTTAAAAACAGTTCCGGACCAATTGTAATCCCAAGTCCTTCTTGTACCATATTAGCAATGGTATTGCAATCATGTACTTCAAAACGGATAAAGGGTTTAATTTGTGCTTGTTTAAATAACTCCTCTACATGAGATTGGTACATTCCTGTTGGCATGATAAAAGATTCCTTCTCTATATCGCGTATATCTATTGTGTCCTTGTGAAGGAATTTATGCTCGGCATGAAATGCTACAACCATTTTATCTTTAATGAGAGGTACTAGCTCAAAGTTAGTATTTGATTCCTTTTCTACAACAAACCCGATATCAATAATTCCAGATAGTAACCATTCTGTTATCTCTTCATAAGTACCTTCATAAAACTTAAATTCGATATTAGGGTGTTTTTTTTGAAATTTTACAAGCAATTTTGGTAATAAACAGGAAGAAGCACTCGCAAAGGTACCAATACGAATTGTCCCAGTCTCTATACTTTTTGCTAATGCAATTTCTTGATTAATACTTTCCATTCTATTCAATACTTCTCTTATATGCGGAAGAGTATTTTTTCCTATTTCAGTAAGTGATATTCCTTTTCTGCGGTCACGAATTAATAACGAAACTCCCCATTCGGTTTCTAAACTGGAAATAGCGTGACTTACTGCTGACTGTGTCATATTTAATCTTTTAGCTGCCTTGGTAAAACTCCCTAATTCTATTACTTTAGAAAAAATTTCTAAACGAACAATACTCATGAGTATTTGCTCATCTCCTTTGTCAAAAATATCAATTTTACTTATATTAGCATGACATTTAAAATGAAATCAACTTGTTAAATACTAAAGGAGATGTGCAATTTGAAAAAAAACATTAATCAAGTAATTATTATTCTATTATCTCTAGGAGCTTTTGTAATGGGGACAGCAGAGTTTGTTGTTTCTGGTATATTAGAGATTATATCTTCTGATTTAGGTATATCTATCTCAATAGCAGGACAATTGATAACCGTATATTCATTATCCTATGCGATGGGGGCGTTGGTGTTAGTAGTATTAACGGCAAAATTTGAGCGTAAAAAGATATTATTATATTCTATTATCACGTTTATTATAGGAAATATAGTCGCCTTTTTTAGCTATGATTATTTCTTATTAATTCTTTCTAGGGTCATTAAAGCAATAAGTGGAGGATTATACATAGTCGTTGCGACAAACTATGCCGCTCAAATTGCTATAACAGAAAAAAAGGGGAGTGCCATGGCAACAGTTATCACTGGTTTTACTGTATCATTAGTACTTGGTGTACCCATCGGAACATTTTTAGCTGCTTATCTAAATTGGCGTTATATTTTTCTGATTATTGCTGTCTTTACAGTTTTTCTTTTATTATTACTTTACAAATTATTACCTAGTATAAAGGGAAAGAAGCCTATACCATTTAAACAACAGATTCAAATTATCAAGGATAGACGAGTTATTATGGGGGTAATAACTACTATTTTTTGGATATTGGGGTATACGATGGTATTTGCTTATATTTCTCCGTTATTAAGTAATGGTGCAAACTTTTCCATAGAAATGACTAGCATCGCTTTATTTGTTTTAGGCACTTTTGCTTTTCTAGGTTCACGTTTTGGCGGATATGCCGTTGATAAGTGGGGACCAAATCGAACGATATCCATTAGTTTGTTAGTACATGCAATTTCTTTATTTGTGTTAACAGTTACACAGTATTCAATAATAGGTGTATTTATAACTTTGGCAGTATGGGGTGGAGCGACTTGGACAACAACATCCGCAAAGCAATTTTATTTAATTTCACTAAAACCACAATCATCTGAAACTATACTAAGTTTTAATACAGCTTTAATGAATATTGGGATGATGCTTGGTTCAGCTTTAGGGGGAATCCTTATACAACATACAAATATTATAAATTTAACTTGGATTGGTGGGTTATTTGTAATTCTTGCTTTCATTTTTATCAATTATTCTTTTAACTTAAACAAAGCAAAATTAAGGAAAGTTAGGATATAATAATTAGTTAAAATGCCAATGTATAGTATCTTCTAAGAATTCTACTTGCTGTTTTTTATTGTCTTCTAAAGCTCACTTACAATATAATACTTGATTTTAAACAAAAAGAAGGAGCAGTGGCTGCATGTTAATAAATTACTTAAACTTTTGAATGACAATTCCATCAAAATCCGAGCTAGTCTTAATAAATTAAGCTCTTTTTATTTTTCTAAACAGTTATAGCTTCCTATATCTACTTTGAATGTTCCTCTATTATAAGTAATAACTCATATTAATTATGAAAAACATTAATTTTACTAATTTAGATAAGAGTTGTAATCTAAATATAGTAAATTTACTTTTTTGAAATTGAAGTAAGGAAGTGATTTTTTTTGAAAGCGTTGATACATGATAATTTAAATAAGAATGGCCAATTGTGTATTAGAAAAATTCCAGATAGCAGCCCCAAAAAAAACGAAGTGAAAATAAAAATAAAGGTTGCGGGGCTTAATAGACGTGATTTATTTGTGATGAAAAATAGAGATGAAGAAGAAGGTGAATTCATTCCAGGATCAGATGGTGCAGGGGTTATTGTAGAAGTTGGGTCAGACATTTATTCCGACGTATTAAATCAGGAAGTTATCATTAATCCTACTTTAAATTGGGAGAGGTCAGACGATGTTCCAATTTCTCCAGATATATTGGGTGGACCTACAAACGGCACTTTTGCTGAATATGTTACGGTTCCATTTAAAAATGTGGTTCAAAAGCCTCGACAATTAAGTTGGGAAGAGGCGGGAACACTTGGTTTATCTGCTGTTACAGCTTATAGAGCACTTTTTACCAAAGGAAAACTAAAATCAGATGAAATAGTACTTATACCTGGTATAGGTGGTGGTGTTGCAACATTTGCAATGCAATTTGCGAAAGCAGTAGGTGCAAAGGTAATAGTTACATCTCGTCATAGTCAGACATTAAAGAAGGCACAAAGATTAGGAGCCGATATTACTCTTAATAGCAACATTGATTGGAAGGATGCTTTAGGCGATACAAAAGTAGATCTTATTTTAGATAGTATTGGTCCAGCAACATTTTCAAAGTATTTGGAAATTATTAAACCTAATGGCAGGATTGTATGTTTTGGTGCAAGTTCAGGAGATAGTATAACATTACCCTTGCGTAGTCTTTTCTATCCTCAAATTCAATTGATTGGTACATCTATGGGGAGCACTCAGGAGTTTGAGGAAATGATTCATTTCGTTATGAAACATTCAATTTCTACTGTTACTGAAAATGTGTATCCTTTTGAGGAAGCTAAGATTGCTTTAGAACATTTAGAAAATGGAGTGCATTTCGGTAATATTGGTTTAGCAATGTATTAACTTTTTCTATAAAAAACGAAAGTGAATTTATTACTTTTCCATTTCCTATCGTTATTTTTCTCTTGTTACTAGATAAATTTATCTCAATATAAAAGGGCGTGAGATCTAGAAAAGAGAAGTGTTTGGTCGTACAAAGAAAATAAAATTTTTTGTTAATGAACCTGTATTATTGTTTGGCAGATAACTATTCTGATGAGGCAAATGTTCCTGGTGTCGAAAGGAACATTTTTAGATGAAGGACATATCATTGCTGATTCTCTCGGAAGGATCTCAAATTCTTATCATATCATGCCTCAAGATAGTACGCTTAACCGACATGGCGATCAATCCTAGAGAATAAGTAGAAGGTAAAATCGTACTGAATAATAGGAAAGAATCACTTAAAAGTCTACGAAACAAGTGTTTCTTTGAATATGACTTTCAGTAATTGCCGGGGAATTTGCTGATGATGGAAGATCTGCAAAATCCCTTTTAGAGTTAGTTTATATCCTGATAGTTTGTCTTTATAATTATGAATGGCGTTGGCTTCAATATTGATGTGATCTTTAAAAATAATAATGCGGATGAATTTTTTTTCGACATAAAAAGAAGGTGATTTAGCTCACATTTTTTCAGCAATATATGATCAATATGGTTCCAATGAGAAAGATTTAATTATATATTATCAAATTTATTAAAGATAAATGTGATAATATAACAAAAATTAGAAGGAATAAAAACGAATATTAATCAAATATAGAAAAGAAGGCTTATAAAACCGTTGAATCCCGGCGATGGCATAACGAGGAAAGAGAAGCTGGAACATCATTAGGAGAGATAACTACTAGAATAAAATAGTGAAATTTGCAATCCAGCTTTTCTTTAAAAGTTGGATTGCATGGCATGAAAATTTGTTGTGTAGTTGCTTAGGATGCAAGACATTTGTTACACCAAGTAAATTTCCGTCAGGATCTTTAAAACTAAATCTTCCAAAACCATGGTTAGGATCAATATTCAACGTACCAACAACTACATTTTTCTCTTTTAGCCAACTATGAAACTCGGCTAAGGAAGGAGTGAAGAAGTCGATTATGCTATGTACGTTTTCTGTAATTGTATTTTTGAATGATAGCTTGTTTAATTCCTTTGTTTCGACCAAGTAGATTGTTGGTACTCCTTTAGTTTCAAATGTGAGCATAGCAGTAATACTATCCTGATAATGAATTTTTAAGTCAAAGATAGCTAAATACCAATTTAGTGAATTTTTTAAATTTGAAACTGGAATTTCCAAGGTTGCTACATGCGGCGTGAATTTACCCATTTTAAGACCTCCTAAAATTAATCATTATTTAATTATTAGCTAAAGAGATAAACTTCCCTTTATTTTATTTAAATAAATAGAAGAATCGCAGAAGAATTAGCTGAGAAACTACACCGGACATCTTAGAAGATGAAATGGAACAGGCTCGAATATTATTTCTAGTGAGATGTGGACATTTGGGATAAAATCGGTGATTGTACTGGATGGAGAAGTAATATTAATCTTAAGAACCAACATAAGGGAAAAGGGGGGAAGGTCTATAAATAAGATGTTGAAGGTTGCTCAAATAGAGAACCAAGATCTATCAGTTTATAAACTTCCAAAAGATATAAATTATTCGAATATAAACTCTGATAACTTTAACTTTAAATAAAAATATTGTCTATATTACCTGGTTAAAAATCTTTTCTTTTTTAGAAAGGATTTTTTTGTCTGTTTTGTAAACTAATAGGGATATAGTTATGAAATAATATAGAAAGGAGGATTAAAATATATTATCGACGATCTATAAGTACACGATAAGAAAATAAGTTGTCCTTTGTGTGAAAGAGAAAGACGATTGTATTAGAAGATAAATGTAAGCCTTGCTCATACTAGGGGGGGTTACATGACATCATCATAATAGATTAGATTTTCACTCTCCTTCCATCCGTTGGGAGAGTGAGGGGAGAAGAATCCCTAATGAGATTTTTTTTTCCCGCATCTAATACAACTATTTGAGTAATAGCTGTATTTATGATTCCGTCTAAGGAAACAGATTATAGATTTAAACTTCAAGGAAACCACCTCGATCAGACTTTTTTTTAAGTTTAAAGTTAAGTATTCATAAAGTAAATCAATAATGGGAAAATTGTTAAAAACAGGGAAAAAGAAGTGGTGAAAAAGCAGGTATTAATGCCTTAATTAATTGTGGTAATAGGTATATTTTAGTAGATTTTTCATCAAGAAAGCCGTAAGAATGGTGTGATTGATTTCTACGGTACTTTGCGATGTCATACGCTGCTCTAAGGGAAAATGCGAGTATGGCGACCACATTAAACAAAGTACCTAGAGTTGTGGAATGGAAAAGGAAAATAAGAAGGATTATATAGCATACTAGATTGGTAATCAAGCTAGCAAATTCAGATTTAAACACAGATACCATCACCCTTTGGATTATTAACTAGTGATACGGTTGATGGTAAGAAAAGTTTCATTAGAGGAAAATAGGATGCCTCTGACGGGATTCGAACCCGCACTCCTTTCGTAAGCATAGGCTAGGGGGAACACGCTTCCCTACGGACTTTCACCGGCTAGGAATTTCACCTGCCTCAGCTTTTTTGCTTTTCGGTGCTTCTGAAACCCTTGCCTTGCGACCCGGTACCAACAATGTTTTCCGGCGCTCTTCCCTTCTATAGCTACAGAGGCATATTGATATATTTTATTATACAAAGAAAGCGAATAGAAGAAAATGTTTTGATTATCAAGAATTAAAATTTATCCACAGACTCAGGCGTCCACAGATTTTGGTGGAAGTAAGAAATGGATACATCGAAAAACAAACAAAATGAAAAGTTGTTGGAATTTTGTATAGAATTAGTTGTTTGTTATTGTTGATGGTATAAAACTAATCAGATAAGATATTTTAAACTTTTCCAGTACAGAGGGGACTTCTAACAGGCAAGAGAGATACTGATTTGACAGAGGAATTAAAGCCTTTTAATATAGAAGACGGTATAATTTTAAAAGATTTTACTAATAAATGATAAATTTTCGATTTAAGTAATCGATGATATAACTTGTTGAGACGAAAAGGGTCAAGTAGGCAGGGATATTTTTCGTTTTAATTGTGAGTGAGAAGTTTAACATTGGATTTATATGAAAGGAACTGAGTTTTATATGATAGATAATTTTTGGCGGGAATTACCACGGCCATTTTTTGTATTAGCACCGATGGAAGATGTGACGGATGTTGTTTTTCGTCATGTAGTCAGTGAGGCGGCTAGACCGGATGTGTTTTTTACGGAGTTCACTAACACGGAGAGTTATTGTCATCCCGAGGGAACACAGAGTGTACGTGGACGTTTGACTTTTACAGAAGATGAACAGCCAATGGTTGCACATATTTGGGGAGACAAGCCTGAATATTTTCGACAAATGAGTATAGGCATGGCAAAGCTAGGTTTTAAGGGAATCGATATCAATATGGGCTGTCCAGTTCCTAATGTCGCAGCAAAAGGGAAGGGAAGCGGACTTATCCTCCGTCCAGAGGTTGCTGCGGAAATTGTACAAGCAGCAAAAGCAGGTGGACTGCCTGTCAGTGTTAAGACAAGACTTGGTTATACGGAGATAGAGGAATGGCAAGACTGGTTAACACATATCTTGGAACAAGATATCGCGAATCTTTCGATACATCTGCGTACAAGAAAAGAAATGAGTCAAGTGGATGCACATTGGGAATTGATTCCGGAAATCAAAAAACTTCGTGATCGTGTGGCACCAAATACACTTTTAACGATTAACGGTGATATTCCTGATCGTCAAACTGGCTGGGAGCTGGCTGAGAAATATGGAGTGGATGGTGTTATGATAGGGCGCGGTATTTTTAAAAATCCATTTGCCTTTGAAAAAGAACCGAAAGAGCATAGCAGTAAAGAACTGCTTGATCTATTACGATTACATCTTGATCTTCATGACAAATATTCACAGGAATTAGAAACACGATCTTTTAAAGCCCTTCACCGTTTTTTCAAAATTTATGTGAAAGGATTTAGAGGGGCAAGTGAATTGAGAAATCAATTGATGAGTACACAATCGTCTGATGATGTCCGTGCTATGCTTGATGATTTCGAAGCGAAGAATGCTGATGAGACAGGGATAGTAGGCTAATATAACTTAAAAAGCATAAATTGAAATAGAAAATTGGTTGGCATGAATCGGTAATACCCGAACTTTTGCCAACCAATTTTTTTGCATTCTAGCACTGCTTTATAATTGTGTGAAAAGCCTCTCAAATGGAAACGAAATGGATTCCAATTGTCGCAGCGGGAAGATTAAGTGAAAATGTCTCGGAAGAAAATTTAGATAAGCTTTTAAAAAATTCATCATTATTTGTATCGATAGAAATGAAACTAAATATCGTATTACTTCGTAATAATAAAGGAGATGATAAAACAGAAACAAAGATATAACAAAAAAAAGGAGCGTAATAATATGGAAAGCAAAGGCTGTGTAAAATGCGGGGGAACAGATATAGGAACAAAAGATGTGGCCATGACAGGAACGGGTTTATCCAAGTTAATGGATATTCAGCATAATACATTTACGGTTGTCTTTTGCAAGAAATGCGGGTACTCAGAGTTTTATAATAAACAAGCATCGAAAGGTTCCAATATTTTAGACTTATTTTTAGGATAAGTAGCACAAAATTTAAACAAATAGAAAATTAGTTAAAATCTAGAGACCATATTAGTATATCGGGTCTCTAGATTTTAAGGGCAGATAGGAAAGAAGGGTTAGAGATTATCAAGCTTTATTAAATAAAATATAATTTGTGAGTGAAAAAAATGTACCGACTATTCTATTTTGTTATAACCATACTCATGATGTTATTAGGACTATCTTCTAGAAAATTTAGTAATCATCTTCCTGATTTTATAGCTGTTCATGCAGGAGATATGATTTGGGCGATGATGGTTTACTTTGGGTTTCGGTTTCTATTTATTAGAAAAAGCCTCCTATTAGCAGGAGTACTGAGTATACTATTCAGTTTTGGAATCGAAGGCAGTCAATTATATCAAGCGGATTGGCTTAATCAGCTTCGAGATACAACAATTGGAGCGTTAATTCTTGGAAAGGGTTTTCTATTTATGGATTTAATACGCTATTCATCAGGAATTTTACTGGCTTGTATAGTAGATACATTCTTTGTTTGGAGAAGTAAAAGAGACTGATCTACAATTGATTTTTCTGGTAGTTATACCATCCTTATGGCCATTTCAGCTATAATGATAGGTATAAAACTAAAAACGCAGGAGTAGCTTTCAAAATGAATAAGACAATTGGAATATTAGCACATGTTGATGCGGGAAAAACTACTTTTTCAGAGCAACTTCTATATCATACAAATAGTATAACTAAACGTGGCCGTGTAGATCATAAAGATTCCTTTTTAGATAGTCATATAATTGAAAAACAACGAGGGATTACGGTTTTTGCAGACCAAGGAATCATTGAACATGGAGATTCTACTTATTATTTAATTGATACTCCTGGACATATTGATTTTTCTCCAGAAATGGAAAGAGCGATTCAAGTAATGGACTTTGCTATTGTGATTATTAGTGCGGTAGAAGGGATTGAAGGGCATACCGAAACGGTGTGGAATCTATTAAGGAAGCATCAGATTCCTACATTTTTCTTTATTAATAAAACAGATCGGACAGGAGCGGATGTAGCGCGTGTTCTGAAAGAAATTCGTTCCCAATTTACGACAGATGTATATGATATTTCCTCTTTAGATAATAGCAGTATGTCGGATGTGCAAATAGAATTTATTGCAGAGCGAGATGAAGAGCTCTTGGATTACTATATGGATAATGGCTATCAACCAACATTGTGGATGGAAAAAATCCAAGAAATGATTATTTCGTCGCGGCTATTTCCTTGTGGATATGGTTCAGCACTTCAGGATATTGGGATAAAGGAATTTTTCGATCAGTTTCATCAATTAACAAAAACAATGTATAGGAAGAATCAACCTTTTGCAGGAAGAGTATTTAAAATTCGTTATGATCAAGCTGGGACAAGAATTACTTTTCTAAAAGCAATAACTGGTACTCTGCATGTCAGAGATGAACTTCCATATGGAAATGGAATGGTAGAGAAAATTACGCAAATTCGTAAATATACTGGAAAACAATTTCAACAAGTGAATGAAGCCGGTGCTGGAGAGATTTTTGCTGTAACAGGTCTTACAGAGGCCGTTGTGGGAGATGGAGTCGGGGCAATGCTTGAAAAAGCAGTATATGAATTGGTGCCAACGCTTCGTTCAAAAGTGGTAGTTGAAAAGGGAGTAAATAAAAAAGAAGTACTAAAGCTTTTTCAGATATTAGAAGCAGAGGATCCATCTCTTCAGATAACATGGGAGGAGAAACAGCAAGATATTCACTTGCATGTGATGGGGAAAATACAATTAGAGGTTCTTCAGGAGCTAGTATTAGAAAGATTTTCTTTAAATGTGCACTTTGGTCAACCGGAAATTTTGTATAAAGAAACAATCGAAACAGCTACTGTCGGATATGGACACTTTGAACCATTACGTCATTATGCGGAGGTACATCTCCGTATAGAGCCAGGAAAAAGAAATACAGGTATTACATTTGAGAGTAGATGCCATACAGATGACTTATCTCTAGCAAATCAACATCTCATCTGCCAGCATCTTTTTGAGCGAGATCATCATGGGATTTTGACTGGTTCCCCCTTAACAGATATAAAAGTGACATTATTAACAGGGAGAGCCCATAATAAACATACACATGGCGGTGATTTTCGGGAAGCTACTTTTCGAGCATTGCGCCAAGGACTAGAAAAAGTTCAGAACCGGTTATTAGAGCCTTATTATGCTTTCAAAATAAAAGTAGCTATCGAACAAATGGGCAGAGTGCTGGCTGATATTCAAATGGCCCATGGAGTATTTGATACGCCCGAAACAATAGATAATAAAGCAATTATTACCGGCAAGGCTCCCGTTGCCACATTTATGGTATACAGCACAATCTTAGCCTCTTTTACACAAGGAAAAGGTCAGCTTTCCTTTACCTTTGCGGGTTATTACCCTTGTCATAATGAACAAGAAGTGATTGCTGGACTAGACTATGATAAAAATGCTGATCCAGCATATACATCCTCGTCTATTTTCTGTGCGAAAGGCGCAGGATATACGGTTCCTTGGCAAGAAGCGGAAAAAATGATGCATTGTCTATAGAAAGGATGAACGATTGATGAAGATTCGTAAGCTTAGAGAAGGAGAAACTCCCCCTTTTGATTTATTATTATTAGCAGACCCATCTGAACATTTAATCAGAGAATATCTTAAAAAGGGCATTTGCTATATGGCGGAAGATAGGGATCAAACTATCGGTGTCTATGTTTTATTACCAATGGAAGAAGAAACAATAGAATTAATCAATCTAGCTGTTGGCGAAAGCTATCAAGGAATAGGCTTAGGGAAAAGGTTAGTTATGCATGCGATTGAAGAGGCGAGAAAACTAGGATATAACAGAATAGAAGTAGGGACTGGGAATAGCAGCATTTCACAACTTGCTCTCTATCAAAAATGCGGGTTTCGGATCGATCGAATTGAGAAAGATTTTTTTCTTCAACACTATGAAGAGGAAATCTATGAAAATGGAATTCAGTGTATGGATATGATAAAGCTCACACAGGATATATAATCCAATTTTGAAAAGGTTAAAAATTAAAAATTAACAGAATTATTACAAAGGTAACAAAGGGTTATTCTCCCTTCTAGACTTACAGAATGCTAGAAAATATACGATATTTAATAACTAGCTTGTAAACTAATTTTAAAAGGATTGACTTATTATTTTAATAGAATTGTAATTTAGAAGCCTCTTTCATGTGTTATAACAATAGAGAAAGGGGTTTTTAGATGCGTTCCTTAAAAAAACTAATGGCCATTTCGTTAAGTAGTGTCATCTTTTTGACATCAGCGATTATGGTACAAGCAGAAACGAGTCAAGAAACACTGAACAAGGCAAAAAATCAGTTGGATCAAAATCAGCAATTGATTAATGAAAAAGAAGCAGAAAAGCAAAAAACTTTAAAAGAGTTGGAAGCTGTTCAAGAGGAATTAAAATCTATTGAAACAGTAATGCAGCAAAATAAAGATAAAATAGCAAATCTGCAGGTGAAAATTGAAGAAACGCAACAACAAATAGAGAAAAAGAAAGAAGAAATTGTTGTTCTAGAAGATAAAGTATTGGCACGTAAAGACGTGATGAAAGATCGTCTCGTTTCCTTGCAGAATACAGACCAAACAAATGTTGTTTTAGAAGTGCTGTTTAATTCAAAGGACTTCGCTGACTTTCTTAGTAGAGCAACAGCTATTTCGATGATTTTTGATGGTGATAAAGATATATTAGAGCAGCAGCAAGCTGATCTTCAGAAAATTGAAGAAGAAAAGGCAGCAATTGATCAGCAAGAAGAAGAATTAACAGGACAATATGATGAATTAGCAGCTACTCAAAATGAACTGCAGCAAAATGTTGCTCAAAGACAAGAGGCAGTAACGGCTGTTCAGAAAAAATATGCTTCTGTTTCTAAAGAAGTAGAATTGGCTGAGAGCCAGAAAAAAGCAGTACTTGATCAAATAGGTGCAGCAGAGTCCGCATTGAAGAAAGAGCAAGAAGAAGCGAAGAAAGTCGTAAAGGTAAATAGTCCAGCTAAAAAAGTTGCTAGTGCATCGACTAATTCAAAACCTACTACGAGCAAAGCATCTTCTAGTAAGTCTTCAAGCAGAAAAGATGTTATTTATGTAACCTCAACTGCTTATAGTCATCAAGATACAAAATCTGATTTTACGGCACTTGGATATAATATTAAAAAGAATAAGAATATGAAATTAATTGCAGTAGATCCAGCAGTCATTCCATTAGGTTCTAAAGTTTGGGTAGAAGGTTATGGAGAAGCAGTGGCAGGAGACACAGGCGGAGCAATTAAAGGACATAAAATAGACGTCTTAATGCCATCAACTAGCAAAGCAAAGGCGTGGGGACGGAAGACAGTCAAAATAAAAATCTTGGATTAATTTAATACTATTCTTCTTATTATATAGACTCTCAGGTGTGAAGAGTCTTTTTTTTTGCTAAAAAAGAGGAATGCCTTTTATTTGGCATTCCTTCATACTGTCTATTTTCAAGGGGGGACTTGAAAAAGCAATTTAATGACTATAGCTATATCATACCCATCTATTATGAATAATATATGACAAAACTATCAATAAATCTTAAATAAATTGTTAAGATAAGATAAACGTATAAATATTAGCTAGTATCTTATATTGTGAATCTACTATTTTTTAAGTTTAGCCCATGTATCGTCCAATGCTTTCATTGTTTCCTCGCGTGATTTTTGACCTCCTACATATGCTTGAAGACTAGCACCGAACTCCTGTCCAGCACCATCAGGATATTTCGTGAATTGCCATGTATATGTTTTGCCTTCTTGAGAGTAGTTTTGAATCTCTGCGCCTAAGGGACCGATATCTTCAGCCGTGGCAGTGATTGTTTCAAATGCTGGAACATATTTAAAGTCCTTTACAATAGATTCTTTTGCGAAATCGGAAGTAACCATCCAGTTTAAGAAATCTAATGCTGCTTCTTTATCTTTTTTAGGAGCATCCTTATGAACAACCCAGTTTGTAGGTACATCCACCATTAGCTTATCCGATTTTTCCTTCTCATCACTTAATGGCATTGGGATAAAGCCTACTTCCAAGTTAGGAGAAATTTTATCAATCATCGGCTGAATCCAGTTTCCTTGCTGGATCATTGCAGCTTCACCTGTTGCAAAAAGAGTTACTTGGGTATTGTAGTCTGTTGTTAATGGATTCTTATTACCATAATCAATGGTTAAATCCAATAAATCAAAGTATTTGTCAAAATGCTCATTCCCTTCGATTTTTGCTGATCCGTCATTTAATCCTTTAATAAAGGCGTCGGCATCTTCTTGATAAGCAAAAGGAACATTTAATCCATGGTTAGCTAAAACCCACCATTCACCATAACCGATTGAAAAAGGTGTAATTCCAGCAGCTTTTAACTTTTTAGCAGCCGCTTCTAGTTCAGAAAATGTTGTTGGTATTTCCGTAATACCTGCCTTTTTAAATAATGCTTTATTATAGGCAAATCCATATCCCTCCAGGTTAACTGGCTGGCCATAAATTTTTCCATCTACTGTCATGGGAACTAAGGCACTTTCATATGCGTCCTTTACCCATGGTTGATCTGACAAATCCTCTAATTTATCCAGCCAAGTTAAGGCCTCTTGATATCCACCATTTCCAAAAATATCAGGAGCTGTATTGGAGGCGAATTTTGCTTTTAAAGCAGCCGTTCCATCTGCTCCTCCACCGACTGTTTCAATATTAAAGGTTACATCTGGATGTTCTTTTGAATATTGATCAGTCAATGCTTTTAATTGATCCGCAATTTCTACTTTTCCGTTAAACAAGTCCACCACTACTTTATCTCCTTTGCTTGAAGAGGTGTTACTTGAGGCACCCTCATTTGAACAAGCACTTGCAAAGAGCAGAGAAGCAGATAAGATACCAGTTAATAAGGAATACCTTTTCATTTTGTTAAATTTCATTTGATTTCCTCCTGTTTATAGAAATAGCTTATTTATATGGAAGAGGTGGCTTTGTGAACACAGCCTCTTAGCCCCCTATTTAATAGATCCACTAGTAATCCCTTGTATAATATGCTTTTGCATCGAAAAGAAGAAGATTAACAGTGGGACAATTCCTATCATTAGTGCTGCTAGAGCGAGATCCCATTGCTTTGTGTATTGGCCAAAGAAGAAGAAAGTAGCAAGTGGGATTGTCCGCAGTTCTGGATTTTGTAGGACAAGTGATGGTAATAAGTAGTCATTCCATATCCAAAGACTATTTAAGATAATGATTGTTACGGTAATTGGTTTTAATAATGGAAAAACAATTCTCCAGAACACCCCAAAACGAGAGCAGCCATCCATAATAGCAGCTTCTTCTAATTCAACTGGAATTCCTTTAATAAAACCATGATATAAAAAGATAGTCATCCCAGACCCAAAACCTAAATACATAAATACTAGCCCCCAAATACTATTAAGTAAGTGTAAACTTGAGGCTGTTTTAATAAGTGGAATCATAATAGATTGGAAAGGGATAATCATGGCAGCAACAAAAGCCATGAAAATGATCGTGCTAATTTTCTTTTTCGTCCGGACCAGCATATAAGCAGCCATCGAACAGAATACGACTAATACAATATTGCTAGCTATCGTTATAAGAAGAGAGTTGCTAAAAACCTTTAGGAAATTTAACTTTTCAAAAGCATTTAGATAGTTTCCAAATTCAAACGTACTTGGTAAGGAAGAGGTATTTGTTAGTATTTCTGAAAAAGGCTTGAGTGAATTAGAAATCACATAATAAAAGGGAATCAAGAATAATAAGCCTAGTATAATACCAAGCAGTTCCATTAAGAAAGTTTTGCTAGTATACCTGTTTTCCATCAAGATTCCACCTCTTTTCTCTTAGTAATTGTAACCTGTAAAATGGAGATGGCAGCTACAACAATAAAGAAGATAAGTGCTTTGGCTTCCCCAATTCCGTAGCGATTGTTAACAAAGGCTTCGGTATAAATATTAAGTGCCAGCATTTCCGTTGATTTAAAAGGACCTCCATTGGTTAACGAAAGGTTGGCGTCGAATATTTTAAAGGAAGATGCAGTTGTTAAGAATAAGCATATTGTCACAGCAGGAGCAACAAGTGGAACTTTAATATTTCGCAGCACTTGAAAGCGGTTTGCTCCATCCATTTTTGCTGCTTCAATTAGCTCTTTTGGAATGTTTTGCAATGCAGCTATATAAATGAGCATAATATATCCTGCTCCTTGCCATACACTGACAATTACAATTCCCCAAAAGGCGGTATTTTTATCTCCTAACCATGCTAACTCAAATAGTGGTATTCCTGTAAGTTCTCCAATAGAAGCGAATCCTCTAATAAAGATAAATTGCCAGATAAAGCCGAGTAAGAGACCGCCGAGTAGATTAGGCATAAAGAATACAGTACGTAATAGATTGCTGGATTTTAGTTTTTGAGTAACAAGCAGTGCCAGGCTAAAACCAATGGCGTTTGTCAAAATAATCGCTACAACAGTGTAAACAGCAGTCAGCTTAAAAGATTGGAGAAACTGTTTATCGTCTGTGAAGATATACTTAAAATTATCCAATCCAACCCACTTAATCTCTCCAGTTATGCCATTCCAATCGGTAAAGGAATAATAGATGCCAGAAAAGAATGGAACAAGCACCACAATTGTAAAGGCAATAAAAACGGGACCTACAAATAGAGAAAATAAACCTGCTTCCTTCCAGTTTTTTTTCTTTTTGGTAGAGAGTGATTTTTTTCTCGTTACACTTGTCTGGTGTATAGGGGGAGTTTCTACTTTTTCTATATTATTTGGATTATTCACTTTCTGCACCTCCTAATTTTATAATATAATGGTTATACCTTTTGAGGTAACCGCTTACATTGACAAGGAAGGTGTAATATATTGACCACTCCTTTTGTATTCTTTTTATAAGGAATGGTTTGGAGAGGAGGAGAGAAAGATTAGAATAATATCCACTTTAGACGTATATCAAAAAAACGGAGTTTATTTAAGGCTTCTCGACCGAAAATGAAATGGGGTATTCGAAAAAAATTAATGATTTTCTTGCTTCTTGCTACTATTCTTCCCTTTGGAAGCAGTATCGTCCTTACCTATTTTCAAACAATCCATCATGTTAACAAGGAATCAGTTGCATACAATACAGAGTTAATGAAGAAGGGAAAGGAAGAGTTAGGTACGTACTTAGAGGATATTGCTTTAATGTCTACCGTATTATATCGTTATACTCCTTTCATGAATGTACTAACACAGGGAGTGGGAGAAAATAACAAGGAGAATATGGAAGAGGTACGTCGAGTGCTGGCATATGTGTACAATTCTCGTTCAGAAATAGAGCAAATGCATTTATATATTAATAAAGGGAGAGATTCTGTTACAAACTATCACTCACGCATAAGTGGGAGAGGTGAAAATAAAAATATCTATTTTCATCCATATTATCGGAGATTAGAGGAAAGTGAAACAAACTATTCGCTTATCGAACCACCACATACGATATACAGTTATAATGGCTTATCGATTATTCCTAACTCTGAGAAATCAACTGTTCTATCCCTTCATAATAAGATTAGAAATGTGCCATCTAATGATATTTTGGGATTTATGTCTATTGATATAAATCTTTCCATAATAGATGGAATCGTGAATAGACTATATAACGATAAGGAAGGTATTTCCATTATAAATGAAAATGGAACTGTAATTTACTCTTCCAATAAAGCTGTAATCGGCAAAAAAACAAAGGATAAATGGTTTTATAAAGTTCAAACAAATCCCCAACAAAATAACATGAAGTGGGAAAGTAAAGATTTTTCAGGGGTTATTTTTTATGAAAATATTGCTGTGCAAGATAATAGTTGGTATATGGTAAAAAGTATCCCTTACTCTAGTCTCTATCAAGGGGCGAAGGCAACAGTATTTATGAATACGATGATTGCCCTAGTGGCTTTAGTTATTGTATTAGTTATAACAATGATTATTTCCTTTAAGATTACTGCTCCAATTAAAGTTTTAATGGAAAATATGAAAAAGGTCGAGAAGGGGATTTTTGTGGCAAACTTTGAGGCGGGAGGATATGATGAAATCGGAATGCTTGGTAGGCGTTTCAAATCGATGGTATTACAAATCAATAGATTAATAGACAAAGAATATAAGCTGCAAATTGAAAATAAGTCAGCTCAATTAAAGGTATTGCAGTCACAAATAAATCCCCATTTTCTATACAATAGTTTTCAGTCCATTGGCACACTTGCTCTAAAAATGAATGCAGTTCCTGTTTATACATTATTGACTTCTCTCTCGGATATGATGCGATACAGTATGGATATGAGAGAGGACGTGGTGCCGCTAACGAAAGAATTAAAACATACACAATCTTATCTGAGTCTCCAAAAACAGAGGTTTGAGGAGGATTTGAATATAATATTAACAATCGAACAAAGTACGCTTGAAATTCCTGTTCCGAAAATGCTGCTACAGCCAATTATTGAAAACTGCTTTAAACATGGTTTTAGTCAAAAAATGGAGGATGCAGGAATCACAATCCGTGCTTATACAGAGGATGGTGATTTAGTTATTATTGTCCAGGATAATGGGATTGGAGTAAGCAGTGAAAGACTTAAAATGATTCATGAAGAATTATATGATGAGGAACGTAGAAAGGAGAATAAAGAAAGAGAATCAATCGGATTAATTAATATTTACGATCGTTTGCAACTTTACTATGAGGGACAAGCAAGCTTTGTCATCGATAGTATTGAAAAGAAAGAATTTACCGTAATGATTCGTATTCCTATATTTTTATATGAAGGAGTGATTGATGATGAAGGCACTAATCGTTGATGATGAAAGGCATGTTCGTGAAGGAATTAAGCTTCTTGCTGATTGGTCAGGAAATGAAATTACAGACATTTACGAAGCAAGTAATGGAGAAGATGCTATTCAAATAATAGAAGCGGCAAATCCCGAAATTATTTTTTCTGATATGAAAATGCCAAAGGTCGACGGTACTCAGCTTTTAAAATGGATGGATGAGCATTACGCTCATGGGAAGACGATAGTAGTTACGGGCTATGATGATTATCATTACATGAGAAAAGCAATGCATTATGGAAGCTCAGACTATTTATTGAAGCCTATTAACCCTGAAATGCTGAATGATACCCTAAGGAGGGTAGTGAATGAGTGGAAACAAGAGGAAGAGGAAAGAAAAAGGAAGCTTAATAGAACAAAACTTATTAATAAAATGAAGCCAGCATACCGTGATCACCAATTGACACAGATGTTAAATAATGATCTATTCGATAAACATGTCCTGGAGGAATTTCTTTTAACCAAAGCACAGGTCTATACAATCGGACTTTTACAGGTAAGTAATGGAATTGTGGAAGAATTTAACGGGGATAAGGATCTTACTCTTTTTACACTCTTGAATGTAATAAATGAGGAGCTTAGCAGCAATAATAAGGGAATTGCTTTTCATTATGTAACCGGAAAAGGAGAAATTGTCCTCCTTCTTATAAGAAGGAAAGAGGAAGCGGTTGTCATCATGAGAGAGGTACATACTACTATCCTAAAGTTATTAGGAATCTCTTGTACTTTATCAATGGGATTAGAAGTTACTTCGGTTAACCAGTTGAATCTTTCTTATCAGCATGCTAAGTCTATTATGATGAATCGAGATGTTTTAGATAATCAACAAGGAAAAATAATGATAGAGAAAAAAGAACATGAGATAAAAAGCTTAATGGGTTATTCTAGTTCGATAAAAATGGCGATTCAAACGGGAGAAATACATGCTTTTCACTCACTTATTGGGCAGATTCAAAAAGATATAACGAATAATCCACCATTATCATTAAGCCAGCTTTTGCATTTGGAGCATGAATATTTAATGATAAGTACAAGATGGTATAAGGAGTTCAATCTTTCGATAAGAATTCCCTCCAATATAGAGGAGCGAATTTATTCATTTATGGACAAAGAGGGGATTTTTCAGTTGGAAGCATATAAAGCAAGGAAGAAAAAAGAAATATCATTGTTTCTTCGCCGAGTAAAAAGACAGAATACCCGAAGAACGCAAAATGTTATTCACGAAATTGAAAAGTACATAAAAGCAAATTTTCATCGGGAGATTAAGCTTCAAGAAATATCGGAGCACTTTTACATCAGTAGAGAATATATTTCAAGAAAATTCAAACAAGAGTATAATATCAATATTTCTGAGTATTTAGTTACTATCCGAATGAAAAAAGCCCAAGAATTATTGAAGAGCAGTAATTTGAAAGTGTATGATATTGCTAATATGATTGGATACCAAGATGATAAATATTTTCGCAAAGTATTTAAAAAAATCATAGGTGTTTCACCAAATGAATATCGTGAGATGGAAATAAGATAAAGTGAAAATATATATTTCGGATTTTTTAGGTATTAGGAAACTAGACGAAAGGTGAATGTTTTGAACTACGATAAATTATTACATATTGGAACAGAAGAAGTACAAGTAGGATTCCATAAGTCCTATCATTATCATCGATATGAACCAACTCCATATGAGCATTTGGAGCAATTATTTCGCGAATTTCCGCTTCGGGAAGCAGATCATATAGTTGATTTTGGATGTGGGAAAGGGCGTTTAAACTTTTATATTCATTATGTATTTCAGTCGACTGTAAAAGGAGTTGAAATCAATGAAGATTTTTATCATCAAGCGCTTCATAATCTAGAACGATACGCAAAAAACAGGAAGAAAAAGAAAGAAAAGATACATTTTTATTTAGGAAGAGCAGAGGATTATTTGGTACAGCCAGAAGATAATTATTTCTATTTCTTTAATCCCTTTTCCTTGCCTATCTTTCAAAAAATTATTAGTAATATCATATACTCACTGGAAGAAAGTAGTCGCAAGGTCAACATTATTCTCTATTTCCCCTCAGATGAATATCGATTTTTTATGGATAATCATGCATTATTCAAACAGCAAGGAGAGGTGAAAGTCGGGAATAGGACAGATAAGGATACGTTTATCATTTATCAATCTCTCTATTAGGCGTTATTTCTTGCCTGTTAAATCTTTAAAGATTTAACAGGCTTTCATTTATTTTAAATAGTTGGAAGATGATACCATTAATGAAAGGTTGTCTAAAGTGGATTTTTCCTTTATATTCAATTTATACAAGCGGAAAGTCTTAGGTAAAAAGTTTTGAATATACCATGCGTTAATCAAAAGTGAAAAGAGATAACCAGGAGAAATCGCTTATAAGAATATTTTTAGAGGGGAAATTACTATTTTTACGTTGCCTAGTGCTGATTCAGTAACTTATTTACAAGTGGAATATTCCATTCCTATTATTCTATTATCGATCTTAATCGCATGTTTAGCATCTTATACGGCGCTTTCCATGAATGAGCGGATTGTTTACAATAGTTTTTTTCATCGATATATTTGGTTAGGATTAGCGTCTATTACGATGGGATTTGGAATTTGGTCGATGCATTTTATTGGAATGAGCGCCTCTATGCTCCCAGTAAATATGAAATATAATATTCCATTAACGATACTTTCAATAGTACCAGCTATTCTAGCTGCTTTTTTGGCTTTCCTCCTATCAAGTAAAGCTAGAAATTCTAGTAGATTAATTGTATTCGCTGGGATATGTATGGGGATTGGTATTAGTGCTATGCACTATATTGGAATGAAAGCAATGATTATAGAGGCTAATTATGCCTATCATTTTGGCTATTTTACTTTATCTGTTGTTATTGCCATGCTTGCTTCTTTTGCTTCCTTATTTATTTTTCTAAAGTTACAGCCATATATGAGTAACTTTATTGTGAAGTGTATTACCTCCCTTTTGATGGGAATTACGATATCAAGTATGCACTATACTGGAATGTATGCTGTCAGGTATTATGTGGATTCAGAAAGAGATCTTATTCATTCCCACACAAATCATCTTAGTATAAAATCAATCATTCTCGGTGTATCAATTGGTATGGCTATTCTTTTTTTATTTTCTATTTTATCTAGCTTGCTGGATCGCTATGTCGACTATCGTTTAAATCATTTTGATGCATTAACGAAGCGTCCAAACCGCAGGCAGTTTGAAAAAGTGATAGATTCTGCTGCTTATTTAAGTGGGATAGCAATTCTTCATATTCATAATATAAATAAATGGAATAGTAAGTATGGCTACTGCTTTGGTGATAAAATCATTATTTATATAGACGAATTATGTAGGAAGCTAGTGGGCCATAACATAGAATTGTTCCGAATAGAAGGAAATCGTTTTGCGTTCTTAAGTAGGACAAATGAGGATCTAGAAAATTTAATTTTAGAACTTAATCAGCTAACAGCCATCATATCTAGTCCTGTAATAATTGATGATCAAATAATCAAGATAGAGACAGCTATTGCATTGTCTGTTAATGAGAAAAAGGTTTCTGCCAAACAAATATATATAAATGCTGTAGCAGTTTTAGCCCATTATTCGCTTCGCTATGAAAATGAAATAATAAAGTATGATTCAGATAAACATAAACGAACATTTGCTAATCACCTTGTGAGTGAGATAGAAGATGCCCTTATAAAAAAACAATTATACTTAGTTTATCAACCTAAAGTAATTTTACATTCAAAGGAAGTAGCAGGAGTGGAAGCTTTATTAAGATGGAAACATCCTAAGTATGGGGAGCTTTCTCCAGGGATTTTTATTCCTATCTTAGAAGCGTCTGAAAAAATGTGGGAAGTTACCGACTGGATTATGGAAGAGATCTGCAAGCAAATGGCAAGATGGCAAAATCAAGATAGAAGACTACCTGTAGCGTTTAATATTCCTGGTCCCTATGTTACTTCTCCACGATTAATGAGAAACTTAGTAGCGTATGTGGAGAAATATAGGCTAAGTCCGTCATTAATCGAGTTAGAGATTACAGAAACAAGTGCCGTTGGTAATATGGAAGGAGCGATTCAATCCGTACAAGCCTATAGAAATGCAGGCTTTTCTGTTGCTCTTGACGATTTTGGTACTGGGGTATCTTCCTTGTCCTATTTAAAAAGAATTCCAGTCAATACATTGAAAATAGATAAAACCTTTATTGACGAGGTTCCAGAATCGCAAAAAGACGGAGAAATTATTAAAGCTATTATTGCCTTGGCAAGTTCTTTGCATTTAAGCATTGTAATAGAGGGAGTAGAAAGAGAAGAACAGATTGAATATTTATCTTCCATAAATAAATGGCCGATTATACAAGGATACTACTATGCTAAACCAATGAATAACCTTGCTTTAGAAGAGTGGCTTTATATGTTTGCAGAAGAAAAAACAGGATAGAAGTTAGAAAAATAAGATCATCCGCTTTTATGTTAAAAGAAAGGATGATCCTTTTCTTTTCGTGTGATCTTTGAGATGAATAGAAATGATAAGTGAAATCTGTGGTTGATATACGTGACTATTCTGCAGATAATTTAATATCTTTAGAGAAGACTCCTGTATTTTCTAATTTACAGGAATCATTTTCTAATTTAATAGTTGGTGAAATGGGAGCACTTGCCTTTCTAGTTTTAGCGAAGAAAGACTGATAAAATATGAAAGAGAAACAACAAAAGATCATTACTAAAAATAAGCTGTTTAGAACGAAACTCATTTATTTATCCTCCTTTTGATGGGGCCGATATGGTAACTATACCGTTTATTGATGAAGGGAGTATAAAGAAAGAGTTAAGTTTAAATGGAGTCAGTGTAAAGATGCATAGCAAATAGATGAAGAGAGGTGTTTTTATGTATTTATCCGTACAAGAAACCGCAGAACTGCTGTCGATTTCAGAAATAAAAGTGAAAAACTTGATTTTACAAAACCAGATCAGAGCCATTTATGATGGGACGGATTATCTTATTAACAAGGAGCAATTTAATACGCATTTCAAGCAAGTGGAAAAATATAAAACGTTTGTAGAAGAAGTATTAAGTGAGCCGATTCCTGAGGATTTAGACATTAAAGATGAGGATTAGTGCTTATTTAGATTGTCTAATAATAAGGCTGAGAAACAACAAATTTACATTATTGCGTTGCTGACACTCTGTTCGCCAGGGCGTGCTGTTGAGAGGTTTAGAGCGTCTATCCTTATCGTAGGAGTGGAGTGTCTTTATCTCCACTCCACTTTTATTTTGTTCTATAATTATTTGGGTTATCCACGACCGGAAAACTTTTGTCCCGGTATCTCTATATGGTTATACTTCTAGCCACGAATGAGACCAATTTTCGATTTCTTTCATAATTGGTTCTAATGAGCGCCCTTTTTCTGTTAGAGAATATTCAATTCTAACCGGCGTTTCAGGATATACCTCTCGTACCACAATATCTGCTTGCTCTAAATCCTTTAATCTCTCCGATAAAAGTCTTCCGCTTATTCCAATGGAGGATTCTATAGAACAGAAACGTTGAGGACCGTTTAACAGCTGATAAATAATTAAACCAGTCCAGCGTTGGCTTAAAATACTCATTGCTTTTTCAAACCGTGGACAAATCGTTGAATGGTTCATCTTACATCCCCCCCTCGTAATAATTATACAATAATTATTATTTTAAGTAAAAATATTATGAATCATAACTTGATTACTTTACAACTGTTATTTATTAAAATAAAATTACTTACATAAAGTAACTTATTGAAGGAGGAAAAAGAATGACATTTCATAACGAGTCAACTATTTATGCAAAATCAATAACTTTAAAAGTATCTAATCTAGAAAAGTCTCTTTTGTTTTATACGAAAATAATTGGTTTTTCAGTTGTGAGTCAAGATAAAATGACGGCATCTTTACGTGCGGGAAAAGGGGTACCTTTTTTATTTTTAGAAGAATTAAAAGAAGTGGAGCCTAAAATGGTACGAACAACAGGACTCTATCATTTTGCTATCTTGGTGCCATCAAGAGAAGAATTAGGGATAATATTGAACCATTTGCTAGAAACAGGTTATCCACTACAAGGAGCTTCTGATCATTATGTTAGCGAAGCGATCTATCTAGCAGATCCAGATGGAAATGGTATTGAAATCTATCGAGATAGAAAGGCGACAGAGTGGGAGTGGGAAGATGGATTTGTGAAGATGGATACAGCTTATATGGATACAAAAGGAGTGCTTGCATCTGCCGGAAATCGCCAGTGGAAAGGACTTTCCGAGCAAACTATCCTTGGTCATATCCACTTACATGTTGCGGATTTAACGGAGACAGTCGATTTTTATGTGAAGGGATTAGGGTTTGATGTTGTTCAAAAATATGGTTCCCAAGCATTCTTTCTTTCAACAGCACAATATCACCATCATATCGGCTTAAATGTTTGGAATGGGATAGGGGCTCCTGCTCCAGAAAAGAATCATGTTGGTTTAGCTTACTTTGATTTGAAAATACCTGATCACGAAAAACTAGAAGAAATAAAACATAGAATTGTGCAGATAGGGGCATTAGTGAAAGAAAAAGAGGGTAAATGGTATACATGGGATCCCTCTGGAAATGCGATTCATTTAACAGTTGTTTGAATATATAAAGCAATGCTTAATTTCTATTTTCTTATTAAACTTTTAATTAGAGTACGCCATTTCAGAGTTGAACGATAATCAACATTTATTAGGGGTGAGGAATTAGTTGCACTATAATCAAGGTGTTTATCAATATTTCATCGACAATACAGAAAGATTAACAGCAGAATGGTATAAAGATTTGACAAAAAATGATCCAAAAGGTGTGTATGCAACAACTGATCCATATGCGATTGAGACAATGAAAAAGCAAAATAATGATTTTCATCTTCGACTTGCTGGTCTCTTCATTAAAGATAGGGAAGAGTTCCTCGAAGACATTAAGGAATGGATATATCAAATTGCAACCGATCAGGCGCATTTAGATACACCTATTCATTTTATTATTCGTGAATTTATTCGAACAAGGGAGCAATATTTTCAGTTGATTGAAGAATATGCAGTCAAACATCATGTTGAGCAGGAACGTGTCACGGAATGGAGCCATTCTGTTGTAAAGGTTCTCGATAAAATTATCTTGAAATATACCGAGGAACATCATAATTATTCTAATAGGCAACTTATAGCACAACAGGAAATGATTAATGAATTAAGTTCACCAGTCATTTCTTTAAGCAAAACAAGTGCACTCTTGCCTCTTGTTGGAGATATTGATACAGCACGTGCTGCTTTTATATTAGAAAATACGATTAAGCAATGTGCAGAGAAGAAAGTATTCAGATTATTTATTGATTTATCTGGTGTAATTATTATTGATACAATGGTTGCCCATCAAATATTCCAACTGATTCATGGTTTAAGCTTAATTGGAGTGAATACGACATTATCAGGTATTCGCCCAGAAATAGCAACAACCGCAATACAGTTAGGATTATCCTTTGCAGATATTTCAATTGCTTCCACGCTTTCTAAAGCAATTGAGCAAGATGGTAATTTCGAAAAATAAGTAGTAAGATTATGAATCAATGGAAGGGACGAGTGCCGTATTTATGGTGCCGCTAATCGCTGTTGCCCAAAATTGTCGACTTGTATGCAGGTTATCCTATCGAGGGGACAAGCAACTTTTGTCTTAACATTATCGTTCATGTATATTGGTAGAGGAAATTTTACGCCAGGATTACCTAGCTGGCTTACGCAAATTCCAGCTCGCCGTAAAAAGGTTTACCTGACGTACTTGATCTCTTTCATCGATTTAGAATTAGTAAAGAATGTACATATTATTTAAAGTGAAAATCAATCGTTTTTGCTTCTCCTAATATTTTGTCTTGTTCAGTATAGGCATCACTAGTAGTTAACTGGACTTTATTAATGGCAGAATCTTTTACAATAAAACCTATATTCCCTTTTTTTCGTTCTCCTGGTTTTAATACTCCATTAAGCTCTTCTAAGTAGATATCCTTTTCCCAAGTAATCATTTCATCCTTATTTGTTTGAATGAAAGCAACTGGAGAGAATTTCTTTCTTTCATCCGAGAGATTTTCTATTTCCACAAAAAACTTGATGAAGGTGAATTGTTCATCATGTGTATAAGTATGATAAAAGTCTATTAAACTATATGCGGGTCGATAATCGATAAGTTTGACGTCTTTTATAGTTAGCCTTATGGAATCAACCTGAACGTTTTTTGCTTCTTTCATAATGGCTTTTAATGTAGCTTCTCCTTTTCTATCACGGTAAAAGTCACCAGCAGTTAGTAAAGTGGCATCATCAATTACTTGCGGATTGGGAGCATAAATGTCTGTTGATACAGTTCTTATATCATCAGTCTCCGTGCTCATTGCTTCTTTCTTTAAATTATGCTTATTTGTACTGGTGTTTGTCTCCTTACTGCTACAGCCTGCTAATAAAAGGAAGATGAATAAATAGATCATAATTTGTTTCAATGGTGTTCCTCCTAATGGAAAAGCTTCCCTTCTAAATTGGAGGGAAGCACTTCTTTTATTACAATAAAGAAAGTACAAGTTTATAGAAGGCAGCAGTCCCCACGGGAAATGCGCTGTAGCCCCCACGCTCCAAAACAGGTACCCTGTGCTTTTCTATTTGTCTAGCTCCGGGTACCTAGGAGCTGCGGTGCTTCGCGCCAAGTCCCTACGATAAGTCAACATCGGTTCACTAACGTTCTCCGTGTTTCCTATATCTCGGGAAATGTCGCTCCAGCCCCCACGCTCCAAAACAGGTCCCTGTGCTTTTCTATTTGTCTAGCTCCGGATACCTAGGAGCTGCGGTGCTTCGCGCCAAGTCCCTACGATAAGTCAACATCGGTTCACTAACGTTCTCCGTGTTTCCTATATCTCGGGAAATGTCGCTCCAGCCCCCACGCTCCAAAACAGGTACCCTGTGCTTTTCTATTTATCCGTTATTTTTATTTTTGTGTTTAGTAGGTTGAAGATAATTTTTGCATGATCTGTATTATCCTTTTGCCCTGCAAAAAGGTTGCTAGATGGTCCGTAGGCATAGACAGGAACGTCTTCACCTGTATGTCCTCCAGTTGTCCAGCCTGTATTGGTACGTTTATTGAAGATATCTTCAATAGCATTGTCGATACTAGTGAGATCCTTTGTATCAGCAGCTTTTTGAACGGCCTGAATTTCCTCTGAAGTTAATGATAACTGAATATTATCCTTTAAGGTCGACTCTACATTCGCGCCATTTACAATTAATTCTGCCATAAAATCAGGTGTTTTCTTTGCTGCTTTGATTGGCTCGCCATACCAGTTATAATCCCCATTCGCTGCAATAGAGAATCCGCCAGTTGAATGGTCTGCTGTAGCAACAACTAAAGTATTTTTATCCTTTTTAGCAAAGTCAATTGCTGCTTTATATGCCTTTTCAAAATCCTCCATCTCACTCATTGCAGCGACAATGTCATTATCATGGCCCGCCCAGTCAATTTGACTACCTTCCACCATAAGGAAAAATCCTTTTTTATTTTTATTTAAACTATTGATCGCAGTTTTTGTCATTTCCTCTAATGAAGGTGTATCCTTGTCTCTATCTATCATTTTCGGCATTCCTGCCTCCGCAAATAGACCGAGTAATTGTGTATCTTTATTCTTCAGTAAATCTTTACGATTCTTTACATAATTGTAGCCAGCCTTCTTAAAGTCCTTCGTTAAGTCTCGATCTTGACGAACGAAAAGGTCTGTTCCTCCACCTAAGAGAACATCCACTTTATGCTTACCATTTATCATCTCATCAAAATAATCATCTGCAATAGCATTCATGTTTTTACGATTGATATCATGTGACCCAAAAGATGCTGGGGTTGCATGGGTAATTTCAGAAGTGGCAACAAGACCTGTGGATTTGCCTTTTTCTTTTGCAGCTTCTAAGACGGTTTTTACTTCCGAATGGTCATTGTCTACAGCAATAGCATTATTGTATGTTTTAATACCAGCAGACATTGCGGTCGCGGCTGATGCAGAGTCTGTGACATTTTGTTCGGGATCTTCTGGGTATGTCATTTGCTGTCCTACTAAATAAGGATCAAAATATGTACTTTCTGCCGTTTTTGTTTTCGGATTATCTTTTAAATAGCGATAGGCGGAAGTGTATGAAACACCCATTCCATCTCCTATCAGAAAGATAACATTTTTCGGTTTTCCGTTATTGTTTCCCTTGTTTTTTGCTTCTGCATCTGTTCCTGTTAGTACAGTTGCTAATCCAGCAACAGTTAAAGAAGAGATTACAGCGATAGGCAGCAGCTTTTTTTTCCATGATTTTAAGTTCAAATTTTTCCCCTCCATTATTTAGACTCGCTTTATTATCACGGAAAAAAGTTAAGCTTGTTTTACAGTAGTTTTGAAAAAAAGTAAAAAAAACTAGGATAAATGTACCCTAGTTCGATAGTAACGATATAGATTGTTTGCCTATGCTAAGGAAAAGAAAGTTTTTTACTTTAAAACAAAGTTTTGACCGAGTGCATAGGAAACGGCTGCTTTAGCATGTAAAAAAGTTGTATCAAATAATGGAATAGAACTGTCTTCTTGTTTTATAAGTAAGGGAATCTCGGTACATCCTAAGATTATCCCTTCAGCGCCTTGAGCTTGAAGTTTCTCTATAATACGCAAATAGATAGCCTTTGATTCTGGGAGAATTATCCCTTTGCATAGTTCATCAAATATAATTTGATGAACTGCTTCTCTATCCTCTTTGTCAGGAATAATGGTTTCAATTTCTTGCTGAAAAAGTGCGTCTTTATAAAAAGACTGCTCCATTGTAAACATCGTTCCTAATAAGCCGACCTTTTTTAAGGCAGTTTTTTTTATTTCATTTCCAGTAACATCTGCGATATGCAGCAGAGGAATATTGATAGCTGCTTGTACTTCTTTTGCCATTTTATGCATAGTATTGGTACAGATAATTACGATATCAGCACCGCCTGCTTCCAATGTTTTCGCGGCATTTATCATTAATACAGTGGCCTCATTCCAATGTCCAGCTTTTTGCAGAGCAACAATTTCTTCAAAGTCAAAGGAATATAGAAGCGATTTAGCAGAGTGTAATCCACCCATTTGTTCTTTTACGAATGTATTTATATAGCGATAATAATCAGCTGTTGATTCCCAGCTTAACCCGCCAATTAGTCCAATTGTTTTCATTGTGTACTCCTTTATCTCCATTTTTTCACATCATAACATGGTATACTGGTATAGAGTAGAGCCAGTAATTATATACTTTTATAGTACCAGTTTGTCTTTTTAGGAGGATTCTGCATGATCTTTATTACGATTGACCGATCCCATTCTATTTCTTTAACACAGCAAATTTATGAACAAGTTCGTAATGGAATATTGGAAAAGCGATTAAAAGAGGGGGATAGGCTGGCTTCTTCAAGAGAATTAGCAAACTCAATTGGAGTTTCGCGAAATATTGTACTGGAGGCGTATGAGCGTTTAATTGCAGAAGGATATTTAGAAGTGAAACCAAAATCTGGAACCTTTGTAGCAAGTGGGACTTCTCTGTCGTTTACAGAGAATACAAGAAGGAAAGAAACTCCTAAAAAAAGCGATGCAAATAAAAAGATGTACATTGATTTTAAAGCAGGGAATCCAGCAATCGATTATTTTCCAAGGAAGAAATGGGCACAATTGACAAAGGAAATTTGTTTGCATTCCCCTGAAGCAGTCTTTGGATATGGAGAAGCCTCGGGAATGAAAGAATTAAAGAATGCTCTTGTTGACTATTTAAAAAGAGTTAGAGGGGTACAATGCAGTGCAGAGCAAATTTTTATTACATCTGGCGCTACACAAGGATTGAAGCTAATCACAGAAATGCTTGGGAAAGGAAATAAAACGATAGCAGTTGAGGATCCAGTAACAGATGAAATGAGAAATATTTTTACTTTTAGCAATGGACAAATCATTCCTGTTCCTGTAGATGAAAATGGGATCGATCCAAAGGAATTACCGACGCAATCGCCAAGCTTTGTTTTTGTTATTCCTTCCCATCAATTTCCTTTAGGTGGTATTCTTTCTATTCAAAGAAGGCTGCAATTAATCGAGTATGCGAAAAAGATGGATTGCTATATTGTAGAAGATGATTATGATAGCGAATTTACCTATGAAGGGGCTCCAGTACCATCTATCCAAGGAATTGCACCTAACCGCGTTATATATGTAGGCACATTTAGCAAAATTCTTTCACCAGGTTTACGGATTGGATATGTCATTTTACCAGAGGAATTAATAAGTGATTTTGAACAAATTAAGTGGTTTTCAGACAGACATACTTCCTCCCTCGAACAATTAGTATTAGCCCGTTTTATCAGGGAAGGCTATCTAGATCGGCATGTTCGCAAAATGAAAAAAATATATAAAGAAAAACGAGAACGGTTAGTCTTAGCTATTCAGCAAAATTTTAAACATGCTACCATCATTGGTAAATCGGCAGGAATGCATTTAGTTGTGGAAATTCCAGATACAGATTTTCATTCCACATTCATACATAAAATCGAGGAATATGGAGTAAAGGTATATCCGATTGAACAGTATAGTTTAGTTAAAGGAAAGCATAAGAGTAGAATTGTAATGGGCTATGGGGGATTATCTCTCGAACAGATTGAAAAAGGGGTGCAATTATTGCGAGAAATTCTTGAGAGAGATAAATAGCCTTTTTAATGGAAAAACTATCTGAAATTCATTCTTTTTTAATATGATGTATGTAAATATAGTTTATATAAGTAAAATTAATATCCTAAGGAGTATGTAGATATGAATAAATCAGGAAAAAGCATCTTTTCAAAAAAGTGGTTAGCCATACTTTTTGGGGTACTCATTATTCTCTTATTTATTCCGACCCCATATTATTTAAATCAACCAGGATCGATTGAAGCACTTGCATCTAAAGTGACGGTAGAGGATGGTACGAAGTCGGAAAAGGGAAGTCTCAATCTAACAACTGTTTATTCGATTAAAGTAAATAATCCCTATATTTACCTATACGGATTGGTCGCACCACATACGGAAATTCGAAAAGAAGAAGAAGTTAAAGGGAATTTAAGTGATGAGGAGTACAACAAACTGATGCTTCATATGATGGCTACATCGAAGCAAAATGCGATTGTTGCCAGTCTGCATGCAGCAGGGAAAAAAGTAGAGTTTACTTATAACGGTATTTTCGTTGCACAAGTATTAGATAACTCTAAGGCAAAATCAATTATTCAAGTTGGAGATATTATCAAAAAAGTGGATGGAAAGTCGTTTGCAAAAAGCGAGAAGTTAATTGCTTATTTAAAGGAAAAGCAAGCAGGAGATATAGTCCATCTTGAATTTTTACATGGCAAGGAAAAGAAAGAAGCAGATGTAGAAGTAATTGAATTAGATAAAAGGACAGGGCAGGTGGGTATTGGGATTGCTCCAGAAGATAATATGACTATCCACCCTTCTGTTGATGTAGAAATTAATAGTGAAAATATCGGAGGTCCTTCCGCTGGATTTATGTTTTCATTAGAAGTCTATAATCAAATTGTCAAAGAAGATTTAACAAGAGGCTACAAAATAGCCGGTACCGGAACGATGGATGCCGAAGGAAATGTGGGGCAAATCGGTGGAATCAAGCATAAAATCGTTGCGGCACATAAAGAAGATGTGGATATATTCTTCTATCCACGTGATATAACAGAATATGATACGAATGAAAAGGAAATTAAAGAGCAAGTAAAAGAAGAGGGATATACAGACATTAAGATCGTACCAGTAAGCACGCTGCAAGAAGCTATTGATTATTTAGAAAAACTTCCAGAGAAGAAATAAATTTATGGTTAAGCGAAGTCTCCTTACATAGTAGGGAGATTTTTCTTTTTATAAGAAAGGAGACAGGGAGATTTCTGTAAAATTCTAGCGTTTAGAAAAGCCTGAAATGGGAAAGTTATATATAAGAAATGAAAAGCACGTATAGTCGGTAAAACGGCATTTATAAGGAGGTTCACGATGTCAGAATTTTTCAGTGGTTTTTTTAATATTCTTTATGGAGCTTTCGGAGTTCCTCTACTTTTAATCGTTCTCATTATTCTTGTTATCGTTGTTTCACAAAGAAGACGAAAAAAGAAAATGAAGCAAGAAGACTGGATGGGGCATTCGTCAGTAGAGAAAATCGAAAAAGATAATAAGAAGAAGTAGTAATAACATTTTCCTTCCTTTAGATGAAGAAAATTTGGCCATAAAATTTAAGTATAAGAAGAACCTGAACAAGTATCCATTTTTGCAATCTGGATACTTGTTCAGGTTTTGTAGGTTGTTTCTTAAAGTTTGTTGCCAAAAAAGGCTGTTATCAATATCAATAAAGCTAGAAACTGAACTCACTGAATATTAAATCTTTAAGACCTTTTATCCGATGTTTGCTCACTGGTAAAGTTTCTTTAGAGTCAATTAGAACCAGATTATATGAATTCATAAATTCATCTTTTTGAATTTTTTTAACTCTTTCTAGGTTGACTAAATAGGATTTATGGATACGGTAAAATCCGTGCTTTGCTAATTTTGCTTCAAGAATTTCAAGTTTCTCGTTACTTTCAATAAGTTCTCCGGTTGTAAGATGTATTGTGGTTTTTCGAATGGTTTTACCAATAAAGTTGATCTCATCCTTTTTAATTAATAAGTAACCAGTTGATGTCTTAACCCCTACCCGAAGGTCGTCTTTATTTACATAATTAACTCGAGTTAGTGTTTGGAATAATCTAAATACATCAACAGGCTTTACTATATAATCTAAGGGATAAAAATTATATGCATCCAATGCAAAGGATTTGTGATTACTGATGAAAACAATTTTTATATTTTTGTAATACTGATTGATATGTTCTGCTAGTTTAAATCCAGATTGAGATGCAATTTCTATATCTAATAATGCAATATCTACTTTATTCTCACTTAAAAAAATTGGAAGAGAATCACCATTTGTAGAGGTATATACTAAATTATATGGTGATTCTTTGAAAATATCTTTATATAGTTCTAATTGTATCGGGTCATCGTCTATAGCTATGATACTTAATTTAGACATTTTTATTTAGAATCATTCTTTTGGTCTTTACTAGGAAGCTCAGGTTCGTATGTAAACCAGTACGATGCTAGAGTACCCTTTGAGGCCATAAAACCAACCTTACCTATAATTTTTGCTAGTACTTTCGTAAATAAGTTCATAAATAATCCACCTTTCTTGTAGTTTTTTTATCTAACCAATCGGTCATGTCATGATGCCATTTTGTAAGTGAAATCGATTGGAAGAGAACAGATAGCCAAATACTTGAGATAATACTTGATTTATCTATAGGTGACAATATCGTGAGGATGAACAGTGTTGTAATAAAAAATAATGAAATATGTTTGAATAACATTTTCTTATTGTTATTAAATAAAGCTCTAGTTTTATGTAAGACAGGAGCTTTTTTATTATAAATAAACATAGAAATTAAATAAATTATAAGGACAGCGATCATATTAAGAGCTAGAAAATGCTTGGTTGCTATCGAAAGTATAAGGATTAAAATAGTACTGTAGACCACACATTTTAAATAACTTTTAAAGTGTGCTCCTCCACCAAAAGTTCTTAGAAAAGCTCCTGTAAAAAGAGATACGGTGGCTTCAATAAAAACTCCAAATAAAGCCGATAGTATTAGAATAACTGAAATTTGAATAGTTAATGAGATTATCCACTCTAGTCCGTATCGTATATACTCTTTATTATCTTTGTATTCTGGGGCATGTTTGATAACAAAATTAGTTACTTCATTACTAATTATATTAGGATTAACCATAAATTATTTCCTTTCTTTAGGTGGTATGAGGACAAACATACTTAAAGTTCGATTATTAAGTTCTGGATATATGTATCCGTTATATCTCTCTAAAGTCATCATAATATTGCTTAGTCCTAATCCATTTTCATAAGTAGTTTTTGTACTATAACCATCTTGAAATATGTTTTCCAAATCTAGCAGCTCTGGATTCACTTCATTTAACACTTCGACTATTAAATACTGATTTTTGTAAAATTTAATGACTATTTCTCTAGAAGCTGTTTCGTTTGATTTTATAAATTCATATGCATTAGAAATTAAGTTTCCGATAACATTGTTAAATTCATAAACTGGCATAGGAATGAGTTCAAATGTATCGGAGATAAAAATATTAAAATTAATACCGTCTTTTTTTAAAACCTGTTTGTATTGAATAAGTAAACCGGCTATTGACATATAATGTAAAGGTAGAGTTTCAGAAGTTGTCTGAAACTCTTCCGTGAGTTCACTCAGATAAGCTTTTAAATCATTTATTCTATTTAGATGGACTAGAGAATTGATAGTGTTAAGTTGAAAGATAAAGTCATGCCTTTGTGCTCGTATACTTCTTAGATAGAATTTAGCACTTTTCTCTTGCTCAGTTAATAATTTCTTTTCTGCTTTAATAGTGTTTAGATAAACTAAGTACCTTGTAAGGTAAATAAATCCAATACTCGAGGTAATTATTAAATAAGCAGAGGTAATCGATATACCGTCATCTTGAATGACTTTAATTACAATTAACATGAATAACACAACACATAGGGGGAAAATCCACCAAAACTTTGGGGGCTTAGCTTGAGAAATGTCCTGGTTAGGTATAAGACTCCTCCTAAATGCTCTTAGAAATAATAATAGTAGAGTTAATAATGAACCGTTAACTAATCCAGAGATAAATCGTATTTGATTAAATGTTGAAGAGCCTGCAAAAAGTAGATCAAAAATAATAATATTTATCAATTGTACAATCAAAAGAAGAGTCATACTTAATAATAGGGATAATATTGAAAAAGTGAATTTCACTTTATAGAGCTTGGATATAAAAATAGCTAGAATTACTACAGCTAAAGGCAATTTAATAAAGGGATAACTTAGTGATAGTGTTAAAAATATGGCTGTTCCTAGACTTATAGAAAATAAATAAAGTATCTGTATTTTACTAAAATGAAATTTATTTAATAATTGTAGGGTTATTAAAAGCATTGGGATTGTTTCAAACAGAGCTCCAAAAAAATCAATAAAAATCAAGGTCTTCTTACACTCCTATAATTAAGTATAAAAAAGTTGGAAAATTTAAAAATCAAATAACGAAAGTATTCGAGCCTATTTTTATGATGATTCAAACAATTAAGCGTTACCCATTTTAAATATACCCTTTTATGTACTGTAAATGTCCTAATATGCAGCTTTTTATCCCTTTTATAATTTTCGAGGTATTTATAAACCTGTTTCATTTTATAATGGAAAATATAGGATAAAAGGGTGGTGGTTTAAATAATAAAATACATTTCTATTTATTACTGAAAAAGAAATTTAAAAATGTAAGGAACAAATAACCTCTGAAAAAAGGTTGTATGGATTGGATTTATTTTCCTATTCCTTAAATAACAATGTAACATCAAATTTAAAATAAATCAATTTTTTTACACAAATAGTAAATAATGTTCTCGGATACTCGATGACCTTATGTAAATATATTAGTACTGTTATAATCCATATGATTCCAAGGAATTAATTGCTGATAATTAATTCTTAATATTCTGATATTAGGATACAGTGTTAAGTTTAGTACCTTTTAATACACAGATAGTATTAAATAAATTATAAACGCTGGTGATAAATTATGAATGCACAGTTTAAAAAAGGTGTACTAGAATTAATAGTCTTAATAATAATAAACAAAGAGGATGAATACGGTTATTCACTAATAAAGAAGATCTCGAATAAGATCGTTATATCGGAAGGTACTGTTTATCCGATTTTAAGAAGATTAGTTAAAGAAAAGTATGTCACGACATATCATGAAGAATCAAAAGAAGGACCATTTAGGAAATACTACAGAATTACAAAGGAAGGTATAGCTAAACTTGAATCCTTAAAGATGGAATGGAATGAGTTTTTCCTAACAATAAATCGTTTTGTCGAGGAGAATGATAAACTTGAACAAAAATAATTTTTTGAAACTACTCAAAAATAGTTTGAAGTTTATGTCTGAAAAAGAAAAGAAAGATATATTAGAAGAGTATAGCATGCATTTTACGGAGGGATTAAGTGAAAATAAAAGTGAAGAGGAAATTTCTAAAGAATTAGGAAATCCTGAAGAAATCGCTAAGGAATTAAACGCTGTTTATGCGATTAATAAGGTCGAAGAAAAGAAAAGTATAAGAAGTATGCTTACAGCAATGATGTCCATTATGGGTTTAAGTTTAATGAATTGCATTATTATAATAGTGAGTTTATTCTTTATGTTATTATTAACTCCATTTATATTGGCTTATGTCATTGGTGTGCCTATAATGATCCTATCTCCCATTATTTTAATCGTAATGGGGTTTGTAGATGGTTCTACCATTGGAATTGGGGAAATTCTCGAGTCTATAAAAGGAGTTATTATAGGAGCTATTTTAGCCATCCTAGGGTATTATATTGGGAAGTCATTTATTAAATTATTTATTAAATATCTAAAATGGAACGCATCAATAGCAAGGGGGAAAAATGGATTATGAAAAAAATTTTTTTAAGTATCCTATTTCTCTTTATATTAAGCGCGTGTTCAAATGAAGAAAATATTAGCACCTCTGAAAACCAAATACCCGATACAAAGAATGTAGAAATCCCTAGTATTATTTTTTCTTCTGACAAACAAAACAGTGTAATTGATGAAAAGGAAATGAAATCAAGTATAAAAACGTACCTAGACACTTATGAAGCATTACAGCTTGCTAGCTATCCATTTCAAGAAATGATCGATGAAGAAAAGGAATTGACTAAAAGTGAATTGGAGAAATTAGACCAAATTTACAGACTAACAAAAGAAAATGATGAAAATTTCTCTAATTATATTTCACAAAATACATTACCTGAAGGATATCTAGAGGAGTCTGAAAGAATTAGCAGATATATTACAGGTGTAAATGAGATTATTTACGAAATAGATACAATGCTTAATCAACTTACAGACGACATCGAGAAAGAAGTTATTCCGACAGTAAACTTTGATTCAATAAATAAAAAAAGTGATGTAGTGAATGGAAGAGAACAGAAAAAAATAGAAGAGTTTCTTGAGAGGAAGAATATTGATACTAAAGCATTCGGGAAGAATTCACAAGGAAAAACAGAATAACTTTATAGATATAAAAAAAGGTGTACCGAATTTATTTTTAGGTACATCTTTTTTTGCATGAGAAGTATTCTAGTTTAAGATTAACCTCGATATTTATACGGTAATTCCAAAGGGAAATGCGTGTAATGTCCGGGTTTTTTTAGATGTTCTAGGAAGTGTGCTGCTGGGACCCAGTCCAGTTATTTCTTATTTAGTATTATACATAGAATGATATTATCCTTAAAACATTACTATGAAAATAAAATATTGAATCTCTTATATTTTGGTAGTATTGTTTTTTTATACCAGTCAAAGGAATGAAGAATAATGTTCAAATTATCTATGAATGAAAATCAAATAATGAATACAGGAATATTGAAAATAAAACAAAATAAAACCAAATTTATAAGTAATGCTTCACTAATTATGGGATTGAAATATCCATTAGTTTGTACTGCTGCACATTGTGTTTTTGATTGGTATAAGCAAACAAATGCGAATGAGATAACCTTTATAACTTATGATAACCAAGAATATGAAGTGGAGGAAGTCTACGTCAGTAAGGAGTGGGTTCAAAATGGAATAGTTGATTATGATACTGCTTTTCTCACTTTAAAAAAACCGCCTTTAGAAACAGACAATATAATTAAGCCTATATTTAATAACACCTCGAAAAAACAGCATGCATTAATACCTTACATACAGAAAAATTTTTTCCGGAAAAATAAAATCGAAATAATAAAAAACATAACTTTTGAGGACCATATACACAATTCATCCTTGTTAGGAGTAAAAGGAAAAGCGGGAGTAGGTAGCTCAGGCAGCCCTTGGCTACTAGAAAAAGATCGTGATTACTTCCAATTTTCAAATACAAGTTTATCTTTTAATAGTGTTAAAGATATAGTGTGGGGCCCTTATTGGGGGGAACACATAGAAAATTTATATCTACATGCAAATAAAAAAGGGAACAACTTAGAAAGTATTAAAACCTATAAATTATAAAACTAGAAAGGAGGTGTGACTATGTCTAGAACGGATGTTTTATCTCTGCAAAGTTTAAGATATAAAAAGAACGATGAGCCGCCAATTGGTTCAAATGTTAGCGTTAACTGCAAAACACATAGTGGTTTAAGCCTTTTTTTCTGTGTAGTTCCTAGATAAGAAATTCAAAAAATTAAGCACAAATTAACTTGGTTAATTTGTGCTTATAATGAGGTGAACTAATGGATAATAGATATATAAAGTACATAAATGAAGGCTATTATTATAATGTTGCTAGTGAAAACAATCAAAGATTGCTCCATTTAGACTGCCCACCAGATAACTACATAGTAATTGATGGAGAACATTGGATAAATGTTTTGGAAAGAAACATTAAACTACCTAATCAGGGCTGGAAGATTCATATTAGTACGAACATGAAAGAGGCGCAAACAACTTTAGATATTGTATCTAAGTTAATGATAGAAAGAAATATATCATTTAAGTACGTAAAAAGTATGACAGAGCTACTAATGAAAGATTCCAAATATGGCGATAGAGGTTCTTCAGGGAAGTTTATTACAATATATCCTGTAAATACTAATCAATTTATCGAGTTATTAAGTTTACTAGAGAATAGCTTATCTCATTTAAAACCTGGCCCGTATATACTAAATGATAAAAGATGGTATGATTCTAACGTCTATTTTAGATACGGTGCCTTCGCGCCAAGATTTACATTTATAGATGGAGTAAAAGTCGATGCTATAGAAAATTTACAGGGTGAACTTATTGAAGATAAAAGGGTTCCTTATTATTATCTGCCTGACTTTGTAGAAGAGCCTCCAGAAATTATAGCCATGGATAAAGCAATGGATCAAAATGATACTTATTCACCCCTTGAAAATTATGATATTAAAGAGGCTCTACATTTTAGTAATGGCGGGGGCGTATATATATGTGAGAATAAATTAAAAAACAATACAAAGGTTATTCTAAAAGAGGGAAGACCACATGCCGCTGTAGATGCACAAGGGCGTGATGCATTTTCTAGGATTGTAAATGAAAGTGAGATACTTGATAAATTAGAAAAAACAACATTCCCAGTTAAAAAAATAAGTTCCTTTCGTGCGTGGGAGCATTATTTTATCGAAGAAGAGTATATCGAAGGCGATTCACTGTCTGAGTGGCTAGTTAAGAACTACCCTTTCAGCTCTACCCTAAAAAATGAGTCTTACACTGAAGCATGTATAAATATTATTAATCAACTTATTGAGGCTATACATGAAATTCATGAGCATAATGTAGGAATGGGCGATTTACAACCTGCAAATGTTATAGTCACTCCCGAAGAGAAAGTAAGATTAATAGATTTTGAAACAGCAAGTACAACAAATGATTCTCTTTCTGGATTAATGACTCCTGGTTATATAGGCCATCAAGAAATGAATAAGGAACAAAGTGATTGGTTTGCATTACTAAGGATAGCAAAACAGTTATTTGTACCAATTGGAAGTGTTCAAGATATTTCCTGGAATTTGGATACCATTCATAGTAAATGGGTGCATGTTGTATTTGGAGAAAAAGCGACTAAAATAATTGACAAAGTTAAATCGCTGTGTGACTTCTATCAATCACGTCCTATGGACGAGTTATTGAGTACAAATGGCCAGTTAAAACAAGATTTTGATTTATCTATCTTAAAATTAAAATTACGTAATTCCATATTAAAAGACGTTAAAATGGAAGATAGACTTTTACCGGGAGATATTCGTCAATATGAAATGGAAGCAGGAATAATAAATGTATTGACCGGCGGCTTTGGTACGGCAATGGCTTTACATAGAACCGGTGGAATAAATCAAACAGTAAAAGATTGGATTGAAAAACAAGAAATCAATCAATTACTTCATTTAGAAAATGGCTTATATACTGGAAAAATGGGGATTGCTGCAGTTTTATGGGAATTAGGTTATCAAGAAAAGGCAAAAGCCCTATTTGATTCAGATATTGATATTAAAAACATGGAAGATATTTCTCTTGCAGCAGGTTTAAGTGGGATTGGATTGGCATACTTAGGACTTAGCTACGAATATGATAATCCTAGATATCTAGATATTTGTCTCTCTATTGGAGAGATATTAATAGATAAATTAAATTCTAATGCACCTATCATTACTTTTGATTACGATGTGGTTGATAAGGGAGTCATGACAAGTTGGTCAGGAGTTTCCCTGTATTTTACTGCATTATATAAAAAAACAAAGGATCAAAAGTGGCTGGAATTATCAGAAAAGGCATTAGAAAAGGACTTGAAGTTAGGGGTATTTGATGACGATGGCTTGTATCATATAGATGATGATTTTAGAATTTTACCATATCTCGCTGGTGGAGGAAGTGGACTGGCTATTCCTATAATTGAATTAGAGCTGAATGCAGACATAAAGAAATGGGATAAAGAAATCGATGGAATTTGCAAAATTTCGAAAAGTAAATGTTTTTATAACGCTGGGTTATTTCAGGGAACTACTGGTATTTTAGCTATTGCAAATCTCTTAGAGCTATATACCAATAAAAACAGTTTAGTCAGCTCAGCTTTATTTACCCTTAATCTACATTTATTAGAGAATGATGACTGTATATTCGTTCCTGGGGATTCATGCTTTAGACTTTCTGGCGATATTATGTCTGGTTCTGCTGGCCTACTGTTAGTAATAAACGATATTTTAGAGAATAGAAACTACTCCTGGTTACCAATACTCAACTTAGAAAAGGTATTTAATTCTTCCATCTTAAAAGGGGGAAATTCACAAAGGAAGGTAGAACTATCCTTCTCTGGTAATTAATTGACTCTTGCGATGTAAAATATATCATTTTATGTAAATAAAAGGATTAAAAGATGATGAGAAAAATTATTTATTATAGGAGGTGATAAAAATGAAAAACGTTCTTGGTTTACAAAAAATAGATAAGAAAGAACGGAAAAATGGAGATGTATTAAAGTCATCTGTGAGTTTAGGCTGTTCTCCATCAAGTAATACTAGCTGGTTCTTTTGTTAATTCTTAAAAAATACTATTTAGAAAGAAGGAATGAAAAATGAACAAAGTATTGTCATTACAAAAAGAAGCTGTATCAAAAGACGTTCAATTAAAAGCGAAATCACTTGCAAGTATTCAATGTAAAGGAAGTAGCAACGCAAGCTGGTTCTTCTGCTAATTCTTAAAAATACTATTAAGAAAGAAGGAATGAGAAATGAACAAGGTATTATCATTACAAAAAGAAGCTGTATCAAAAGATGTACAACTAAAAGCAAAATCCTCTAAAAGTATTCAATGCAAAGGAAGTAGTCACGCAAGCTGGTTCTTCTGTTAATTCTTAAAAATACTATTAAGAAAGAAGGAATGAGAAATGAACAAGGTATTATCATTACAAAAAGAAGCTGTATCAAAAGATGTACAACTAAAAGCAAAATCCTCTAAAAGCATTCAATGCAAAGGAAGTAGTCACGCAAGCTGGTTCTTCTGTTAATTCTTAAAAATACTATTAAGAAAGAAGGAATGAGAAATGAACAAGGTATTATCATTACAAAAAGAAGCTGTATCAAAAGATGTACAACTAAAAGCAAAATCCTCTAAAAGTATTCAATGCAAAGGAAGTAGTCACGCAAGCTGGTTCTTCTGTTAATTCTTAAAAATACTATTAAGAAAGAAGGAATGAGAAATGAACAAGGTATTATCATTACAAAAAGAAGCTGTATCAAAAGATGTACAACTAAAAGCAAAATCCTCTAAAAGCATTCAATGCAAAGGAAGTAGTCACGCAAGCTGGTTCTTCTGTTAATTCTTAAAAATACTATTAAGAAAGAAGGAATGAGAAATGAACAAGGTATTATCATTACAAAAAGAAGCTATATCAAAAGATGTACAACTAAAAGCAAAATCACTAGCGAGTATTCAATGTAAAGGAAGTAGCAACGCAAGCTGGTTCTTCTGTTAAGGCTAGTAAATGATTTCTGTAAAAGACAATAAAGTTTGGTCAATCAAGCTTTATTGTCTTAATTAATGAGGTGAATCTTAATTGAATGCGTATAAAATGCTCCTATTAGCAATTAATGATACAAAGAAGAAAATACTTTTGTTCACAATTATAATTGCATCTATTTTATTTACAGCAGCAACTTTATTTTTCCCACTTTTGGTAAAGGATATTGTTGATGAATTTTCAATGAATGAGATTAGCCTATGGATGGTTGGAGGTTTAGTTTTATTCTTAGTAATAAAATCTATAATTGAAGCAGTTAATCAGTACATAATATCTAAATTTGGTAACATGGTAATTCGTGATTTACAAAAAAATATCTACAATAAGGTTATTTATTTTAAAGTTGATTTTTTTGATGATTACCACAGCGGAGAATTATCAAGTAGAATCGTAAATGATACAGAAATTGTTAAAGATTTAATCACATATCACATCCCTAAATTAGTTACGGGAATTATAATGATACTTGGTGGATTAGCATTAACAATTATCCTTGATTGGAAACTAACGGTTGTGGTACTAATAATTGCCCCATTTATATTTGGGATTATATTTCCTCTGATGAGGAGAATGGAGAACACTGGGGATAGACAACAAAAAGAAACTTCTGTTTTTATTTCAAAAACGCAAGAGACTTTTAAAAATATAAAGATGGTGAAGGCTTCAACGGCTGAAAAACAGGAAAAATCATTAATGTATAAGTGTATTGATAGATTATATAATGCTAACTTATATGAAAGTAAAGTTTTTGCTATAGTAGCTCCTTTAGTAAATTTTTTACTTATTCTAGGCTTATTAATAGTGGTAGGGTATGGAGCATATAGAATCTCAGTAGGAACATTAACGATAAGTACATTAATTGCGTTTGTAATCTATGCCTTTCAAATGATGACCCCAATGAGTTCCATTAGTGGATTTATTGGAGAGTACCATAAAGCTAATGGTGCAATTAAAAGTTTAAATAATATAATGAATAATAATGAAGTGGAATTTACTGGCAATATCGAGTATGAATTTCTACATGAATTATCCTTTAATCAAATTACTTTTGGGTACAAAGATAAACCTATGCTTAGTGATATCAGCTTTACTATTAAACGAGGGGAGTCTCTAACGATTGTTGGTCCTTCAGGATCTGGGAAAACAACTTTAATTAACCTATTGGAGAAGTTTTATCACCCAGAAAGTGGTTCCATAACAATAGACAATATCAATATCAGTCATTTGAACACATATGAACTTCGAAAAAACATTGGGATAGTAAGCCAGGGTTCATCTTTAATTAGCGGTACCATTTTAGATAATTTGCTATATGGGCTTGATGAGGACCAAATTGATGAATCCAAAATAAGAGAGGCCTTAAAATATGCGAATTTACAAGAGTTTGTTGATAGACAGAAGGACAAACTTAATACGAATATAGGGGAGAGTGGCGACAAATTATCAGGGGGAGAAAAGCAAAGATTAAATATAGCTAGGCTATTTTTGAAGAACCCGGATATAATTTTATTGGATGAACCTACCTCAAACTTAGATATAGAATCTAGAAATTTAGTATTGGAATCAATAAACAAACTTACTAAAGATAAGACAGTGATTAAAGTAACTCATAACCTAGAAGAAGTAAAACCAGGGGACAATGTATTATTCATTGAAGATGGAGAAATTGTATGTGAAGGTTCCCATGAAAGAATGAGTGAGATGAATAAAAGATACAAAGAGTTTATTTCTACAGCTGCGGTGTAGTTTGTAGTTTTGGGGTAACAGTAAGTAGATTAAATGTTTATCTACTTACTGTTTTTTAATGTTGATTTTGTGCAAATTCGAACATTTTTTCCACGATCTATTCTTCCTTCTTCTTAAGTGATTTTTGCTTATTCCTTAAACTTCTAAGAGATTACTCACCTGCCATATCACCGTTATTGGCATATTAACACTGTCTTTTTCGTTCTGCCATAGATATTGCCCATTCCATTTGGAACAATATAAAAAAGCATCAACATTAGCAGAGTTACTATCGGACTCTTTTTTCTCCTGAAGTCGTAATCCTCATAACCAACGACAATCTTCATGATGTCTAGATAAATCACGCCATTCACTTCCATAAGTTAGTTTCTAGAGAATAATTTCTTATTTGAATGGGGAGTTTCTTCTACTTGGAGATAGATGGAGGAATAGGATGGGCCAAAAGCGATTATTTTCCAAAGAGTATGTTCCTTTATAATTTAAAGGTCTATTGCTATTTTCCCTTGAATAATCCACACTCTGTTAAATGCGAAAGTGAACTAGGTAAAAAGACGGAGAGGATAAATAAAAAACAGGGAAGAAAGGTACGATGGACACTAGAGGATGGGGGTAATAATCAGTAATCTAAATATAATAGTACTTATAAAATAGCACTAAATATATGAAGGAATACCAACATTCTAGAACGATTACTTAGCCTGTTATTATATTGTAAAGAGATTGAATCGGTTTCGAAATCCATGAAATAATCTGATTTGCTACAATGAAGGATAGCCTACATAAGACATAATGATGACGGATGAGCATAAATATATTATTTAGAATGATAAAAAACCACTCTAAATGAATAGCAGGGGGAAGTTATGACATTAGAAAAAAAACTAATTGAAAAAACGTATTATGAAGGATACTTACAGGATAGAGACGAGTCGCCAATTGAAGTTTTAGGCCAATTATATATAGCGGAACAAAGAAAGAATGTTCCAGATCTAACTTCCATCCGTTTCGCACAAGGTGAATTATATTTTCAATACCATGACTATGAAGCGGCAATTTTTAAATGGGAGAATATTGGCAATGAATTAGAGCCATGGGCAAAGAAGAACCTAGCAGACGCATACTTGGAATTAGAGGAATATTCAACAGCAGAAAGCTTTTATAAATCCGTTGTGACAGATTCAGAGCTTTTACAAACAGAAATATCTCTGCAACTGTTTTCATTGTATTTCCAAAAAGAGAATCATGAAATGGCATTAGGGATTATCAATAATCTGGTCCTTACCAATCCAGACTATGCCAATATACCAACTATTGCGAAGTCTTATTATGAAGAACAGCAAAATTGGGAGAAGGCAGTAGAGCTTGCTGTTAACGAAGGTAAAAGAACGGATGGATTAAAGTGGTATGAAGCATTAATTCATTACAGCAACTTAGGAGTGATTCAGCAGTTTGAGCCTGCGTACTTTATAGAGAGCTTAAAAAATCTTCAAGAATTAGACTTTGCTACTTTTGAGAGATTATCTATCTCATTATGGAAAAACTATGAAGACACAGCCTATTATCTAACATGGGTAACGGCATTTAATAGCATTTATGAACCTGTTCCTTGCGAGGGAGAAGAAGGATTAGCGCATATTTTGGAAAGTGCGTACGCTCATTTAATTGATGGCAGTTATTCGATTAAGGAAGTGGAAGAAATCGTTCCGACTCTTTTATCCAATTACTTCTTATCTTCAACTGGACAACAGATTGTATCGGCAGCATCGGCAGTTCTAGCTTGGAATGAAATGTATAAACACTCGATGGAACAATCTGTTGTATCAAAAGCAGAGATGGTGATTAATGAAACAACAGAAACAAATGTATCATTCCAGCAATTTATGAATTTATTTGAATCTATTATCGAGTGGGCAGATAAGCATGATATTCCATTAGACAAGAAGTTTACACAAAAGGTACATGATTTTCTTCCATCAGATCATTATCAGTTATTAATGGTGGGATCTGCTGGAAGTGGTGTAAATGCCTATATTAACGAGCTAGTAGGAGAGACTATTTTAGCAGAAGATACAAATGCTATTTTGACGATAAAGGATAATGACTATCTTGAAATAAACGAAGTAACCAATTCTGGTTTAGAATCAATTGATACACTCACAAATTTTTATAAGGAATTGCTTGTTCAACAGGAAAGCCCGAGAGTATTTCAATTAGACACTCCTTCTCATTATTTAAACCAAAATAGATGGACAGTTACCACTGCTCCATTTGTAGAAAATGCATCTTATGCAGATTATGCTATGCTTGCTGACAGTCTCTTATTTGTTATTAATGAGCGGTCTGTTTTTTCTTATACGGAATATGAACAATTAAAGCAATGGAAGGAAAAGTCGCCATTTTTAACACTGCAATTTTTAATTTATATCGATGATTTAGATAATGAAAAAGTAGCATCCAAGCGTTTGCAAAAGGCGATGTCTGCAATTCAGCATTATTTTCCAGATAGCAAGATCTTTATTTATTCCAAGCAAGAGGAGAGAGAAGTTCAGCTAGATGAAATTAGCCGTTATTATTACCACCATTTTGCAGCCAGAAAGATGAATGAAGAACGATTGCAAAGCTGTATTTCTATTATTCAAGATTTAATTACTAATCTATTGGATAAACGATTGGATATGGAAGATAGTTTAAAAGCATCACTCCAGCTTTATGAGGAAATGGTAAGCAAGCTGACTGGGGCAAAAAATCAACTGATTGATATGGAAGCCTCTAAAAGTGAGATCATAACAAAGCAGTTTGATGAAATTAAAACAGAAACGCATGAGGCAATAAAAAAAGAAATTCCAGCCATTTTAAAAGGATGTAAGGATTTTATAAAAGAAGATAGTGATTATAGTAAAATGCATATTTCTCTAAATAAAGAGATGAATAGACGAGTAAACGAGTATTTAAATGAAACCTTATCACCGAAAATCCATCGAAGCATTGAAGATTGGATTCAAGCAGCTCATAAACAATTAGAGGATGGCCAACTATTCCTTAATGAGCTAAGCCAAGGCTTTAATGGAATTTACAACGAGCATCCAATAGAGTTATCTTGTGATTTTGTGATTATAGAAGATTGGAAAAGAGATGCACGCCGGTTATCAAGCGGACTTCGCATCGAACCATTAAATATTTTCAACCGTTTTAATGCATCTCAAGTATTTCTGAAGAGTGCTGGAAAGTTACTTGGTGCAATTCAGCAAAATAATAAAATGCTTCAATCAAGATACCAAAAGTATCTGGAAACAGAGGATTTTTCTGAAGTGGCAGCATCTGTTTCGACAGCTGTTTTACAGCATTTTGATTTCTATGAAAAGGGATTGGAAAATGATATTAAAATGTTCTTTGTTCGTCCAAAAGTAACATTAGAGCAATTTGCTGAGGAAAAATCAAAAGATATAGTAGAATATAAGAATTTATTAGAACGATTAAAGAATAATCCAGAATTGTTCCATGACCCATTGAAGTTATTCGAACTACGGCTCTTGCAGTATGACTGGCTTGCCAATACAACCAAGCCAGCAACCACATGGATGTAAGTCAATATAAAAAAGGAGGAGAATAGTCGACTTTTTCGATTATTCTCCTCCTTTTATTGTATTGCTTATAGTTTAAAGGAACTTTTCAAGGAAACGATACGGTTAAATACCGGCTTTTCTGGAGTGGAATATTTAGGATCCACATTGAAGTATCCGTGACGGAAAAATTGGAATTTATCTTGTGGTTTAACATCCTTCATATTTGGCTCAATAAATCCTTGAATTATTTCTAGAGAATTTGGATTAACATAGTCTAAGAACGTTTTTCCTTCTTCCATTTCCTCATCTTCATCTGTAATTAGTGGTTCAAATAAACGGAACTCCGCAGGGATAGCCTGAGATGCTTCGACCCAATGCAATGTTCCTTTTACTTTTCTACCAGTAAATCCACTTCCACTTTTTGTTTCTTTATCATACGTACAATGAAGCTCGATTACATTGCCTTCTTCATCTTTAATTACTTCTTCGCACTTAATAAAGTAAGCATGCTTCAAGCGCACTTCATTACCAGGGAACAAGCGGAAATATTTTTTGGGAGGATTCTCCATAAAGTCTTCTTGTTCAATATAAATTTCACGAGAGAATGGAATTTGTCTAGTTCCCATCTCGGGATTTTCCGGATTGTTTTCCGCTTCTAGCATTTCTACTTGACCTTCCGGATAGTTAGTAATAACTACTTTTAACGGATTTAGGACACCCATTGTACGAGGTGCTTTTAACTTTAAATCTTCCCGTACAAAGTGGTCAAGCATGGCAGAGTCAACGGCACCAGAGCCTTTTGAAATTCCTAATTCCATACAGAAATTACGGATTGCTTCAGGTGTAACGCCTTTTCTTCTTAAGCCAGAAATAGTAGGCATGCGTGGATCATCCCAACCATCTACATATTTCTCGTCCACAAGAAGCTTTAATTTACGTTTGCTCATTACGGTATTCGTAATATTTAAACGGCCAAATTCGATTTGTTGTGGCGTGCTTTCCATCTCACATTCGCGAACAACCCAATCATATAGAGGACGTTGATCTTCGAATTCTGTTGTACAAAGTGAGTGTGTTACGCCCTCAATTGCATCCTCTATTGGATGAGCGAATGCGTACATTGGATAAATACACCATTTATCGCCTGTATTGTGGTGAGTAGCATGGGCAATACGATAGATAACAGGATCCCTTAAGTTAATATTAGGGGAAGTCATATCAATTTTTGCACGAAGAACCTTCTCGCCATTACCGAATTCGCCATTGCGCATTGCTTCAAATAATTGAAGATTTTCTTCAACTGCGCGATTACGATAAGGACTTTCCTTTCCTGGCTCTGTTAACGTTCCGCGGTATTCGCGAATTTCATCGGCTGATAAATCATCAACATAAGCGAGTCCCTTTTTTATTAATAAGACTGCACGGTTGTACATTTCCTCGAAATAGTCAGATGCAAATAATAAATTTTCCCATTCATATCCGAGCCATTCTACATCTTCCTTAATAGAGTTTACATATTCAATGTCCTCTTTTAAAGGGTTTGTATCGTCAAAGCGTAGGTTGGTCTTACCTCCAAATTCATCTGCTAGTCCAAAGTTAATAAAAATAGACTTTGCATGACCAATGTGCAGATATCCATTTGGTTCTGGCGGAAAACGCGTGATAACCGTATCATGCTTCCCAGTTTCTAAATCTTCTTTCATGATGTTTTTTATAAAATTAGAGCCCATCTCCAAGATTATAGCCACCTTTCTAATATGTATGAATACTTTTAGAATAAAATATTTAGCTTAGCCATTCGTCTATATCGAAAATATCCAAACGATCTTAGTATGATTATATCAATAATATAACCAATATTTTATTATAAACTTCACAGAAAGGAAACGAAAGTACAATAAATTTGTTAATTTTTATGGATTTGGATGGTTTCTTTACAAGTTATGGAGTTTTTGTTAGTATTACCCATTTATTAAATGGTGATTGTTCATAAGACAGATGAAAACCGAAAAAGAAGGAGGTAGAGGGAAAAGTGGTGTTCATAAGGCGGATGAAAGCTGAAAAAGAAGGAGGTAGAGGGAAAAGTGGTGTTCATAAGACAGATGAAAACCGAAAAAGAAGGAGGTAGAGGGAAAAGTGGTGTTCATAAGACAGATGAAAACCGAAAAAGAAGGAGGTAGAGGGAAAAGTGGTGTTCATAAGACAGATGAAAACCGAAAAAGAAGGAGGTAGAGGAAAAAGTAGTGTTCATAAGACAGATGAAAACCGAAAAAGAAGGAGGTAGAGGAAAAAGTAGTGTTCATAAGACAGATGAAAACCGAAAAAGAAGGAGGTAGGGGAAAAAGTGGTGTTCATAAGACAGATGAAAACCGAAAAAGAAGGAGGTAGAGGGAAAAGTGGTGTTCATAAGGCGGATGAAAGCTGAAAAAGAAGGAGGTAGAGGGAAAAGTGGTGTTCATAAACAAGATGAAAACTGATAAGGAAAGAGCTAGAAGAAAAAGTGTTCATCAAAATAAAAAGCCTCTTTATATAAACAAAAAGAAGCTTTTTACAACATAGCTACAATACCAATCTCACGACAGCCATACACACAACTCCGAATAATACGGTAGTTAATAAACTTTTACTAAGAAAGGCAACAATAAGAGTAGGAATCGTCGCAAGAAGCGCTTCCCAATTAATGCTAATACTATTGCTTCCGCCAGTTTCTAAAAGACTTTCTACGATTAAACCGGTAAAAATGCATACAGGAAGATAAGAAAGCCACTTTTCGACAGATGGAGAAATAGTAAAATTACGTGCCACTAAAAAGGGGATTACTCTCGGAATAAACGTTACAAGTGTACAACCGATTAATAAAAGAAAAAAGGTCATATTGCTCATCATTTATCTGTCACCACCCCAATTGTAGCAACGACGATAGTCGATATAATAACACTTAAGCTGCTTGATAAAAAAGTCGAGAAAATAAGCATGCAGACAATCATCAATGTGATTAACAATAAATAGTGTTTCAGTTTAGTGGGTTCAATTGTTTGCAGCTGGAGAATAAGCAAAGCAATAAACATAGCTGGCAAGGCATAATCTAATCCGAATTGTTCAGGATCAGGAAACCAGCCTCCAATATATCCTCCTACAGTACAAGCTGCAATCCAAACAAGGTAGGCAGTAAGATTTAATCCGTTCATCCATCTATCATTGATTGGCTCTTTTCTAGCAATTTTGGTAATAGCTACTCCAAATGATTCATCTGTTACAAGACTGCCAATGCCAATATTTTTTTGTATAGAATATTGGGTAAATTTAGGTGCTAGGGCGGAGCTTAATAATAAGTGACGTAAATTTACAATGAATGTTGTAAGAATAATCGCACTGATAGGACTTGCAGCTGCAATCATCGCACAAATAATAAACTGGGAGGCACCAGCATAAACAAATGCAGCAAGCAGGAAAACATGCAGGATAGATAAGCCGGATGATACACCGACTACTCCCATTGCAAGACCGATGCTGATATAACCAAGCAAGGTTGGAATACAGTCTTTTACTCCATCCAAATAGGAGAGTGTGTGTTGTTGTTCTTGTTCTACTACTTTAATACTTTCCACAGTCAATCCCCTTTATCGCAAATTAGTAATTGCATATATTATATAAGGACGTAAAGGTTTAGGCAATGTCTTATTGTATAGGGGTAAGAGGGAAAGAATGCAGCTGAAAGATTAAGATTACATAAAGAATAAATAGTTAGCAAGAGTTTATGTAGAGGATATTAGCGTATCAAATAAAATAGCCATATGTACGCGAAAAAATGAAACAATCCCGGTAAGGGTAGACAATTTTAGAAAGGGGTGTAGAGAAGGATATCCAAGAAAAATATTAAATTAAAAAATAAAAACCATTCTCATCATATCTAGAAGAATGGTTTTGTTTATATTTCTTTTCATTTCGCGTTAATCGTTCTTTCTTTGTTTTTGTTATTTTCGTGATTGGTACAATGCTGCCCCAGGAACCTCTGCGCATCGTTGTATCAAATCCATTTTCACGCAGCACTTTGTCGCGTTTCTTTCTAGCCTTTGATTTAGCCATAGTTATCCTCCTTATGATGACAATTATTTTTCCATTTTATTATACATCATAAAGGAGGAAAATGGTTATTATTTACACAGCAGCTAAATCTTTAGGAAATCGAATGTTCAGCTAGCTTAGGATGGCGGTGCATCATAGTAAATAGGAAAATACCGCTTGCTAATAAGAGAATACTAGTGGAAAAGAATACCATAGAGAAACCAAAGTTACCTGCGATTAGTCCACCAAGGGCAGGACCGATTATATTTCCGAGAAAACGAAGACTTGTTTCATATCCCATTACTTCTCCTTGCATAGCAATAGGTACTTCTTGTCGAATATAAGCAATACGTACAGGAACCATGCCCCCAATTGCAACACCGAGAATAAAGCGGATAATCAGCAATTGCCAGTATTGATTAACAAATCCTCCTGGGAAATAGATAATTCCGGCAATAAACAGGAGAATAACAAGTACTTTGAGGTGACCAGAGCGATCCCCCATTTCTCCCCATTTCCGTGCCATTAGTAAATTCCCTAAACCTGCAGCTGAGAAAGCTAAGCCAGCGAAAAAGGCGATATTTTCCGGACCATGCAATTTACTGACATATAAAGACAGAATAGGCTGGATGCTGAAATGGGCAATTTGTATAAAGGCTGAGATAAGCAGAACGGTAATGAATACAGGGTTTTTAAGAATATAGGCCAATACCTCTTTGCTTGTATAGCTACTTTTTGTACCCTTTTGAGCAGGCAGAACAAATTCTTTAGTTGTAAATACTAGAATAGCAGATATAAAGATGGCAAGAGAAGTAAATCGGAAAGTCGCCGCATAGCCGAAACTATCCGCTAATACGCCTCCAAGTAAAGGACCAATCAAAGATCCAGTAATACTTCCTGTCTGTAAGGTTCCTAATACTTTACCAGCAACTTTTTTGGGAGTTTGAGTGGAGATAAACGCTTGTGACATTGGGATAAAGCCTGTGAAAAATCCTGTGAAAAAGCGAAGAATAAAGACTTCCCATACAGAATCGGCAAAACTCATTAGAAATATGGAAATGCCTAATCCGATTGCTAAAATGATAAGAATCGTTTTTCTTCCAAATTTATCGCCAATTTTCCCCCATATCGGTGAAAACAAGAAAGCTGCTACAAAGGTCACAGAGAAACAAAGCCCCGACCAATGCTGCACAAATTCAGGTGAATATTGACCAAATGATTCAATATAAAGCGATAAAAATGGGAGAACCATAGTCATGCAGGCACTAATAAAGAAGTTAGCGAACCACATGATTCCTAAGTTTCGTTTTGAATATTTTTGGTTTTCCATTTTGTAAAACACTTCTTTCTAAATATAGTAGAAATTTTATTAAGGTTCCTCCATCTGAAATGGATGGAGTACAAAAGGAGGGATGAGGAGATTGTTAGTAATTGCACAATAAATTTCGTTTAACTAAATATTAGTTTAACGTAAAATTTACATAAATGAAAGTATTTTGGATTATTATTTCCAATAAACAACGTTAAGTGACGCTCAAATTTTTGGATGAAAGTCTTTGTTATAGGTATTTATAGTGATTAACTCAAAATGAAAATCACATTAATTACCAGTTTTATTTTAAGATTTAAGGAGTAGAAGCCAAGTGGAAAAATACATTTGTTTCCTATATAAAAACAAATGTATTTTTAGAGAGGAAATGACTTGATTATTTATCATGAAATAGTGATAATAGCCATAGTGAACAATTTAGAAAATTGTTACTATTTAACAATCAGTGGGAGTTGGCGAAATGAAGGTTGTCAAATTTGGGGGTAGTTCTCTAGCTACAGGGAAGCAATTGGAAAAAGTGTTACAAATAGTAAAGGCGGATAAGGAGAGAAGGATTGTCGTCGTGTCTGCTCCTGGAAAAAGATATGATTCAGATACGAAGGTAACGGATTTATTAATTCAATGTGCGCAAGCTGTAGTAAATGGAAGTGGTTATTCTTCTTATTTAGAGGAAGTGTTAGATAGATATGCTAGTATTGCTAAAGAATTGGACTTATCGAGTGATATTATAACGAATATTAAAAGCGACTTACTGGATTTAATAAATACATCTTCTAATAAAGATGCTTTTATGGAAGCAATGAAGGCTAGCGGAGAGGATAATAATGCTAAATTAGTTGCACATTTCTTTAAAGCTAGAGGATTAGATGCCATTTATATTAGTCCAAAGGAAGCGGGCTTGATTGTTAGTGATGATCCCGGAAATGCTCAAGTACTTTCTGAATCTTATGATCGGTTATATTCCTTAAGAGAAGAGAAGCGAATAATTGTATTTCCAGGTTTTTTTGGTTACAGTGAAGCGGGAGATGTAGTGACATTTTCAAGAAGTGGATCAGATATTACGGGAGCGATTCTCGCCAATGGCGTGAAAGCGGAGTTGTATGAAAACTTTACAGATGTGGATGCTGTTTACTCTGTAAATCCTTCCATTGTAACGCAGCCGAAAGAAATTAAGGAACTTACTTATCGGGAAATGCGTGAATTATCATATGCCGGTTTCTCTGTATTTCATGCGGAAGCTTTAATTCCGGCGTATCGTGCAGGTATTCCTGTTCAAGTGAGAAATACAAATAATCCATCCGCACAAGGAACAAGAATAGTCGCTTCTAGAAATAATACGAATGGTCCTGTAATTGGCATTGCTAATGATAAGGGATTTTGTTCTATTTATATTAGTAAATATTTAATGAATCGTGAAGTAGGGTTTGCCAGAAAAGTTCTATCGATATTAGAGGATTATCATATTTCGTATGAACATATGCCGTCTGGAATTGATGATTTAACAATTGTTTTACGCCAAAATCAATTGACAGGGAAAAGCGAACAAGAGATATTGGCTAGAATATCAGAGGAACTACAAGTGGAAGAAATAAAAGTGGAACATGATTTAGCGCTTATCATGCTTGTAGGAGAAGGGATGCGCCGTAATATTGGTACAAACGCTCGTGCATCCAAAGCGCTTGCGAAAGCGGAAGTGAATATTGAAATGATTAACCAAGGCTCTTCTGAAGTAAGCATGATGTTTGGAGTAAAAGAAACAGTTGTCAAAAAGGCTGTAAAAGCTTTGTATGAAGAGTTTTTTGTATAGGAGAGAAAAAAGAAGTTCCTTTTTAAAACTAGAAAGAGGAACTTCTTTTTAATTTTTTAAACTTTATGAAAATTTAAAATGTTTTCTTGTATATAAATAAACAAAAAGTTATAATGAATGCATTATACAAGATAGTGATAAAGCAAACGGAAAAATTTTTATTTTAAATTAATTGAAAATTCTATATTATTTAAATATATAGTTATTAATCAAAAGAGGGGGATTTATAATGAGGAAAAACGGCATTTTATTTGCTTTATTTATATCGATTGTTCTTGTTTTAGCAGCATGTGGGACAGGTTCAGAAAAAGCAAATAGTGATGGAGATGGCAAAAAGAAATTAAGAGTCGTTACAGATGCGGCTTATGCACCATTTGAGTATATGGATAAAGACAAGATTATTGGCTTCGATGTCGATGTTTTCACAGCAGCAGCAGAGGAAGCTGGCTATGACTTTGAAATTGTAAACGTTGGATGGGACCCACTCTTTGCAGAATTAGAAAATGGCACAGCTGATGTTGGTTTATCAGCCATTACAATAAACGATGACCGACTCAAATCCTATGATTTCTCTGTTCCATATTTTGAAAGTACGAATAAAATTTTGGCACCAGAAGGTACAGATATTAAGAAAGCTGCTGATCTAACGGATAAGACTGTTGCTGTTCAATCAGGAACAACAGGTGCAGATGCAGTCGATGCGCTCCTAGGAAATGGCAATGAAAAAGTAAAAAAGTTTGAAAATAATAATTTAGCTATTTTGGAAATGAAGAATCAGGGTGCAGCTGCTGTTGTGGCAGATAATGCAGTATTAGAAGCATATGCGAAAAATAATCCGCAAGATAACTTTATCGTGATTGAGGATAAAGAAGGATTTGAATCAGAATATTATGGATTCATGTTCCCGAAAGATAGTGAGATGGAAGCTGATTTAAGCAAAGGTCTTAATGCTATTTTTGATAATGGTAAATATGCAGAGATATATAAAGAATGGTTTGGGCAAGATCCAGATATTGAAAATTTAAAAGCACAACAATAGAAGAGTCGCAAATGAGGAAGGTACTCAGGATGGGCATTATCCGCTTTGACAAGGAGGGAGCACAATACTTCTTCTAGATTGTATCTTAGTGAGGGAATGTTCCTTCTGAGTGCCTATGCTGATGAATGTCAGTCATTTTGTGGTCTTTGGAGGAGAAGAGGTAATGGATTTTAATTTTACGATTATTTTAGAGTATGCTGACTTATTTAAAAAGGGGATATTAGTGACCATTCAATTATCCTTGTATGCAATAGTATTTGGTACGGTTTTAGGTTTATTAATCGGCCTTGGAAAAATAGCAAAGAATCAATTGGTTGCTTTTCCTTTCCGTTGCTATATTGCTATTTTCCGCGGCACCCCTCTTTTTGTACAAATCCTAATCATTCATTTTGGATTTATCCCATTATTTTTAAATACAACCAATGCCATGATAGCAGCAATTGTTGCATTATCGCTTAACGCAGCTGCTTATATTGCAGAGATTTTTAGAGCTGGAATTGAATCCATTGACCGTGGTCAGATGGAAGCAGGCAGATCCTTAGGGATGACGCATATACAGGCAATGCGATACATAGTACTTCCTCAGTCCTTTAAACGAATGATTCCCCCGTTAGGCAATGAATTTATTGTATTAATTAAAGATTCTTCTTTAGCAGCTGTTATTGCTGCTCCAGAGTTAATGTACTATGCAAGGCTGATGATGGGACAGTATAACCGAGTTTGGGAGCCATATTTAACAGTAGCTGTTATTTATCTTGTCTTAACCTTAACATTAAGCTTCTTCTTAACTCGTTTGGAAAGAAGGTTGAAAACAGAATGATTGTTGTTGAAAAATTAAAAAAGTCCTTCGGAGATAATGAAGTATTAAAGGATATAAGTATGACTATTAATCAGAAGGAGGTCGTCGTAATTATTGGTCCTTCTGGATCGGGAAAATCAACTTTTTTGCGCTGCATCAATTTACTAGAAAGTATATCGGATGGAACGATTCATATTAAAGGGAAGAATATTACGGATAAGTCCACAAATATTAATGAAGTACGTAAGGATGTAGGGATGGTGTTTCAACAGTTTAATTTATTCCCGCATAAGTCAGTTCTTCAAAATATTATGCTTTCACCTATGAAAGTAAAGAAGGTCTCAAAAGAAAATGCTCGGATAAAGGCATTAGAATTATTGAAAAAAGTGGGCTTAGAGGATAAAGCAAATGTATATCCTGATTCACTCTCTGGTGGACAAAAACAGCGTGTCGCCATCGCGAGAGCACTCGCAATGGAACCAAGTATTATGTTATTTGATGAGCCGACGTCTGCGTTAGATCCAGAGATGGTAGGAGAGGTATTGGAAGTGATGAAGGAACTTGCCAAGGAAGGAATGACGATGATTGTAGTAACGCATGAAATGGGATTTGCAAGAGAAGTTGGAGATCGTGTGATTTTCATGGACGGTGGATATGTAGTCGAAGAAAATACACCAGTAGAGTTATTTACACATCCGCAAGAGGAACGTACCATCTCTTTCTTAAGTAAGATCTTATAAAGTGGCAAGAAGACAAGTGAAACTTCTATTGAAGGAGATTCACTTGTCTTTTGGTATAGGTGTGCTATCACATGTTTTTATAAGGTTAATCTTACCGTTATTGTTTTCTTACAGCTTCAAAAGTAATGATTTGACTTGCGTTTGATGGTTGCTTCTCGTAAACATAATCAGCAGAGCACGTAATATCAGAGAAACCGATATTTTCCAAAATAAGCTTAAATTCTTCGATTCCATACCAACGCAAAGCAAAACGTTGTAACTCGGTTTGAATCAACTTTCCTTTACGCCATTTCTCATATTTCAAGTAGGAAATAGTAAATTGATTGAGCCAATCCAATTCAATCGATTTGTTTTCCAGCGTAATCCCATCCCCGTTAGGTAGGGAAAAAGTTGAAGTAGAAATCTCTCCTGTTTTCCAATCATGAGGTAATAGAAGATCAACAATCAAGCGTCCTCCTGGAACAAGATGTTTATAAAAGCACTTCAATGCGTTTAGAGAGTCTTCTCGTTTTTCTATTAAACAAAAGGAACCTGTAGGAATAATAATTGCCTTATAATTAAATGGCAATGAAAATCCCTGTAATTTATCTTCATATAAATTAGGGCTTAATCCTCTTTCTTCACAACGTTTCCGACAAGAGTTCAACATTTCAGGAGAATAATCAATTCCATCAATTATATATCCCGCCTCAAGAAGTGGAATAATAAAACGTCCTGAGCCAACTGCAGCTTCTAGAATACGCCCCTGACAATTTTTTAACCGTTCTTGGTAATATTCAATATCCCCATTTAAAGAGTACCCCACAGGCTTTGTTAAATCGTAGAGCTCGGTACAAAGTTCGCTATAATAACTAAACATATAGTATTTTCCTCCATTTTTGTATACGGAAGATTTTTAATAAAAGAAACTTCTAATATTAACCCCTCCGTACCCTGTATTTAATTGATAGTTGGAAAGAACGGACTGTCATAGTAAATCACTCGCTTTCAATAAGAGATAATAAAAATATAACACAATATTTTGATAATTTTTTTATTTATGCTGAATAAAGGTATATATACATTCTTAAATCATCTCTAAATGAGGTGTCGCCCCAGTATCATCGAACTTGGATAAAATTTATTTGTTATAGAGAAAAGTAATATTTTTATCGTTTTGGGGAACAAGTATTTTTTACTTGATGGGCATGTGGTAGAACACCATTAGGAGAAAGGAATTAATTTAGTAGGAGAAAAATAAATAATGTAAACGATAACAACCCTAATGAATAGGGATGATAGGAAAAATAAAAGGTTGTTGATTTAATCTGAATATTTCGATGATTAAAAAAACTTATTATACATTGCTTGAAATTACCGTTAATATAAAAGAAATCAAAATTAAGGGATATAGTTAAGCTGCATTTTTTCTAACTTCTCAAGAAGTATTCCTTATTCATAAGCAAATTTATTAGGAGGGGTAGTATGTTAAAAAAATGGCATAGTGAATTAGCCGAGATGTTTGATCAAATGGTTGAGTGGAGAAGACATTTTCATCAGTACCCAGAACTATCTTTCCAAGAGGTGGAAACACCAAGAATGATTGCTGAAATTTTAGAAGGATTCGGTATTGAAGTAAGGAGAAATGTTGGTGGAAGAGGAGTAGTTGGGAAAATATATGGAGCCAAACCTGGCAAAACGATTGCGCTGCGAGCAGACTTTGATGCATTGCCAATTCAAGATGGAAAGGATGTACCGTATAAATCGAAGGTGTCAGGAGTTATGCATGCATGTGGACATGATGGACATACAGCTACTCTTTTAGCAGTGGCGAAAGTACTTCAAGATAATAGGGATAGTATTGCCGGGAATATTGTACTGCTTCATCAGCATGCTGAAGAATTATCCCCTGGTGGAGCAAAAGCAATGATTGAAGACGATTGTTTAAAAGATGTAGATGTCGTTTATGGGGCGCATCTTTCCTCATTAAATGAACTCGGAAAATATTATTATAAACCCGGATACTCGCAAGCAGCAGCAGATGCATTTGAAATTACCATTAAAGGAAAGGGTGGACATGGTTCCGCTCCTCATGAAACAGTAGATGCGATTGCGGTCGGTACTGCGCTAGTCAGCCAGCTACAATATATTGCGAGCAGACGTGTAGATCCATTAAATCCCGTTGTACTATCTGTAGGATCCTTTCATGGAGGAAAGGCGCAAAATGTCATTGCTGATACTGCTGTGATGACAGGAACCGTCCGAACACTAGATAAAGATCTGCGTTTATTTATGGAAGAAGAGATCAAATTAATGGTAAATGAGATTTGTGAGAGCATGCAGGCTACTGCTGAAATTAATTATATAAAGGGATACCCAGCTGTATATAATCATGAGGAAGAAGTAGAAGTTTTTGAAAAGGTTATAGAAAATTCATTAGATAAGAATATGTTAGTTCGTTCCGTACCAATCATGGGAGCAGAGGATTTTTCTTATTATTTGCTTGAAAAGCCGGGCATGTTTTTTCATACAGGAGCAAAAGTCTCAGAGGGAAAAGCTTATCCTCATCATCATCCAATGTTCGATTTTGACGAAAGAGCAATGATTTATGCTGGAAAAGCATTTTTGAGTATTGTCGATAATTATGTATCGATCCAAGTAAAAGAAAACCTTGCTGAACCAGTTCTATAAGAAAAATCTTTTCGAAAATTAATGTAATGGGATGGGAGCGATTGAGATGTTAGAGAAATGGTATGAAGAAATTGAAGCTATGTATGAGCAAATGGTAGAGTGGAGACGATATTTACACGAAAATCCAGAGCTATCTTTTCAAGAAATTAATACAAGTAAGATGATTGGTGATCTGTTGGAAAGTTTCGGAATTGAAGTAAGACGAAATGTTGGTGGAAATGGGATTGTAGGTAAGATTTACGGTGCTAAGCCTGGAAAAACGATTGCCTTACGAGCAGACTTTGATGCCTTACCGATTCAGGATGAAAAGAATGTAGCTTTTAAATCGAAAGTTCCAGGTGTGATGCATGCATGTGGACATGATGGGCATACAGCTACATTGCTGGCAGTAGCAAAGGTTCTTCAGAATAATGCGGAAGAACTGGCTGGGAATGTAGTGCTATTACACCAGCATGCGGAGGAATCACCGCCAGGGGGAGCCATTGCCATGATTGAAGATGGCTGTTTAGATGGTGTAGATGTTGTCTATGGTGCTCATTTAGCCTCTGGCAGTGAACTAGGAAGTGTCCTTTATAGCATTGGACCAGTATCCGCTGCAAGTGACGCATTTGAATTAAAAATTCAAGGGAAAGGTGGACATGGAGCATCTCCCCATCAAACAATTGATGCTGTTGCAGTTGGCGTCCAAATTGCCAATCAACTAAAACATATTGTTAGCAGAAGAGTAAACCCACAAAAGCCCGCAGTTATTTCCATTGGATCATTTCATGCAGGAAATGCGGGAAATGTCATTTCAGATACAGCTGATTTAACTGGAACCGTTCGTACATTCGATGAAGATGTACGATCATTGATCATAGAAGAAATGGAGCAGCTAATTAAAGGGGTATGTAAAGCTTTCCATGCAACATATGAATTTAATTATACCAAAGGCTATCCCTCTACTGTAAATACAGCGGATGAAACAAATATAATCGAAAAATGTTTGATAAATACCTTGCCAGAAAGCAAGCCTGTCATAATAGAAAAACCAGGAATGGGTGGAGAAGATTTCTCTTATTATCTACAAAATCGACCTGGATGTTTCTTTTCAGTAGGGGCTAGAAACGAAGATATAGAGGCAATTTATCCTCATCATCATCCAAAGTTTACTTTTGATGAAAGGGCCATGCTCCATACAGCTAAGATATTTTTAAGTCTAGTAGATTACTACACGAATACAGAAAGGAAAGAGGCTTTGGTGAACAGCTCTACAATATAAAGTCTAGTATTCTAACAAGCGATAAGCGCCTATCAGCTAGCAAACTTCCAATCATCTCTTTTGCGTAGTCAACATCAGTTCACTAGCGATCACTGTGTTTCCTTTATCTTAGTCGGTGATCTTCGACGTACAGGGATGTACTAGTGTCGACGTTGCAACAGGACGTTGCGTAGTTAGTCGACCAGTTTGTACGCTGATGAGCAAGGCGCTTACGCTTTACGAAATAACAGGGAAAAACGTTCTAAGTCAGAGAACGATCTAGCTCCAGCGCCTATCAGCTAGCAAACTTCCAATCATCTCCCTACGATAAGTCAACATCAGTTCACTAGCGATCACTGTGTTTCCTTTATCTTAGTCGATGATTCTCCAGTTTGTACGCTGATGAGCAAGGCGCTTACGCTTTACTTGAAGGAGGGGAAGTATGGTGCGGAATATTTTAGAGGTGGAGAAATTGCAAACAGCTTTTCGGACGGATAAGGGGGAGGTTATTTCGGTAGAGGAGGTTACTTTTCAGCTTAAGCCAGGAGAGACTATTGGTATTGTAGGAGAGTCAGGTTGTGGTAAGAGTGTTACTTCCCTATCGATTATGAGACTATTAGGAAAACATGGTTATATCAAAAAAGGAACGATAAATCTGAAAGGAAAAGAATTAACGACACTAACGGAAGCAGAGATGCGAAAAGTTAGAGGAAATGAAATTTCGATGATCTTTCAAGAACCAATGACTTCTTTAAATCCGGTTTTTACAATCGGAAATCAAATGGTGGAATTAATTCGTCTACATATGGGCTTAAATGCCAAAAAAGCAAAGAGCTATGCGGTAAAAATGCTGAACAAAGTAGGAATTCCAAGAGCAGAGGTAATTATTGATGAATATCCACATGCTCTTTCTGGAGGAATGCGGCAAAGGGTAATGATAGCGATGGCTCTATCTTGTAAACCGAAGCTTCTAATTGCAGATGAACCAACAACAGCATTAGATGTAACCATTCAAGCACAGATTCTTGAATTGATGAAAAGTTTAAAAAACGAATCAGAGACAGCGATTATGATGATTACCCATGATTTAGGAGTTATTGCGGAAATGGCTGATAAGGTTATCGTCATGTATGCCGGGCAGGTGGTAGAAGAGGCAGATGTCTTCACTCTTTTTGATGAGCCAAAGCATCCTTATACCAAAGGCTTAATCGAATCTATTCCACATTTAGAGTATGATTCCCAAGAAAAATTATATTCTATTCCAGGCTCTGTTCCGACATTACAGCAAATGCCAAAAGGCTGTAGATTTCATACTCGCTGCCCTCATGTCACTGAAAAATGCATTGCCGAAAAGCCTCCCCATATTAGCATAGACAATCAAGCAGATCACAAGGTTCGTTGTTGGTTGTATGAGACACAGCAACAAGGAAACATGCTGGAAGAGGAAAGGGAGGTTAAGATATGAGTGTAGAAATCTTATCTAAAAAAGACGGAATATTCAAAGAACAAATGCAGCCATTAGTAGAAATCCAAAATTTAAAAAAATATTATCCGATTAAAAAAGGGATATTATCGAAAACCGTTGGCCATGTAAAAGCAGTAGACGGTCTTGATTTTTCCATTTATTCTGGGGAAACAATTTCCCTTGTTGGTGAATCAGGGTGTGGGAAATCCACTACTGGAAGAGCTATTGTGAAGCTAGATCCTCCGACAGATGGGAAAGTTTTATTTGAAGGAAGGGATATGGCTGCCATTCAAAACAAGGAATTAAGAAAAATTCGCACAGATATGCAAATCATCTTTCAGGATCCCTATTCTTCTCTCAATCCGCGAAAGCGAATCGGTGATTTATTGGCAGAGCCTTTAATTGCCCACAGACTTGCGTCAAAAGAAGAAGCAAGTAAAAAGGTAGATCGAATGCTTGAAATAGTAGGATTAACTAAATTTCATAAAAGCAGATATCCTCATGAATTTTCTGGCGGTCAAAGACAAAGGGTAGGGATTGCTAGAGCCCTTATGCTAAACCCAAAATTGATTGTTTGCGATGAACCGGTATCAGCATTGGATGTTTCTATTCAAGCGCAAGTACTAAATTTATTAAAGGATTTACAAAAAGAATTTAATTTAACCTATTTATTTATTGCCCATGGTCTAGGAGCAGTTAAGTATATTAGTGATCGAATTGCCGTCATGTATTTAGGCAAAATTGTGGAAATTGGAAAGACTGAAGAGATTTTTAGGAAGCCAAAGCATCCTTATACACAAGTGTTGCTGAGTGCCTATCCGATTCCTAATCCTCATCTTCGAAATAGAGAGCGGATTGTGGTAGAAGGGGATGTTCCAAGTCCGGCAAATCCACCAAATGGCTGCAGGTTCCATACTAGATGTCCTATGGCACAAGCTATGTGTAAGGAGAAGGAGCCGCTATTAGATGGAGCAAATCATTCAGTTGCCTGTCATTTTCCACTAAGTTAAAGGAGGGAGATTCATTTGTTCCAATATATTATCAGGAGATTATTGATTGCTATTCCAGTGTTGTTGGGGGTAACGGTATTTAACTTTATTATTATTAACTTAGCTCCTGGTAACCCGGTGGATATGTATATTAATCCAGATACTACTCAGGCTGATATTGACGCAAAGAAAGAAGCATTAGGTCTTAATGATCCTATTTATATTCAATACTTTAGATGGCTTGGAAATCTTTTGCAAGGAGATTTTGGATTTTCCTATACAACATATGAACCTGTATTAGATTTAGTGCTAAATCGTGTTGGTCCCACGTTGCTTCTTATGAGCACTGCCTTAATTATTGCTTATATTATTGCCATTCCAATAGGAATTTTGAGTGCGACAAAGCAGTATTCTTGGATTGATTATTTAACTACTACTTTTTCATTTTTAGGTGTATCCATTCCTAACTTTTTCTTAGGATTAGGAAGTATTTACGTATTTGCACTTGTTTTAAATATCTTACCGACAGGTGGCATGTTTACGTTGGGAAGCAGTGGAGGATTTATGGATACATTGTTTCACCTTATTATGCCAGCCGCTATATTAGGAACCGGGATTGCAGGCAGTACGGTTCGCTATGTCAGAAGCAGCATGTTGGAAGTAATGGGGCAAGATTATTTGCGGACAGCAAGAGCAAAAGGATTAAAAGAGTTTATCGTTACCAATAAGCATGGATTAAAGAATGCATTAATTCCTATTATTACAATTATTGGAATGGAAATACCAATTTTAATAGGAGGCGCAGTAGTAACGGAGCAAATTTTTCAATGGCCAGGCTTAGGACAACTAACAATCCAGTCGATTTCCTCTCGTGACTATCCTACGTTAATGGCGATAAATTTTATTGCAGCACTTGCTGTCCTATTTTCGAATTTACTTGCTGATATTTTATATGCCGTAGTAGATCCGCGAATAAAGTATAACTAAGGAGGAGTGCATATGAGTATTCCTAATGTGAAAGTGGATACGGAATTACAAGTTAATGTGGTGATTCCTGTTCAAAATCAATTGGGGAATGAAGAAAGCTATCTAAAACTAATAACAAAACGTTTTTTTAAACATAAGTTGGCCGTTGTTGGTCTCATTATTTTTTCATTAATGGTTCTGATTGCAATCTTTGCTCCAGTAATTGCACCGCATAATCCATATTCTGTCGATGGCGAATTTGCGTCTGCTCCTTCTGCTAATAATATTCTTGGTACAGATGAAGTGGGGAGGGACTTGTTTAGCCGACTATTATATGCTGCTAGAGTCTCTTTATCAGTAGGAGTTGGAGCAGTGGCAATTTATGTTGCTATTGGTACTATACTAGGAGCGATTGCGGGGTATTTTGGGAAATGGGTGGACATGGTTATCATGCGTATTACAGATGTATTCATGTCATTTCCGTATTTAATGGTAATTTTGGTTCTTGTAAGTATAATGGGGCCAAGTCTATTTAACGTTATTTTAGTATTAGGTTTGCTCGGATGGCCATCGATTGCAAGATTAGTAAGAGGGTGTGTATTAACAATTAAAGAAATGGATTATGTTAAAGCAGGTGTCGCTTTAGGGTATTCCACGCCAAAAATTGTTTTTCAACATATTCTTCCGAATTGTATTGCGCCGATTCTTGTTAATGCTACATTTGGCATTGCATCTGCCATTATTATGGAAGCATCCTTGAGCTTTTTAGGGATGGGTGTTCAGCCTCCTACAGCAAGCTGGGGGAATATGCTTAATGAAGCTCAATCCATTACTGTATTGGCAACACAGCCTTGGTTATGGATCCCGCCTGGAGTCATGATATTACTTGCTGTATTATCCATAAATTTTATGGGGGACGGTTTGCGAGATGCAATGGATCCCAAGAGCCATAAATGATGAGGAGATGCATTTATTACTATTCTAGAACAATAGATGGGGGAACATTCAATGAAGAAATTTAAAAAGATATTTGGTCTATTTTCCATTTTCATTTTAGTATTACTTTCAGCATGCTCGGGTGTAAATAATCCAGCTTCAACTGGTGGTGGTGCAAAAGAAAATACGATGTATTTGGGGCTTGTAAATGCTCCAGTTAGTTTTAATCCCATTAATTCTTCAGATATTGCAGCATCTTGGTTAGAAAAATTTATGTTTGATACTTTTTTAGAGATGACTGGTCCTTTGGAGTTTACACCAAAGCTAGCTGAGTCCTTTGAAACAGAGGATAATCAGACATTTACAATCAAAATTAATAAGGATGCAAATTGGACAGATGGAACACCTGTTACGTCTGCGGATGTTGCTTTTACGCTAAATTTAGTTGCTAATCCAAAGACGGAAACAGCTGTTGGAGCCTATTTAACTGTATTAGATGGATTAACAGACAATGGCAAGCTTCCAGAAGGAGAAACAGAAATACCATCTATAACCATTGTTGATGAGAAAACAATTCAATTTAAAACAAAGGCCCCAGTTGATCCAAATATGGTGAAAGAACAATTAGGTTCAAAATTTATGATTCTTCCAGAACATAAGTTAAAGAATATTGCTCCGGAAAATCTCCAAAAGGATCCTTTTATGATGAAGCCGACCGTAACGAATGGTCCTTTTAAGTTTGTTAAATATGCAAAAGATCAATATGTAGAATATGCTAAGAATGATGACTATTATTTAGGGGATGTAGAACTGGATAAACTATTTGTGAAAATCATGCCAGCAGCAAACCTTGTAGCACAATTGCAGACAGGAGAAATTCAAATGAATGCTGCAGGAGGGATTGGAAAAATTGCAGTGCAAGACTTTGAGACAGTAAAAGGATTTGACAATGTAACAACCACAACAGATAAAACATATGGATATCAGAATATGAGTTTTAACATGGAAACCATCACAGATAAGAAAGTAAGACAAGCAATCGCTTATGCCATTGATCGTCAAAAAATTGTCGATCAATTACTAAAGGGAGAAGGAGAAATTGTAGACGGTCCGTATACATCCATCAGCCCCTATCTTGATAAAGAATTAGAAGCATACACATATGATCCAGAGAAATCGAAGCAGTTATTAGAAGAAGCAGGCTGGGATTTCAATAAGACAATAGAATTTGTTGTTCCGATTGGAAATAAAGTGCGAGAACAATCAGCCAATATTATTGCCGAAAATTTAAAAGCGGTTGGATTAAAACTAAATACAACTACGTATGATTTCCCAACGATTATGTCGAAAGCGAGAGCAGGAGACTACGATTTAATGCTAATGGGCTTCACTAATACCATTGATCCAGATTTAACAACGATCTATGGTTCTACGGGATCAAGTAACTATACAAATTATAACAATCCAAAGGTAGATGAGCTATTAGTAAAAGGTAAACAAGAACCAAATACAGAAAAACGTAAAGAGATTTATAATGAGCTTCAAGCAATTTGGAGCGATGAACTGCCGATCTTTACATTGTATTCTGACTATGACTTTGGAGCAGTTTCTAAAGATGTAGCTGTGGGATCACCAAAGGTATTTGGTTTCCATCATGAATTATATAAATGGTCGTTAGCTGGTGTAAACTAAAAGCGGCTCGAGCATAAGTATTTCCAACAAATTTAAACCTGAACAAATTATACAGAGATTCTAATCTGGAATTTTCGTATAATTGTTCGGTTTTTTTTGATTTTAAGAAAGAAGGTTTGTGGTAAGGAATGGGCATGTGTACATGCAAGAAAATAATACTGAATTAATTTTATTCTGAATGATGTTTTCTAACTTATTAAAAAGAGGTATGATAAAAATAATGTTTAGCAAATCTAAATAAATTTCATCGATGATTGGATATTAAGTAGTAAATTCAATTAGAGTAAAAGGCTGGAGGGAATAATGTCAAAAATATTTGGTCGACTTCGAGTATATAAACTAAGTATTACAATAGCACTTATACTAATGTTAACCGAACTTGCGGTAGAACTGGTTCAGCCATTGATTATGGCAAAGATAATTGATGATGGCTTGGCTCATCAAGATACAAAAGTTGTGTTAATTTGGGGAGGATTGTTGATATTATTTTCGCTTGTAGCCTTTGCTGCTGGAATTATTAATACATTCTATTCTTCCCATGTTTGTCAGAATTTTGGCTATAGTCTTCGGAATGAGTTATACCAAATCATTCAGTATTTTACGTTTTCAAGCAGTAATGTTTTTGCAAGTTCGTCTTTGATCACTAGATTAACGAATGATATTACACAATTACAAAACACGATATTTATGGGATTGCGATTTCTATTAAGGGCACCGCTTTTAATCGTTGGTGGAATCATTATGTCCTTCTTAGTTAATGTGAAACTAGCGTTTATATTGGCGATTACGATTCCTCTTATTGTGGTTATGTTTATTTGGGTTATTAAAGTAGGAAGAAGTCTGTTCCAATCTGTTCAAAAGAAACTCGATCAGGTAAACAGTGTGATGCTGGAGAATTTAACAGCAGTGAGGCTTATCCGAGCATATATCCGCAAGCAGTTTGAAAGAAATCGTTTTATGCATACAAGCGAGGATTTAAAAAAACTTACTCAAAAGGCGCTCCGAATTATGGAAACTACTGTGCCGCTCTTATTATTCGCTATGAATCTATGTATTATTGCCATACTTTGGATTGGCTCTGGACAAATAAACACAGGTGAGGCACAGATTGGTGAAGTAGTTGCCGTTATCAATTATACATTAAGAATCACTACATCGATTTCTGTAGTAAGTATGTTAGTAATGGTTATTTCTCGTTCAAAAGCTTCAGCTGATCGAATCCAAGAGATTATTGATAAGAAAGAACAGGATAAGGATAATCCAGATGAAAGTATGGACTCAAAACTAAAAGGGAAAATTAAGTTCCAGCATGTATCCTTTCGTTATCCATCTAATAGAAGGAATACAATAGAGAATCTGCACTTTACCATCCACTCTAAAGAAACAATTGCTATATTAGGAGCAACAGGTTCAGGGAAAACAACACTCTTCCAATTAATTCCACGTCTTTATGAACCAACAGAAGGAAGCGTTTTGATCGACGATAAACGAGTGAATTCATATTCATTATATACGCTAAGAAAGCAAATTGGATATGTACCACAGGAATCGATGCTCTTTACGGGTACCATTCAAGAAAATATTAGATGGGGAAATCCTGATGCGACCTTTGATGAAGTAGTGCAAGCTGCAAAAGATGCCCAAATTCACGATACCATTATGTTAATGCCTAATACATATGATACGAGAATTGGACAAAAGGGAGTTAATTTATCGGGAGGACAAAAGCAACGTCTTTCCATTGCAAGAGCACTCGTCAGAAAGCCAAGTATTCTCCTGCTAGATGATAGTACAAGTGCATTAGATTTAAAAACAGAAAAAAAGCTGCTGGATGCAGTTGCTGATTATCAATGTACCCTTCTGCTCATTACGCAGAAAGTATCTACCGCCATGAAGGCAGATAGAATAATGCTGATTGAAGATGGAAAGATTGTAAGTTTTGCTTCCCATGATGAGTTATGGAAGACAAACAACCTTTATCAAAAAATAGTAGAATCACAACTAGGGGAAGGAGAGTGGGAGAATGCAAAAGGAACTAACCGATCCATTTCGCTATCCTAAACCTAAATTAAGGTCAGATTCCACAGTTGTTAAAAAAGGGAAAAAACCAAAAAATATGGGAAAGACTTTATACCGATTATGGAGCTATCTTGCACAAAAAAAGGGATTATTATTTCTTGTTTTAGTGATGGTAGCAATGAGCTGTGCATTAGGATTATTGGGACCATATGTTTTAGGAATGTCTATTGATCGTTTTATTGTCAATAGAAATTTAGATGGTTTTACAGGAATGCTTATAGCGCTTGGTGGTATTTACTTTTTTTATTCGGTTGCATTGTTTTTGCAAAGTTACTGGATGGTTGGTATTTCACAAACAACTGTTTTTCGCTTAAGAGCGGATTTGTTCCATCAATTTCATGAGCTGTCGATAAGTTATTTTGACAAAAAGCAGCATGGAGAATTGATGAGTCGTGTTACAAATGATATTGAAAATGTCAGTTCTACTTTAAATAGCTCTGTTATCCAAATCTTCTCTAGTATTATTACTTTAGTTGGGACAATAGTTGTCATGTTTTTACTCAGTCCGTTATTAACAGTATTGACGTTAACGATCGTGCCAGTTATGTTTATTGGAATGAAGTGGATTACGAGTAGAACAAGTATATTGTTTAAGGAACAACAAAAGAATTTAGGGGAGTTAAATGGATTTATTGAGGAATCTATTTCAGGACAAAAAATTGTAAAAACTTTTTCGCTAGAAGAAAAAATGATTCATGATATGAAAGAAAAAAGTGATAAGCTTAAGAATTCTGCGTATTGGGCACAAGTTTATTCAGGCTTTATTCCAAAGCTAATGAATATGTTAAACAATGCTAGCTATGCAGTAATTGTAGGGGTTGGCGGGCTATTAGCCCTCAAATCCGGTACTGTATCTATTGGGGTTATTGTAATCTTTGTTGAATATTCCCGACAGTTCACTAGACCCTTAAATGATTTATCGAATCAATTTAATACATTGTTATCTGCCATTGCAGGTGCAGAGAGAGTATTTGAAGTATTAGATGAAGAAAGAGAAGAAGTAGATGAGAAGGAAGCAGCCGTGATGAAAGAAATGAAAGGAGAAGTTCAGTTTAAGCATGTATCTTTTTCTTATGAGGTAAATAAAGAAATATTAAAGGATATTGATTTTAAGGCAAACCCAGGTGAAACAATTGCTTTAGTTGGACCTACTGGAGCTGGAAAAACGACTATTATCCAGCTTATCATGAGATTTTATGATGCAACCGCAGGAAGTATATTAGTGGATGGCCAGGAGATTACAAAAGTAAAAAGAGAGAGCCTCCGTTCGCATATGGGATTTGTTCTTCAGGATAGCTATCTATTCGAAGGGACCATCCGGGAAAATATCCGGTATGGCAGGTTGAATGCTTCGGATGAGGAAGTGGAGTATGCAGCAAAGCAGGCCAATGCTCATGGCTTTATTGAACATCTTCCAGAAGGTTATGATACGATTCTTTCTGCTAATGGAAACGGAATTAGTCAAGGACAAAAGCAGCTGTTATCCATTTCTCGAGCAATTTTAGCAGATCCATCTATTCTTATTCTGGATGAAGCAACAAGTAGCATTGATACAATCACAGAGGTGAAAATTCAAGATGCTTTAAAACGGTTGATGAAAGGGAAAACGAGCTTTGTTGTTGCTCACCGATTAAACACCATTAAACATGCGGATCTGATTCTAGTATTGGATAAAGGGATGATAGCCGAAAAGGGGTCTCACGAAGAATTATTGAAGAGAAAAGGCTTTTATTATGAACTACATCAAAACCAATTCTCAGAGACAGTTGATTAGATTATAAAAATAAAATGGGGATGCACCGGTAGGTCAGTGTAGAAAGTAGATATATAAAGAACAGCACTTCTCTCCTTAGAGCTGATATTAAAGGAATAAGGGAAGTGCTGTTTCTTATTTTATAAATAAAAGATATTTGTTTGAAATGATATTTGACTGACCGGTCATTATTGTTTACAATAAAGATAGATTCGGTGCATGTCAACCATCCGAAAATAGCTCGTTATATACAAAGGTGGATGTTGAAAGTGAAAACAATTGACCAAATTATTGAATTTTTGAAGAGTATCGGAGTAGACGCAGAAAAGGTTTATAGGAATCCAAAGGAGACTTACTAGTTTATGGAAAGCGTAAAACAACTCAAGACATACATGGAAGATAATAACTTCAATTTACATGAATTATCAAATGAGCTTAATGAATGGAAAAATAGCTTAATTATTTATAACTTCGCTTTAGATGAAATAAATACGAAACTAAAAATATTAAATGAGGAATTTCAATTTATTCATGATCATAATCCAATCGAGCACATTAAATCACGAATTAAAGATCCAAAAGGTATTATGCAAAAGCTGCATCGAAAAGGGCATGCTATAACAATTGAAAATGCCAAAAAATATATACATGATATTGCAGGAGTTCGAATTACTTGTTCCTTTATTTCGGATATTTACGAAATTTATAATATCATTGAAAAACAAGCTGATATTAAGGTAATGCAGGTAAAAGATTATATTAAAAATCCCAAACCAAATGGCTATAAAAGCTTACATTTAATTATCAGTATTCCTGTTTTCCTAAGTACAGGCATGCAAGAAGTGGTTGTCGAAATTCAAATAAGAACGATTGCGATGGACTTTTGGGCAAGCTTAGAACATAAAATTTATTATAAATTCGATAAAGATGTTCCTGCACATTTACTTAATGAATTAAAGGAAGCAGCAGATGCAGCTCATGAATTAGACGTAAAAATGAAGCGAATCAAAGATGGTGTCGATATCGTTCATACAGTAGGGAAGAATCAGCTATTCATATAGTATGAAAAGGAGCTTCGCAGGAAACGGAGCTTCTTTTTTGCGGAAACAAAGAAATCCTCGGAATCCAGCATTTTTAACTTATGTTCAGCGAAAAATATAATCTCCCCCTAATGAATAAGGTTTCATATCTATTTTTTCGTAAATAATTTATAATAAGAAGATATATTTTAAGGTTAGATGCTATTTGTCTGACTTTGATGAAAAAGGAGAACGAAATGAAAGAACAGCTATTTTGGAGTACATTTAAACCGTTTATACAGGAAAATTGGGAAAAGGCACATTTTAAACAAGCAACTTCTATTCAAGAACAATCTATCCCACTAATATTAGAGGGAAAAGATGTAATTGCTGAATCCCCAACTGGCACAGGAAAAACATTGGCATATCTATTACCAGTCTTAAATAACTTGGATACAGAATCGAAGAATATTCAGGCAATCTGTCTTGCTTCCTCTCAAGAGCTGGTTATGCAAATTTTGGGAGAAGTTCAAAAATGGGGAGAGGGTAGCGGAGTTCGGGCGGCTTCTTTTATTGGAGGAGCAAATGTTAAAAGGCAGTTAGAAAAACTGAAAAAGCATCCTCATCTTGTCATTTGTACACCTGGAAGAGCATTAGAATTGATTAAACAAAAAAAATTAAAAATGCATGCAGTAAAAACAGTTATTTTAGATGAAGCAGATCAATTGTTAGTACCGGAGCATCTAGAATCTGTTCGCCAAATTATCAAAGCCACTTTAAAAGACAGACAAGTCGTTTTATTTTCTGCAACATTACCAAAGCAAACAGAAAATATTGCAGCTGAACTTGTCCAAGAGGCAGAAATTATTCGCATCAAAAAAGATAAGGTGATCGAAGCAGCTGAAGTAGAGCATATTTATTTCCAAGCGGAATATCGAGATAAAGTAAAGCTATTAGAACCGATCTCTCGTCTAAAGAATGCGAAGATTCTTGTGTTTGTAAAGGATATTGGAAATTTAAGTGTGATCCATGAAAAATTAGCATTTAAAAAAATTCAGACAAGTATTTTGCATTCTGATCTAAATAAAATGGAGCGTCAAAAGTCATTAAATGATTTTCGAGATGGAAAGAGAAACATGCTTCTAGCAACAGATGTAGCCGCAAGAGGGCTTGATATTCAAAATATTACACATGTTGTTCATTATGATTTAGCTACAGACCAGACCCAATATATCCATCGTTCTGGCAGGACGGGAAGATTTGGTGCAGCGGGAGTAGTTATTAGTTTAGTTACGGAACGAGAAGAAAGAGAACTGAAACAAACAGCTAAGAAGCTAAATCTTCCGTTAACGAGAAAAAGCTTCTACCATGGAGAAGTGGTGGATTATAAAGTGAGACAAAAAAATAATAAATAATCTTTTTAAAAGCTGGCATCAACCGTAGTAGTAGGTTGATGCCAGCTTTTTTAATTTGAATTAATATTCATAAATGAAAATATAAGCATAAAAATGGAGAAATTTCACAAGATAATACCATAAATAAACAAAGCACCTAAAAGGAAGGGTTAAATGGTAACTTTTGCTTATCTATTAATATTTACATCTATGGGCATTTTAACAGTTGGTCTAGATATTTTTGTGTTTCATGAGGGATTTATGAAATGTATAAAAAGAATATACGAAGCGGAAGTTGGTGCAGGAGCCATTACGATTGTATTTACTGCAATATTAGGCTTTGTCTGGTCAGTCGTAGTTGATATTCGATTATGGAAAAATAAAAAACAAAGCAAGCAGAAAACCCAAGGATAATCCTCTATTTAATACCAGTTGCATATAGTATATCAGGGTTGGAGGATAATATTAAAGCAAAAGATGAGGCGCTTGCGCTTTTCTAAAAGGAAGTGTGTTACAGCCATGTTAAAAGAAAGCATTTCGTTAACTCAATTGGCGGCAGTTGTTTTTAATTTCCAAATTGGAAGTACGATTGTAATAGGTCTTGGATTAAAAGCAAAAGAGGATGCATGGATTGTACTTCTGATTGCTTTAGGATTAGGAATTATCATCTCCTTATTTTTTATCTATATGATTTCTTTAGCTCCAGAGAAAAACTTATTTGAGATGTTCGAATATTGCTTTAATCGGCCAATTGCAAAGGGGCTCAGTCTCGTTTATGCAGCTTATTTTTTTTATTATAGCTGTCGAATAATACGTGATTTTGGAGAGTTGATAGCAAGTACAGTGCTTCCCTTAACGCCAATTGAGATTTCCACCATTATGCTGGTGTTCGTAATGGGATACATATTGTATATGGGTGTGGAGGTTCTTGCGAGAACAGCAGAGATATTCACGCCTTATGCATTTATCTTTATCCTGCTTTTATTTATTTTCTTATATGCTGGTAAAAACCTTGATTTTTCAAATATAAAACCGGTATTAGCTGGCGGATTTAAGCCTTTATGGACTGCTGTGTTTCCCTATGAAATTGTACGACCGTATGGACAATTACTCGTTTTAACTTTCATAATGAGCAATGTTTCAAATGCTAAGTACAGTAAAAAAATTATTATTTATAGTGTTTTGATTTCAAGTTTATTATTGTTAGTAACCTCCGTCATGATTATTTTGTCTTTAGGACACGAGCTTGGATTACGTTCCAATTTTCCCTTATTAAGCTCAGCTCGACTAGTTTCTATAGGGAATTTTTTACAACGAATCGATGCTATTGTTGTTTTCTGTATGATGCTCGGAACACTTGTAAAAGGCTGTATTTATATATATGGCGGATTAAAAGCAATCGAGTACATTTTTGATCAATCATTTCGGTATTTTTCGATTCCGATAATCTGTATTGTAGGGGTATTTACCACATTAATTGCTCGAAGTTATACCGATCATATGGAGGAGGGATTACAGTCTAATCCTTTTCTTTTACATATTCCTTTACAATTTGGCCTGCCGGCATTAATGGTATTTATCATGTTAATAAAACATTGGAATAAATTTAACTCCAAGAAAAACGTAAAAAGTAGAGGACAGAATGTGTTTTAGGAAGTAGCGACGATCTAATTCTGATTACATTAAATTAAAACCGATAAGGTGCTGAGTGATTATGTTGACAGAAAAACTATCTTTAACCCAAATATTTACGATGATTATAAATTTCCTTTTGGGAAGTTCTATCGTAATTGGTATAGGAATTGATGCCAAAAGAGACGCATGGATAGTTGTTTTAATTGGTATGATTGTCGGCGTAATTATAATAAGTTTTTATCTTTATTTAATGTCATTGCTTCCTGGGAAAAACTTATATGAGATGATGGAATATTGCTTTTCTAGAAAAGTTGCTATCGTTTTCGCTCTCGTCTACTTAAGTTATTTCATCTATGTGTCTGCAAGGGTAATTAGAGACTTTGGGGAATTAATCACGTCTGCCATTCTGCCTGTGACACCTATCGAATTTACGATATTAGCGCTTATGTTAGTAATTGGCTATATCTTATACTTAGGGATTGAAGTATTAGGAAGAATAGCTGAAATATTTAGTCCCTATATGTTTGTATTTATCATCCTGCTGTTTATCTTTTTATACGCTGGTGAAAAAATAAACCTTACCAATGTGCAGCCGTTTTTAAGTAATGGGATGAAGCCGATAATAAAAGCGGTAATTCCCTCTATCATCGCCTTTCCCTTTGGAGAGTTAATAGCATTTACGGTAATTTTCGCTCATATTGGGGATTTTAAAGCAACGAAGAAGGTAGCTATAGTTAGTGTTGTTGTCGCAAGTATCATTTTACTATCATCGGTTTTTATCATTATAGCCACTCTAGGGGAAAATACAGCAGCGCGAGCCAATTTTCCAATATTGATAGCGGCAAGACTTGTCAGTATAGGAGAGTTTTTGGAAAGGATCGACGTGCTCGTAGTGTTTATTATGATGTTAGGAATATTAATTAAAGGTTCTGTGTTTCTATATGGCGGCTTAAAAGGAATGGAGTATATTTTTCGGATACCTTACCGATATTTTGCTATGCCAGTTGCCTGTATCACAACGATGTTTACTATCTTCATTTCTTCCGATTTTTCGGACCATATTGTGGAAGGATTAAATGTAGATATGTTTCTTCTTCATGTTCCACTGGAATTTATGGTACCTATTTTGATTGCATTTGTACTGTTAATAAAAAAATGGAAAGAACAAAGGGATGAAAAAAGGGGGTTGAAAATATGAATTATTTTAAAAAATTGATGTCTATAAATAGCAAAAAAGAAATACCCTCTAAAGTCGTACCGACCGAAGCGAAAGAAATAGGGATTGATGAACTTACCTTTGAAGCATTGAGAGAGGTGATAAGTTTAACCTTTGGAAATACAGCTGATCTGCAGTCAGATGTGATACGGGTAGGAAAAAGTGAAGGCTGTATTTATTATTTAGAAACAGTAGTAAATACAGAAATGTTAAAAGAGATGTTAGGAAATACGCTAGAGAATTCAGCAGATAAAGATATTGTTGTTGATTCAATTGAGGATCTGCAGCGTTTAAGTAAAAAAAGTTTTGGTGTGTCAGGATATAAATTATTAAAAAAGGTCAATGAAATCGTTTCTTCTCTCTTGGAAGGACGTATCGTTATTGTTTTTAGAGGCGTTGGGCAGGCACTTAGTTTAAATTATTTAAATAGTGAAGGCAGAACAGTAGCAGAGCCTACTACACAGACAGTCGTACGGGGACCTAAGGACTCTTTTGTAGAAGATGCCTCCACAAATATCAATTTAATAAGAAAAAGAATAAAAAATCATCAATTGCGTTTTGAAAAATTCATGATAGGAAACGAAACACGTACGAATGTATACATGGGGTATATGTATTCGATTGCAAATGAAAAAATAGTAACAGAAGTAAGGAATCGCTTAAAGAAAATTGATATTTCTGCTGTATTCGAGTCAGCGAATATTGAGGAATTAATTGTAGATAAAAGTTTGACTGTTTTTCCATTGGCGATGAATACAGAGCGTCCGGATGCAGTTGCTACCTATTTAATGGATGCGAAAATTGTCATCATCATTGATGGATCACCATTTGTACTAATTGTTCCGGCTGTACTGACTGACTTTTTTACTTCTCCAGAAGATAACTATCAAAACTATTTTATGAGTAGTTTCGTACGTTTAATTCGCTACCTATCTTTTATGATTGGATTAATTATGCCTTCCGCTTATGTAGGGGTTTTAACCTTTCACCCAGAGCTGCTGCCAACCACTTTATTACTGAGTGTTATTGCACAGCGGGAGGATGTACCTTTTCCAGCTGTAGTAGAAGTGTTTATCATGGAAATTACCTTTGAAATTTTAAGAGAAGCAGGGGTAAGGATGCCGCGGGCCGTTGGTCAGACGGTTTCGATTGTCGGGGCGTTAGTTATTGGACAGGCAGCCGCTGAAGCGGGAATCATTTCCAATATTATGGTTATCATCGTCGCGATTACTGCGATTGCTAATTTCGTTTTTCCCAATTATAGCTTTGCGAACGCATCTAGACTTATTCGATTTGTTCTTATCATTGTTGCCTCCATTTTAGGCTTATATGGCGTTCTTTTAATACTTGTAATCATGGTTGCACACTTAAGTTCTCTTCGTTCCTTTGGAGTTCCGTATTTAGCACCTGTTGCTCCGTTTATTGTTGAAGATCAAAAAGATGTATTTGTTCGCTTTCCAATATGGTCCATTAATAAGCGCTCTTCCTATGTAAGTCCAAATATAAAGAATAAGCAAAAGCCACAAGGGTCTCCATCTCCGCCTAAACCGGAAAGTGGGAAGAAAAAGTGAAGAAAATTTGTGTCTTTCTATGTATACTAAACTGTTTGTTTCTATTAACTGGTTGTTGGGATCGAAAAGAATTATCAGAAATTAAATTAGTAGCAGGGATGGCCATTGATAAAGGCGAAAATGCAAAATATAAATTGACAGTAGAGGCATTGAATGCAGTAGAATTAAATACCCAAACGGCTGCCGGAAATGCGCCCACAATAGTAGAAGGCATTGAGGGAAATACTATTTCTGAAATTACGCATCACTTAAATGAGTACTATGCACAGTTTCTAGTTTTCTCTCATATGAAGATACTTGTAATCAGTGAGGAAATAGCTAGGTCGGGAATGCTTGATTTTATTGACTTTTTGGAAAGAAATAGGGAGATACGGGATGACTTTAAAATTATTATTGCAAAAGATGGAAAGGCAGAAGATATCTTAAAAGTAGTTGCCCATTATAGAAAGGCATCCTCTTTAAAGTTATCTCCACAATTGGATCATTTATTAGAGGATTGGGGAGGAGACCCGGGAATGAGTATTATTGAGTTTATCTCCGAACTGAACCTAGAAGGAAAAGAACCAGTATTAGCAACTGTCCGTTTAAAAGGAGATGTAGAAAAAGGAAATAGTATGGAAAATATCATGAAGGTAACTCCGGATGCAATAATAGTCGTTGATTCTCTGGCGATATTTAAAAAGGGTAAATTGATCGATTTTCTGAGCATGGAAGATTCGAGAAATTATTTGTGGGTTCGGAATGAATTAAAAACTACTTCTTTTACCATTAAATGCAGACAGGGAGACTATAGTGCTATTCGTGTAACAGAATCGCAAACAGAAACAACTTCTAAATGGAAGAATAATAAGCCTGTAATTCATGTTGGGATAAAAGCGGAAGGATATCTTGAGGGTACGCAATGCTATAAAAGTGTGGATAAGCTGGGAACCATTGAAAAATATGAAAAACTAGTGAATAAAGCTTTATCCCAAGAAATATCGAATACCATTTCACATGTTCAAAGCCAATACGAAACGGATATTTTCGGATTTGGAGAAGCAATGAGAAGGCAAGACTATGATTCATTTATGAAAATAAAAGACAAGTGGAATCAAGAATTTTCAAAAGCAGATATTAAAGTAGATGTAGATTTTGTTCTTAGAAGATCAGGAATTCGCTCCAAGAGCTTTTTGACAGGCACAGAAAAATAATTACTATAGAAGAAAAACTGTTCCATTATGAACAGTTTCAGCTTGTCGACAAAAAGATATTGGAGAAGTGAAAATGCATTTTCATGTGTTGCTTGGAGTAGAGGGGGTGAGACTCCTGTGGGATTAGTGAGACAGTCTGAGACCCTGCAGGCTGTAAGCCGAAGCGGCTCAGCGCGAGCCCCGCGGAAAGCGAACCCCCGGAGCGGAAAGTAACGTCTAAATTCAAAGAGATTAATAAATATACTTTACTCAAACTTCTATTTCCAAAATACAGGAGTTTGTCTACAGTCTGAAACTGTTCCATTATGAACAGTTTTTTCTTTGTTTTTTTAGGATTAGTATTCTCTAAGACTAAAGTTGTAGTGGAAAATCAAGCTAAGGCATGTTATGAAAAAAACTTGAAGGAGGTAACATAGTAGATAAGAAAGGAGCGAAAAGTAAAATGAAAAAATTTGGTTTATTTCTTATTGGGGCAGTTGCCTCTATCATCCTATTATCACAGATAGGTCCAATACTCGGTTTAGTTATTAGTGCAGCAATTCTTTATTTTGCCTTTAAGCAATACACGAAAGCAACAAGCTCATCAGGTAAGCTGTGGTGGGGAATAGCCGGAGTGATTATGCTTATCATAACGGCTAGTAACCTGCCTGCTATCATCGGATTAGCAGCCGCATATGTATTGTATCTTGTTTACAAAAAGTGGAACAACAAGCAAAACATTATTACAAATAAAACAACGGATGACCCTTTTGTAAATTTTGAAAAACAGTGGTCAGAATTAAATAAATAAGGAGAGGTTAACATGACAAATCTATTAGAAAGAATAAAAAATACGGTAATGGCCGACATTAATCATTTATTAGATAAGAAGGAAGAAAAAAATCCAATCGCGCTTTTAAATCAATATGTAAGAGAATGTGAGAAAGAGACAGATAAAGTAAAAAAAATGGTCGAAAGACAATATAAATTAAAAGAAGAATTCATGAAGGAATTACAACAGGCTGAACAAATGGCGGAGAAAAGACAAAGACAGGCTGAGGTGGCAAGCAAAGCAGGGGAAGAAGAACTTTCTGCTTATGCTAAACAAGAGCAGACTCATTATGAAGAAAGAGTAGCACGCCTAACAGAGTCGTTAAAAAATACAGAGCAGCAATTGCATGAAATAGAAACGAAATATATGGACATGAAGCATAAATTGAAGGATATGAAAATACGCCAGATGGAGCTGATGGCAAAAGAAAATATAACCAAAGCCCATCATACAATGAATAAAGTTTTAGAAGAAAAACAGGCGAATCCAACAAATCCAACGCGATTCAGTGAAATGGAACAATATATAGAAACGTTAGAAGAAAAAATAAATACAGAATACTATAAACAAACAATGGACGAAAAGTTAGCAGCATTAGAGAAAGATATGTTAAAAAAAGAAGATGACTCCATTTCCTTATAAAAAAATGGTATCCTAAAAGAGGCTGGAGCATGTAAAGCCAGCCTTCTATTATTTAAAGATATTCATCCAAATAAAATAAAGAAGGGAGAGAATAGCCAATGTTTAAACAAATAAAAGATAACTATGCAAATTGGGTTTATATTGTTGGAGGTTTTTTGTTATTAGAAATCTTCGTCTTTAATCCCGGACTAATCTTTTCCCTTCTTGTTTCAATTGGCATGATTTATATATCAAAGAAATCACGGAACGGCGGAGCTGGGAAGATTCTTTTTTGGATAGGGAGCCTGCTTTTAATCGTTAGTATATTAAATATGGTTACAGTGAAAATTATCTTGTTTACACTCCTTGCTTATTACCTTTTTCAATTATTTCAAAAAAAGAATACCGAGGATATTATTAAACCAATCATAAGAGATAAGGAAACGGCCATACAGACAGAAGAAACTATAATAAAGAAAAAGCCCTTGTTTACGAATTCTCTCTTTAGCCGTAATATCACCCCAGATCATGTATATGAATGGGATGATATCAACATTCAGGGTGGCATAACGAATACTACTGTGGACCTTAGCTACACGGTGTTACCAGAGGGTGAAACAGTTATGATGATTCGAAATATTGTCGGAGATGTGAAGGTATATATCCCTTATGATATGGAAGTCAGTATCCACCATTCTAGTTTATTTGGTTCCTATCAAATATTTAGCGAAGCAGAAGAAAAGATTTGGAATCAAAATATAAGCATTCGGACAGCTGGATTTGATCAGGCTGAGACGAGAGTGAAAATCTTCACCTCATTAATTACAGGTAGCTTAGAGGTGAAAAGAATATGAGTATTATAACAAGACAAATTTTGTGGGGAGTAAGTGCATCCCTTCTTTTACTTGTATTTTTTTCTATAAGCTATCTAATCGTCTTTCCACCGTCAAACTGGAGTGCTTTGTGGGAAAAAGAAGTAATGGATGTTCCATTTATTTTATTTTTAATCAGTGTGGATATTACATTAGGTGTTTTAATTGGTTATTTATCAGGATTTTCTTGGAAAAAACAAATTCGTTCCATGGAAGAAACCTTACATACAATGGATAAAATGGAGTATTATCCAGTTCAGCCAATTGGTTCAACAGAGGAGCTCCAATCTTTAAGCTATAGAATCATTCAACTGCAGAATCAATTAGTGGAACAAACGAAGTTATCTCAGAAACTCGTAAATGAGAAAGCGGAAGATCAAGAGGTGAAGGTTCAAACTGTCATTATTGCAGAGCGAAATCGTCTGGCCAGAGAATTGCACGATTCGGTTAGCCAGCAATTATTTGCGGCATCGATGCTGTTATCAGCAATTAATGAAACAAGACCGAAAACGAATGATCATGAATCACGACAATTACAGTTAGTAGAGGAAACGATTCAACAGTCTCAATTAGAGATGAGAGCTTTATTACTTCATTTACGACCAATCGCTTTAAAAGGGAAAACGTTAAAAGCGGGAATTGTTGAATTATTACATGAACTTCAGCAAAAGGTATCTTTAGAAATAGAAATGAAACTAGAAGATATCGATTTGGATAAAGGAATTGAAGATCATCTTTTTCGAATTCTTCAAGAATCGGTATCCAATACATTACGACATGCTAAAGCAAGTTCCCTAGAAGTACAGCTTATTCAAAGGGAGGCATTTGTTATATTGCGAATCATCGATGATGGTGTCGGCTTTAATGTGGATAAGAGAAAAGCAGGATCTTATGGGCTTCAAAATATGCACGAAAGAGCAGCCGAGATTGGTGGAGTATTAAAATTGATAAGTTTGGAAAATAAAGGAACAAGATTAGAAGTGAAAGTACCAATTTTGGGAAGAAAGGAGGATTCAAATGATTAGAGTATTGCTAGTGGATGATCATGAAATGGTGCGGATTGGAGTCTCTTCTTATTTATCTGCACAGACAGATATTGAAGTTGTTGCAGAGGCGGAAAATGGCAGTAAAGCTGTCGAGCTTGCTCTTCAATTAAAGCCAGATGTGATTTTGATGGATTTAGTAATGGATGAAATGGATGGAATTGAGGCAACGAGGCAAATAATAGAAGCATGGCAGGAGGCAAAGATTATTATTGTTACCAGTTTTCTTGATGATGAAAAGGTATATCCTGCATTGCAGGCGGGGGCTACAAGTTATATGCTCAAAACATCCAAGGCGAGTGAAATTGCAAGAGCTGTTCGCGAAACATATCAAGGACAAATTGTCCTCGAGCCTGAAGTCACCGATAAAATGATGACAAAAATGCGAGAAAAGAAATCTACACCTCTGCACGAAGAGCTAACAACCCGAGAAATGGAGATTCTCTTGTTAATGGCGGAAGGGAAGAGTAATCAGGAAATTGCTGACCAATTATTTATTGCTCTAAAAACGGTTAAAACACATGTAAGTAATATATTAAGTAAACTGCAAGTACAGGATCGCACGCAGGCTGTCATTTATGCTTTTAAACACTCGCTTGTAGAATAAACAATTAATAAAGAATCCTTAAATGAAATGGAATAGGTCCCTTAATCAAACGTTTAATTAAGACATTTCTCTCTCTTCAATAAAGAAAAAGACAATCTAGGAAAATATTTTTTGAACTTGTCTCATATGATGTTAAAGAAGAGAAAATAAACACACATCTTTTACTTACATGCTTGTGGAAGATAGATTGAGGGAGAGATTCATGAGTTCATTTTATAAAGGGACCTTTTTATTAATTGTTACCGCGTTTTTTGGCGAATGTATTGAATTCATTATTAATATGGTAATGGCAAGGGAACTTGGAGAACATGGACTAGGTTTATTTATGACCATATTACCTACTATCTTTCTTATTGTACTGCTTGCTACCTTTGAATTGCCAACATCCATTTCGAAATTTATTGCTGAAAAAGATTCCAAGTATCATTTATCGATGCTGCAGCAAGTATTAAAGTGGACCATTATTTTTACTATTTTTCTAACCACCATCGCATCTATCATCATACCTTTTATCCCTATTTTTTATGATTATCATCCACTCTTGAAGTGGCTAGTTATTCTTCTATTGCCGATTATTTCCTTTACTTCTATTGCAAGAGGTTATTTTATGGGAAAACAGCAAATGGGGAAAATTGCAGCTTCTAATTTTTTGAAAAAAATTATTCAACTAGGTTTATTAGTCTTTTTGTTTCAATGGTTTTCCTTTGATTTAAATACTTCTGTATTGATTGCCTTTTTTACCATTGTAGGGAGTGATACAGTCGTATTATTATACTTATTGCATATGTTTTTTGTGCAATATCAACGAATTAAAAAAGGGAAAAATGAAAGCATGAATGGGAAAGTCATTTGGAAGGATTTATTATCTGTGTCTATTCCGACAACAGGTCTTCGAATATTTCATGCTTTAACACATGCCATTCAGCCTTTTCTTATAAAAGGAGCACTTGTTGCCTCAGGAATTACGGTAGCAAATGCGACAGAACAGTATGGAATGCTTGCAGGGATAGCGATGACAATAGGTTTTTTTCCAGCCTTTATATCCCATAGTTTCATGACAATGCTTATACCAACTGTTTCAAAAGCATATGTACAAAAAGATTATGCAAAACTACAAAGATTATTGCAGCAAGTGATGATCATAACAGCTATTTACGGAACCATATCTGTTGGGATTTTTTATTTTTACGCGGACACACTGACGATGACCTTTTTTCACTCTACTCAGGCAGCTATAATTGTGCAGCTTTTATGGCCCTATTTTTTACTTCATTACTTCACCATTCCCATGCAAGCATATTTAATTGGTTTGGGCTTGTTGAAAGATGCGGTTTTTCATAGTGTGTGGGCCACATCATTCTCCTATGCAGCGATTTATTATTTAGGATCTCTAAGCCAGCTTCAAATGAGCGGAATTGCAATTGGGATGAATTTAGGAGCAGTTATATTAGCTTCTATGCATTATTTAACAATATGCAAAAAAATTAGAGTTTCTATGTGGCTGACACCAGTGAATAAATTCCAATAAAAATTTTTAAAAAAGTGTAGGGATTCGCATAGGCACAAGCGTTTATTAAGTAGAATCGTAAAACTGGGAAGGGGAAAAAGAAAGAACATGGAATCCCTAATAAATAAAACATATACTGTGGGAAATCAAGAAGAATTATTTGAACAAGTCGTGAAGGAATACGGAAAATCAATTTATATCTATATATTATCGCTTGTTAAGCATAAAGAACTAGCGGAAGATTTGTATCAGGAAGTATTAATTTCCGCGTATACCTCATTTGGCAGCTTTGAAGACCACCATAAAGTGAAAAGCTGGCTCTATAAAATTGCTCTAAATAAATGTAGAGACTACTGGAGAAAAGAGAAAACATCTAAGAAGTTTTGGGAAGAGTCTGTTTATACATATGCGAGAGATACTTCTGTGGCTTTGGAACCTGAGGAAACATTAATGAGCAAATGTGAAAAAGAAGAGATGATTGATACATTAGAAGAACTACCAAATATGTACAAAGAACCTTTACTGCTTTTTTATTACCACAATCAAACATTGGTAGAGATAAGCAACCATACAAAAACGCCGTTATCAACGGTCAAAACAAGAATGAAACGGGCGAAGGATCAATTGAAGCCAAAAGTTATGAATAAAAAGATAGTTCATTTATGAGAGAAAACTTGAATCAGTCGATTCTCTCTACTGATTCAAGTTTTCCCATTCTGTACATAAATGTCTTTTAATTAATCATTACTAGATGAAAGGAACAGTCCGAGTAATGAACCTTTTCATTTAGTTGCATCGAAACTAGTTACTATTTCTTTGTTTATTATAGTAATTTACGGAATACATAGCACCTTCATTTACCATATTGTTGTCACCGATATCATCTGGAGCGGGATTTCCTGCTTTAGAAAGTAAGTCCTCTTGTTGCGTAGAATTGAATTTGTTTTTAAAGCGATGAAACATGTCTTTTCCTTTTGATGTAAACAGGAAAAAACTTCCTAATCCAGCCCCGACAATTGCAAATGTACGCATTGAATTTTTTCCAAACATGAGATAATCCCTCCTAATTTTATTCCTTCTCGTTCCATCCTATTGTTTATTTACCCTATTATAAGTTTTACAAACGTCATTCAGGGAATAATAATAGAAAAGCGTTTAAGGGGAGATTCAAGTGAAAAGATACCGTTTAGAGAACTGGGACTGGTTTCAGTTATTGAAAGAAGCGGATATACAGAAAGTTTCTTTTGAAAAGGGTCCATTAATAAACACATGGTTTCGCGATATAAAAGGGAATCGAAGTAACTATCTTCATATTGATACGTCAGAAGAAGATCAAGAAGTATTAAGTGGTTCGCTTATATACCATAGAGAAATAGATAAAAGAGAAGATTATGAAATTTTTCATTTTTTCTTATCACGCGATACATTAATCACTTATGATTATAAGGATAATAGTTTACATATTGATGGAAACAATCTATTAAAAGAGATTAAGCATGCACAAACACCGATTGAAGGATTTATGGTTATTCTAGGAAAAGTAATGACAGATATTTTGTATCATATAGACGCTTATGAACAACAGTTAGAACAATTGATTTGGGATGTTAAACAAAGAAATAGTATAAAAACATTAGATAGAGTATATCAGTCTAGACATGAACTTCTTGTTTGGAAGAATGTCATGATTCCTTTTCTTGAAATCAGATACTCATTAGAGGAAGCTTTTGGCGAGGAAATCACAAAAGGAAAGGTATATGCTCGTGTTACTAAGAGAATCGAAAGAGGATTAATTTTGGTGGAAGAATATCAAAAAGAATTAAATAATCTCGTTGATTTTGAAGAAGTAGTATCCCAACATAGAGGAAACGAAATTATGAAAACACTGACGGTATTCACTACAATATGTACACCAATTATGGCTTGGGGAGCATTATGGGGAATGAACTTTGAAATTATGCCAGAACTAAAATGGAAATTCGGCTACGTTTTTTCTTTAGCAATAATTATTGGCTCCACGGTTGTTGTATATTTCTATCTTAAATCACGAGGGTGGATGGGGGATCTGTTAAAAGCCCGGAAGAAAAATTCTTTTTTTCGATAACCTTAATCTAAGCAATATTAGACTCTTCCTCCTAAATTAGCATATAATAAGATGGTAGATATGTTAAACAAGAAGAAAACTCCCATGAATATGCAAGGAGGAGCTATGGAAGAGTCAAAATTTTGTAGTGAGTCACTAGTGGTGAAAACAAGTATTGTTTTTCCAACAGATACTAATACTTATGGAACTTTATTTGGTGGCAAATTAATGGCCTATATTGATGATACAGCTGCTATCTCGGCGATGCGTCATGCAAGAAGAGGAATTGTTACTGCTTCGACTGATTCAGTCGATTTTTTGTATCCAATTCACGAGGGAAATGCTGTATGTCTAGAAGCTTTTGTTACCTATACAGGAACTTCTTCCATGGAGGTATTTGTAAAAGTAACAGCAGAAGATCTAATTTCTGGAGAGCGCCATTTATGTGCACTTAGCTTTCTAACGATGGTTGCCATCGATGAAAATGGAAAACCGACAAAAGTTCCCAAAGTTATTCCACAAACAGAAGAGGAAAAGAGCCTTTACGAATCAGCGAAGGAACGAGCGGAAGCACGAAAGAAACGGAAGAAAGAAACAGAAGAACTTGCAAAGAAGTATAGAAGTTATTGATGATGTGCAAGGGAATGTGATGTCATTCTCTTGCCTATCTAATAATAAATAAAATCATACTAAAGCTAGTAAGTTTGTCGAAAGAAAGTCTGGGAGAAAGAGAATATTTTCATTATTGATAAAAATCGATTTTTCATGTTGTCGAAATACCAAATTATTTTCCAGGAAATGATGGCATTCTCCAAAATATTGTCTAATAACACTGTCTGATTTTGCAGGTGGATAGCGTTTAATTTCGTTATCCATAATCATTCTATACTATGGGATAGGTGCAAGGAGGTAAAGGTGAAAATATTTTCTCTTTCCTATTTTGTTGTTACAAGAAAGATTGACTTGAATATGGAAATAATCGAAGAAGAAAAAAGTCTTGATTTATGGAGTGATAGAGTTACTAGCGCCGAGCAGACATTTCATTTACACACCATCCATGACATTTCCTTTAAGCCCTCGAGTAATCAATATAAAATGCTATATTTACATACAAATCGTGGAGTGCACTCTCTTGTAATAAAAGATAATCCAGAAGAAATGATTCGATTAATTAGAAGACAAATAGCGGATTATTTATAGGCATACATATAAAAAGGTTTGAGCAAGGAGGTTTTGGCCTCTTTACTCAAACCTTTTTAATCTCTTTCGGACAGAATTCCGAAAATACGTAAGATACTTATAAATAAATTTAGAAAATCGAGATATAAATTCAAGGCCATTAAAGGGACTTGATCTGCTGTTATACCATAATGTTTCATTCGATTAAAATCATACAACACATAGCCGCTAAATACTAGGACACCAATGAAGGAATACGCGAGCATGCCACCTGTTGCTAATGGCCAAAAGATATTGAAAATCCCGATAGCGATTAAAGCGATTAGGGAAGCGAGTAACATTCCTCTTAAGAAAGAGAAGTCACGCTTCGTTTTTGTTGCATATATAGCAACCCCAGCAAACACAATTGTCGTAGTACCCAAAGCATTAATGACAACATTTCCGCCAACTGTGGATACATAATAAGAGACGATTGGAAAAGTGGTAATCCCTGAAATAAACGTAAAGGTAAATAAGAAACCATAAGATAAAGATTTTCCTCTTCTTGCGAAAATAGCGATTAATAAAAGAACAACCTCTAAAATTGATAACGGTAAAAATAAATTGGCTGGGACGAAATTACCGATCATTGTTCCGATAAATGCTATTCCTAGAGAAAGAGCAAAAGTTCTTAAAACAGAAGGCATATATTCATTACTTGGGTTATATGCATACATTTTTCTTCACTCCTGTACTGTGTTTAATTTATATAGTAATACGAACAAGGCACAAAAAGGTTTCAATTTAAACCATCTTTATCGCGAATAACTTCTGTTTTTAGTAAATCACGGATTTCTTTTAATAGCTCTTCTTTAGTATCAACAGTTACTGCTTCTTCTTGGACCTCTTCCTTTTTCTTAAAGCGATTTAAAAAACGAATTACTAAAAAGATAGAGAAAGAAATAATGAAAAAGTCAACAATTCGTTGTATAAAGTTTCCGTAATTTATACTTGAATAAGACCATGTTGAGAAATCTACGCCGACAATAAAATGGGCGAACAGCGGCATGATCAAATCATCTACTAGTGAACTGACAATTTTGCTGAATGCCGTTCCAATAATTACCCCTACTGCTAAATCTATTACGTTTCCTTTTATTGCGAATGCTTTAAAGTCTTTCCACATATGATCCTCCTAATAATATATGTACATCTTATTTTGTTTTTTAAAATATTATTATTCTGACATGAAAATTTATTATTTTCAAGTCTATACAAGCATAATTTAATAAAAATAGAACATGGCAGAAATTGAATATGTCCTATGGAATATTTAATAAATAACCTTAAAGCTCGAAAATAGTTCTTCTGGCTCACTTTCCTGTATTTCTATATGGTCCACTCTGGCAAAGCGATTACCCCTTTTTACTTTTTCCACAAAAGCTCGCAGTGTTTCAGAAGAAGCTACAGCCATACATTCCACGGTTCCATCTGCTTTATTGCGAACCCAGCCGGTTATCTGATTTTCCATAGCAATCATTTGGACAAAGTATCGAAAACCTACGCCCTGTACCCTTCCATTGATTATAAGATGTAGTTGTTTCATTTTATCCCTCCTAATTTTAAGAATCTTTTATCTCCATTTTAACGGGCGGTGAAATCAATAAGGAAAAAGGCATCCGAAAAGACTGAGTAAGGTGCTTAATATTAGCAAGAGTGAAGAAAAACCACGAGGATCGGAGTTTTCTCTATTTATATATATAGCTAGCTATATTAATCATCTCATATTTATTTATATTGACGCAAGTTAGGTCCTTGGATATGGGGAATGGGTGAGCGGTGGATAGTCCATATGTTGTGTGGTAAAGGTCTCGGAGAAGGGGGAAATAGGTGCTGGAAAAAGCTAGATTTGTAGATTGGAGAGCAATTTGGTACTATTAATAAGTATATATGAAGTTCAATAAAAAATTGGAATTATCTTTAGTGAGCTTTCAATAATAGAAATTATGGTAGTTATGCTTGATTTTAAACAACTAGAACGACAACTATCCATAAAGTGAAACTCTAACTCCTTCTAAAGGAGTATAGATGTGTTTGGAAAATAGGAGAAAGATAATGAAAAAAAATAAATATATCTGGCTAATAGTGGTCGGAGTCATTATAATTGCAGGGATTTTAATCACTTCTATGGTAAATTCCTATCTAACAGAGAAACATAAAAATGAGTTGGATCAAAAACATATGGTGATTAAGAAAGATTTACAATGGACGAAAGATAATGCTTATTTTGAAATAGATATAAACGTGAAAGAGAAAAAGTATGAATTATATATTATAGGAGAAGGGGAAAGGAAATATCAGCAAGTAGAAGATACGGATCTAGGGGAAAAAGACGATACGATTGTGACTGGAGACTTTGCCTTTTACTTATGGACGAAAGAATACGGAAAGAAAGCAGTAAAACAAGATCTAGAATTACCCAATCCTATGACATTCAATTTATCGCAAAAAAATATAGGAACATTTCTTGTTAACCAGCAAAATATTGCGGCTGTTTACCAAGGGAAAGAAGCAAATGAGGTAATGGCCTATTTCTATACCATTCATGATGGGAAATTAGTTACCCTAACTGATTATGGAATGCGTATCTATAGTAAAAATATCAAAAACATTCAACAAAATTATATACAAACCTTAAGGGAAAAAGATACCGACCAAATGGAATTTGATACGTGGATGCTTGAGCAGAAAAGCGGGAAATTAGTAAAAATAGATGGAACTTCTATTAAAAATAAGGAAATTATCAATAAATGGCTGGATGATACGGAATTTTACTATCCATATAAAAACTTATCTGTTACTTCTAGTTTAAAGAATTTAGCGGAACAAGGAATGTTGATAGGCGCCCAATATCCAATCGGAACAAATATAAAAGAGATAAAGAAAATTAATTCTAATTATACAATCAAGGATTATAATCAGAAATATAGTCAATTGGATTTTCCTGAGATTACTTATTACTATGATAAGAAAACCGATCTTGTTACTTCTATTTCTATTCCAGGTATTCGTTTAAAAGAATCAGTACAATCGATTCAGGATACAATCGGGAAGCCAGATGATTTTGTTACGAAAGAGGCTGGGTCTATAGCTACGTATACAGCAGGAAACTATAAACTAATCATCCAATTGGACTTATCTCAACGAATTAAATCGATTAGCTTGGTAAAATAGAAAGATTAAAAGAATAGTAAAAAATAAAGGATGTTCCGTGAAATGTTTCATAACATAAACATTCCATGGAACATCCTTATTGAACTTAGTTACTTAAAATTAAAATGCCCAATCTCCATTTCTGAATACTGCTTCTATTTTTCCGTCTACGGTAATACCGTCAATATTCATTTTGTCTGATCCTATCATAAAGTCGACATGTGTAATACTATCGTTTAAACCTTTTTCAGCTAGTTCTTCACTTGACATCTTTTTTCCACCTTCAATACAGAATGCATATGCACTTCCGATTGCTAAGTGATTTGAGGCATTTTCATCAAATAAAGTATTGTAGTAAAGAATATTTGATTGAGAAATAGGTGAACGATGTGGTACTAAAGCTACTTCTCCAAGATAATGAGAACCTTCATCTGTTTCAACTAATTGACGAAGAATTTCTTCCCCTTCTTCTGCCTTTACATCGATAATTCGACCATCTTTAAAGGTTACGGAGAAATTATTAATAATGTTTCCGCCATAGCTTAACGGCTTTGTGCTTGATACAGTTCCATTTACTCCTTTTTTATGTGGAACAGTGAAGACTTCTTCAGTCGGCATATTTGCCATGAATTCAAAACCTTTTTCATTGATAGATCCTGCTCCACACCATAGATGTCCTTCTGGAAGTTCAATCGTTAAATCTGTACCTGGAGCTGTATAATGAAGCTGTTTGTATGCTTTTTCATTTAAGTAATCCACTTTTGTATGAAGTGTTTTATCATGCTCTTTCCATGCTTGGATTGGATTTGCTTGATCTACTCGAATAGCCTTAAATATAGCATCCCATAGTAACTCCACTCTGCTGTTTTCAGGAGCGTCTGGGAAAACAAGATTTGCCCAAGCTTTGGATGGAACAGCAATTACGGTCCAGCTTACTTTATCAGACTGTACATATTTTCGGAATTGGCTTAAAGCTGTTCCAGAAGCCTTTTGGAAGTTACTAATTCGTTCAGAATCAATCCCTTTTAAAAGGTCTGGACTAGAAGATACTACAGACATGAAGGCTGCCCCTTCTTCTGCAAGTGAAATCGTCTCTTTTGCTCTAAATTCAGGATATTCTTTAAATGCTTCATCTGGTGCCAATTCGTATTTTGTACGAGTAACGATATCATCACTCCAGTTGACTACAACATTACTTGCGCCAATTTGGTAAGCTTCTTTTACGACAAGACGAACAAACTCTGCAGATTCAATGGATGTATTAATAACAAGTGTTTGTCCTTTTTGGATATTTACACCGACTTTTACTGCGAGTTCAGCATATTTTTGTAAATTTTCTTGAAATGTACTCATTTTTATTCTCCTTTTCTATAAGCGGTTAGCTCTATGTATAACATGAATCCCAATATGGAATGGATGCTGCTTCTATTGTAGCTTTTTTAGAAAGAGAAATAAACTGATTGATCGTAACATTAGGATAATAATTGATCTTATCGCAAGAGAAACAAATAATAAGCATTTTTGGTAAAATAGCTATAATGGATTTTTTTATTTATGGGAGGTTTTTATGACTAATCGGTTACAAGCAGTTATCTTTGATTTTGATGGTGTTATAGCAGACACTGTTCCCTTATATTACAAAGCAACAAAAAAAATGGCGGTGGAGATTGGGGCATCCTTTACTAGAGAAGATAACTTAAGATATCAAGGTGTTCCGCGAAAGGTGCTAATTGACGACTTAGTTGCACAAACAGATAAAGTATTTACAGATAGAGAAAAGGAAATGTTAGGAAATCACAAGAGTGAATATTATAAAGCTTTAATTTCGGAATTCACAGTAGAAAATATGCTGCCAGGAATGTATGAATTTTTGAAAGATCTTAGGGAAATGGGTATTAAATTTGGGATTGCATCCTCTAGTTCCAATGCACCTTTTTTATTGGAGCGCTTTGGAATAAGAGACTGGTTCGAATGCATAGTAGATCCACATTCCCTGAAAAAGGGAAAACCAGATCCAGAAATATTTTTAACAGCAGCAGATTGCTTAGGGGTCGATTATCATGAGTGTGCTGCTATAGAGGATGGACAAGCAGGCTTGAGTGGAATTCTGCAGACACCTATGTTTTCTGTCGGGATAGGACAAGGAGATGTTTTTGCAAAAGCGGATTGGCAAGTTGCCTCCACTAGAGAACTAAGTGCGAGTACTTTATTAGAAAAGTTTAATAATCGATGAGGAAAATGAAGAATACTGATTCATGGAAGCAAAGAGTAGTGTGAACGGCTTGTAATAGTAGCAAAGCACATAAAAAATATCATCCGAAATTATCCATAACTTTTCGGATGATATTGGAGTAATTATTAGCTGGAATGCGAATATACCAGCCTTGTAGCTTTTAATTGTCTTTTTTCATCGCGGCTTTTAATAAATCACCTAGACTATTTCCAAAGCTTTCGTCTTTACTGTATTTCTGAACAAGTTTCCGTTCTTCTCTTTTGTTAATGGTCTTTTTACGGTCTGTAGCTTTTTCCACTACATTGCAGTTTCTGCATTGGAAATAGGTACCGGCCACTCCATTATGAATTTCCATTTTCTTATGGCATTGTGGACAACGCTTGTTGGAAAGTTTAGGATCTTTTCTTTTACTAAAAGAACAATCCATACTGGAGCATACAAGAATTTTTCCGTTTTTTGTATTTTTTTCCTTTAGGAAAGACCCACATTCAGGACATTTGGAGCCAGTGAGATTTTGCATTTTATACGATTTCTCACTTTGTTTTATTTCCCGGACAAATCGTTTGGTCTGCTCTTTAATTTGTTCCATAAATTGATGAGGATTTGCTTTTCCTTTAGCGATATCCTCTAACTCTTGCTCCCATTTTGCCGTTAAATCGGGAGTAGTCAAATCATCATTAACGAGATTGAGAAGCTGTTTTCCTTTGGAGGTAGAATGTAATTTCCCATTTTGTCTTTCTAATACCTCAGATGAAAGCAATCTTTCAATTATTTCAGCACGCGTAGCAGGAGTCCCCAGTCCGAATTTCTCCATTTTTCCTAGAATATCAGCTTCTGTAAAACGTGATGGAGCTTCCGTAAATTTTTGCTCCAAATTTACAGATTGGACTTTTAATTGTTGTCCCTTTTGAAGCTGTATATTTTTTGAAGAATCTGTTTTGCGAGAGTCTAAAGCTTTAAAACCTAATTCTAATATATTTGTTTCTTGAGCGACAAAGGAAGCTCCATTAATGTTTAATGTAGTAGAAATAATTTCATACTTATATTTTGGATAAAATAATGTCAAAAATCTTTTTACGATTAAGTCATAAATTTTTACTTCCTCATTATCTAACCGGTTTAAAAATACAGGCTGCTCGGTCGGGATAATGGCATGGTGGTCAGATACTTTATTGTTATTGAACACATTATTTGCTTCGACCTTCCCCTTGTTACGTAAGATAGGTTGAACTTCTTCTTTAAATGCGCCGGATATACTTTCAATGCGATCAATCATCGTATTCTTCATATCTGTCGTTAAGTATCGTGAATCCGTTCTCGGATAGGTGACAAGTTTATGTTGCTCATATAGCTTCTGCAGGACATTTAACGTTTTTTTGGCAGAAAAACCGAATCGGCGGTTTGCGTCTCGCTGGAGTTCTGTTAAATCATAAGGCAATGGCTGATGCTCTGTTTTTTCTTTTACGGTAAGCGTCTCAACCACTGCCTGCTTCCCTTTCGTATTAGCTACAATTTTTTCTGCTGTTTCTTTTGAAAAGATTCTTCTCTCTTGATTCTTTTCATATTTCGCTTGTAGAGAATCTATTTGTGCAGTGATGGTCCAATATTCTTTTGGAACAAAGGATTGAATTTCTTTTTCTCTCTCTAGAACCATTGATAAAGTAGGGGTTTGAACACGCCCTGCTGACAATGGATCATTGAATTTCGTTGTTAAGGCTCTTGAAACATTTAAGCCGATTAGCCAATCTGCTTGTGCTCTACACACAGCGGATTGATATAAGCGATCGTAATCTTTTCCCGGCTTTAGTTGTTTAAAGCCATCCTTTATTGCTCGGTCCGTTTGTGAAGATATCCATAATCGTTTAGTTGGTTTGGTAAATCGGATTTTCTCTAATATCCAACGTGCGACTAATTCTCCTTCACGCCCTGCATCTGTGGCGATAATACAATCTTTAATATCTTTTCTTTTTGCCAGTTGTTCAATGGCTTTATATTGATGACTGGTTTGCTTCATCACTTTTAATTCCATTTTCTGTGGAATAATTGGTAAATCATCTAAATTCCAATTTTTAAATTTGGGATCATAATGCTCGGGCATTTTTAATTCAATTAAATGGCCTAAAGCCCAAGTCACTATATATTTATCTGATTCCAAATAATTTTTAGTGGATTTATTGCAAGCAAGCACTCTGGCTATTTCTCTCGCAACACTTGGCTTTTCACATAACACAAGAGATTTCATCTAAACACCTTCCAATAGAATTTTTAGCTGTCTTGAATAATAGAAGCAGATTCTGTTATTCATTTTAAGTTATTTAATAATTATCGTTTTATTAGTCATACGATACCTTCTAGTATAACATGAGAGGAGAAGGGGAATGGGAAATAGTGAGCTTTTGCTGAATATTAATGCGGAGCATATAGAAGACCTATTTCGAACGTATAGGAAAATAAAGGGAGGGAAAAAGGAGGACGGCGCCCTTTTCCAATGGTCGCGAACGCCGTCTATTGCATGGATTTACTCTTCTTCTTCGATTCGGTTTTTAAAAGCTTCCTGTGTTACGATAAATTCTTCATCGCCAGGAGCATCCTCTGTATGTGTATGTTTTCTTGTGTCCTTTGGAAGCGGACCTGGATGGTGTTTCTTCTTATGATTGAAATGTTCTCCACGTGCCAATAATAACACCCCTTTCTTTTCTATTTTTTATAAAAATCGCTCATCCTATACCGACGAGAAGTGGAAATTGTATAATGGAAATAGGTTTATGAAAACAGGAGGGGATAGATGAATGGATTTTTCGATTCTTGTTTCAGAAGATAAAATAAAAAAAGCATATAAACACGGGGAATTTAACCATCTTCCAGGGTTCGGAAAACCACTCCCAAAAGATAGTCTAGATTCTGTACCAAAAGAATTGCGAATGGCCTATCGTGTTCTCAAGAATGCTGGATATTCATTAGAAGAGGATAAGATTAGACAAGAATTATTGTCCATGGAAGATTTAATTCGTTCCTGTGAGACAGAAGAAGAAAAGGTAGTTTTACAAAGAAAATATAATGAAAAATTATTGCGATTTCGTAAAATGATGAAAGAACGTACAGGAGAAAGTCACTCTAATCCTTTTTCTGGATATCAGAAAAAGGTAGAGAATAAATTCTTTCCGAAATAATGATAGTAGGTACGGTTATGATTCAAATATAGGTTTCTTAACTTATATTTCAAAAGAGTGGCTGGCAAAACAAATATATAATGGATAAAGACGAATATTCTCTAATTTGGTGGTGAAAACCAATTCGTTCTATTACACTACAGACATATAATACCCCGGGGAGCAACCTAAGCCTCCGCGGCTGCCCCATGGAAAGCGAAGTGTATTCAGGCTGCGGTAATCATCACAAACCCTCATTCTTAAATTTAATTAACCCCCGAACAATTATACGACTATTTTTTAGTGTGTACGTATAATTGTTCGGGGGTATATTTGATTGAAATTCTTATGACCCGTCCTCTTTTTCGATTAAAAAAGCAGGACTATTGTCATGATTCATGAAGTTTCCGAAATTTACATGAAATAAAACTAAAATTTTGAAGAGAAATGTCGAAAAAAAAGGTAAGACATAGAATCGAAATTTTGGAATAAGATAGGTGAAAATAATGGATAAAACTTCCTTGATAGGAATTATACTTGCTATTATTGCTGTGGGAGTAGGAATGGTGTTTAAAGGTGTCAGTCCTGCGGTATTATTGAATCCAGCAGCTATTCAAATTATTTTAGTAGGTACAGTAGCAGCAGTAGTTATTGCCTTTCCTGCTTCAGAGATTAAACGAGTTCCAAAGTTATTCGGCATCTTGTTTAAGGAGCAGAAAGTGCAGGATACGAAAGAGTTAATTCGCTTGTTTTCAGAGTGGGCACAATTAGCTAGAAAAGAGGGACTTCTTGCATTAGAAGCAAAAACAGATGAAATTGAAGATCCATTTTTGAGAAATGGCTTATCTTTGTCTGTGGATGGACAAAGTGCAGAGTATATTAGAGATGTATTAACAGAAGAAATTGAAGCAATGGAAGAGAGACATCGTACAGGAGCGCTTATTTTTACCCAAGCAGGTACCTACGCCCCTACATTGGGAGTACTTGGAGCAGTAATTGGGCTGATTGCAGCTTTAGGAAATATGTCTGATGCTGAAGCGCTTGGACATGCTATTAGTGCCGCGTTTGTTGCTACTTTAATGGGGATATTTACTGGATACGTTTTATGGCATCCATTTGCAAATAAACTGAAGAGAAAATCACACATGGAAGCAAGTCAAAAATATTTGATGATAGAAGGGGTTCTTTCTATTTTAGAAGGAGAAGCGCCTAGGGTAATTGAACAAAAGCTTGCATCGTATTTACCTGTTTCAGAAAGAAGACAATTTCTTGAAGAAAGCGAAAGTAGTGTGAATACGAATGAGTAAAAAGAAAAAAAAGAAAGTACATCATGAGGAGCATGTTGATGAATCTTGGCTTGTTCCTTATGCGGATATCCTTACTTTATTGCTGGCTTTATTTATCGTTTTATATGGCATGAGTTCTGTTGACGCTAAAAAATTCTCTGAAATCGCAGAAGCTTTTAATAAAGAATTACAAGGAGGGACAGGTATATTTGAATATCCTAGTCCTGCACCGTCAATGAATAGTGAAACTACAGATGTTGATTTGGCTGATCAAGAGAAAAAGGAAGATAAAAAAGATAAAAAAAATCTTAGCGAAAAAGAACTAAAAGAATTACAAAAACAGAAAGATAAACAAGAATTATCAGAGATTCAACAAAAGGTAAATGCCTATATTGCTAAGAATAAATTAGGGAATAAGCTGGATACGGAACTGACGGATGAAGGTTTGCATGTTTCAATTAGAGATAATGTACTCTTTGCTTCTGGAAGTGCCGAAGTTCGCAATAAAGACAGAAAAGTTGTTTCCGAAATTGCTAATTTACTTGTCATGGATCCGCCGCGAAGCATTATTATAAGTGGACATACAGACAATGTTCCCATCCGCAATTCACGATATGCGTCCAACTGGGAACTAAGTGTGACTAGAGCTTTAAATTTCATGAAATTACTTCTTGAAAACAAGAAACTAGATCCTAAATCATTTAGCGCCAAAGGTTACGGTGAGTTTCAGCCTATTGCTAGTAATGATAGTTCTGCTGGAAGAGCAAAAAATAGAAGAGTAGATATTTTAATTGAACCAAGAGTAGCAAAAGAAGACTAACAATGGATAGTCTTCTTTTTTTGATTACTCTTTTTAAACCACAGGCTCTGCCTGTGTGAAAATAAAACTTGTAGAGTCGTATTAGAAAAAAACTCCAATCGTTATAATAGAAGATGGCCGTCAAACCAACTTCAAATAACGAGAGGAGTTCTGCTCATGTCGAGCGACAATAGTTTATCACATACAAGATGGAATTGTAAGTATCATATCGTATTTATTCCCAAATACAGAAGGAAAGTAGTATATGGGAAATTAAGAAAAGATATAGGTGCTATATTGAGAAAACTATGTGAAATGAAAGATGTAGAAATAATGGAAGCACATGCCATGCCAGATCATATACACATGCTGGTAAAAATACCACCGAAAATGTCTGTTTCGTATTTCATGGGATATTTAAAAGGTAAAAGTTCATTGATGATCCATGATAGACATGCAAATTTAAAATATAATCATGGAAATCGAACGTTTTGGGCGAAAGGATATTACGTAAGTACGGTTGGATTAAACGAAAAAACAATTGCAAAGTATATACGAGAGCAAGAAGCAGAGGACCGTTTGCGAGATAATATGAGCAAACGAGAATACGTCGATCCATTTAAAGATAAGTAGGGAGAGTAAACGGTTGGCGGTCAATTTAGAGGTCCCTTTAGGGGCTTCGTTGGTAAAGTGCCCTTATAGGGCGAAATTAAAACCGCCGGTTCTACCGGCGGATACTTACTGGAAAATCTTGATTAAAAAGAGATTCCTAAAAAAACAAATAAATAAAGTTTTCATAAAAATGAATAAAGTCTTGTTGTTTGATAAACAAAAGTTTATAATGTAGACAAATGTTGTTTTTAGGGCTAGAGATGATTCTTCTCTACTTCTGACAATTGGCAGTTTCACTTTATTTGAGGGGGAGATGGAAGTGAATGATAAAGAGATTTTTATTCTTCAGCTGATTAAAGAAAATCCCTTTGTTACTCAAAATGAAATAGCTGAGAAAATGGGCTTATCCCGTTCTGCGGTAGCAGGTTATATTTCTTCTTTAACAAAAGAAGGAAAACTACTAGGTAGAGCCTATGTGTTACCAAAAAAGAAAGAAGTTATTTGTATTGGAGGAGCCAATGTTGATCGTAAAGTTCAGGCAGAGGAGACCATTCAATACGGTACCTCTAATCCAGCCTCTACAAGTCAGTCTCCTGGCGGGGTAGCAAGAAATATTGCAGAGAATTTAGGGAGATTGGGACTCGAAACTTCTTTATTTACTATTGTGGGAGATGACCATGAAGGGGAATGGCTGCTAGAGAATACCAAAAGCTATGCAGATATCACTCCTTCTCTTTTGTCTAATCTATATCGAACGGGGACCTATACAGCTTTATTGGAATCTGATGGTGAACTTGCTGTTGCTTTAGCGGATATGTCTATATATGACACTATTGATAAAGATATAATCGATAAAAAGTGGGGGTATATTGCAACATCAGAATTAGTTATTCTTGACACTAATTTTTCAGCAGAAGTATTGGAGCATATTATCATCAGATGCAGGCAAGAACAAATGGCATTGTGTATTACACCTGTATCAGCACCAAAAGTACGAAAACTGCCCGAAGATTTGCATGGAGTTACTTGGTTGATTGCAAACAGAGATGAGGCAGAGGCATTAGCGGAGATGAAAATAAAAGAAGAGGGAGACTTCTTTAAAGCAGCCGAAATCATTCTCGAAAAAGGTGTTGAAAAAGTAGTTATAACGAGGGGAGATAAAGGCCTTATCTATTTTACAAAGCTAGGGGAAGCTGGTGTTATCTTACCTCCAGAAGCAGAAGTAGTCGATGTAACAGGTGCTGGCGATTCCCTTGTTTCAGGTATAATGTATTCTCATATTAAAGGCCTAAACACGGAAGACGCTTGTAAAATCGGCATTACTTGCTCGAACATAACCCTTCAATCGAATCAAACAGTAAATCCACTATTAAATAATAAAAAGTTACAAGAACTATTTGGAAAATACTTTCGCTAAAAGGAGCATATAACATGAAAACAGAATGGCTAGAATTCTCAAAAGAAGTATTAGAAGCAAAGAAAAATAATCTACCGATTGTAGCATTAGAATCAACTATCATTTCCCATGGTATGCCTTATCCTCAAAACGTGGAAACCGCTAAAGAAGTAGAAGATATTATTCGGAAAAATGGCGCAGTTCCTGCAACTATTGCGATAATAGAAGGAAAAATAAAGATTGGTTTATCAGAAGATGAAATTGAATTTTTAGCTAAAAGCGATAATATTGAGAAAGCAAGCAGACGTGATTTACCATATTTAATTGCTGGTAAAAAGAATGGGGCAACCACTGTAGCAGCTACCATGATTTGCGCAGAGCTTGCAGGAATTAAAGTGTTTGTAACTGGTGGAATTGGCGGTGTTCATAGAGAAGCAGAGCATACAATGGATATTTCTGCAGATTTACAAGAATTGGCTAAAACAAGCGTAGCGGTTGTTTGCGCAGGGGCTAAATCTATATTAGATATTGGATTAACGTTAGAATATCTTGAAACATATGGCGTTCCAGTTGTAGGATATGGAACAAAGTCTCTTCCAGCCTTCTATACAAGAACTAGTCCATTTGAAGTGAATTTCTCAGTAGAAAATCCAAAAGAAGCAGCTGACATGATCCAAACAAAATGGGCATTAGGATTAGATGGCGGGGTAGTGATCGCTAATCCAATTCCAGAAAATGATGCTCTCGATGAAAAATACATTACAGATATTATCGAAAAGGCACTTCAAGAAGCGAAAGAAAACCATATTACAGGTAAAAAAGTAACTCCATTCTTATTAAGTCGCGTAAAAGAATTAACAGAAGGAACAAGCCTAGTTGCTAATATTGCATTAGTCAAAAACAATGCAGAAGTGGGCTCAAGAATAGCAGTAGAGTTAAATAAATAAGAAATAAGACTATTCGAAGTAAGAATGTCGCTTTCCAAATCGGTAGTGCCATTCTCTTTGAATAGTCTTTTTAATGAAAAAATTTTATTAAAAAAACGAAACAGGAAGAGTACAGATAAACTCCAATAGAGGAAGCCAAGGAGACTTTAGAGTTGTCCCATGGAGAAAAATGAACTTATGATAATCATAACTATTTTTTACTTATGTCCTATGCTTATGCGCTATTGCCATAATAGAGTTAGCTTTTCCTTATTTCTAGTTTTCTTGTCTTTTTTTAAATTTAACATATTCAAGAATGCCCGCAAAATCTTCTTTTGTGATTCCTTCTTCAATTGCCTCTTCTACCAAACTCATCCAGTCTTCATCAATGCCTTCTATCACTGTGTGATTATTGTCTAGTAGTTCCTCCACATTTGTCTCAAGAGTGTGGGCAAGTTTCGTTAATACTTGAAGAGAGGGATTTTTTTGAATTCCTCTTTCAATATAACTTAAATAAGATTTGGAAACACCAGATTTGTCGGAAAGTTCATTAATAGAAAAGCCTTTTTTTATTCTTAATGTCTTTATTTTTGCTCCAACCAGCATAACAATTTTCTCCTTATCACCTAAAGAAATATAATTTCATTATAACGAACGGTAAAATGAATAGAAAATATGAAAAAGCTAGATAATAGGAGTTATTCGGAGGAAAAGAATGATAGTTGTTCGTTAAAAAGAAAAAACGGTTGTTTTTGGAATTTTAAAAAATGATAGTTTTGCACTATACTTATGGGAAAGTTCTTAAATAAGAACGTTATTGTGTTTTATAACATTATAATCCTAATTAAAAAGATACTAGGATGGATTTTCTTACTAAATCGTAGCAATTATTTTTCAGCATACAAACCTAAAAGGAAAAGGCAAAGGAAGAGGTGAAAAATGTATAGAAAAAACTGTGACATATGCAATAGACCATCGTACAGTAGTAGTGAACGAGGCAGGTGGATTTGTCCTATATGCCAAAATGACTTAACGGAATATCCTTTTTTTGATGCAATTACATTTGAACAAATTCAAATTAATTATTCTTTTAAAAAAGTGCTAAAAAGCTATCAAACACAATATTATGATAGAAGACAAGATAAGTAGTGCTGCTGGCATAAGAGAAATCTGTAAATAATGCATAAGTATGATTAATTCGATAAGATTCGCTGGAATCAACATATTTTGTAGAAACAACGAGAAATATTTTAGTAATTTGTCCTAATTTTATGACAAATTACTGCATCATTTCATGAGGAAAAGCGATATAATGGGAAAACAGTAAAGAATAAGAGAAAAGGTAAATGTAAAAGGCAAACCAATACGAAAGTTTGGGACGCAAAGTCACGGATCTAATGTCTTAAACAATGATGGCCGGACTGCCAAAATACAAATGTATTTTTGGGAGGGAAGAATTAAGTGATTAATAGTCAACTTTTTACCGAAGAATTGGATTCAGAATGGATTCAATTAATTAATGAAGCCAAAAATATTGGAATGAATTTGCAAGAAGTAAGAGAATTTTTGCGAAGTGAGAAGGATTACTTAATTCAAGAAAATCCGAAATAAACATTTGTATATAGAAAATGATTGTCCAAAAATGGACAAAAAAGGTATCTCTACATTGAATTTTTTCACAATAATGGAATTATATTGTGAAGCATTCAATGTAGATAACTCTTTTGTAATGGAAAAATTTAATAACATATTTTAGCCATATAAGTGGAAAACGTATTATTTTTTTTGTTCCAGTCTCCATCTGTTAAATTCCAAAAATTCACGAAATTCTTTTTTGGATACTCCAGAATCCATTGCCTCTTTTACAATTTTTAACCATTCAGAATCTAACTCATCCTTATTCTGTTGATCATTGATTAAATGATCGACTGGTATATTGAAAACAGCTGCTATTTTTTCTAAAAACTGAATCGATGGATTGGATTGTAAATTTCTTTCCAAGGAACTTAAATAAGATTTTGCAACTCCGGCTTGTTCAGCTAATTCTGATAAGGACATTCTCTTCTCTAAACGTAGCTGTTTTACACGATCCCCAATCATACGCTCACTCACTTTCACTCTTTACGGTATGTATATTTATGATAGCATTTATAGATAAAAAGTTCCATATAAAGAACGAATTGTTCTATCCATTATGCTTATAAACCATTGATGTAAAAGACTATTTTAAAAGTATGTTCACAATATTGAAATATATCTTATAGTGTTTACCCTTTTCTACATACACTGAAACATTTTTTTATTTATTTTTCAATCCTTTTTAGACAATTTGTCTGAAAAAGAGTAGAATGGTAACGAATAATTTGAAAATGTTGGTGAATTTCATGTTGAATAAATATTATATGATATTCGAGGAACTTGAGGCTGCGATCAGAAATGGAAAGTATCCACCCGATACTATTTTGCCATCTGAAAATGAATTAGCTGAGCAGTATAACACATCTAGAGAAACGATCCGTAAGGCTTTAAATATTTTATCGCAAAAAGGATATATTCAAAAGCTCAGAGGAAAAGGCTCCTTAGTACTTGATTTAGAAAAACTTCAATTTCCGATTTCTGGGCTAGTTAGCTTTAAGGAATTGGCGGATAAAATGGGACATTCCTCTGTAACAATTATTGAGAGCTTTACGAATAAACAACCATCTTCTCTTTTGCAAAAGGAAATGCAGTTAAATAAGGACGATTCTATCTGGGAAGTGTTTCGTGTAAGAGAAATTAATCAAGAACGGATTATTTTAGATAAGGATTATATTGTCGAAAAATATGTTCCGGGATTAACAGAGGAAATATGTAAAAACTCTATTTTTGACTATATTGAGAAAGAGTTAAATTTAAAAATTAGCTTTGCGAAAAAAGAATTTACGGTAGAAGAGCCTACAGAAGAAGACTATAATCTATTAGATTTAGAAGGATTTCATTCGATCGTAGTAGTGAAAAACTACATTTATTTTGAAAATGCTACTTTATTTCAATTTACTGAGTCGCGACATCGACCAGATAAATTTCGATTTGTTGATTTTGCAAGAAGAAACGAAGCGTGAAAAAATGGTCCTAGCATGTTTTATTTTCATTCTATGGGGAACGTTACTTATAGAAAATAGGAAAAGGAGATGCTATATATGAGTAAAAGAATTGCTACTTTAATTACTGATATGTTTGAGGACTCTGAGTACACAGAACCAGCTAAGGCTTATAAAGAAGCTGGGCACGAAGTTGTAACAATTGAACTAGAAGCTGGTAAAACGGTGGAAGGAAAACAAAAAGAAGCCTCAGTGACAATTGATAAAGGAATAGATGAAGTTTCCCCTGATGAATTTGATGCCTTATTCATACCAGGAGGATTTTCTCCTGACCAGCTTCGTGTCGATGATCGAGTTGTGGCTTTTACAAAAGCGTTTATGGATGAAAAAAAACCTGTTTTTGCAATCTGTCATGGACCGCAGCTCCTCATTACTGCTAAAGCGCTAGAAGGTAGAAATGCTACTGGCTACAAATCAATCAAAGTGGACATGGAATACGCAGGTGTTACTTTTAAGGATGAAGAGGTAGTCGTATGTGGGGACCAATTAGTAACAAGCAGAACGCCAGAAGATATCCCTGCCTTTAATCGTGAATCGTTAAAGCTTTTAAATAAATAAAGAAATATAAATAATGGAAAGAGTCTGTACCTACACAGATTTATGGTAAGGGGAATATAATCTTTTTATCATGAGTTGCAGTAGGTATAGGCTCTTTTTTTGTGTTAATCTTAAGAAGAGAATAGTTGTTTTTTTTGCTGCAATCAACTCATAATGTTAAGATAGCATACTTAATGAACCGCTAATATAAAAAGAGGAATAGACAAAATTCTATTTGTGTTCACTCTTAGCGGTAACTTTAGATAGGAAGAAGGCTTGGACATGATTGTATTAAAATCAAAACGAGAAATTGAACAAATGAAGAAGGCTGGTGAGATTCTAGTTGGTTGTCATAAAATGATTGCCAAGATGATCAAACCAGGTATTACTACTTTGGAAATTGATCAAAAGGTGGAAGCTTATTTAGCAGAAATGGGAGCGACTCCCGAACAAAAAGGATACCGAGATTATCCATATGCAACTTGTGCCAGTATAAATGATGAAATTTGTCACGGTTTCCCAAGAAATGAGCCTCTAAAAAAGGGAGATATCGTAACCATTGACATGGTTGTTAATTATAATGGAGCATTGGCTGACTCTGCCTGGACATATGCAGTTGGAGAAGTATCAGCTGAATTGCAAAAACTGATGGATGTTACAAAAAAAGCCCTCTATATAGGTATTGAACAGGCGAAGGTTGGCAATCGCATCGGGGATATTGGATTCGCTATTCAACAATATGTGGAAGAACACGGTTTTTCTGTTGTGAGAGATTTTATCGGACATGGCATTGGAAAAGTAATACATGAAAAACCAGAAGTACCTCATTTTGGTTTAGCGGGTAAAGGGCCACGTATCAAAGAAGGAATGGTATTTACAATTGAGCCAATGGTCAATATGGGTGATTATAAAATGAAAATGGATAATAATGGATGGACAGCGAGAACGATAGATGGGAAGCACTCAGCACAATATGAGCATACCATTGCCATCACAAAAGAAGGTCCTGTTATTCTTACAGATCAAGATGCTTAAGGGGATATTTTGTCGATCTTATGGCATTTAAAAAAATCAGTGGGCATCCACCCACTGATTTTTTTAAATCAAGTTATTGTTTTCGCAAGTTTCCAAGCTCTTCAGCGAGTGCCTGCATTTCATTTGGACTAAAGGAGTCTCGTTTCATCACATGATCATAAATTTCTTTAATGTCATCATATAGACCTTCATCAAAATGGGTGGATTTAATGGCACCTATGTTTAATACTTTTAATTTTTCTTTTATTTTTTCAATCATGAAATTCACATTTTCTGTTGTTTTATTATCTAAATTCATACCTTTCCCCTTTCTTGGACAATAAAGTTGTTCTATTCATCTTTTCATGCAAACATAGAAATGTCAATATAGAGGTATATGATTAAATAAAGTGCTTTTTGCGAACTGGTAAGTAAAAAAAGTATGTAAATAGAAAAATGGAGGAAAATAAAAATGAAAATACGTGTTTTATTTATTTGCTTAGGAAATATTTGTCGTTCGCCTATGGCGGAGGCGGTATTCCGTGACCTAGTCGAAAAGGAAGGATTGCAGGAGACTATTATTTGTGATTCTGCCGGAACTGGCGGATGGCATACTGGAAATCCGCCTCACCAGGGAACAAGAGATATTCTTAAAGTAAATAAAATCAAGGATGCAGGTATTTTTGCCCGTCAATTGGCGGATAAGGATTTAGAAGAATTTGATTATCTAATTGCAATGGATAACAGTAATATAGCGAATATCAAAAAGCTTAATGAAATGTTAGTCGGCACAAAAGTCCGTTTATTAATGGATTATACAGACCATGCTGCGGGAAAAGAAGTACCAGACCCATATTATACCGGCAATTTTGAAGAGGTGTTTGCCTTAGTGAAGGATGGCTGTGAAGGTCTGTTACGAGAGATTAAACAAAAATATTCCTTATAGGCAATAAGAGCCATCCTTCAAGCCTGTTTTAGAAATGGTGCTGTAATAGCCAAAATAACTAATTTGGAGAGGTGGCAGGGATGATGAAAATGAGTATAACAAAAGGTCTTTTTATCGGCAGTCTTATTGGAACAGCAATCAGCTTATTTGATAGACATACAAGACAACATGCAGTAACAACTTTACAGCATGCGAAAGATACTGTAACAGATTTAGATCAAATGACATCTAGTTTGAATCTGACTTCCGAAAAAATAAAGAATTCAGCCCTGAAAATTTCGGACGATGCTGCATTTGTTAAAAAACAGTTAGAAGAACTAAAAGGAATAACACCAGTCGTAGCAGGTATTATCCGAGATACAAAGGAAGCTTTCACAAGTGGAAAAATGAGAAATCAGGAAAGAACGCTTGTTTCCAGCATACAATATTTACCTAAGCCAGAATAGCCTGTAAGAATGCTTTAACAGGGATAGCAGCCAATGTCCCCCTCTCTTTATTTGAAAAGAGGGATGCATTTAGGCTGCCTTCCATTACATACCATGAGTACAGAAAGGGCTAATGTCTTTTCTATTTAATGGACAGGTTTTTATTTACACAATAAAGGGCAATAGACATACATAAAAGAACTGTTAGGACGGTGATTTTGTATGGGAGACGTAATTCCATTTATAAAGGTTCTTATCAAGAAAATTCAACAAGATAATGTATTTGATCTGGCAGCCCAATTATCCTATTATTTCCTTTTGTCAATTTTCCCATTACTTATTTTTGTGATGACACTTCTTCCGTATCTTCCTATTACGAAGGAAGACTTATTAGGATTAGTGGAGGGTTTTGCTCCAGGAGATATTATGAATACGATTGAATCCAATATTGATCAGGTGCTAAGCAGAAATGTTAGTTTATTATCCTTTGGTATCATTGCGACAATATGGTCTGCTTCAAACGGATTAAATGCTATCGTAAAGGCATTAAATAAAGCGTATGATGTGGAAGAAACAAGATCTTTTATAGTTGCAAGAGGAATGTCTATTTTACTGACACTTGGAATGATTGCTGTAGTAGTAGTTGCTTTGCTATTGCCAGTATTTGGAGAACAAATCGGGATGTTTTTATTTTCCCAATTTAACTTAACGGATGAATTTTTATCTTTGTGGAATACTTTAAGGTTTCTTGCATCCCCAATCATTTTATTTATTGTGTTTCTTGCTCTTTATTGGATTGCACCGAATAAAAAACTAAAATGTATTTCCGCTATTCCAGGAGCCATTTTCGCTGCAATTGGCTGGGTAGTCGCTTCTTTAGCCTTCTCTTATTATGTAGGGAACTTTAGTAATTATTCGGCAACATATGGAAGTATTGGAACAATTATTGTTCTAATGATTTGGTTCTATATAACAGGCATTATTATTATTATTGGTGGCGAGATTAATGCTTATTTCACGGAAAGAAAGAAAGAACCTTGTTAAGTGTATCCGTTATTTACCTCTATAAAAAAAATGCAAAAGAACAAACTATTAGAGGGGAAACATTTAATAAAGGGGGAATTTAAAATGACAAAACATACAAAAAAAGATGGCGGAACAAAACAAAAAGGGAAAAGTAAGCCAAAGCATAAAACATCTGGTTCTGCCAACGGATCAAACGGCTACCATTAACCAAAAGGCCTTCAAAGATACACTTTGGAGGCCTTTTTGCTTGGCGTAATAAAGGATAGCAATATAAATTGGGAAAATTAGCTAGTTTGTGTTTGGTCCATTAATTCCTTTTGGTAACAATGTTAGCAGTGACGAAAACAGTGTGGGGGAATTAATGATGACTCATATACAGCTTAGCCAATTAAATGGTTCTCTTATAAAAAAATCACTAATTGGGCTGGGGAATAGTGGATAATTGAATATATCTGGCCAATCGAGCAAGAGAATTAGCTGAAAAGTAAAAATATCAGCCAACCGGAAGGAGGAATCAGCCAAAACTAGAAAATATCAGCCAACCGGAAGGAGGAATCAGCCAAAACTAGAAAATATCAGCCAAAACCAGAAAATATCAGCCAACCGGAAGAAGAAATCAGCCAAAATCAAAAAATATCAGCCAACCGGAGGGAGGAATCAGCCAAAATCAAAAAATATCAGCCAACCGGAAAGAGAAATCAGCCAAAACCAGAAAGTATCAGCCAACCGGAAGGAGAAATCAGCCAAAACCAGAAAGTATCAGCCAGCCGGAAGGAGAAATCAGCCAAAACCAGAAAATATCAGCCAAACATGTATCCCATTCCTCCCGCCGAGTTGCTTATCCTTTTAATAACCGCAAGCTATTTAAAATAACCAAGATGGTGCTGCCCTCATGTCCAATAACGCCAAATGGAAGGGCAACGATTTGCAAGAAGTTGGAAATAATTAATAGCATAATGACCGAAATAGAAAAGATAATATTTTGTTTAATAATTCGATTCATCCGTTTAGATAGTTGAATAGCATCAGCAATTTTAGGTAAATCATTTTTCATTAAGACGACATCGGCCGTTTCTAAGGCAACATCTGTACCTTCCCCCATGGCAATGCCGACATTTGCTGTGGCGAGAGCTGGTGCATCATTAATTCCATCCCCTACCATTGCCACGATTTCATATCGCTCTTTTAACTCTTTAATAGAGGTTACTTTCTTTTCTGGTAAGCATTCCGCAATATAGTCCTCTACATAGCTTTCTTGGGCAATTGCTTTTGCTGTTTTTTCATTATCTCCTGTCACCATAACCGTATAAATACCATTTTCTTTTAAGCGGTTAATAGCTTCTTTTGATTCTTCTCTTACAATATCCTTTAATGCGATTAACGCAATCACATCTGCATCTTTTTTAATAAATACAGTGGTTTTTCCTTCTTCTGATAACTGATCATATTTTCCTTCTTGGAAAGCCTTTGCTTCCTTTTCTCCTACAAAAGCAGCTTTTCCGATCCGCCATTCGCTGTTATTCAAAAGGGCGGTCACACCCCAGCCTGAATTATCTTGAATGCTCTCTGGCTGGGGGAATGTCTCTTGATACTTATGCTTAGCGTATTGGACAATTGCTTTTGCAAGTGGATGATTTGAATGGCTTTCAATGCTAGCTGTTATTTGAATGATTTCTTTCTTTGAAAAATGACGATCAACCAGGACATCTGTTACAACCGGTTTTCCTTTTGTTAATGTTCCTGTTTTGTCAAAGGCAATTGCTCTTATATGGGCAAGGTTTTCTAGGTGAACGCCACCTTTAAAAAGAATACCAGCTCTTGCTCCATTCGAAATCGCTGATAAGGTGGCTGGCATAATGCTTGCAACTAAGGCACAAGGAGAGGCCACGACTAAAAAAATCATTGCTCGATAAAAAGTTTCATTCCAAGACCACCCTAATAGGAAATGGGGAAGGAACATTAATAGGACAACAACAGTTAACACAATTTTGACATACGCACCTTCGAACTTTTCGATAAAGGCTTGCGAAGGGGATTTCTCACTTTGTGCTGATTGAATCAATGTAATAATTTTTTGGAAAAGAGTTTCATCTGCATGTTTTGTCAGGGTGACGGTAATGGAGCCACTTATATTTACGGTTCCGGCAAAAACTTCATCATTGATCCCCTTAGATAATGGGATAGATTCGCCTGTGATAGCTGCTTCATCAATTGCTGTAGTTCCTTTTATAATCTTTCCATCCACAGGTACTCTTTCACCTGGTTTAATTAAAATGATATCGGAGATAGAAAGAGATGATACTGGAACCACTTGCTCTTGGCCATCAGGCAGGATTCGCACCGCTTCTTCTGGCTGTAATTTCATCAGGGCAGATATTTCTTTGTTGCTCTTATTCATTGTATAAGTCTCTAATGCTCCGCTTACAGCAAAAATAAATATTAATATCGCTCCTTCCGCCCAATATCCTATAATAGCAGAACCAACTGCAGCAAAAATCATGAGCATTTCGACATTTAATTCTTTATTTTCAATAGTTTCGCTGATTCCCTCTTTCGCTTTTGCATACCCTCCAATCACAAAAGCAAGTAAGTAGGCAAGAATAGACATAGAAGAATAATGAAAATGATGTAAAATCCAGCCGCCAACAATGAATACTCCGCTTATCCCTGCAGCAATAAGTTCGAGATGAGGAGATAGTTTGGCAAATAGAGTTGGCTTTGCTTCTACCTTTGTTTCGATATAGGTTTTTAATTCTGTTTCTGTAGACATCGTTTTTTCCTCCTTTGTTAATCATTCTTATTGAGAGCGAGAATCAAGTTCAACACCCTTAAAAAACACGAAAGCTGCCACCTAGTAGGTGACAGCATAAATACCGAATTAAAATAATTTTTTTATATTTAGTTGTATAAGCTGATTTTACCACATATTGTATGCGCTAGGTATTATTTTGCTTCTGCTAAATATTGATTTTTCACTTCTTTTTTCCCGAAAAGGAAAATAATCAAACCAACAATAAATAAGATAGCAGCAATCACTACAAAATAGCTTATATGCTGGAAATACTGAATAAACACCCCGCCCAAATATGGACCAATGAGACTCCCAACACTAAAGGCCATTCCACAAAGAAGATTTCCAGTCGGTAGAAGATTAGTTGGAACTAAATCGGTCATATAGCTAATACCTAGTGAGAAGGTAGAGCCAACTGCCATTCCGGCAAGGAAGAGACAGATGATCAGGCCAATTAAATAAGCTTCTAATAGGCTTGCGAAAGAAAAGCAGGCAGTACCAATAATTAAAATCGTTATAAGTGTCTGTCTTCTGCCAAATTTATCACTAATCATTCCTAAAGGAAGCTGAAAGACAATAGCTCCTATCGAAAAGGCGGTAAGCAAGAGAGAAATCTGGACGACACTTAATTCAATTCTTAATCCATACACAGGAAAACTAGAGTTTAAGCTTGATTCTAAGAATCCATAGGCAAGCGGTGGAAGAAAAGCAATCCATGCATACTTCATGGCACTAGAAAAGCGTTTCATTGTATCGAGAAATGAATTGGTTTCAACTGTTTGTTCTGGAAAATCATTTTTAATCCAGAGAATAAAGATCCATGCGATAAAGCACATAATAGATGAAAGAATAAATGGCAGCGACTCATTTATTTTTACTAATGGTGTTAACAATGGTCCCACTGCAAATCCAATCCCAAAGAATACACCGTATAGTGAAATATTGCGTCCGCGTTTCTCCTTTGGTGAAGCGGTAGTAATCCATGTTTGGGTTGCAAAATGGAGAGAATGATCTCCAATTCCAATAAATAAACGGAGAAGGAACCAGAACCAAAAGGATTTCCACACTGGAAAAAGTGCTAGTGCGACAATAACAACCAACCCGCCAAAAATGATAACGGGTTTATACCCATATTTACGCAAGGGATGTTCCATAAAAGGAGAGATTAGCAGAATCCCTATATAGAGTCCGACTGCATTTAAGCCATTTAAACTGGAAGAAAGACCATCATTTTCAAAAATAACAGCTATTAATGGAAGCAGCATTCCTTGACTAAATCCAGAAATACTGACAATGCTAATTAGTACGGCAAATTTTTTACTGTTCATAATATACTCCCTTATTTCTTACATTGTGTCTATATTTAGTCTCCCTAAATGATGTTAAAGGGGATTGAACAGTATTGCAATAGATTTTTTAGAGAAATGAGAATATTATTTTTCTTATGATAAAACAGTAACATTTCTTAAAAACTGGTTATATTTAGGGAAAGTAGCTGTATAATAAGTTTAGCCTCCAGTTGGATGGGAAAATATATGAAGATGATAGGAGAAAGGAAGCGAAAAAATGGTTAATAAAATATTTATGATAGCAGCATTTATTGGAGTTCCATTATCGATAATAGGTTCCTTGTTACATTGGTCAAGCATTCTTATGTTTGTTATTTACTGTCTTACCATCATCGCGTTATCAAGTTTTATGGGAAGAGCAACAGAAAGCTTAGCAATTGTCGCTGGCCCTCGAATTGGTGGATTGCTAAACGCTACTTTTGGTAATGCCGTAGAATTAATAATTGCTATATTTGCTTTACGTGAGGGATTAACAGAAGTAGTGTTAGCATCCTTAACTGGATCTGTGTTAGGGAATCTATTGCTGGTAGCAGGATTGTCCTTTTTTATCGGCGGGCTAAAGTATAAGAGACAGCAATTTAATGTTTTTGATGCTCGTCATAATTCAGGACTGCTGATTTTCGCAGTTATTGTTGCATTTGTAATTCCAGAAGTTTTTACGATGAATATGGGTGAAGGAAAAACACTTTCCTTAAGCATTGGGATCGCTATTATATTGATTGTATTGTATTTAGCAGCACTTTTATTCAAATTAGTAACTCATCGCGGAGTTTATCAAGTGGAAAAGAGTGGAGACCACGGTCATGCTCATGAGGAAATTCCAGAATGGTCTGTGAAAAAAAGTATTGCTATTTTGGCGATTGCAACACTAGCAGTTGCTTATGTATCAGAAAACCTAGTACATACTTTCGAGGTAGTTGCAGAATCATTTGGCTGGTCTGAGTTATTTATCGGGATCATTATTGTGGCGATTGTAGGAAATGCGGCCGAACATGCTTCTGCTGTCGTAATGGCATACAAGAACAAGATGGACATAGCGGTTGAAATTGCGATTGGTTCAACGTTGCAAATTGCGATGTTTGTGGCACCGTTATTAGTATTAATTTCCTTGTTTTTCCCGAGTGGAATGTCATTAGTCTTTACGTTGCCAGAACTTATTAGTATGGTAACAGCTGTATTGCTAATGGTAAGTATTTCAAATGATGGAGAGACAAACTGGTTTGAGGGAGCTACCTTACTGGCAGCTTATGCGATTATGGGAATTGGGTTTTATTTGCTTTAAGAAACATAATTTAGAAATAACAAGGCCTAGCCGTTTTCTTTACAACGGCTAGGCTTCTTTTTCTTTATTCACCTCTTTATTTTTCGATAATAAATTTTAAGTATTCGTTGATTTAAATATGTTGTTTAGGGATTCTATCATGTCGCTTCCATCGGATCACCAACCTCTTTTCCTTTTGTAATATGGATTACATTCTGATTGATGAATATTCAAAGGTTTATATTGTCCTCCTTTACTAAAATACAAGCGATCTAAATAGCTGCCCTCCTTTTATTTGATGATCTTATTATACAATAATATTTAATAAATGTAAATATTCTGATTATTTATTTTTAAGAATAACGGACAAGTTTTAAGTTAGGTAAGCATATGAATGAAAGAAAGAGGATGGTTGGAGAAAGGGGATATACAGGTATGTCGTCATTTTTTTATCGATGCCTTTTGTATGTAGTCGGGCTTTTTATATTAGCGTTTGGGGCAACGTTGACTATTAAGGCAAATTTAGGAGCTGGTCCTTGGGATGCTCTTAATGTAGGTTTGTCTCATTTGGTTGGATTAACAATAGGAAGCTGGATTGTTATTATAGGTATCATCCTTATATTTGTTAACGCTTTACTTTTACGCAATAAACCAAATTTATTATCTCTAGCAACCGTGTTTATTCTTGGTTTTTTTGTTGACTTTTGGATGGCACATCTTGTTAATCGTCTTCATTATTTTATGTTTATGAGTCAATTACTTTTACTTATTGCCGGATTAATTATTGTGGGTCTCGGGATTGCTCTCTACTTACAGTCTGAATTTCCTTTAAATCCCATTGATGATTTTATGGTTACCATTCAGGAGAGATATGGAGTCAATCTTATGGTGGCTAAGCTAATTGGAGAAATACTTGCTTTATTGTTCGCTTTTTTAGCAAAAGGACCTATTGGGCTTGGTACCTTAATCATTGCTTTTGGACTTGGTCCAGCTATTCAATTTTTCCATCCATACTGTTCTAAGCTGACGGGGAAATTTGTAATAAAATAGAAGGAAAGAAAAAAATTATTTTTAAATGGATAATCTCGATAAACTCCGAAAAAAATAATCATAGTGATGGATGATTATTTGAAGGGAGTTCAACTTGCTATGTACAAGAAAATAATGATTGTGCTTATATCTTTTTTCTTAATGCTGCCAATGTTCACGTATGCGGAAAAAGTAAAAGAAAAAGAAAAAGAAGAAAATCCACGGAAATCCAAAATTATTACCATACCTAATGCAGTTATGAATATAACGAAGGAAAATACGTATCCAAACCCAACACAGGATGTACCTAAGCTACAACCTAGTGAGTTAACACAGCAGCTTATTAATTCTTCTAAAGTGAAAATCGATAATCCAGACTTGATTCGTATGCTGAATGAATCCACGGTTAATAGTACGCCATTTGCTCTTGGCTATAAAGCCATTGTGTATTTAGGCCAATGGCCGCTTAACTATGAATCAACAGAAACAGCGCCAAATTGGGAGTATCAGAAAATAAACACCAATTTCTATGATAATCGTGGTGGAAAATCATCCTATCAGATCCATTATGTGCAAGAATCACAGAAAAAAGTAAGAGGCGGCTTAACTGCAAAAATTCCCAATGCAGAACAAGTAAAGAAAATGATGCTTGTAAAAGCAGCTCAAAATTCAGGGTTATCTCTCGCATTTGAAACAGTGGTTGGAACAGGAACGAAAAAGGATCAAGTATACAATATCCCAGCTAAAAGACTAGGGTATTTATATGGCTATGCACCTGCAGTTAATGAAAAAGGAAAAGTGACATATGGTGAAGTATACATGATGCTTAAAGGAAGCAAAAAATCCATTATAGTCAAAAATGTAACTTCTCAAGGAATTGGTGCATGGATTCCTGTCCAAGATCATGTTTCCTTTGAATTCAGCGCAAGCGAAAAAACGAAATAAATAAATGGTGAAAAGACTGACTATGGATGTCAGTCTTTTTTGTTAGAGAAGGTGTTGTGGGAAACAGAAATAACAGAAGTGAATCGGAGAAAGTGGCTTTTTTATGG
>NZ_JBBOUX010000002.1:0-230481 GCF_038006285.1 Niallia sp. FSL W8-0177
TAATCTTTTGTAGTGTTATAACTTTACTTGATTGTGTGTATCGGCTCCTGTCTCAACAGTTCAGAAATCCGGTTTTTCTCACCCATAATCGCAACCTTTGGCTTATGATGTTGCGCTTCTTCATTTGACATAACAGCATATGAAATAATAATGACCATATCACCAACTTGCACCAATCTAGCTGCCGCACCATTAAGGCAGATAGTTCCACTGCCCCTTTTTCCTGGTATAATATATGTTTCAAAGCGAGCTCCATTATTATTATTAACAATTTGTACCTTCTCATTAGGTAGCATATTCACAGCATCAAGTATGTCTTCATCAATTGTGATACTGCCAACATAATTCAAATTAGCTTCTGTTACTGTAGCTCTATGGATTTTTCCATTCATCATCGTCCGAAACATGGGCGTGTTCCTTTCTATTAGCTATTGTTATAAATTTGTTATCAATCTTGATTTTTAAGTGGACATTGTGCTGCAATAACAAAAGAGGTTTCCTAGTACAATGGCTCTTGCAATCCAAGATCACTTAGATATTCAGGTAATCAACTCTCTGCCCTTATCCTATATGTTTGATCTATTCAGATACATAAATATTATTTATACTTTTTGCTTGCCTTTTTTTGGTGCGATTCAATTTGATATCGGTAAATTACGAACTTTTTTCATTTTTATATAACACACCAGTTGTAATGAATAATATGCAATTATTGCTTCGGTCGGCGCTTGAAACTTAAAATGGACTAGTCATTATGCATCCCATAAATTACTTCTTCCTTTTTTATGAGAATATTATGATTTTCTTGTCCGAAGTTATACGTGTATATCTTCACTTCCTTATCAAATTTACTCTCAACTTGATGTATGAAAAAGTGCTTCATTGATACTATTATTCAATATATTTAATCCTTGTTCTAAACCTCTTTGATCAATAGTTAAAGGTGGAATCAGCTTTATTACATCCGATTTTGAACCCGAAGTTTCTATTAGTAAACCATTGCTAAATGAAATTGAACAGATTGTAGTTGCTAAACCATCTACTTCAAAAGCAAGACCTTGAATCATTCCCCTTCCACGCTTGCTAATAGGTAGATCCTGAAAATTCCTAACTAATTCATCTAAAAACTCTTCAATAATTGTAGAGCTGATCTTTATATTTTGGCTAAAATTATCTGCTTCCCAATATTTCAAAGCTTCTGCAGCAGTTATAAATGCAAGATTATTACCTCTAAATGTACCATTATGTTCTCCTGGTGACCAAACATCATATTCTTGTTTAATAAGGTTTAATGCCATTGGTAGGCCATAACCGCTAATGGATTTGGAGAGGCATATGATATCTGGTATAATTCCTGCATTTTCAAAACTAAAAAATGAACCAGTTCGACCACACCCAACTTGTATATCATCTACAATTAACAACATTCCATATTTACGACATATCCTTTCAATACCTTTTAACCACTCAATACTCGCTGAATGTAATCCTCCCTCACCCTGTACAGTTTCAAGAATAACAGCCGCTGGTAAAGACATTCCACTTCCTGGGTCACTTAGTAATTTATCAATATACTCTAAAGTATTGAAGTCTTCACCAAAATATCCATCATAAGGCATACGCAAAACATGATTTAAGGGAATTCCCGCCTTACGTTTAGATTTATTTCCATTTAAAGCAAGAGAGCCTAGAGTCATTCCATGAAAAGCATTGGTGAATGCCATTACGTTATGTCTACCTGTTACATTTCTTGCTAACTTTATGGCGCTTTCTACTGCATTTGTCCCAGTGGGACCTGTAAACATCATACGATACTCCAGACCTCGAGGTTTAAGAATAATCCTATTAAAACTCTCGATGAAATCTGTTTTAGCTAATGAAGCCATATCTAAACTATGGGTAATATTGTCATTAATAATATATTCAAGGAGCTTCTCTTTGAGTTTAGGGTTATTATGTCCATAGTTTAAAGCCCCAGCCCCAGAAAAGAAATCGATATATTCTCTATCGATATGATCGTATAGTCTATACCCTTTCGCTTTAACAAACATAGTAGGGAAACTCCTTACATAGTTCCGTACTCCCGACTCTAAATCTTCAATAATATTTAAAGTTGACATTGTTTATATCTCCTTGAGTTATTTTACTTTTCGCATGAGGTGTTCATATTACTGAGTATCTATGTTTTACAAAATATAAAAAGGTAGGAATTATACAAGCTCCTACCCGAAACAACATTTTAACTTAAAGAACCATCATCTTAATTCATCGCTATTACCTTTTGCTTAACGTAAGTACTTAGTTGATTTACATTACTAAAAGTTTCAGGATTTAAACTGTTATCATCAAATTCGAATCCGAATTCATTCTCTATTGCTACAAAAATTCTTAATCCGGTGACAGAGTTGATACCTAATGTAAACAGATCTGCTTCATTACTTATTTCTGAAATATCATTTATTTCATCAATATATTCAATTATAACTTCTTTAATTCTAGTTTCGATATCCTCCATCTTTTCACTAACCTTCCCCTACTTGGATTTAACCTTCGTTAATCTTTTGGCAAATGAATGGGGAGTCATTCTATGGAAGGATATTAATTCCCCTTCAAATATCACATTAAAGACACCATAAGGCGTTGGAGATAATTCCATCATTTCTGATCGGTCTTTAATTTGAATAATATTTGGTTTGATTTTTACAGCTTCTGCCGCTTTTAATGCATTTTGTGTAGCCACGTCTAAATATGGACATTGATTAGTACGTAATATAGTTAATCCTTGATTAAAACGATCTAAGCGTTCATTCCAATTCGTTGGGAAGTATGGGTTCTCGTGTTTATCCAGTATTTTATAAACTAATAGTTCAAAAGAGTAAGGTGCTTTATCAACTTGCTTAAAACCATTTTTAATAAAAATTTCTTTTGAAGGAGCCCAACCAGTATCTGGATTTGTAACTACTACGACTCCATTTTTATTCTGGTTCTTCGCATCATCGATACACTGTTGTATAAGTTGTGATCCGAGACCCAAATTATTCTCCCCAACCCATATACAATGAATTACTAAATAATTGTCCGCATGTACTGCTCTCCAAGAGTCTTCCCCTGGAGCATACTCTATAAAGCCTAATTGTTTCCCATTATCTTTGAATTGCATATATACTAGACCGTTTTTTGATTCTTCTTCCGTCCATTGTACCTTTTGTTTGTACCCATCAGACTTTTTCATACTTCTCATACAATAACATCCATGTTCACCAATATTATCTTTATATATTTCAATCCCCACTTTTTTCTCCTCCTATACTTGTGGACTCAATTGTTTTTCACGTTCTTTCTTTATTTCTCTTTTCCATCTCAGAATAAATTTAATTTTTCAATTATTTTCACTAAATAAAAGCCTAGCAATATTCTTTTTAACCAATTGTACCATAAATATTACCATAAGGGTTATATATTTCCATGATTTCCAAATAGCGTTGAGTACTAGTGAAATCATAAAGAGGCTGACCACATATTCATTGTTGGACTATTAAGTTATTATAGGTATTATTTTAATTAATTTTGGCAGGTGCCAATTCGGAACTAAATTTCATCCATACTGTATTAACTAGGAATTCCAGTATATCCCCATTGTACAAACCCCATTTAAATTAATTGAGATTGATTACTAAGGCTTGTTAGGTGCATCCTGTTTTTTCCTTATATATTTACATTTAATAATGGCTATTGAATAAATATAATTATTATCCCTCTTTATTTATATTCTTTTTAAAGCAAGCATGGTTTTCTATGATTTGTTCAAGATTTATATTAGAATTAATGTTATTAACCACATAATTAAAAAGTTTCTTATAATTTTGAAGCCATAACTCTACCTTTGAAGTTGGATATTTCTTTTTATCAAATTTGATGGACATTAATATGAACCTATTCTTAGTTGCATACCCTCTAAAAGGTACATTGTGAGTTAGAGTATTGCTTATATCACGAATATTAAGACTCCTGTGTTTAATATGATTCATATATGATTCATCTGATTCACCAACGAAGATAAATGAACGTTCATATATAGCTTGCTGTATATAATCAAGGTTTACATGTGTCCATTTAGCTATTTGTTCCGGAGAAACGAAATCATGTTGAAGCGCTTCAATTTGGCATATCTGTAAATTACGAATCCAATCAATCACAGTTATCTCATCCTTTAATTTACTACGCATTGGCAGAAAGTTCGATAGCGGTCCGGAAATTCTATCAACATTTTGAACTTCAGATGTGCGCCCTGAACTAAGAATTCCATATAATACATCATGGTTATTATCATAGCAACACCAAGTCATAGCCCATACTGCTTGTAATAGACTGTTTAGAGTTATACCGTACTTTTTAGCTATTCTTTCAGCATCATTAGTTTCCTCGCTACTAAACTCAAGTTCTATTTCTCCTGAAATAAAGGTTTGATTACTAGTTAAATTTAACGATTCAGTAGTGAATAATTTCATAGACTTAAATTCATTCTGCCAATATAACCTACTTAAGTCCGTATTTTTACTGAAAAACCATTTAACATAATCCACAAATTTCCCTTGATTTGTAATTTCTACATCAACACCCATGTTAAGAAAGTCATATGTTTCAATAACATCATTCATTATGTTCCTCCAGCTCCAATTATCGAATAAAGAAGTTGAGTAAGTAAACATAAAGAAATGCTCATTGGTTGATAGTCTAATGAGTTTAAATCTTACTAGTGGCAAGTGTGTAGAATTTATACCTTTTGTTCGCTCGTAGTCTATGAACTCATTAATTCTACTTTGGTGACTAGTGGTGTCCATCATTGACCAGTCAATATACTCAAAATCAAATGGAATTCGACGATATAAAATTTGTATCGGAGCTTTAAGTTTTCTCCATCTAAATGATGTTCTAAGTATAGGGTGGGCGTTAATTACCTTTTCCCATGACTTTTGAAATATTTCTACTTGAAGATCTCCTTCAAGTATCCAATAAATTTGTTGGCTATTTAAACCTTTATTCGCATAAAAAATATTATGGAACAAGATAGCGCGTTGCATAGGTGTTACAGGATAAATATCCTCGATTTCAAATTCGCTATTTACAATCTGCTCAATGTCATTTCGTTTTATATCATTTTGCGGGATACTAAGAATAGTGTAGTTGTAACTCTGTTGTGTTTCACAGTACTGAGTCATTATATCTATTTCGCTTATTAAAATTTCTGAAATTTTTTCTATTTCATGAACACTTAAAAACGAATCATTGTAAACGAAATTATAGTGAATTTTCCCTCGATTTATACCAAGGTTTACATCTAATACATAGTTAGTTCGATTACCTTTACCAATTGACTCACCAGGTGATTCTGATGAAATTGATAACAGTTTACCTGATGGTAGGGTTGAATCTAGGTCTCCAACATAATTGAATCTGATTCCCGAACTATGGAAAGTAGAAAGAGTATGTTTTTTGGACATGTATCGGAGTAGACCGAAGTTTATTCCATTCTGTGGTACTTTAGATAAAGCCATTTTAATTTCTTGAACCAAATCAAAATAATCCCAGTTTGATTTCCGCTCTATATGCAATGGATATAGACTTGTAAACCAACCAATAGTACGAGTCAAATCAATTTCTTCCATTGAAAGGTTACGCCCATGACCTTCCATATCAATTAGAATAGAATTTATATTAAAATATTTATAAAGTGTCTCTATCCAAACAGAAAGAATAACCTCTTCTATTCTAGCTTTTAAGAAATTAGGGACGATATTTAGAAATCTACTAGTATTTTCTTGTGAAATAAAATTTGTATATTCACGAACTTTTCCATATTTAACATTCGGTGTTTCGAATAATATTTTTCCTTTGTTAGAATGCTTGATAATTTTTTCCCAGTATTCTACTTCTAATTCTAATCTATTTACAGAAAATGACTGTTGCAGAGTACGTGACCACTCTGCAAATGAAGTAGATGATGGTAATAAATTTATTCTATTATTATTTAGTAACTGTTGAAAACATGTAAATATATCATTAATTAAGATTCTCCAAGACACACCATCCACCACTAAGTGATGGATAATCAATACTAGTCGCGAAGGCTGACCAAATCCGGTTTCTATATATGCAAATTTGAAAACAAAAGGTTGAAAAATATTAATCTCTGTTTGTAACTTTGCAGCGTAATCTTCAATTACGATTTTTTGTTCTTCGCTGTTTAACTCTGATATATCTTTTACTAATAATAATGATTCTTCTTCAATCAATTCATTACTTGGTTCGATAACATTAATGACATCATCCTTTTCGTTAAAATACATTCTCAGCGCATCATGTTGCTTAACAATAGTATGAATTACTCGTTTCGCCATCTCGAAAGATATTCTTGGATCTAAATTCAAAATGACCGCTTGGTTAAAATGATGCGGATTTTGTAAATTAAGTTCAAAAAACCACTTTTGAATAGGGGTAAGTAGGACAGGATCGTCACTCTCTTCGCTCATTTTTGTAACATCTTCACGCCTTGAGGCTATTTTAGCTATATTCTCTATAGTTAAATGCTCAAAAATATCTTTAGGCGTAATGTTTATATGCCTTGTTTTCGCCTTTGCTACAATTTGAATACTTTGTATTGAATCCCCTCCTAAATCAAAAAAACTATCATAAATGCCTATCTTTTTTTTTGGAAGTATTTCGGTCCAAACCTCTAGTAATATTTCCTCTGTTTTATTACGTGGTTGGACTATTTCTTTAGATTTATACTTATCTTCTACTAAAAGTTGATGGTTGGAAAGTAAAACACGGTCTACTTTTCCACTTGGTGTTAGAGGTATACTATCTATTCTAATAAATTGGGAAGGAATCATATGCTGGGGTAAGCGATGTTCCAACCATTTTCTAAATGAAGAAGAATCCCATTCTTTACTTTCCTCAATCACCAAATAAGCAACTAATTGCATATGGTCCCCATTTGTTTTTTCCTGTGCAACTACAACACATTGTCTTATAGAATGATGTTTAAGTATCTCATGTTCTATGTCACTAGGTTCTATTCTAAATCCTCGTATTTTTAGTTGTTTATCAATTCTTCCTAAGAACTCTACATCTCCAGTGGGTAACCACCTTCCAGCATCACCGGTTTTATACATCATTTGATTAGGAAAATAAGGATCAGAAATGAAGGATTCTCGTGTCTTTTCGTCATCCAACCAATATCCCTTACCAACAGCAATACCTGATATATAAATCTCACCCGGAGCTCCTATTGGGACTAACATATACTTATCATCAAGTATATGAACACGTACGTTCGGTAATGGTTTCCCTATTGGAACTCTTGCTTCATTTTCAGTTAATCGTTCTTTGGTGTTATACTGCATTGTATCGTCGGAAGCCTCAGTTGGACCGTATGCATTTGCTATCTTTGTATGTGGAAAGAATTCCAATAGCATATTGAGTAATGACACAGATAAAGTTTCACCTGTTGCCATAATCCATTGTAATGAAGACAGTATCGACGTATTATTAGATTGAGACATTGCATGTTGTACAAACATTTCTAGAAGCTGGGGTACAAATTCAATGACTGTAATCTTGTGTAACTGTATTAGTTCAAAAAGTTCATTTGGATTTAATAAACTATTTTTATCTACTATAACGGTAGTTCCGCCTATTAATATGGGTGAAAGGAATTGCCAGACTGAAATATCAGATGATGAAGGTGCACTTTGTAAAAACACAAGATCATCATGTAGATTCATATATTCAAATTGAGCATATATATGATTTATTACTCCATCGTGCCTTAGAACTGCTCCTTTAGGAAGTCCAGTCGAGCCAGATGTATACATCATATAAATCGGATTTTTTGCTGAAATAGGGTAATTCAAATTATCGGATGGATAATCTTCCAAGTCTGTATCTTGATTAGAAATGAAAATCACCGAATCAAGTTTTTCATATAGGTACTCGGTGTTATTTCTAACATATTCATCGACTATCACAATACTACACCCACTTTGAGTGAGCATGTATTGAATTCTCTGTTCAGGATATGTAGGATCTATAGGAATAAATGCTTTACCAGCTTTTAAAATTGCAAGCATAGCAACTAGGAAATCCGTACTTCTTTCTTTATAAATTCCAACAAATGTGTTATCTTCATTTTTTTGTGAAGATATTTCAAGAATCTTTGCTGATAATTTGTTAGCCTTCTTATTTAATTCATCATAAGTAAGTACAGTCTCTCCATAAATTACTGCAACACTATTAGGTGTTTTAAGTACCTGTTGTTCAAATAGTATATGCAAAGGAGTATTTACAGGATAGCTATTATTCTCATAATAAAATTTTTCCAGAATAAACTTCTGTTCTACTTCATCCATCCATTTTATATCTGAACATTTGATATTTGGATTCTCAATAATGTTTTGGGCAAGAAATATCCACCGATCTAAAAAATTTTTAATGGAATATTCTTTATATACTTTCGTATTGTATGTTGCGAGTAGTCTCATCCTATTTGGTGATTCATCTAATTGAATACAAACATCCGTACCAATTGGTATATCAATTGATTTAGAACCATGTAAGCCTTGAGATTTAAAAATGATGTGAAATAAGTTTTCTATTTTTATCTCATTCTCTTGCATTAAAAGATTTACTAACTCTTGGCAAGAAATATCTTGATGCTTGAATGCATCCAAAATAGTCTCTTTTACTTGTAGAAGAAATTCTTTAAAGGTAGTTTCTTCTTTCTGCTCTGTAAATAATGGTAAAAAGGAAGTCTTATCAATAGATGGGTAAGTAGGTATTCCAATAACAGTATTTTCTTCTCCCGAAAACTTTTGTAAAAGAACTTTCAATAGAGTAGCTCCGATAATAAAAATTGAAATAGGAGAATACTTTCCTAACTTTAGAATTGACTCAGCTAGATTTTTTGGAACTTCTGCCTCAATAGTTGCATATTCTGCTTCCTCAGTTTTATTTGAAATTAGATCGGGTATCAATTTTGTGGCTAATTCAAATGATTTTAACTTATTTAACCAATACACTTGATGAGAAAAATTCATTAATATTCTCCTTTTTTAGATGAGTTTTCAAAGAAGGACATTTAAGATATATATAATTAATTATTACTTTGATTATAATTTTCTATATTAATAGTTTTCTAATTAAAATTTTTTCCTCAAAATAATTTTAATAAGCTAGGAACACCCTGTTAAGGGGGTCACTAGCTTTAGAGTAGTATCCTTACTATTAAAAATCAAATGTTGCTTCTTCCTCCAATGGAACATTTAGAGATTTTGATTCGTGCCTAAGTTTAATTTCAGATAATGGTTTATTTTTATCTTCTAACATCTTCTCTATCAAATATAAATAGTCTTGCTTGATTTGTTCAATGGTCGAAGCATCATATAACTCCCTTGCATATTCAACTTCTAGTATCATTCCTTCTGAAGTATCAAGTACCTCTACTGATAACTCAAATTTTGCATGCTGGGACGGAACCATAGATGTAGAAACATCTAAATTACCTGGCATTTTGACATTCCAATCTTGCTCACTCATATAATTGAACATATATTGAAAAATATTTGTTGTATACCCTTTGTTAGTCGAAATTTTCTGAACGATATAATCGAAAGGAAGACGATTATAAATATATGCATTAATGAATGTATCTTTGGAAGCTCTCATAATCTCCTCGAAATTAGAATTCACTTCAAATTTATTTCGTAGTGCCAATGTATCAATACAACAACCTATTAAGGATTCAAATTCTTCCTCTATTCGGTTTGAGACAGGAATACCAACAATTATGTCTGTTTTTGTAGTATATTTGTACATTAATGCATAGAAAGCCGATAAAAGTGTTACGAATGCTGTTGTATTTTGGCTCTGACTAAACTGATAAATTCTATCTGTAAGTTGGGCTGGGAAAAGAAGGCCAGTTCGTTTTGCTGTATATAGAACATTCTCTAGACGAGGTCTATCAGTAGGTAATCGCAAATTCGGTATAGGATTTGAAAGCATTTTTTCCCAATATCTCAACTTATCAGCAGTTACATCTGAGTTCTTTAGTCGTTGTTCCCATTGTACATAATCTCGGAAAGGTATCTCAATAATTTCAGTTTCGGGAAATGAAATATTTCCAACTCTAAAAGATAACCATTTTCCGTAAAGATCAGCTAATTCACTGACTAACAGACCAATTGACCAAAAGTCGAATATTAAATGTTCAATCATGAAAAATAATTGATATTTATCCTGAGCATACTTAATTCCTTGCATGTGAAACATATATTCTTGTCTATGTTTTATATACATTTCGTTTTCTATTCTTTGGAAAATAGTATTTTCATCAATATCTATTTCATTACTAACATCAAGAAAATATATCTTATAATGTGAGAATTCTAGAACCTTTTGTAAAGGTACATCGCCATTAAAAATCACTTTGGTACGTAATACTGAATGTTTTTTCAACAATTCATTTAGACTCCACTCTAATCCTTTGATATCCAAATCACCTTTAATGTCAATTTTCATCTTTAACATGTAGGCTGAGCTATCTGAGTTTAATTGCTGATATGTCCATATCTTCTCCTGGGCTGTTGTTAGTGGATAATATTCAGAAATCTCATCCCCACTCAAACTCACTAGAGAAGAATCTAATTCAGTAATCTTCTCTCTAGATTGAAGAGATTGTTCAACATATAATCCAACATCATAAATTTTAGGTTTTCTATAAAATTCCCTCATTGTAAATGTAATCTGAAATTCTCGCTGAACCATAAAGATAAATCGCATAGCTTTTAAGGAATTACCACCTGCATTAAAAAAGTCTTCATAAATACTACGTGCAGGTTGTCCAAGCGAAGAAGTCCAGATTTCCATTAATGTTTTTTCGATAGCTGTCAATGATTGATTCCTACCCGGAATATCTGTATATTGTTCGATGTTGGAAGGTAATAAATTACGATCGATTTTACCATTTGGTAATTTTGGTAGAGATTCCACGAAACAGAATACATTTGGTATCATATAATTTGGTAAATATTTTTGTAGAAACTCTTTTAATTCAACATTTGATGGATAGTTATCAGTAGAATTTCCTGTTATATATGCTACCAACAAAATATTATTAGTTGAATCCTGATTTTCCTTTACCACTGCCTCTTTAATCGTTTTGTATCTTCTAAGTACAGTTTCAATTTCCTGAGGTTCAATTCGATAACCATTAAGTTGAATTTGGTTATCTCTACGGCCTTTGAATATAACCTCACCATCAGAATTAAAGTAACCAAGATCACCAGTTTTGTATACTTGCTCTTGTATATCTCCATTTGAAATGGTAACAAATCGTTCCTCCGTCCAATTTTCGTGATTGTGGTATCCTATTGCCAATCCAGATCCACCAATATATATATATCCCACAACACCAATAGGTACTTGTTCTAACTTTGAATTTAGTATATATACTTTAGTGTTTGAGATTGGCCTCCCCAGTGGGACGACTATATTTTCTATTTCATTTGTATTTATTTCATAATATAGGACATCCGCTGAAACTTCTGATGAACCATATAAGTTGATTAGTTTTCGTCCAGGCATTTTTTTATTCCATTGTCGTACAATAGATGATGTTAACTCTTCACCACTTGTTATACATAATTGTAGATGTGGTAAGAGATTGGATAAATCATCATATAAATCTAGTAGTAAAGTTAGAAGAGATGGAACTACTACAATCCTAGATACTTTATGGGTGAACATTTCTTGAACAAGTGAACTCGGGTCCATGACAATCTCAGTTGGGAATATAACTAATTGTATGCCTTGAGCTAGAGGAGAAAGAATTTCTGCAAGAGAATCGATAAAGCTTATAGAAGTCTTACAACAACAAACCTCATCTTCTCTAAATGGATACTTCTCCCACATCCACTCACACCTATTTAATAGTCCACTATGCCTACCCATTACACCTTTAGGTACGCCCGTAGAACCTGAGGTATATATAATATAAGCTAAATCATCATGATAGCTATTGTATTCTTGTTGCATTAGATTTTCATTTTGAAAGTTCGGAACATTATCGACATTCCATACCAAAACATCTTTTTCAGATAGGAAATCGTTTGTCTCATTTTGAGTTAATATTAGGGATAAATTAGCATCTTTTATCATATATTCAATTCTCTCAGATGGATATACTGGATCAAGTGGAACATATACACATCCAGCTTTCCATATCGACAGTAAACTTACTACCGATTCGATACTTCGATTCATATAAACTCCAATATGCATTCCTGGTTTCAAACCAATTTTCTTTAGCACCTTAACCTTCTGATTTACTTCCTCGTACATTTCGCTGAAACTCAAATGACTTTCTCCGTATGTAAGAGCAATTTTGTCAGGTGTTGATAAAGCATGAGTTTCAATCATGTTTAATAGATTATTCTTAGGAAAAGTTGTTTCTGTGCTATTCCAGTGCTTAATTTTTTCCTGTTCTATTTCTGTAAGTAAGTTAGTCTTCAAACTATTTTCCATTGAGTCTGACGCAATCGCACATAAAATATTTGAATAGTATTTTCCTATTCTATCTATTTCTGATTCCGTAAAGATATCTGAATCGTACTGTAATCCTAATGTAACCTCTTTGTTAAATCTCCCTTGAATGAATCTTACATACAAAGGAACATCTGTTACCTCAAACATTTCATCAGAAAGTACTTCCAACTCCCCATAATTATTAACCTCATTATAGATATGGAAGTTCTGATAGTTAAATATACTTGATATTACTATAGGCTTATTGGTAGTCTTTTGAATTTCTGCGAGAGGATACCTGCGATATGGAATCACTTCTTGTTCATTTTGGAATACACTTCTTAGCAATTCCTCCCAAGTTGAATATGAACTGTTAAATCTAAAAGGTAGGGTATTTAGGAATAAACCAAGGACTCTATCCCCACCATTTTGTTCTAATCTTCCATTTACTACAATTCCTGATAATACATCATTTTTACCACTAATTAGTTGTAATGCTTTAATATGTGCTGCTAGAAAAATTGTTTTTAATGGAACAGAAATTTTTCTGCTCACTTCTATTAATTGTTCAACCAGTTGCTCATTCACAGTTAATCTAATTTCTTGGAGAAATCTATGCTCATTTCTATCATCGTTCATCCGCTTACTTAGTAAATCTATAGCTTCCAATCCATCTAGCTTTTCTTTCCAGTATTTAGGAGCATCGTCTGATTGAATCATCTTACTTTCTGCTGCAATATAATCCCTGAAACCAATTTCTAAGTGTGAATCTTGCGAGATTGGTACTCCTACTTTTAGTAATGAATAATACTTGAACAATTCCGTCAATAGGCTAGATACACTCCACCCATCTAAAATAGAATGGTGAAAAATTAATGACAACTGGAATGCATCGTCACTTCTGTAGTGAATAAATACTCGTAAAAGCGGTGGTTTCGACCAATCAAACCCTTCATCTTTTTGTTTTGAACGCCACTTTTCAAGGTATGCATCCTGCTCTTCTTGGGTTAATCCAGTAATTTTCTCAATATAAATTGGAGCTTTTGCGTTAAAATGGACTAATTGTAATGGCTTACTAAAATTAATAAAATCAAATGTAGTACGTAATACTGGATGTTTACTTACCATAATGTTGACTGCTTTTTTGAAACTAGTTTCATCTAACTTTTCCTTGATATGTAGACTTAAAATATCATGAAAAGATTCAGATGAAGTTGACCAGATACTATGAAATAACATACCTGTTTGGAGTGCACTTATTGGATACGCATCTTCTATATTTGATGGTATTTTAGATACATCTTCGTCAGATATCAATTCAAAGTTCTTTATTAAAACAGGTTTTTGTTCTTTCTTTTCTTTTCCAACTGCCTGAACTAGTTCATATATAGTTTGATTCTCAAATAATTGTTGTACCGACATATTAAAACTTTGATCTTGAGCTTTAGATGTAACTTGTATTACTTTAATTGAATCACCACCAAGACTGAAAAAGTTGTCGTGTACACCAATTTTTTCTACATTTAAAACCTCTTTCCAAATAGAAATCATTATTTTCTCATCATCAGTTACAGGAGATATAATTTCATTTTGGTTTTCTTGGGAAACTAGTTTAGCTTTACGCCTTATGGATGCCTCTTGTCGCTCACGTCTTCTTTCTTTCGCTGACTTCATTTTTTTCTCTGAACCATCGATCCAGACCCTTTTACGCTCCAACGGATACAATGGTAGTTCAGTTTTAAATGTTTTTTTGTGATGAAATAGACTTTTCCAATCTATTGATGCACCTTTTACATAGTACTCCGATAACTTTTTCCAATTGAGATTATCACCGTCTAATAAGAGTTTTAGAATATAGGATGCCTCATCATTTAGCGCATTTAAATCTTTATCTGTTATCTCTCCATTTTGTTTTACATTTTCGTAATTTTTAATTATTCGATGCCATCCAAAATGAATATTACTATCATCAATTTCTTCCCAATCATCACAATTATGTAGAAGAAGAATTTTGTTATATAACTCTTCAATGCTATTAACCTGTAAAAGTACACGGGATTCATAATGTCCTCTTCCACATAGTGTTGTATAGCACATATCTTGTAGATCTAAGCTTTGCCAATCCACATCTTCAAGAAAATATTTATAGCTCTTTACAAGTTCCCTTAAAGTCTTCTCATTCTTAGTAGAAATTGAAAATAAATAGGGAAAAGAAGGCTCCTCTATTGCCCATCCATTCGAAGAGTTTCCATTATTCATGGGTTCTTCTAACACTATGTGACAATTTGTTCCACTAAACCCAAATGAATTTACACCACACCTACGTGGTTCTAATGAATCAACCCAATTGGCTGTACGATCACTTACATAAACTGCACTATCTGTAAAATCTATATATGGATTTACTTCTTTAAAGTTAATGTGATAAGGAATTTTCTTATATTTCATCGCAAATACTGCTTTAACTAAAGAAGCTATTCCAGATGCAGCGACAGTATGTCCTACGTTTGTTTTTACAGTACTGATTGCACAGAACTGTTTACGGTTAGTAAATTTTTTAAAAGCTTCAGTTATTGCTTTAACTTCTATTGGATCGCCCAAGAGAGTTCCTGTTCCATGTGCTTCTATATAGGAGATTGATTCTGGGTTTATTCCAGCAGATTCCCATGATTGTTCAATTACTTTTTGCTGCATATTTGCATTGGGGGTAGCAATACCCATCTTACCACCATCATTATTGACAGCTGAACCCTTTACAATAGCATAGACCCTATCTCCGTCCTTAACAGCTTCTTTATAACGTTTAAGTAAAATAGCACCTACACCTTCACTTAACAAAGTTCCTTTTGCACTTTTGTCAAAGGTCCTTACCATTGGTTCTTCTGTTAATATCCCTTGCATTGGTTGGTCTGGAGATTCTATAAAGTTTTCCCTAAGGTTTATGCCACCAGCTACAGCTAAGTTACATTGTCCATTCTTTAATGCGAGGCATGCTTGATGAATAGCAACTAAGGCGGATGAACAAGCAGTATCTACGACAATACTTGGACCTTGAAAATTAAATGTATGTGATATTCTACTAGCAAGTATAGATGAATATGATCCTGTAAGAACTAATGGATGAACATTTCCTGCGATTTTCGCATAGGAAGATTCAACAGCATGGTCCCTACCTATAAACACTCCTGTATTAGTTCCATAAGCGGTTTGACCCCCATACCCCGCATCTTCCAATGCGAGGTATACGGTTTCTAACATGTTTCTTTGCCAAGGATCCATAAACTTTGCTTCTTTTTTTGATATTCCAAAAAATTCAGCATCAAAGGCATTTACATCATCAAGATAACCGCCAAAAGATAGTAATTCTTCCGAGAGATTTTCTAATTGAAAATGGTCTTTTAAAACATCCTCCCAGCCCTTTCTTCTTAATATTGAAGGTCTGTCAATACAATTGACACCTCTCAAAATGTTATTCCAAAACTCTTTGATATCAGCTGCTTTGGGAAACCTTCCGGCCATACCAATAATTGCAATGTCATCTGAAGTCTCTTCATTACTTGTGTTTTTCTGGTTAAGTTCCTTCAATAATTTTTTTGCTTCTTCTATTGTTAGTTGATGGTTTGCGACCTGATGTAAAATATATTGTTTTAGTTGATCCACTGAGTTTCCTCCTTAAGCACCGAGGTTTGAAAGCTCATTTTCACGGAATGAATTTACTCTTTCTTCCCAATCCTCATCCCAAAATTCTTTTGCCAACTCTTCTGCTAATATAACTAATGTATCTTTAAGACTTCCAGCTTTCTTCTGTTTTTCTAAGAATTGTTCATAGATAGCATAAGCTGGATCATTGATCATTTCATGGTATAGTACTTTGATTTTTTCAAAATCTTGATTGATATTATAGAATTCTTTAAGTGTTTTTCCCGCAATATCAATACATTTTTCTAATTCAGTTCCTTTATAAAGAAGTTCCGTTGTTCTTAAATATGGTGGTAAATTTGCTGGGCTAGTAGTTAGTTTCGGGATAATGTCTGGTCTTTCACTTCCAACAGCATAAAGAGCATTAACTACAGTAAATATCCAAGGCATACCTGTCTGATCTCCATTTACTAGTCCAAACTCATTTAATCGCTCATTATTTACCATTTTAGTGTGCAGATATCCTTGTAAAGTTCTTTCCTTTCTTCCTAAAGGAGAACATAAAATGTGGTCGATACCTAGGTCTGCTAGCATAATAGCTGAATCTTTGAATAGTTGAATTGACTGCTCTTCTGTACAACCTGGAACACCAATAAGCAAGTTACCACTAGATTCACATTCGGCCTTACGAATGGTTGCGATAGCTTTTTCGATTTGTGCAGCACTTAAATTCTTATTTACCCAGTGATTCCTTACCCATTCATCACCTACTTCTACCCCAAATTCTATCATTACCTTTTTCCCTAAATTCTTTTTCCAAGACATGATTTTGTTATAATTCATACTTGATGCTCTTGTTTCAAAAATAGTTTTAAATGGACGGACTTTTCTGTTAAACATTTGTCCTTTATCAATAACATCTTCATATACTTTTTCCGGGATTTCTTGAGGATTTAAGCAGTCATATGCCGTAATAAGCTCTACCGCACTAGGTCTATGAATTTTATCTCTTGCATTCTCAATACTAAAACTTACAACTTTAGCGTATAATTCAGGGCTCATTCTCTTAAGAGCATTCAACATTGCAACCCCTTTTGTTTCAGTAGAATTATAATCGCAAAAACTGCATCCTGACATTTTTCCATTTCTCACATTATGAGGACAACCGCTAGTTACGAGTGCAATCATATTTAGCTCCCTACTCTGGAAGACAACGGTATCAACTTTTTTTACTTCTTCAATGATAATTTCCGCTAACTTTTCCGGTTCATATTTTAAAGCATTATTAAATTCGATTTCATAAACATCAGAAACTGGTTCCCAAATTTTCGTTACCACATCATCAATAAACATTACAACATCTCCCCTTAATTCTTTTTGAATTTAAATTAATTCCATTGCTTCACTTACAGATAGTGACTGATCTCTTAGTTGCTTTAGTACATCGTCTATTAACTCATCAGACCCATGGCTTACTCTATCTTTATTAGAAACAGTTTTTTCAGCTAGGTCTTGTTGAATCTGATTTTCAATATGTTTTGATATTTCTAGAATCGATGGAAATGCAAAAATGCTCCCTATATCAATTTTTCCTGGATACTCTTTATCTATTTCTTTATATATTCTCGTGGCAGTAATAGAATCCCCACCTAAAGAACCAAAACTATCATAAATTGAAACCTCTTCTATACCTAAAATATCACGCCAAATATTTGAAATCGTATTCATGACATCTTCATTTCTTGACGAATTTTTCTTTTTGAAAGATGTAGAACCATTTTCCTCTTTAGGATTAATAGTTTTAACAGTAGATACACTCTTTTGAATTCTAGAAATTATTTCGTTATCAAACAATATATCTACCTCTTTAAGTTTAGTAGCTAATAACTTTTCATTAAGCCTACCAACAACAACAGAACCCGCTTCATGCCCAAAGATATTTTCAAATGCTTCAATTCCCTCTGAAACATCCAGCATTTTGAATACTCCATTGTCCTGAACATTATTCTCAGCTGCCATACCTATATCCTTCCATGGTGCCCAATTTATTGTTAAGGTTTTGCGCCCATGAGAGTTCCTATAATCTGAGAAAACATCTAAGTAAGCATTTGCAGCAGCATAATCAGATTGGCCAGCTGAACCATATAAACTTGAAATTGAAGAAAAGGAAATAAAAAAATCCATTTCCTCATTGACTGTGTACTTATCAAGGAGCCAAGCACCATAAATCTTTGAACTCAACACTTGGTCAGTTTCCTCATCTGTTCGGTTGATAATAAATCCCTTTGAGGCTATTCCAGAAGCATGAATAATTCCATTGATTTTTTTATACTTCCCTTTAATATGTTGTACAACGCGTTTTACTTGTTCTTCATTGCTGATGTCGGCAGGAAGATATTCAACTGTAGAACCCAAAGCATTAATATGTTTTTTGGTATCTTGTATTCTCTGGGTATAACTAATATTTCCTTCTTTTTCAGTGGTTCTACCTACAAGAACCAGATGGATTTTTTCCTTTCTTGCAAGGAATTTTGCAACCTCATTCCCTAGAGCCCCTGTACCTCCAGAAATTAAATAAACCCCTTCTTGACGCAGAGGGAGGTTCTTCTTGATAGTACTATTTATTTGGCTGAGAACTGATATTTCCTTTTGATAACGCACTTGATTTCTGATTGCTGTAATATATTGCTGTGATTCAAAATAAATTTCCTTCTCGATTATTTCTAGCAAAGTATTATCGTCGATATCGATGGATCGACAAGACAAGTTAGGGTATTCATCAGGAATTGACTGCCCCCATGTTAAATATGCAGCATTTAATGGATGAATCAATGCTTCATTTCCTGTAACCTGAAATCCGTTCTTGCTCAAAAGTATAATCTCTATACCCCTGTTCTTCTGGCTATCAATCATACTTCTTAGCATATTTTTTAGGTTGTATACACTATTCTGAATTATATTATCTATATCTCTCCTCTCTTTAATCTGTTCTTTATGTAATAGTGTTGTCATATGAAGAATCTTGTATATATCGACATCACCTAACATACTAAAAAGTTTGTCATAATCCTCTTTTGTTCCTGAACAAATATATTGATTTGGACTAATTCTTTTAAATTCACTTCCAATGATGACATCTATTATATTCGAGCTAACTGAAAAATGATTTAATAAATCGTTACAACTATTTTCAAATCGGATACATAACATCTTTCCATTTCTTTCAGATAATTTATTGTTAGGAAGATCTGGAAGCTGAACCCAATTTATTTGATAGAACTTTGTTGAAGATATCTCATCACTACTTTGATGAAAATCAATTGAATTTACTCTTTTTACTGTAAAGTCCTGGGCAACAAATAGTATATTACCCTCGGAATCGTATATCGTTACATCAAAAGACATAGTTTCAGCATCCGAATGACTAACTTTCTTTTTACGTACATGACTGATAATTTTTCCTGGTAGAGCTGAATGCACCCTTATTGAATTATAAGATAAGGGTAGGTATAAGCCGTTTCCTGATACTTGACTAGCAACATTTACAGCTACATCAAGTAAAGATGGATGTAAACGAAAATTTTCTAAATCAGATGAAAAACAATCCGGTAGACTAAATTCAGCTAAAACCTCTTCCTTTCCAACATATAACCGATCTAATAGTGTAGTCCATCGTGGACCGAAATCAAAAAAGCTTTCCTCACTATTGTTGTTATTCTCATTTATGGGTTGCATTTGAGTATATAAATCATCTAAGGTCATTGATTTCACGAGTGGAAGTTGAATTGAATAGACATTAGCCTCACAATATTTAACCCATTGATGGGATTCTGATTGTTTTGATGCAATAATGATATCTAGTTTATCTTTTCGTTCTTTTACTATCATTTGAACTTCAATTTCTGTATTTGGTTCTACTATTAATGGGTTAAGAAAGAAGACATCCCTAATTTCATATGAATATTCAGTAGGGTAGTACCTAGAGCAAATTGTTTCTATCATCTCTAAATAAGCAGTTCCAGGCAACAGACTTTTCCCTAAAATTTTATGCTCTCTAAGTACCCAATGTTCATTCATTGAGAACTTACTCACATAAATGTCTTGTTCTAATGATACTATTGCGCATTCATCAATAAAGGGATGTCCGAAATCCTTAGCTGATTTTTCCTTCTTTATACTAATCGCCGATTTAGTACTAGGAATGTTTGGCCAACATCTTATATTGTCAAAGATATATCCAGGCATACTTAATTTGTAATAAGTATCCGAAAATAAGCTGTAAAAAGAATGCCATGATATATCAGCACCTTGAATATATTGGTTACAAATCTTCCGAAAATCGATAGGGGTAAGATTATTTGACAATCCTTTAATAAAATTATTTAAAGCGCTTGTAAGATAAACTTTATCAGAACCGTACATCTCTCCATTTTCAAGTTGGTTTTTAATATTGGGCACAACAAAATGAGATCCGTAAAATATATCTTGATCCTCAAAAGTATTCAATCCATGATATTCAAGATGTTTCAACTTGATTAAGAGCTCATCCATATTCCTTACTAAAATAACTAGACGATATATACTATGTGTTCTACCAGTATTAACCGTATAACAAACATTCTTTATATCTTCTTGGATATTGTTTTCTATAAATTTCCTTTGAATAGTCACCATTTTCTCAAGAACATGTTTCTTCTTAGCCGAAAGACTAAATAGGTGAATTTTTTCTTCCTTTACTGTTTTCGAATGATCATTTACCTGGTAAGCTGGAGCTTCTTCTAAAACAACATGACAATTGGTCCCACTTAAACCAAAAGAACTTACTCCACACCTTCTTGGGTGATTATTTACTGTCTCCCATTCTTGAACTTTATCAGAAACGTAAACTGGTGAACTAATAAAGTCAATGTTTCTATTAGGATAAGAAAAGTTAAGTGTAGGTGGAATTTTACGATTTTTTAACATTAATATTACTTTAAGTAATCCTAATATTCCTGCAGCGTGATCTAAATGACCATAAACCGATTTGATAGAACCCAGACCACAAAATTGTTGCTTATTTGTATATTTTCTAAATGCACGCGAAATAGCATCTACTTCAACAGGGTCGCCAAGCTTTGTTCCAGTTCCATGCGCTTCCATATAAGAAACGGTTTCCGGTTCAATACCTGCATTATCCCAAGCTTGTGTAATACAATTCTCTTGAGCCAGTACATTAGGTGCGGTGATTCCAATCGAGCGTCCATCTTGGTTCACTGCAGACCCTTTTATCACCGCATAAATATGATCATGATCATTAAGAGCACGTTGTAAAGGTTTTAACAACAAGGCTACAGTTCCTTCGCCAAATACAGTTCCATCAGAATTATCATCAAAAGTTCTTGTTTTTCCACTGCTAGATTCAATCCCAAGTTTGTCATCAGACTCAAAAGGAAGAAATGATATTTTAATCCCACCTGCAATAGCCATATCACATTCATTACTTCTAATAGCCTGACATGCCATATGTACAGCAACAAGTGAAGAAGAGCAAGCAGTATCAACCAATAAAGAGGGACCCTTTAAGTCCAAGGTGTAAGCAAGTCTACTAGCAATAATTGATTGAATATTTCCAGCTTCAGATAAGATTACGGATTCTGGTTGGACATCTGAAATAAACGTTTGATATTCACCATTACCTGAATATCCAACATAAACACCTGTTAGACTTCCGGATAATTTTCCCCCGCCATATCCAGCATCTTCAATAGCTTTACAAGCTACTTCAAGAAAAATCCGCTGATTAGGGTCCATTAGAGAAGCTTCCTTTGCCGTAATATTAAAGAATTCATGATCAAAATAATCTATATGTGGAAGGTAACTTCCATCACAATACGAGTTATGTGGGTAATTATTTTTATACTTCATATAAGCTGAAACATCTGGTATTCGGGATTTAGGAAAAGTGCTAATTGCATCTGTTCCACTACATAATAAATCCCAAAATGAATCAGGACTGTCTGCTTGTGGCAGTTTTGCCGAAACACCAATAACAGCTATTTCATGTAATGATTCTTCTTCTTGTAAAAAATCACCACTTTTATATTTTTTATTGTAATTCAATTTCAACATATTTTAACCTCGCTTCAATGCATCAAATTAAATGGAAGATTAATCTCCTTAAGCAAGTCCTTAGTACCAGTTTCATAGAGTAAGGACTTTATTCGAATATTACATTCTTGCATATCAGCTTTTTTAGTCTGGATAACTGTTAGCAACATTTCAATTGTTTCCTTTAGTTGTTCCATTGTTGGTGTTTCCTGTTTCTTTTCTAATAACAAGTACATTTCTTTAATGCGTTGATAGGGTTCTATGACACCAAGTTTATATTGTTCCACATCGTCGTTGTTATTTTTAATACAAACAGCAGTAGCTAACGCTCTTCCTATGAATGCCAATCTGTCCTCTTCAGGAGTCAATAAGTTTATTAATATCTCTGCATCTTTTTCAGTGTCATATGAATATACCTCTAGACCATTAAATTCCTTAGATAAATTATTAAGTACTGTGCCTGGACCTAATTCAATGGCATGAGTAATATTTTTCTTCAATAGATAGTTCATATTCTCGATCCATTGAACTGGTGCAGTCATTTGTAAAACAAGATTATCAATAATATTGTTAACTCCATGGTGAGGTTCCCCAGTAACGTTTGAAAGTACTGGCCATTTCATTCTTGAAAATCGGTATTTTTCAAGAGTTTTTCTTAATTCAGTGGCTGCTTCATTCATTAAAGAACTGTGAAATGCACCACTTACATTTAATGGTATAACAGTTCCACCCATCTTTTTAAGTCGCGTACTGGCCATTTCTACCGCCTTCTTTTCTCCCGAAATAGAACATTGTGTCAGGGAATTATATGCTCCTATCCCTACTATATGGCCTAATGACAGTAGTTCTAGACAAACACTGGTTACTTCATTAGAATCAATGCCAATAACTGCAGCCATTGTACCTTTCATTTGAGAAGTATCTTTCATTAATTGTCCACGTTTTTGTACAATTTTGAGAGCATCAGAAAATGAAAATACCTCACTACAACAAAGGGCCGAATATTCACCTAAACTGTGTCCAGCTAAAAGACTCGGATTTATCTCATACCTTTCATTTAAGAGTCTAAATTGAGCAACTGAAAGTGTAAGAATTGCAGGTTGTGCAATTTCTGTACTAGTCAAAGTTCCATTATTATCCTCAAAACAGATTTTTGAAAGTTCAATACCTACTGTTTCTTCAGCTTCTTCAAATGTTTCTCTTACAATAGAGCTAGATTTATATATATCTTGTCCCATACCAACGTACTGAGAACCTTGACCTGGAAATAACAATGCGGTTCTATTCATGAATTACTTCTCCTCCATTCGGGCCTATAGATTCTATAATGCTTTCGAGTACATTAGAAAATATATCAAGCATTTCTAAAACCCCTTCCTTACGAATATACTTACCTTCGTATTCACATATAATAAATATTTTCTCGTTATTTCGAGAATAGTAGAAAGGTAATCTTGAAATGTGTCGAATTCCATCTAATGTTGCTTTATGTTCAAAACTAGAAAAAACCGGTAAAAATTCATTTTGTTTTAATCTTATCTTTTGAGAGGTAAGGTATTCATAAATATTTGTATGAAAAGATTGATTATAAAGATTACTAACAATTTTAATAAATGTCTTTATTCCATTTATTTTATGGCTATTTAAATCTACAGATATTAGTCGAAGTTGTTGATCTAAAGTAACCCAAGTGTATATACTTGGCACTCTATCTTGGCTAAATTCACTAAGAGTATAGATATAAGCCGCTAATAATAGTTCATCCAAAGCACAACCCTGAATATGGGATAAGGTATCTAATTCTTTGACTATTAAGGAATCCAACTTTAGAGTACACTTTCCATTAGGACGATTGGCTAGGACGGAATAGGCATAATTATTTGGTATTTTACTTACTTCAATATGCTTTGTTAATTCCGGAGTACTTGATAATTTTTCGGATATTATACGAATAGTTGGATATCCGAATAGTTCAGTGATGGTAATTCTATTTGGATACTCTATGTTAATTCGATCATGCATTTGCATAAGCAGTATCGAGCTCCCCCCAATGTCAAAGAAATTATCATCAATATCAATGGCATCTGTTTGGAGAATATCACTCCATATTTTAAGAAGAGATATTTGAACTACATTCTCTGGATGAAATTTTAATTTAGAAAAATCTCCACCCTTTAAATTATCGTTTCTTTCAGAAAGAACTTTTCTATTAATTTTATTATTAGGAGTTAAGGGTAATGAATCTAAGCGAATCAAATACTGTGGAATCATGTATGCTGGTAATTTAGTGGTTAGAAACTGACGCATTAGTTTTGTGTCAATCTCTTCATCAGATACATAATAACCAAATAATATATCTTCAGTTCCTTTTTTCTTTTTTAATACTACCGCTTGGTTAACTCCTTCTAAAAGACCTAAAGTATTCTCGATCTCCACTGGTTCAATTCGATAACCTCTTATCTTCATTTGGTCATCTGTTCTTCCAATTAACTCGATTTCTCCATTTTTTAATTTTATTGCCTTATCTCCTGTTCGATAAATTCGCTCAGTTGGATTAAAAGGATCATTGATAAATTTTGCAAGAGTTAAATTCTCATTATTTTTATACCCTCGTGCAATACTTGGCCCACCAATATAGAGTTCACCAGGAACACCCTGAGGCAATAATTGTTGATATTCATCTAATACGTAACATCTATAACCTGGTAATGGTTGACCAATAGTGATTTTGTCTTCATTCTTTAACTCTTTGATTGTCGTCCAAACTGTAGTCTCTGTTGGTCCGTACGCATTTAAAAGTGTTCCTTTGTATTTCTCTCTCAGTTTTGGTAGCATTTGATTCGGAAATGTCTCTCCCCCAACAATTAACAGGTCCAAATTGTTAAAAATATCATTACAACCTGAGTGAGATAACATTAGCTGAATTCTAGAAGGGGTTGTTTGAATTACATTTACTTTATTATCAATTATTAACTCAGTTAACTTTTGCATATCTCTCTGCTGTTCTTCATCACTAATTACCACACTCGCTCCCAAAGTTAATGGAAACAACATTTCTGTTATGAAAATATCAAATGACACTGTAGTTAATGCTAAAAACCTTGCTGTGCTGTCTAAATTTAATCTACTACTGATGCTTGATATATAGTGATTCAAAGCTTTATGTTCAATCATCACACCTTTTGGTTCCCCTGTTGATCCCGATGTATACATAACATATGCTAAGTTATTTGATTCCAATTTTATTGGATTTACAGGGATAGACTGATTGACATTTTTATTATCACTATTGATATAGATAGTCTTCCCATTAAAATCCAAACTGGTTCTGTATTTATCTTCAGAGATTATTACTGATGTATTACTATCACGTAGAACATACGATACCCTCTCGGCAGGATATGTTGGATCTATTGTAAGAAATGCTGCTCCCGATTTAAGGATTGCTAGTATTGCTACAACAGTAGTATATGAACGGTCAAGCATTACACCAACAATTTGTTCGGGGCCAACACCAGACTCTAAAAGAGTTCTAACTAATTCGTTTATATCTCTATATAAATCGATATACGTATACTCTCTCTCATTGAAAACAATAGCGGCTTTACTTGGCATAGTACGAACACATTCATCAAAGCTTTCTAGGATAGTATGATATTCAATTTTAGATGAAGACAAATGACTTGTACTAGTAATATCAGAAACTTCATCTTCTCTTACTAAAGGAATTCTTAATATTTCCTTATCAATATAGTCCCCAATTACATTTATCATTAATTGAAATTGTTCACTAATGCGTTCTATGGATTCTGGTTTAAATAAATTTTTATCGTACTCTATGTGACAGGTTAGATTTTCTTTTTCCTCCCAAATATTTAAAGTTAAGTCATATTTAGCACCAAGTGATGTTGGTCTTACATAACTTACATTTAAATCTGGAAATGATATATGTTCGTCAGATTTATAGTTATGCCAAATAAACATTACATCAATCAGAGGATTCCTACTCAAATCTCTCTTTAAAGGAATCTTGTTTACAAGTTCTTCGAAAGGATAATCCTGATATTCAAGAGCATCAAAAACAGTCTTTCTTACTTCATAGAGATATGATCTGAAAGTTTTTTCTAATTTTGGGTAAATCCGCAAGCCGACATTATTAATAAATACACCTATCATATCAGTAATATCAGGATGCCTTCTTCCAGACACAGCTGTACCTATAACTATATCTTCTTGACCCGAATTTCTTGCTAACAGAACTCCAAATATCGATAAAACAAGAGAATACAGGGTAACACCCAATTCTGATGCCAATTTTCTTAAGAAAGCTAATTTTTCTAAATCAATCACAAATTCCTGTTCTTCGCCCTCATATTTTTTTATTGGTGGTCGTAAATAATCAGTAGGCAACTGAAGAATAGGACCACCGTCACTAAATTTGTTTAACCAATATTGTTCACCATTTAACATTTCATCAGTTTGTAGTAAGTTTCCTTGCCATACTGCATAATCTTTATACTGTAATGTTTTAGGGGATAGCTCTTCACCATTATATAAACTTAAAAGTTCAGTACGTAATAAATCTATAGAAATCCCGTCCACAATAATATGGTGCATATCAATTAGTAAAGAATGAAAATTTTCCCCATGGTTTACTAATAGAAATCTAAACAACGGAATTTTTGTTAAGTCGAATTCCTTTACAAACTTACGCATTCTAGCTTCTAAAAATTCTATTCCCTCATAGATTGTTACCAGTTCAAACTCAATATCATCATGAACTTTCTGTTCTACAGTAGAAGCTGTTAGTTGGAATGATGTTCTAAGAATCTCATGACGAGAAATCAAAATATCAATTGAGTTTCTTAGCCTCTCCACATCTAGTTTTCCCTCAAATTGAATAATATTTGGAAGGTTATAATGAATTCCATTTTCCATTAATCTGTTCATAAAGAATAGCCTTGATTGTGATGAGCTTGCTCTGTAATTTGATAGATTTGATTGCTTGTCTATTTTCGGTAATTTCATCTGAATATCATGGTTATTGATAATTGTAGCTAGTTTTTGAATTGTTACCCCTTCTAATATTTCCCTTAGAGGAATTTGGACTCCAAATGATTGATATATGCTAACTGAAAGCAGGGAAGCCTTAATTGAATTACCTCCATATTCAAAGAAACTAATATTAGTTCCAATTGAGTCCTGTTTTAATACCTCTTTCCATATTTTTAAAAGTTTATCTTCTATTTTATTTTTTGGAAGATCTTCATTGACCCTAGTGTATGAATAATCCATCGATACAAGTTTCTTTTTATCAATTTTACCGTTTGGTAGTAATGGCAACCTTTCCAAACGTAAATACAAATGAGGTATCATATACTGTGGAAGATGTTTTCTAAGATATTTTTTTAATTCCTCTTTATCAATAGCTCCCACAAAGTATACGCAAAGAGTATTTATTCGATTATTCATTAATACTACTGCTTCAATGATCTCACTGTGATTCAATAAAACAGATTCAATTTCAGTTAATTCAATACGAATTCCATTAAGTTTAATTTGGGAATCTTTACGTCCTATATATTCTATATTCCCATCTTCCAAAAACTTTGCTAAATCACCCGATTTAAATAAAACTTTTCCTTTGTCTGATTTAAATGGATTCATAACAAATTTTTCTTGTGTTAAATCCTCTTTGTTATAACCTATTGCAACCCCTTCTCCGCCGATATATATTTCTCCAACCACACCAATTGGAACTTGTTTCATTTCAGAATCTAAAATATATATCTCTGTATTTCCTATTGGCTTACCAATAGGAACCTTTTGATTTGTTTGAACTAAATCAGAGGTATCAAAATAAGTTGCATCTGCCATGACTTCTGAGGAACCATATAAATTAATTAGCTTAGTACATTGATTTGAAAGCTGCCTAAATTTATTTACTAGTGTAATATTTAGCTCTTCTCCACTCACAACCCAAAATTTTAGGAAAGGCAAATCCCTAGAAATATAAATATTATTTTCTACTATCATCTTAAGAACCGAAGGAACAAGGACAATTCTTGTTATTTTGTTCTGTTGAAGCACAAATATAAATTGATTGATATCTCTTACTGTTTCATCAGAAATAATTACACTGGGTATCCCATTTAATAGTGGACCAAACATCTCCCAAATCGAATCAATAAAATTGGAAGATGTCTTATGACAACATATTTCCGTTTCCTCAAACGGATACTTATTGACCATCCATTTTATTCGGTTAATTACATTTCGATGAGTACCTATAACTCCTTTAGGACGTCCAGTAGACCCAGATGTGTACATCATATACGCTGGAGTATGAGAATTTATAATTGTACCTAGACGTTCACTACACTCTTGCATCAAGCTATATTGATGTTCATCCACACAAATCACAGTTTGATTCGTAGATATAGGCAATAAGGAAGTGTATTTTGCCTTGGTTAAAATAGTCTTAATACCTGAATCTTCAATCATGTACTTTAGACGGTCTTTTGGATAATTAATGTCCAATGGTACGAACATTGCTCCAAGTTTTAGGATAGACAGTACAGAAATCATTGATTCCAACGATCTCTCTAAACAAATTCCCACTTTACTTCCCTTCATTACACCATGTTTCTTAAGATATCTTGCCCATTTGTTTGAATTAATTTCTAATTCGCTGTATGTGATAGAGCGATTGCCTTGAATAAATGCCACAGAATCAGGATGATCAGATACCTGAACTGAAAAAAGATCATGAATGGTACTTTCCAACTCATAATCTTCTCTCGTCTGATTCCACATGCTCAATAATTTACAATCTCCCACTGGTAAAGGTAACTCTGAAAGCTTAATAGATGGATTACTCACAATGATATCTACCAATGTTAAAAAATGATCAGCCAAGCGTTTAATAGTTTTTGATTTAAAAAGATCTGTTCTGTATTCAAATCGAAGCTCAATTGTGTTTTCATTTTCAATACACTCTAATGAAAGTTCCGCCATTGAGGTAGAACTCTCTATAGGTACATTATTAATCTGAATGTTATCCAAATTCATATTTGTAGTTTTAATATTCTGATAAATAAACATAACTTGAGATAAAGGGATTTTCCCATGTGGTCTATTTGGAAATAATTCTTCAACTAACATATCAAAAGGAATATTCGCATTACTATAAGCATTTATACTCGTTTTGGAAATACGCTCCAATACATTACTGAATTCTGGATTTCCATTTAAGTTTGTATCGAATACCACAGTGTTTGTAAAAAAGCCAATGATAGATTCAAAGTCATAATTAGTTCTTCCCGAAAAAGGTACTCCTACTACTAACCGAGACTGGGTAGTAAATTGATATAAAAGTACATTGAAAACAGCAAGAGTTGTCATGAATGTTGTTGTACCATTTTTCTGACTTAACATTCTAAGTTTATTTAATCTATCAGAATCAATAGTTGCTGAATGTACACTTCCAGAATTAGAAATCTTAACTGGATGGGAGAAATCTGTAGGTAAATCTAGGAAACCTGTCGAGTCCATTAATTGACTTTTCCAATAGTTCATTTGATGATTAAATTCTTCACTTTTCATCCACTGTCTCTGATATTCTGCAAAATCTTTATATTGCATCTTTAAAGGAGGTAGTTTTACTTGGATAAACCCTACAGCTTCCTTATAAAATGACAAAAGTTCATTAACAAAAATTTGAATGGACCATCCATCAGAAATAATATGATGCATCATTAATGAAAATATGAATCTCTCTTTCTCAAGTTCAAATACCGTTACTCTAAGTAAAGGACCAACTTCTAAATCAAATGGTATGTTTTGTATATTTTTAATCTTGTTAATTGCTTCATTTTTTCTTTCATTAAAATCTATCTTGTTTAAATCCTCATAAGAAAGATCAATAATTAATGAAGATTCAATTATTTGTTGAGGTTTACCTTCTCTTTCAATAAATCGACTTCTTAATATCTCATGTCTAGAAACTACTCTATTAATTGCATGTTCTAATGCTGATATATTTATTGGACCAAGTAGCTCAACGGCGTAAGTCATATTATAGGAACTATCAGCAGGATAATTTTGTTGATGTAAATAGATTCTCTGTTGATTTAATGACAAAAGAGAGGTAGTATCCTGATTTGGTATATTTTTTTGTAATTGATTTTCCCATTTTTCTTTAAGACGTATAATTTGTTCTGGAGATAATTGAGAAATTCTATCAGAAATAGTCTTCATGCAATCACTTCCTCTTATTTCTCAGTATTGAACTGAATAAATATTTTGGCCGCTTCCTCTTCAGTCAGTCCTTCTAATTCCTCGAGAATAGAATCGATTGTATCCTCTTCTTTTGTTAGAGAGTCTATAAAATTGCTAATATTATTTATATTTGGTTCCTCGAAAAAGTTTTGATAAGGAAGGCTGACACCAAATTGTTTTTGAATTCTTGATATTAATTGGGTAGCTTGTAATGAGTTGCCTCCTAACTCAAAAAAGTTATCAAAAATCCCTATTGGTTCAACTCCTAATAAATCAGTAAATATATTCGCAATTTTCTGATGAGATTCATTTTCAGCTTTAACAAATTCATTTGAAAGTCGTGGCCTTTGTTCATAAGTATTTAACCTAAGCGTTACTCTCTCTGAAGTATCAATTGTTTCGGGTATTTCTATATTGTTATTGTTCTCAATAATGTGTTTATGCTCATATTTAGCCTTTATCCAATAACTTTTTCGTTCAAACGGATAGGTAGGTAAAGAAATTCTTGATGCTTCATCTTTTTGATAAAAAGCTGAATCTCCAAATTTAAATCCATTACCCCATAGTTTTCCTGCAGTATTTAAAAAGAACTCATAATCATTAACTTTATCCAATGTTGACCTAATAGATGATAAAACCTGCTCTTTATCTTCAATGGACAATTGTTCTTGAACCAAAGAACATAGTGTGTCCCCTGGCCCCACTTCCAAGAAAATCATTTCAGATTTTTTTAATAATCCTCTTATACCTGCGTCAAAATTCACAGGCTGTCTCATATGCTTTACCCAATACTCTGGATCAGTGATTTCTTCTTTTCCGATAATACGTCCTGTTACGTTAGAAATAATAGTAAATTCTGGAGAGTTAAATGAAATCATATTCACAAGTTTCCTAAATTCATCTAGTATCGGTTCTGTCATAATAGAATGAAATGCATGTGACGTTCGTAACCTTTTGTAGAATACTCCATTTGTTTCTAATTTATTTTGAAGTTGATCTATTTCGTCGATTTGCCCAGAAATAACACAGAGGTTTGGACTATTTATCGCAGCTACTGATAATTTATCACCCGCAATTTCATAAGCTTCAGCTTCAGATAAATTTACTGCTAACATTGCCCCAGGTTCCATATTTTGCATTAATCGCCCTCTACCAGCAACTAACTTTAATGCATCTTCTAGCGGGAAAACCCCTGCAATACAAGCTGCGACTATTTCACCAATACTATGTCCAATTAAATAATTTGGTTTTATCCCCATTTCAATCCAAAGTGAGGCTATCGCATAGCTAATGGTAAAGATTGCAGGCTGCGTATATATTGTCTGATTTATGAGGTTTTCAATATCTGTCTTTACTTCAGTGGTTTCAGGATATATAATCTTTTCTATCTTATAACCAATCAATGGTTCTAAGATAGTTGAACATTCTTCTACTGTCTTACGAAATACTTCATTTTGGTTGTACAAGTCCTTAGCCATATCTACATACTGGGAGCCTTGCCCACTAAACATAAAGGTAATAGGCTTGATACTAGAAGTTCCGCCAACAATACTCATATCATATTTTCGTTCATTTAATATACGAATAGCTTCTTTCGCATTATTACAAACTATATGACTTCTAAATTCCATTTCTTTTCTACCAATTTGGAGTGTATGAGCAACATTATCCATATTGACATGTGGGTTATCAAATAAAAATTCTGCTAAATTATCTGCAATGGAATGTAGTGCTGTTTCAGTTCGAGCGGAGATCAGTAATAATTTCGAATTACTAGTTTCCTTTATAGCTGGTCTAGCTGGTGCTTCTTCTATAACAACATGGGCATTAGTTCCCCCCATTCCAAGAGAGCTCACTCCAGCACGTCTAGGATATTCTTCAGCATTCCAATCAGTTAATTTTGTATTTACATAAAAAGGGCTATTCTCTATATCAATATGAGGATTTGGTGATTGAAAATGTAAGCTTGCTGGAATCTTTTTGTTCTTTAATGATAGAGCTGTTTTTATTACGCCTGCTACTCCAGCTGCTGTATCAAGATGTCCGATGTTGGTTTTTACTGAACCAATAGCACAAAATTGATTTTTATTTGCGCCCATCATCCGATATGCTTGAGTTAATGCCCCTAACTCTACTGGGTCTCCCATTGGTGTTCCTGTACCATGTGCCTCAATATATCCAATACTCTCCGGTTCAAATTCAGAATAAGCAAGAGCTTCTGAAACCACCTCTGCTTGTCCTTCAACACTCGGAGCTGAATAACTAACTTTTTTAGAACCATCATTGTTTACAGCATATCCCTTAATAACAGCATAAATTTGATCTTTATCTTCTAAAGCATCCTCTAGTCTTTTAAGGACAATAGAACCTACTCCACTCCCAGTAACAAATCCGCTAGAGTTTGCATCAAATGCTCGACAGTGTCCATCTCGAGAAAGTATTCCACCCTCTTGATACAAGTACCCTGTTTTTTGGCGTGCTCCAACAGCAACGCCGCCAGCCAATGCCATATCACACTGAAAGTTTTGTAAACTTTGACATGCCATTGCTATAGCAACAAGAGAAGTCGAGGAAGAAGTTTGTATGGTTATACCTGGTCCTCTTAAATTCATACGATAAGATACATTTGTTGTTAAGCTATCCTTATCATTACCTATAGCCATCTGTAACGAATCAACACCAAGGGCACCACTAAATTGTGGGTAAACATTTTCAATTAAGTAGCTATTCATACTCTCACCTGCAAAAATACCGACTCGATGTGGATATCTTTCTGTGTTATAACCTGCATCTTCCATGGCTTCCCAGCAACTTTCTAAAAACAATCTATGTTGAGGATCAGTAACTTCCGCTTCTCTAGGAGTCATATTAAAAAATGATGCATCAAATAAATTTATATCTTCTAAAACTCCTCTAGCACGAACATAATATGGGTCTTTTAATAGATGAGAAGGTATTCCTGCTTGAAGAAGCTCCTCCTCTTCAAAAAATGTAATACTTTCCTTGTTCTGAATTAGATTTTCCCAAAACTCCCTTATGTTTTTGGCACCAGGAAATTTCCCTGCCATTCCTATAATTGCAATTCCATCGATATTCTCCTCTTGAGGCTTATTCGTCATTTTTTAAATCCCTCCCTCTGAGCTTTATATTGTCTATAAATTCATGTCTTTTCTTGATCATTGCTTTTTGTTTAGCTACCCTCTCCAGTATGGAATTGGTTTCACTGAATTGATCCTTGTGTTCATTATCCAAAAAGTTGGACAATGAAGCAATCGTAGGATACTTAAATAAATCAACAATTTTTATTTCAGAATAGATTTCATTTTTAATCCTCAACATTAGACTTATTAGCATCAATGAGTGTCCTCCAATGTCAAAGAAGTTTTGATTGATTCCGACTTTTTCTATTGATAATGCCTCTTTCCATATTTCAGCAATCTTTTGTTCTATTAATGTACCAGCTTCCTCCAAAATTTCATTGCTAGAATTAAAATAAGATTGACTATTCATGAGTTTCTGAATGTCAACCTTACCATTAACTCCTATTGGAAATTCCTCAAGATAAAGGTACCTTGTTGGAACCATATATTCTGGTAATCTGTCTCTTAGCCAATTTCTTAGACCATTTAATTCTATATCTTGTCCGCTCTTTGTTTGAATAAATGCAGAGATTACTTTTTCATGTTTATCTTCTTCCTTAATTATTACGAGTGCTTTCTGAATATCAGAATGGCGTTGAAGACAGGCTTCAATTTCATTTGGCTCTACTCTATAACCTCGAATCTTCACTTGATAGTCTTCTCTACCTATAAACAATATTTTTCCATCCGACATGCGGCGTCCAAGGTCACCTGTTCTAAAGATTTTTTCTCCTACTATAAATGGATGTTCAATAAAACGTTTATCGTTCAATTCATTATCATTTATATAACCCATTGAAATTCCACTACCAGAAATATAAATCTCGCCAATACAACCAAACGGCATTATATTTCTATTTCTATCAAGAATATAAACCTGTGTATTTTGAATAGGTATTCCAATTGGTAATGGTCCATCTATTTTTGAATCTTCCTTACTAATAATGTAATAAGTTGAGCAAATTGTTGTTTCTGTTAGACCATATCCATTTACAATGGTTTTTTCATTAATTAGGTTATAAATATCACTAAAATACAAAGGTTCACCGCCGCTCAATATTAAACGTAACAAAGGAATTTGATGTTGATGTTGATTTAAATACCTAATAAAAGATGGAACAGTACTGATAATTGTAATATCATTCTCGCTGATTCTGTTATATAGATTTTCCACGTCCAATATCCCATCATGTTCAAATAAGGCAATACTACCACCTACACACAACATGGGAAATATCTCTCCAACAAAGCTCGCTGAAGCAACAGATGATAAGGGCAAAATCCTATCCTTTGGGGTCACATTATATGAGTTAATAAATGATTCTGTGACATTTATTAACCCCCTATGACTCAGTTTTACTCCTTTCGGCTTACCAGTTGAGCCAGATGTGTAAATAACACATGCATCATTCTGAAAAGTATTTAACTCTAAGTTCTCCAGTGATTCATTATATATCTCATTTGCGTTAGGACTTGTCAGTATAAAATTTACTCCAAGAGTTTCTAAAACTGAAGAATATTCTGATGTAGTAATGACCAAACAATCTTCATGATTCTCTAAAATTATCGATATTCGGTCCATTGGTGCATTAACATCAATAGGAATATATTTATATCCGGCCTTTAAAACTGCTAAAACCGCAATAACAGTATCTAATCTATGACCGAGCATTATTCCAATTTCGTTACCAGTATTTTTTTCATTTCTTCTTATGTAGTGCGCTAGTTGATTCGCTTTATTGTTTAATACTTCATAGGTAAAAGACTCTTCCCCGTTAGTAATGGCAACATGGTTCGGAAAATTAATAACCTGTTTTTCAAAAATTTTATGGATTCCTTCTATGTTATTGTTTTGTTCATAATGTGTTAATTCCAATTTTTCATTATATTGAAGTTCAGCCTGGGTCAAAAAAGATAATTCCACAACTGGTTTATCAGGAAAAACACAAATTTGATTAAGTAAATTAATTAGATGTTGTTGTAAACGTTGGATACTGTTTTCTTGAAACAAATTACTATTATATTCAAAAACACCTAAGAAACAGTCTTGTTCTAGTTTAAAAGCTAAAGAAAGGTCGAATAAGGAAGTACCATAATCAGTATCAATTTTGTATATTTTTAAATTATGCATATTAAATGAGTGAACAGCAGACTCTTGCATCATGAACATAATTTGAAAAAGAGGTGACCTCTTATTATCACGTTTAGGTGCAATTTTCTCAATTAATTTGTCAAATGGTAGACTTCCATTTTCGAACGCTTCAAGAGTTGTTTCTTTTGTTTGATTTACTAACTGCTTAAATGTCATATTTTCAATTAATCGAGTTCTAATTACAGTAGTATTTACAAACATACCTACCAAATTTTCAAGATTAGCATGTTCACGCCCAGCAATTGGCGTTCCAATTAAAATATCATCTTGACCTGTATACCGCATAATAAGTACATTAAATGCAGCTAGAAAAAACATATATTGGGTCACATTATTTTGTTTACAATATTTACGAATGTTATAAGTAAGTTCATTTGAAAGTTGAAAACGATATAATCCACCGTTATATTCCTGTATTTCCGGCCTAGGAAAATCAGTTGGTAATTCGGATACATGTGGAGCATTCCTAAGTTTGTTAGTCCAATATGAAATTTGTGAATCCCAATTTAATTTATGCTGCCACTCTGCATAATCAGCATACTGGATTTTATTCTCCGGAAGGTAAGATAACTTCTGATTAATATAACCATCATAAAGTACAGCTACTTCCTTCAACATGATATCTAACGACCAACTATCAGAAATTATATGGTGAATAGTAATAAACATTATATTGTTAGTTGGACTTATTTTTAGAATCTTAACTCGCATTAATGGTTCTGATGATAAATTAAAGGGTTTTGTTGTTTCCTGCCTAGAATATTTTTTAATTTCATGTTGAACGCTGTTCGAATCAAATTCAGTAATATCAATTACCTCTGGTTCTATTATTATATCTGGATCCATTATTTGCATCGGCTGACCATCAATATTTTTAAAAGTCGTTCGTAGCATATCGTGACGTTTAACTAGTTCTTTAATACTAAAACAAAGAGCATCATAATTTAGATGGCCTTTGATTCTAACTCCAGTATGAATTAGATACGCTGTATTCCCTGGATTTAACTGTTCAAATAGCCATATTCTTTGTTGAGCAAAAGAGAGTCTAGCCATACCATTTTGTTCTCGTATTGGAATATAGCTTTGTTTAGAAGTTAATATTCCTTTATCCTTCAAAATCTCGGTGAATTGCTTGACTTGTTGATCAGATAATCTGGTCATCTAGCATTCCCAACCTTTCATTTTCATAAGAGCGTTCTATTTATAATTTGCATAATTTCTATTGGGTATTTATTAATAAAAAAATGACCATCACTAAAAGAATGAAAACTACATTCTTTATTAGAATAATCTTTCCATTCTTGTACATTCTCTACCTTAGTTTCTACATCATCTTGTGAATATAAGATTGAAATATCACAATTAATTTTTTTTGCTTTTGGTATAAAAAGATATGAGTCAATTACACTAAAATCTGCTCTAATTATCGGTAGAAAAAATTCTAGTAACTCCTTTGATTCAAAAAATTGTTGCGTGGTCCCCCCAAGTGTAGCAATTTTATTGCATAATTGTTCATTGGAAAGAGTATGAATAAGTTCATTTTTTAGCAAATGCGGAGCCTCCATAGCCGAGAAAAACATATGTTTAGGTAAAGGGAGTTTCTTTTTTTCTATTTGATAATACAATTCATAACCAAGAAGACTCCCCATGCTGTATCCAAAAATTGCGTACCTAGAATCTCCATCACTAGAAATTTTTTCTGATATACTATGGGTTATATCTTGGAGCATTTCGTCAAAATTAACCAGTAGGAGTTCATTGATTCTCTTACCCCGCCCTGGAAGCTCAATTGGAATTATTTCAATGTCCTTATTAAGATAACGAGCCCATTTCATATAAAGAGTTGAAGAACCACCAGCATATGGAAGTACATACAAATTTGTTTTCATCTAATATTCCTCACTTACGTCTATTCGAAGATTTTATTAAAATCTTCTTCAGATAATTGGACTCCATCAAAATCAGAGAGTGTAAAATCTAAAGACTCACGATTACAGCAATGTTGGATGATTTTACGGAGATGATTCATATAAGCTTGTAAGAAAGATTGCATAGTATCTTCAGTAAAGGAAGAGAGACTATAATTCACTGAAATGGATAATCTATTCTTCAACACGATACATTGTATATCAATTTCCGTTGATAAATGATTTGCTATATTTTTTGTATTCTTTGTGATACCTGATATATCAAGTACCTTCCAAAATTCTTCATTACCTTCATTAATAAATTCTCCTAAATAATTGAATCGAATTAGTGGATGATTCATATTATTCTTTTTTTGAATATATTTTAGAATTCCAAAACCAACTCCATGGTTTGGTACTTCTCTTAATCTTTCTTTAATTGATTTTATTTGTAAGGAAAGATCCTCATTTGTTTGTTCCCAAGCAAAAGGATATAAACTTGTAAACCATCCAACAGTCCTATTTAGATTTATACCTTGAAACAATTCTTCTCTTCCATGGCCTTCTATCTCAACAACAGCTTTTTTGGTATTACAAAAATCAAATAGCGTTAAAAAAAGTGCACATAATAGTAAATCATTGGTTTCAGTTCGATATGCTTGATTAGCTGAGTACAATAAATCATTGGTTTCATCAAGCTCAAGTAAATTTTGTACTACGCATATATTTTGATTTCCAAAAGAATCAGTATATTTATACGGTAATGTCATATAAATTTTTTCGCTCTGTTGTTTCCAATAACTTTCCTCTTCTGCACAATTATAATGATTTATTTTAAGAGCCCAATCTTTATAACTAGAAGACTTATTAGAAAAAGTTAAGTTTTTATTTCCCCTTAATTGGGAGATTATAGTTTGCATATCTTTTAATATAATTCTCCAAGATATACCATCGATAACTAGATGATGAGCAGTTAGTAATAATTTTTTCCCCATCGAGCCTAATTCAAAAAGACAAGCCCTAGCCAATGGACCCTTCTCTAAGTCAGTTGATCGCTTTATTTCCTGGATAGTCTTCTGAATATTTTCTTCTTGGGTTTCGGATGGAAGACAACTAAAGTCTTTTTTCAAGAAAAGCTTATGATGGTCCAGTTCTTTCTGATACATTAACTGACCAGTATCATAGTTTACAACCATTCTTAATGAATCATGAATATTTATTATTTCACTCCACATTAATTTTAGGTCACTTTCTCCTATATCATCATTTACTTGCAAAAGAATGCTTTGGTGATACATCTCTGGAAATTCAAATTTTTGTTCGAAGAACCACGAAACAATAGGAGTTAAAGGAACATTACCCTGAGTTGACTCTATAGTTCTTTCGATATTTTGCTGTGAATACATATAGATTGCAATATCCTTAATAACAGGATTAGTCATAATATCTTTTACAAGAATCTGATATCCTTTCTCATTTAAAGCAGATGCTATTTGTATAGCCTTAATCGAATCCCCACCAAGATGATAAAAATTACTTTCCTTATACACATTTTTCACTTGAAGAATCTTCGATACTACACTAACTAGTACAGCTACTCTCTCTTCATATGAGGTTTTATTTATTTTGCTTATATGAGTTTCTAATGTGAGTAAACGATGTTTGTCAATTTTATTACTCTTATTTAAAGGCATTCTATCAAGAAAGTTAATACTTTCTGGTATCATGTAATAAGGGATTTGCTTTGATAGTTCTTCCATTAGTTCCCTTTCAGTTCTATGAAAAGCACACACGACAAAGGAGCAAAGATATGCATTAGCGGAATTATCCATCCTCTGCAATGTGACTGATTCCAGCACGCCTTCGCACGATAGTAAAATACTGTCTATTTCACCTAATTCAATTCTATAACCTTTATGTTTTATAAAGTCTTCATTCCTACCCAAATACACTAAATCGCCATTGTACAGCATCCTTGCCCTATCACCAGTTTTGTACATTTTCTTACCAGGTATGAATGGGTTATCAATAAACTTTTCTTCATTTAGCTTTGGATTATTCAAATAACCTCTTGCTAATCCTTCTCCAGAAATATATATTTCACCTTCTACTTGTTTTGGAACTGGCTTTTTATAGGAATCTAGTAAATAAATTTGAACATTATCAGCTGGTCTTCCAATTGGTACACTTTTCAAATGGTTATTTTTATGATTATATTTTGCTATCATACATCCGACAGTTGCCTCTGTTGGCCCATATTCGTTTAAAATCTCAATTGGTCGCTTCCATTTTTCATATAGAAGGCGAACTGAATTCGATTTTAATTCTTCTCCTCCGACTATCATTCTTTTAATAGATGTATTGTTAGTTAATTCATCGAATTTCTGCATTAACGATAATTGAGCAGGGGTAAGTTTTAGAACCGTTACTCTATTCTCATTTAATATTCTGCGAAGCACATGATCTTTTCCATCATTATTATAAATTGCAATACTTCCACCACTTATTAAGGGTGTAAAAATAGAAGTCACAGTTAAATCAAATGCAAAGGAAGTAAATAATGCAAAAATCTCATTGATATCACTTACATACATTTTTTTTGCCCACCATATATAATTTACAAGTGATTGATGTTCAATTAGTGTCCCTTTTGGACGTCCAGTTGAACCAGATGTATAAATTACGTAGGCTAAATCATTGGGTTTAGACTTAGACTCAGGATTGCGATTTTTCCCAGAAAAAAATTTTCCGTCATTTAATTTCATAAATTCCACATCGTAAACTTCGACCTGTTGCTCAACTTCTACATTATCGCTTAAAACTAATTTAGTACCTGAATCCTCAAGGATAAACTTTATACGAGAAATAGGATATGTTGGATCAATTGGTAAGTATGCTCCACCAGATTTAAGAATAGCTAGAATTCCGATTACTGAATATTGATTATGTTCTGCTAAGATTCCCACAATACTACCTTGACCTATCCCTCGTGAAATTAGATAGTTTGCAAGTTGGTTTGCTTTCTCATTAAGTTCCTCATATGTAATGGTTAGATTATTAAAATTTATTGCAATCTTGTATGGGTTTAGTAATACTTGTTCTTCAAATAACTGATGCATTGATTTATTTTTAGGATAAAAAGACTCAGTAGAATTAAAGTCCACAAGTAATTCTCTTATTTCGTTATCACTCAGAATACTAAGTTCCACAACTTTCTTTGTTGGAGTTTTTAATACTTGATTAACTAAAAAAAGTAGTTTTTCATATAAATAAACTACTTCTTCTTCGGAAAAATTTCCAACATTAAAATCAAAATCTAACTCTATACTCCCTGAATTTGACCATTCCCTCACAATAAGTTGCATTGAATAATTTTGATGTCCGTTATAAAATTCTTCATTATAAACCTTTACTCCATCCATTACTTGCCTTAAATAAGTGTTGTAACAATTAATACTTAAATCAAATATTTGATCCGATATTTTGGAGTTAGATTGTAACTCTCTGATAATAAGATTAAATGGATATTTTTGATGAATATAATCGCGTCTTAATTCAAGATGTACTGTTTTCAGGACTTCTAATATAGAATCATCTGATGAAATATTAATCCAAAAAGGAATAGTAGAAGCATACATACCAAAAGTATTTTTTTGAATACCATTTGTACGGTTCGAAACGGGTATACGAAGATAAACATCCGATTTCCGACTAATTTTGTGTATTAATATGGAATACAATGATACAAAAAATGTTTGTAATGAGTAAGGTGTATTTTTAATGAAATTTTTTATTTGTAAAGAGGTTTCTTTTTCAATATTAAAAACTAGACGTTTGCCCTTTGTACTATTAGTTTGTTTGTTTATTAATGTATTAACCGAATCAGTCGGGAGTGATTCGAATTTTTTATTCCAATATGATTTATCTTTAATAAATCGTTGAGAATTCAAATAGTTTTGTTCTTGTTCAATATAATTTATATAAGTTGTTAACTTTTGATTTTTATTGTTGAGGTTTTGACCAATTAGTAGTTGGTAGTTATCAATTATTTGGTCAGTCATTAGTTGCATAGACCAACCATCAGCGATAATATGATGAAATTTTGCTAAATAACCATACTTATTTTCTGAGAGTTTAAATAGTGCAAAATAAAAAAGCCAACTGTTAGTAAAAACAAATGGCTTTTCAGCTTCATGTTGTATCCAATCAGAAAAGTTATCCTGTTTATTTCCCCTTTCAGAAAAATCAATAATTTCAAAAGGACTTCTTTGATATTCTTTGACCTTTTGAAAAAAATTACTTTCAATTTCAGTAATTTGTATTCGGACAGCTTCATTATCCTCTATAAACATTTGAATTGCTTGTTCCAAAATTGCTAATTGGATTGATCCTTCAAACGTCACATGACCTCCAATATTGCACAAAGAGGAATGAGAATGTTCTAATTCAATATTGAGGATTCTTTTTTGGGAATACGTTAAGGGATAAAACTGTGTATTATTTGTGGCCAACTCATTAACCCTCCTTTATATTCTCATATTAAAATGATGTATTACTGACAATAATCGAATTAAGGCATGCTTCGCCGGTCATGAACTGTGTCCATAACTAATTATTTTGTATAAACACCACAATTCTTATAATGTGCCTAAGCTTCATTAAAAGAATAATAGGATATTATATAACTATATTACCATGTTAACCAAATATTTCAATAATTCCCACTAAAATACTTTATTTTTTTCTGCAAAATCCCTCATATAATGTGCCTTAATTCTACAAAGCAGAGAGGGATTTATACCCTCTCCAAAAATTCTATACCTACATCAAATAAAGTTTCTCTTCCAGCAAAATTAACGAAGACTTTTGCTCTCCGAGTGTGTTTATTAATCTTTTGGATAATACCTTCAAGTCCAAATAAAGGGCCCGAAATCACCTTAATATTTGTGTTCACATCAATTTTTGACAATTCTATAATATCTTGACCATTAAGTAGTTTTAATAGAATAGAAATTTCTTTGGGCTCTAGAGGAACGCAAGTTCCTTTATTCTCAAGTATACGAAATATATATGGTAAAGAATTAACATTGGCATGAATAGAGTTATTTATTTTAGTCCGAATTAATACATATCCAGGAAATAAAGTTTTTACTACATTAATAAACCTTCCATTTCTTTTTTCTGGAATTATACGTTTTGGAATAATGGCGACGAAACTTTCACCAAAATGTAACTTCAATAATTTTTGCACAGTTTCTTCTTTTCCTGATTCAACAAAAATCGCATACCATTCCACCTCTATCGCTCCTTATTACTATAATAATAATCGTACTTATCTCGTTGTAAGAATGATTTCGTTATAAACCTTAACAATTTCCTCCAATATTTCTTTATTCCCCCAAATAGATTCCAATTTTTTGTAAGTGGTTGAAATAGTTGGATGGGTAAATAAATCTTCAAGCATATACTCTACTTGGAACACTTCTCGTAATCTAGACACTATCTGTAAGCCATAAAGTGAATTTCCACCAAGTTCTAAGAAATGATCATTTACCCCTATCTGATCAATATGAAGTAATTCTTGCCAAACCTGGGCAATAAATTTCTCAACATAATCTCTAGGCTCTATATATTCATTACTTTGCTTTGGCCTTGAATAAAATGTCTTTAAGTCATCTTTTACATTTTGTTTATTAGTAACTAATGTCATTTCATCCTTAATTGAAATAACCCAATCAGCTGGTTCCATATCAAAAATAATTGTATCTATATTCCCTAAAATCTCTTTCATATGATTTATCTCAAGACTCTCTAAACTTCCTTCTATATAAACGCTATTCCACAAATGCACTTCACCTTCAGCTGCGACTACATTTGCAACCGAAGAGGTAAAAGCATGTAATACACTCGTATACTTCTTTAGACCAGTTAGAAGTATGACAGTATAATCCAAAATTAAATCTCTGATAGAATCTTGCAATCTTCGTACTTCCAAGTCTAATAAAGATATTACATGCTCCCACTCTTCAAATGATTTGCCTCCAAGTAATTCTGAGCCATTAAGTGAGAAAATAATTCCATCGATATGCCCAAACTTCTCTTTAACTTGCAAGATTAGTTTACTGTAATCTTGCTCTTCCTCACGATAACTCCCATTAAATGAGATGTTTTTTTGAACAATATTTATATTTTCCATTTCAGAATACTTTTCTAAGAGTAACCATTCATCACTTGTTGATGTTAAACTAATAACTAAAAAAACCTTCTGCAAGTCAGTTCGTAAATTTGCACCCTGTGGAAGTTTTATATTTTGATAACTTCTTATCCAACGCTTCCCTCCACGGTATCCAACAATTTGTTTGTGACTTTCTTTAATCTCTGCTTCCTGTATTAATAGATTTACTATGTCATATGAAATTTTATCAGGCGTTGGAATATCAATTACTTTTACCATAATATTTTTTGACTTTTGGATATTCCCCAAATAGAGTTCTAAATCCGCAGTCTTAGAAGGGATTATTTTATCAATTCCTGTTATGTTATAGTATTTATCCCCAACAAGAATATAATTTAGCTTTCCATCGAAAGCTGATAATCGTTTATATAAATCTCTCCAACTCGCAATTAGTGGCTGTTTTGAATATAAGCCTCTTATATCGAAAATAGAAACTGGTACTTCTATATTCTTCAAGTATCCTTGCACAACTTCCCAATTAAAATCATGTTCCTTTTTTAGTATGAACACAGTCTTACCAAGCACTTCTAATTTATATTTTAGTTCCTCTTCTAATTCATTCTCTTCTTCAGAAATAATAAAAGAAAGTCCATTTGTAGCTACAATCCTATTAATACTTTTAAAAGCTCTTGACCAATTTGCTACAAAAGTTTGATAAATATCGTTAGAATCCTGATTTAACAAAACATTTAAATTTTTTTCACCATGCAACATGTATCGTTTTCTTTCAAAATAAGAGGTTGGTAGTGGACAACGCCTTCTATTCTCTCTTTCATGCAAGATATTCCAATCTGGATTAAATCCTAACATCCAAAGTTTCCCAATAGTATTTAAGAGGTAATACATATCACTATTTTTATCTTCATAAGAGGCTAAAGTATTAAGTTTTACATTCGCAGTATTTATCATATTAGTATCATTATTATCCGAACCCAATCTGATTAAGATACTATGAAAGTTTTCAATAAACTGCAGACAGTGTCTTATCTTAGCATTCGTAAAAATATTCTGAATCCAATATTCGGAACTAGTCGCTTGCTCATCTGTTATCCAATCCTCGCTTATATTTGAATAGAATGGAATATTTGGAGCATTAAATGTTACCTTTTTAGCTAGCTGTTGATGAAGTTCTTTCTTAAGACGATTTAATTGACTCGATTGTTGTGTGAAATCAGCAAACGTTAATTGAGATACCTTTTCACGCTCTGTGACAAGCCAAAGAGCCTCTTCTAAAGAAAATACTCCAGATAAACAAGCAGAGGTAATTTCACTAACACTATTCCCAATTAAACAGTTTGGAATAATACCGATGCGAATCAAAAATTTTGCAAGACTATACTCAATGGTAAATAACATTGGAGCCGTTAAAGAATTACTAATATTCTCTTCTATTATTGGTTTTCTTTCACCTGGATATAATACCTTATTAATTTCATAACCAATTAATGGAGACAGAATTTGAGAACATAAATTGACTTGTTCACAAAAATACTCTTGTGTTTCATATAACTCACGACCCATACCAATATACGCTGAATCTTGATCAGTAAAATAAAAAGCTATCGGACTATTTTCTTTTATGTTGGCAATCTTATTTTGTTCGGATTGTTCTAGTTTTTTAATCAAGTCATCACGATCTTTAACAAGCAAGTATTGTCGAGTGTCAAATGCAGCTCTTCCTACTTGAAGAGTAAAAGCAATGTCGGCAGGATTAATATCTGGATGTTTACGTAGATGATAAGCTAACCTTTTTTTATTTTGTATAATTGAATTTTCGGATTTGCCTGATAGTACTATTAAAGTTTGAGTTCTCCCCTTACTATCATTTTTTAATTCTGATTTAAATTCTTCCAAGACTACATGAGCATTGGTTCCCCCAATACCAAATGAACTAACACCAGCTCTTCGTGGTACTGAGATAGGTGACTCCCATTTTTTATACAAGTTGTTAACATAAAATGGACTCGTTTCAAAATCAATTTTAGGATTAGGACTTTGAAAATGAAGCGAAGGAGGAAGTTCCCTATTGTAAATTGCGAGTACAGTCTTAATCAATCCAGCAATGCCTGCAGCTGCATCTAAATGTCCAATATTCGTCTTTACAGAACCAATTGCACAATATCCATATTTATCTGTTTTCTTTCTAAATGCCTTCGTCAGGGCTGCAATCTCAATAGGATCACCTAAACTTGTCCCAGTTCCGTGCGTTTCTACATAAGTAATCTGTTCAGGATTCACACCTGCCCTATTATGAGCATCCATAATCACTTCTGCCTGTCCTTCGACTCCAGGAGCGGTATAACCAACTTTTACAGCCCCATCATTGTTCACAGATGATCCTTTTATAATAGAATAAATATGATCCCCGTCCTTAATAGCATCATTAAGTCTCTTCAGAACTACCATGCCTACTCCGCTTCCTCTAACAGTTCCAGATGCACCTTCATCAAAAGCTCTACAATGTCCATCAGGAGAACGAATTCCTTCTTCTTGATACAAATAACCATGATTTTGAGGGATTTCAACAGATACCCCTCCTGCCAATGAGATTGTACACTCCCTATTAAGTAAACTTTGACAAGCTACATGTACTGCAACTAATGAAGAGGAACAAGCTGTCTGGATGGCTAAACTCGGACCTCTCAGGTTAAGCTTATGTGATACTCGTGTTGTTAGAAAATCTTTGTCATTTCCAAGCATTAATCTATATTCGTCCAATGACCGTGAAGTTGCGAGAGGGAGTAATTGATTTACGAGATAAGTACTCATGCTAGTGCCAGCAAATAATCCTATTTTATTTTTATATTCAAATGGATTATATCCTGCGTTCTCTAAAGCTTCCCATGAACACTCTAATAATAATCTTTGTTGTGGATCCGTCATCTCAGTTTCAACTGGGCTCATATTAAAAAATTCTGCATCAAAAAATTCTGCATCATTAATAATCCCTGATGCTTTTACATACTTAGGATTTCTAATTTGTTCTTCAGGTATTTCAGAATTCACTAATTCTTCATCTGAAAAAAAGTGAATTGATTCAATACCTTCTACTAGATTTCCCCAAAACTCTTCGGTATTATCTGCACCTGGAAAACGTCCTGCAATTCCTATAATTGCAATATCATTATCTATTTGATTTTGGCTCTGTTGTTCTTGGATATCTACAGTGTTTTCTTGGTTTTTTCCATCTAAATATTCTGCAAGAAATTTTATTGTAGGTAAACGGAACATATCCGAAACAGTAAGTTCATTTCCAAAAACATCTTGAATCATCATTTGAACTTTTAACAATGACAGTGAATGTCCACCAACTTCAAAGAAATTATCATGAACTCCAATATTAGAAAGATCTAATACCTCGCTCCATATAGAAATGAGTTTTCTCTCTGTTTCACTTTCTGGACTGAGAGATTTTGAATTATTGGATTGCACTTTAATATTTTTAACCATAGCTAATCTATCTATTTTTCCGCTAGGAGTCTTAGCAAACTCTAGAACCTTGTGAAAATAGTTGGGAACCATATATTCTGGGAGTTTTTCTAACAATACCTTCCGAATGTTCTCCGCTTCTAATTCTTCAGAAGAAATAACAAAAGCGTGAAGAATGACATCATCATCTTTTTCCACTTTTAATACAAGTGCGTCATTAACTAATGGTACAGATAACAAAGCTTCCTCAATCTCACCTATTTCAATTCGATAACCTCTAATTTTCACTTGGTCATCATCTCTACCAAGAAATTGAATGTTCCCATTAGGAAGTTGAATCGCCTTGTCGCCAGTTCTATAAATTAACTCATCTTTATTCCATGGATGCTGAATGAACTTCTCTGAAGTTAGTTGTGGCTGATTAATGTATCCTTTTGCCAGACAAACACCAGAGATATAAAGCTCTCCTATTGCTCCAATTGGTTGAAGTTTCATATTCCTATCGAGGATATGAAGGTTCACGTTACTTATTGGTTTACCGATAGGAATTGAAGTAAGACCTTCTTCTATATCGTTTACATCATAGTATGAAACTTCTACTGTAGCTTCTGTTGGACCATACATATTCGTAACTTTTGTACCATTTGGAATCGTTAGCAGTTTGTTAATCCGTTCTACATGACTTAGCTTTATACTTTCCCCACTCGTAAAAATTCTTTGAAGGCTCTTAAGTTTCTTTATTTCATGCGGATTTCTTTCCAAGTAGTCTAAAAAATAACCAAGCATACTTGGGACAAAGTGAATTATTGTTATATTATTATCATATAAATGCTGTATTAATGAACTCGGATCCCCTTCTTTTCCAGGTGTTAATAAACAAAGTTTAGCTCCTCCAAAAATCCACCAAAATAGTTCCCATACGGATACATCAAAACTAATAGGTGTCTTTTGCAGTATCGTATCTTCTAAGGTTAATTGATATTTCGTTTGTGACCAATTTAATCTATTTAGGATTGCCTTATGAGTAACCATTACTCCTTTTGGCACTCCAGTTGAGCCAGAAGTATAAATAACGTATGCTAATTGTTCTAGAGCTACATTTACTTTAACCTTAACAGATGGATATTTTTCGAGTTCATCGATAGGATGTGAAATGACATTTGAAACTATAAGGGTGTCACCGTTATCCAAGATTAAATGTTTCACACCAGCATTTGAACACATATACTGTATTCTATCTAATGGAAGCTTTTGATCAATTGGCATATAAGCACAACCAGCTCTCATAATTCCAAGCATACTCGCTACCAAATTAATAGAACGTGGCATCATAATACCAATAACTTCTTCTGGCTGAACCCCTTTGTCTAAGAGACCATTTGCAATTCGATTTACTAAATTATCTAATTCTGAATAGCTTATTTCTTCTTGGTTACAGACTAATGCAATACGATTTGGCCAACGCTTAGCCTGACTTTCTAGTAATGTAGGTATAGGGCAATTATTTTTGTAATCATGATCAGTTGTATTATAACTATTAATGAGAAGATTTTTATCATTATCAGAAATCCAATTAATTGCCCCTAATCTACTTTCAGATTGGCTAATAAATTTATTGATAATTGATTCATAAAGCTCAATTATTCTTTTGATGATTGAACTTTGAAATACTTCCGGATTATAAGTGAAATTAAATTCAAGTTTTCCGTTTACCACCATTAGTGTTAGGGTTAAAGGAAAGTGATTACTTTCTATAAATTCGAACGATTTTATTTGAATACTTTTATCAGTTGAAAATTCTAATAAGTCATGAAGGGGATAGTTTTCAATAACAATTAATGTATCAAATAGGGAATTCCTACTGTCTATACCACTATAAGATTTTATATCCACCAGTGGAGTATTCTCGTATGGTTCTAAACTAATATAGTTTTCATGTACCCGATTAATAAATTGCCGAACTGTATCCTTGCCATTATCTCTTACTCTAAAAGGAATCGTATTTGATAAAACTCCAACAAGATTTTCTATACCAATAATAGGTGCTTTACGACCAGATACAACTGTACCGATTAAGACATCATCTGTATCATTATAAATTTGTGTCAAGATCCCCCAAGCTGCTAACAAAGTTGATGACAAAGTAAAGCTATTGCTTTTAACAAAATTCAAAATTTCATCCGTTTTCTCGAAAGTTAATTTATGATTATAAATAGCAGCATTAGTATTTTTATCATCTGAAATTGCCTTACTATTAACAGGAATTAATGTTTGGGCATTTGATCCATGTAAATAATCCTTCCAAAAATCTTGTAGTGATATTTTATCCCTCTGTAAAAGCCATTTAGCAGTTTGCTTTAATTTGGGTTTAGGTAAAACTATTTCAGCACTATTTTCGTTTTCATAAAGATTTATAAATTCATGAAGAAGTTGAACTAAACTCCACCCATCAAGTAATATATGGTGATAACTAAAAACCATAACCGCGGATGAATCAGTAATAAGATAAATGGTAATGCAAAATGGTTCTAAATCAATTGGAATCGGCTTTGCAAAAACATGTTTTTTTTCCATTTCTACTTTCTGATTTGCTTCATGAAATGAATATTCACGAAAGTCATGTATATGAAGAGGTAATGTCTTCTGTTTTAGAATAACTTGAACAGAGTTTTTCATATTTTTCCATCTAAAGATGGATCTAAGTGATTCATTAATCTTCTGAACTCTCATCCAAGTTGTTTTTAGTTTTTCTATATCTATTCGACCTTCAATGTCTAAAATCAAATGCTGACAGTATTGATTCGAATTTTGCTCCATACGATAGTGGTACAATAAACCCTCTTGCATAGGGGATAATGCCACAATGTCTTCCACATCATTTTTTGATAGTCTGTAGTCCACCTTTACCTTTTCCCCTTTCACATTAAAAATGCATTATTTTCCCATTTGATTAATTTAAACTAGGTTGATATATATAACCAGTTTTTGAGGAATAATTAGAATCTACTATTTTCCCTAACTCCATTTTTATTACCTGATCAGCTATATCAAAATATCGGTCATCATGAGTTATTGCAATAATACATTTACCCCTTGTTTTTAAATCAGGTATAAACTCATGATAAAACAAATCTCTAAATTGAGGATCTTGCTCCGCAGCCCATTCATCAAATAGATAGATAGGTGAATCCTCAAGTAAACAAATTAGAAGAGCAAGCCTTTTCCGCTGCCCAGTTGAGAGTTTCGTGGTAGTAAATTCACCGTTTTGAATTTGCACTTTAGCCTCTAACTTAAACAACTTCAAATATCTTTTTATTTCTTCCTCGCGTCCGTTCGTTTCAATACCATACAATCGATCAAATAGATAGTAGTTACTTTGAACTGCTGAAAAATATTCACCTAACTGTTTAGAAGAAAGACTTGAACCATTTATTTTAATGCTTCCACCTCTAGGTTCATATAATCCCATTATAAGATTTGCGAGTGTTGATTTCCCACTACCATTACTACCGACTATAAAAGTTACTTCACCTGAGCGGAAATGAGCATTCAATGGACCCACATTAAAAGAATCTTCTCCAAAATACTGATAACTTACATCCTCAAGCTCTATATGGTAAAACTCCTCTAAAAGAACCTCTTCATCTATAGGGGGATGTGCAGAAGTTTTTAATTCCTTCTCTAATTGAACTACTCTTCCCCAACTAACTTTAGCTTGAAATAAAACTGGAACTGTACTTAACAACCCATTTACAGGACCAATAATAAATAAAAAGACAACAACAAAGTTTAGAATAGTAGTGTCCTCAAAACTATCAATTATATTAGGAAGAAGGAATACCGATAACCCTAAAACGATAATGAATAAAAACTCACCAAGTACATAAGCATTTATAAATTTCAAGTCACCTTTAATACGAAAATTTTTAAGTTTTAAGCACTGTTCAATTATGTCTTTATAAAAAGCACTCTTCTTCTTTTGGCGCATGTGTAGTTCTTTGAAGCCAGAGATCATGTCCTCAATTAATTTATAAAATATGTTTTGTACATCCCGATTCTTTTCCCAAAAACGTTGGGAAACCCTTCCCGTCAAAATATATAGAGTTAGGCCTAAGACAATTAACCCAACTGATAGCAAAAATCCTTCAAATTGAATAAATGATAAGTACACTATACATACGAGTAATGTTATAAGGTTTGTTCCAGCTGTAACAAGAGAATTGACAGCTCTACTGATTACTTCCATATCTCCATTCAATGTTGCATAGATATTACTTTTTACAGATCTATCGATGCTTTCATATGAAGAATTAATCAGTCTATTAATTAATTCTTTTCTCTTTTCATAAAGAAACTCGTTGGTAAGTGTAACCAACCCACCACGGACATACTTTTGACCAATTAAATACACAATCACAACCATAATAAAATACATAAAAATCCTATTTCGATCTTCATCTTCTATACCAATACTGCTGTTGATTATAAAAATTAATAATGAGTTTGCTAAACCACTGACAATACTTAAAATAATTAAATTAAAAACTACTTTATTCTTTGTACCTATAGTTACATGTAGAAAAATAAAATATAAATAATATACAAATCCAATTATCCTTAAAGTCCAACCAGCTAAGGATAAAGTAAATGGAGCCCAGACTTTAATAAACTCCCAATTCGCTCGTCCTAAAAAAATATCTGGAATATAAAAAATAGCAAGCTCATATATAACTATAAGTATAGTAGCTAAAAACATGATTGCACTTTCTTTAACTCCTAACTTGCGTAGCTTTCTTTTCCCCTGAATTACTTCTTTAATCAGTAACCCTAAAAAGGCAATAAGGGATATTGTGAATATAGCTCCTACACCTAATATTAATGTGCTAACCCAATCTATTTTAATATAGCCGTCTAAACTATCACTAACACTTATTTCTTCACCATCCATTAACTCCATGATTCCTTGGCCAATTTTTTGTACATTTGAAGAGCTAAGATTAGCTAAAACTGTTACTGCATAATTTTTTTGCCCCAGACGAAATAATGTATGAGCCGAATAGTTAGGGTTAGAACCAAGGTGTGCTACCATTCCATCGCCATCCTGATAAATTGCCCACCCTGCAGCATATGAAGAACCATCTATAGTTGGTTCAACACTTCGATCTGGCTGGTGCGATTGAGATATAAGATTGAACCACTCTTTATGTTCAAGTCCCATTTGAATACGCAACCATTTTTCTGCATTATTTAAATCGGTAAGTATATATGCAGCTGGGGTATTCCCTCGATAATCTGGTGCTTTATATGGAAAGGGTTTTCCAAAAGCAAGTTTATAGCCCGTTGAAATATTTGATTCATCAGAAGGTCTACCTACGGACATACCATTAAGTCCAAGTGGACTTAAGATATTTGTTGTAATATAATCCTCATATTTAGTAGATGTTACTTTTTCAATTACTAGGCCCAATACATCATAGTTAATTGTTGCATAGTGATATTCCTTACCAGGTGCCTCTTTTAATTCAACACCTGAAAGTGCTCGAATATTCTCTTCAAGTGCATGTTCAGAACTACTCTTTGGAATATCTACCATTGTATAGTATGGAATACCACTTGAATGATATAAAAAATGTTCTAATTTTATATCAGCACTTTTTCCTTCAAAAGTCGCATCAAACCATGTAAGGTATTTAGAGATTGGATCAGATAGTTTTAATTTCCCTTCTTCTTCAAGCTTTAATATTGCTAAAGCAGTGAAAGCTTTGGTATTAGAACCAATTTCAAACATCGTTGAGTCTGACACCAGCTTCTGAGATTCAATATCTGAGTATCCTTTTGTCTCCTTATAAATAGTTTTACCATCTTTTATTACTACAACAGCAAGACCGGGAATCTTTGCTTTCTCTTTTTGTTCTTCTACAAAAGAATCTATATCATCTATTAATGTATTAGAAGATATTGCAAACGCCGAATTATATACATGTAATGAACAAAAAATAATACAGATTAGAGAGAATAGGATTTTTTTAAACATCATTTCTTTACACCTCCTTGTTCTGTTAATTTAAACTTTAACTATGAGTCTTTCTATATTTTCCAATATTGCTTGCTCGTGGCTAAATAGTAGTTGTATACGTTTTTGTAATCTATCCTGCATATCTATATTTGGATACATCAAAGCTTTCATTAGTAAATTGGCATATACAATCCAACTTTGATGACTAGTTAGATACAGCTTAGCTAAATCTAACTCTCCAAATTTATTAAGATATGAATGGGCATTATATCTTGAATTTGAAACTTCTTTCAGACTTGTATATATGTGGGAAACCAAAAAGTCTTTATTATCAAAATTACCTCTAATAATATTCAATAGCTGGTCGCCACATTTTTTTATAGCTTGTAGCCCTAACACTCCAGGATATTCAGTAGTGTCTTGTAGTAAAAAGCAACGCTCACCTCTCATTACATTCCAATTGTTTTTTATTACTTCTATATAGTTTTGTTCTGGTAAAAAAAACTGATTAGTATCTCTAGTTAAAAAGAAAAGAACTAAACGCCCACCTGACAGTTGATTTTGAAACTCATTCAATATATTTATCAATCTAAACTTGTTCATTTTCTCACTATGAGAAAAATAATGATCAGCTACTTTATAATTACTATCTACTTTTCCTAGTATTTCAAAACTATGTAAATAATGAACTCTCTTTTCGTTAAGACGACTGTAATCTAATGAAAATACATCTGATAAGACACCAACTGTTTGATTGGCGACTAACAGTTCTTCTAAACGATGTATAAATGAATCTATATCCAGATATTCTTCAGTTTCAACATTCAGTCCAAAATATTGTTTTATGTTATCTTTAAAACTTTGAAAATAGGGTTCTATAACAATCGTTGGAGATTGCCCCTTTTGAAATTCAAAGTAGAGTCCAGCTTGATTAAAAAGCAGTGTAACATCAATCCCTAGCCTTTCCAGCATCGCGGCAATCGTAATATGCGTGCAATTATAACGTTCGTTTTGATAAACTGCTTCTAACATAAAACCCTCTCCCTTTCTACTCATATAGCGACAATTAGAGTTAAGCTTTCTCTTTACTCCTGTTTGCAAAATCCATAATATATGGATCTCTTCTTATTTCCTTAATTAAGTTCTTATCTAATTCCAATAAATGTTTACATTTTGTTTTAATATTCTCCATATTTAATTTGGAGGAAAACACAGCTTTTCCAAAGAGAAACATTAGTACCTTTGCTTCTTGGTAGTATTGAGTAAGATAAGATTGAATTAAATGATTATGACAACCAAGTGAAATTAGCCCTTTTAAGAAACAGTACCTAGAACCAGAAATTAATCCAAAAACATGTGAATAAAAAGTCAAATCTTCAGATTGCTTCCTTAAGCTTTCCCACTTCTCTTCAGAAGCATTAATGAAGTCGTAATAAACCTCGTAATCATCTTCATACTCTAAAATGAGTTTTCTAATCTGATTAATAAAATGGTGTTTATCTAAGGTTTCATTAGAATTTTGACTAATTTCAAAATGGATAACAAACTTTTTCCTTATAGCATTAAACGCAAGCTTAAGGTACTCTTCAGGACATTTTTGTTGTTTAATATTTGCTCCAACGTTATCGATTGTATTGAATATCATACTCCCATCTTCAGCATATTCATATCCGACGATCATATGGCTATGACTAGTATGAAGTTTATTGTATTGAAGAGAATAAGGAAGATAGTATTCATCAACATATAAAAATACTTCTTTACCATTGCCAAGTAGCTCAATCATATTAGATTTTAATTCTTGATAATCTGAACATGTTGTAACGAAAAGATTTATATTAAGATACTTTAGATTTGATAATTTAACCTGATTTTCATAGTCGAATCTAGATTTTCTCTCTATGAAACTGCCTTTATAAATTCTGCTAGTTGTTTCCAGTGCATTACAATACATATAATCAATTGGATTATTTATCTTTAATCTCTCTTTAAAATAGTACATTAGAAGAGTTTGATAACATGCAAGATATAGTTCCTCGTTTTTATCCACTATCATCACCCTAATCTATTCAAAAGTTGAACAAATTTCTATGCTCTCTCTCCACTTTTCACTATTTTTAAACTTAAATGGATTACAAATATAAATGGTACTTATCTCATTTTTACTAGTTTGTTGGAATCCTCGCTTTTCGTAAAATAGTTCTGTTTGTTTATTCTTAGGAGACGCCTTATAAACCCCTATTAATTTCGTTATACCTTTATATTTCGTACGCTGGATTATAGATGAGAGTAATGCATCTTCTACTAAACGCCCTAATGCTCTGCAGGATAGTATAAAGTGTTCAATTACTGCTTTTTCTCCTTCATAATGAATTATACTGGTTCCAATAACCCCAAAATCCCCAAAACGATCTTCCAATTGAATCACAATCACATCATAATTTTCATTGTTACACCGTTGTCTTATTTCATCCTCAGTACATCGAATAGTTGTTAAATTAAATTGATTAGTCTTCTGAGTTAGTTGAGCTACTCTTGGAATTATTATTTGCTCTGCCAATGAAACTTTTACTTTCATTTGTAGAGTTCTATAATATTTCAAAATATCCATATCACTTTTAAGACTTTTGTCTCGAATTCTATCTTGTTCTTCTTGGTACATTTTCGTACGCATTGTATCTTCAGAAGTTAATGATTGATTTGACAACTCATATGCTTCAAGTAACTTATCTCGAAATAAATATGGTTTTTTCCTTGGCATATGAATAGCTTTCACTTCTGGAAGTAATTCTTGAATTTGAAAAACTTCCCATTCACTATCATCCATAAATACCAAGCTATCTAATGATATATTAAGTTTATTTGCAATTCGTAATAGGTTTGTTGCTTTGTCATCCCAATTTATCTCATATGCTGCTAGATGATTCTCTTTAATTAACATATGAGGGTGATTTCGTATCACTTCAATTACATCGTATTCATTGTTTTTACTACAAAGAGCAATTAGAATTCCTCTATTGTAAAAATTTAGCACTTCTTGCTGGAATTCATAATAAGCAGAACCAGGATGGTAAGGACTTAAACGAATATTTTGAATTCCTTCTTCTCCTATGATTCCACCCCATAGTAAATCATCACAATCTAACACTAGGCATTTCCGACTTTTACCACGAAGTGCACATATGTTACTTGCCATATATCTGGTTATCTCTCGACAGCCATCTTTACTATATGGTGAACGGCTCCAATGCCATTGTCGTTTGTCATAAATAAACTCGGCTCCGAAACGATATAAAACAAGGTTCAAATCTATAACAAAAGTGTTATATGATTTATCAAGTTCAACTTCCATAAAATCATTTAAATTTTTTATTATTTTATAAGGATTATAATCTAAATTTGAATTTATCATTACAGTAGGTATGCTCGGCAATTCAAACAAATTCCATAGTATAATAGCTTCTGAATGTTTGCGTATTCCCTTTAAAAGTGTTAATAGATTATGTTTAACAGAGATTGTCTCTTCAATTAATTTATTTTTATCCAGTTGATAGGGGTTTTTGAATAAATTGTCATTTAACGCATTGATATTAGGAAAAATAATTATAAAATCACTTTCTTGTTGTAGTAGATTAGTATGTTGTTTATGTATTTTCATTATAGTCTCATCAATATCAAGAAAAGATAATTCAGCACTTATTTGGTTTTGTAAGAGGAAATGAATTAAATAAGTATCAAATATAGGTTTTAAGGTTACATTTGTGAAAATTGTTATATTAATTTGTTCTTTAGCTTCTAACTTTTCCGCTTCATTAGTTTGTAATATATTTAAAAATTCTTCCTTGCCGGGATTATTTAACATATCATTATTCCTTTTCAGTTTGTTTTTCAACTGTAATTGAAAAAATGTGCATACAGGGGTTTTCCCCAAGTAAAATAGAGTCTATAAGAGATGGGACTGGAAGACTTAATTTTGTATACCAAATACATGGTTGGATTTTTGAATTTACTTTTGTTCCTGAATACAGAAAAGGGATTTGAATAAAGCATTCATTATCAGTCTTTGAGGGATCAGTTCCAAAATAACTAAGTTTTAAGGGTGCAGTATGAATTGTTGTATCTTTGTAATAAATCTCTATTTCTTCTTCCATATCTGTCATACTAGATGTTCCAATAACATGTATTGCTGAAGCTTCTGTATCTGATAAAAAAACTCGTTGTCCCGATAACTCCAAATTATCCCAATTACTTTGCTTACCCATATAGAATGGTATAGTATTATATTCAAAAACCTTATTAAAAGGCATATATTCTTCGGGAATGGAAGAACCTGATATTGTTAGGTATCCTCCTTCTTCAGAGTCCTTTAGTGAACAGGCCTTATGATTTAATATATTACTTAAGTCTAAACAATTATATTTATAGGACATTTCAATTCCTCCATTTAGAAAGTAAAGCATGATAATAAGTAAACGGTCTAAAGGACAGGAAATCACCTGATTTATGTAAAGTGCCATTTGCATTTAATATATAGCCATTAAGCGAAAACATAAAATTTTTTGCAAAAAGAATATATATTTTAATAATGTTCTTCAAGCAGAGAGTTCTCCAAAAAAGTGATGTTTAGCAAGAACAGGATAAAAGAAACTACTCTTATATCCTGTCTTGCCTTGTATTAATTTGCTGCTTTGGTAGCAGGACTAGCTTTAACAAATTCCACTTCTCTGTATTCCATTCCTTTTGCATCTGTAGTAACTTTGGAAATTAAGTATTTTAGCTGACTCAAGGTTTCATTCTTCTTCATATTTAACACCTCCTTTCAATATTCTTTAGGAAATTTTTTTATATTTCAGGAGTAGCACTACTAACATGACTTTGTATTAAATTAATAATTGATCCAATACTTTTGAAGTTTTCCAAACTATACTCATCATCATAAAATTCAATATCAAATTGTTCTTCAATAACAACTAACAATTTAATCCCTTGTACGGAGTCTAAACCAAGACTAAATAAATTATCCTCCTTACCAATTTGGTTAAAATCTATATTTACATTTAAGCAATTACTAATAGCAATTTGTAGTTTTTTTTCTATTTCTAACCTATTCAAAGATTCACTCTCCTTTTCATTTAGTAAAATTGATATTTATAAGGATTTAGGAATTAATAAAGTTTAATAATACGCTACTATTTGTAAGCAATTTTAGTAAATTCCTCGAATAAATCTGAAAACTTGAAATGAATAACATCTGAATGATATGGGCTTTGTGAACACAAAGTAGTCTTGTATTTTTCTGAAATATTGTACGATTTAAAATAGCAAGATGGTTCAGTGATTATTTGTCCATTACACTCATATAGTTTTATTGCCTTATCAAAGATTTCAATGGTAAACGAATTTAACGGTATAGACATACCTTCACCTATAAATTTGATATAGCTTTCTTTAGCTGTCCATATAGAATAAAAACGTTTAATACGATTTTCATTAGTTGCTTGATTTATGTAGTTGATTTCACTATTAGTAAAAAAGCGATCAGCTATTTTTAAATCTATATCTTTTATTTCTTCAATATCAATACCTACTGGACGATCTGATATTGCACACAGAACATAGTCACCCGAATGAGAAATATTGAATTGGAATTCAGGGTACTCTTTTAAATAGGGCTTTCCAAAATTATTAATACATAAAGTAATGTCATTATTGTCAATATTGAGTCTATGAATTATTAGAGTTCTTACTAATGTTTCTGCTACAACACCTCTAATTCGATCCGGTATTTGTCGGAGTCTCAATATTCGTTTTTTTCGTTCTTCTGATAGCAAATAAAGAATATCTTCTATATTATTTTCGTAATTTTCAATCTTTACTGAATATAGTTGTACCAAACTAAATTTCTCCTTTTAGTAGATAACAAGTAATAATTTAGTGATTTACTTAGAAATAAAACTGTACTTCTTTCATATTTATATATTTATATTACACAACTCTTTACATTTTTGGGTATTTATTTACACTTTACTTCATTATACATCAAGGAAAAGAAAAAATTCTACAATTTTTTCCATTATAAATACTAATTTACGAACTATATGGACTTAAAGAAAAAATCCAATGATAATTGAAATTATATTTCTTTTTAATAAACAAGACTAAAAGAGAGACTATTGCAACACCATTAATTGTGCTTTTACACAAAAAAGCATAGAAGTTTTTATCCTCTAATGCCACAAATTTATTCCTATATTAGATTTTCTATTCATCCTATTTGATGATTTTATAAAATGAACATTACCTGAAAATTATTTTTAAATCATTAGTTTGATTATGTATTTCAAAACCAATAAAAATTAAAGCACCTCCAGATGAACTAATAAGACGAATAGAAAAATTTACATTCCTTTGCAGAACAAGTAACGATAACTAATCGGGATGCTTGTGAAATGATTGAAGAGAGTAATGGTGGAAGCAAACTACTATTTTTATTGACCTTCCATATGTTAATAAAGCCTCTTCACTATATCGATGTTATTACAAAGAAGAGATCATATTAAACTTAATTGTTTATTCGATACTTTATATCATGGTTTTGATGGTGGCTGGAGAACTTATATTTATACCCAACTGTTAAAGCTGTGTCAAGAGCTTACACCGTTTAAATATCAAGAACATTTTAAAATCGTCGATAATAATAGTAGATAAGAAAGGGGATTGTAAATTATAATGAGTTGGCCGTTTAGTAAAGAAAGATTATTTTTATATCTCTCATATGTTATATATAGTTTTATAGTTATCTATGCTATTACATACATATATCCAAATTACTTTAGTGAAACGATTCTTATATTCCTTGCTGTAATGTTTTTCAGTTATGGTGCATACTTGATATCCCGCTTAACTGGTGTTTATAAAAAGGTGCAGGAAATCGAGGGGGAAATTTATCGACAAGAAATTAAGAAAGCATATGCTCATTTCTACTCAGAAAAAAAGAGCGATATTAGGAATTCTGCTTCTTCAAAGGAAACGAAATTGGAAAAGGAGGAATGGATAGAATTCGCGAAGGCTCAATGGTCTTGGAAAGGGAAAACCAACCGTGAATTAACAGCTGCAGAGAGGTATTTCAAAACTGAAAATAGTTTAAGACGGATAAATACTTTCGATAGGATTATAAATCTCATTTCTTCTCATTGTTACGGATTCTTTATTTTAGTTAATCCTCTCTATGCTTTTCTAACAACTATTCCAGTAGTTATCATTTCATTAGTACTATTTTTAATCTACAGAAAACTAAGAAGAAAATTACAGGAATTGTATATTGAAGTATACCCCGAAAATGTACGAGAGACATTGGAGAGTCTTGGTATAAAATAAAATCCCCCTTTAAGGGGGGATTAGGCTCTATGCCCACCAACCAATTTGGAACGGTGTACAGCTGTCCCTCCTGGAGTATAGGAGACTGCCCTTAGTAAAGAGGTGGGGCCAAATTTATTTCTTAATTCGTCTACTACATAACCTATTTTTCGTTTTTTCCAACTATTAGTATCAAAAAGATCCAATTGCACTTCGTAATCATCTACGAGTTTGGACAAACTAACAGATATTTGTCTAACAGTTTGTCCGCGATAATTTTCTCTCATAATATCCAAACATACCTTATATATATCCATGGTTGCATTAGTAGGATTTTCGATTGTTCTTGACCGATTAAATCCCCCACCATACTCATCTCGACTATATCCTAACCCAAAACTTATAGTGCGAACCGCATGATGATTTTTTCTTGCTCTTTTACATACCTCTTCGCACATTTCTAATACTACAGTTTCTATCTCTCTTCTTTCCTTGTAATCCCGAAGTAATATTTGACTTTTACCGTAACTGACTTGCCCAGCCATAATTGGTGAACCAATTTCGGATAAATCTATTCCCCAAGCATGATGAAACAATTGGTTTCCCAATATTCCAAACTTATTTTCCAGTAATTTTAAATCGTATCTAGCAAGTTGCCCTATAGAAAATATCCCCATACTGTTTAATGTTTTTTCAGTTCGCTTACCAATCCCCCAAAATTCACTCAATGGTGATATTGGCCATAATTTCTTTTGTACATCATTGAAAGTCCAAGTTGCAATACCACTATCCACCTTTTTAGCTTCTAAATCTAGACACAGTTTTGCCATAAGCATATTTGGACCGATTCCTACTGTACAGGGGAGTCCGAAATCACTGTAAATATCATATTGAATTTGTTTAGCTATTTCTTCTGGAGTGCCCCATTTATCAGAAGGGCCAAGTTCTAAAAAGCTTTCATCGATGGAGTAAACATGTACTTTATTAGGAGGTACATATTTATAAAATAACTTAATAATTTCTGTAGATACGCGGACAAATAAGGACATCGATGGATCCACTACAACAATACGAGGATCTTTTGGAATTTCAAACTTCCGAGAACCCGTTTTTATCTTAAAATCTCTTTTCATAGCAGGAGAGGCAGCAAGTACTACACTCCCCTCCCTCTCCGTATTTCCTACTACAGCTAAGTGACAAGTAAGAGGATCGAGACCTAATAATACAGCTGATACGGAAGCATAAAATGACTTCATATCGACTGCTAGTATGTTTTTATGAGGAAACTGAGAGTAGTCGAACATAAACAATCACCTATTTTGTTATTTTACTTATCATTGAAAAAGGTAGATATAAAATTTCTTCTGTTGTATCTTTAACTAAACGAAAATGCTTATTGTTGTAATCGATGAATATAGTTTTCCCTATTATGATTGCCTCACCTAGTGCTGGATGGTCAAAAACATAAAAAGAAACCGAAGAATTAGTTTCCATTGCATTATAAATTGTTTCTTCTTCAAGAAAAGAATAAGTCATTACTATCTCCTCCAATTAATATAAAAATTATATAAGAACTTATGTTCGATTACAATGTTATTTTCTTACTGGAATGTGTGATTTATACTATCGAATTTTAAATAATTGATATGATGAAATGAGAAAATGGAAGAAGAAGGTGAAATAAAAATACCTATTATCGGGGAATTTAATTGAAGATGAATAGAGAATGTTAGAGGATTATCTATCTGTGATTTTAGATTCTAACGGATTGAAATTTTTGTAGTAAGGGTATATTATAATATATAAGAATCAAACTAAAAAAACCAAGGAGCTACAACTCCTTGGACAACTACTTACGAGTGGTATGCTAAATAGTTATTTAGAAGACCCACCCTTTTGCTTCCTACGGCGCGGGGCGGGTTTTCGTTTGTTCTTCTTTTTGCTTGCAAAGCGATTTGCATAGCCCGCAGCAAGAGTAGTAAAAAAGATTTTTGCTACATCTTTGAGTAAGTCCAATACGAAATCCATTTGTATGTCACCTCCTTTCCCTCTTAGACAGGAAAAGAGTGCATACCACCCGCACCTATGTAGTTGTATCACCATTATATCACACCATTTTTCCATTAGGACAAACAAAAACCCCTTACATTGTGTAAAGGGTGTTAAATGATAAATTTTTGAAAGCTAGCACTTCTCATAAAACCTTTAGAAGTTAAACATTGATATTTAATTTCGCCCTTTAGAAGAGGGTCTAAATAAACAAAGTTCTTATCTTCTCCGATAATTAATTGTTTTGAAATTTTATAAAAGGCTTCCCTTTCCTTTTTGGGGACAAATTCCACAATTCCTCTTGATTGGTTCCCTTCTTTTATCAACCATCCAAAAGAGTTTTTTTTATATCCATAAATATTTCCTATTAAGAATTGGTAATTTTTGATTTTTTGGAAAGCGAAGGTTCGACTATCTAATATATATTTAGATGAGAGTTTTTTACTTACTATCCCTTCTAATCCTAGCTCCTTCACTTTATTAAATAAGGTTAGTCCATCGTTAAATGAGGTAGCTGCCGAAATTAGATGGTCATTATCAATAATCGAACTTAAGATATCTAATCTCTTTTCTAGGGGATCATGTATTGTAGATACTCCATTAAGGAAAAGAATATCAAATGCAACGAAGTGTACGGGGATAGCTTTCGCTAGAGAAACAATTTTATCTCTTTGAGACGCTTGAAATCGTGCCATTAGGCATTCGAAATTTGGTTTGGGTATTTCACCATTCTTATCAAGAACAATCACTTCTCCGTCCAATATACATTTTTGGACAGGCAAGTTTAAATTAAGTAATTCAATGTACTTTAATGTAACATCATTTCCATGTCTGGTGTAGATAGTGATTTTCCCATGATCGTAATGGAATAAAGCTCTATGTCCGTCAAATTTCAACTGATGTATATAATTTGAATCAGTTGATATAACCTCAGATGGTTGTAATAACATTGGTTTTAAAGGAGTGTTTAACACAGATTTTTCACCTCTTCTAATATCATAACAGAGACAGATTGGTCGATAAATAGAACGTTATTGTTAAAAGAGGAATAATGTGGTGACATAACCAAGGAAAAGCCCTTCAGTTTATTAGAAGGACTTAAGTGTGGTGATTCATGCTTTAAGACTAATATATAACCATCCCGTCTATTTTATGCATTTGAAGTATGTATGATTGTATTAATTTTGATTACAGTTTTATCGTGGCGAAGAACATTGACTAAACATTGGTTATAATTTATAATTCAGTTATAAGCGGTGTAGTCATTGTTTTGTTCATAAAAAGGGAGAGGGCAGTTATGAATACGATACTTACATTCCTTAACGGTTTTGTTCAATACCGAAGGGGGAAACAGACAGGTTTAGCTGGATTATTAGGACTTATTATTTTTGTTTTGGCAGTTTACAGATGGGATATTACTTATCCAATTTTAGAATCGCTGAAAATTATTGATTTCTTTGATAATTTGGGTTTGATATATGAGGGCGAACCAGGAACGACGTTGTACGCAATAATGTTATTCTTATCAAGAGCAGCAATAGTAATAATGTTTTTCTTAGCCGTAGCTTTAATTCTAAGTTTATTTTTAATGATTATTGGCTCTTCTAAGTTAGGACAAAATTTATTAGCATATGTGGTACTTACTATAATGATTCCCCTTTTAATAGTATGGATGTTAGGATATTATATTGCTTATTGTTTTGGATTTCGTACTAAAAAGGAAAAGGCAGAGGAGTCATATGAAAACTGGCATCAAGAGACTTTTGGAGAACATTCTGATAGATATAAGGAAGAGCAATTAAAGTATGAAGAGTCTCGTCTTTCCCCTTCTGATTTATTAAAAAAATACTGCACTACTTATTATATAGAGGATACAATTAGTCAGTTAAATAGATTGCCCATTTTTGGTGATACAGTTTTCATGCTAGGAGAAACCTATGATGGATCACTCTATATCTTAATGCCTGACCCTTTATTGAAATATAATAGAAAGATGGATATCGAATATAGGAGGAACTATTCTACTCCTATAAAAGCAGTACCATTTACTCTGAAAAATGTTGTGTTAGAAAAAAAAGATGATTCTAATATCATGAAATATAGACCAGAAAAAATGGTCATTTCTTTGAAGAAAAATCCCGAGTATAATGTAAATAGTGAATTAATTAAATATGAATTTTTAGTGGATATAGACTTTTGGGATATCAAGTCTTTTTATATGCCGGATCTTGATTTAATAGACATTAAGCATTACATTAGCTCTTTCGGCAAAAGAAATGATTATCGAATTTATTTAGAAGATAAGGTAGAAAAGTATTTTTCTCAAAAACAACATCTTTTAAATTTTTTATATAGAGACATATCAAGCGAAAAATTTCAAGAAGTTACTAATGACCTTAAAGAATTAAATGCAACAAATGAAGATATAGTTAAAATGATAAATGATTCTCCCAAAATACTAGGAGTGAATAATGAATAAAGAAACTTTAATAGAATTGTTAATTCCTCATAAAGAACATTTAACAACGGTAGGCAAGTGGGAAGAATATGCTTCAAAGCACAACCTACCATCCTATTACTCATTAAGAAAGTTCTTTAATGATTGGAACGAAATTAGAAGCGCTTTAGGAACAGAGATAAAGGGAAAATATAATCGAAATAGCCTTATTCAAATCGGAAAGGAACATAAAGAGCACGCTAAAACAATAAGAATGTGGAAAGATTACTCTGCTAATCAAACACTAGATCTTCCCTCTCCTGGTCAGATTTTAACAGTATTTAAAGATTGGTCATCGTTTAAAAATGCCATTGGAGTAGAGAATGAAAGAACTCCGAAGTATACAAAGCAAAAAATAAAAGAAATTCTTGAAGAACATAATGAATTTTTTATTTCACGTTCTCAATGGGATATATATGCTTCTGAGAATAAATTACCAACTTATAAAACAATTAGAAATCATTATACGTACGATGAAATATTGGATATAGTAGGAAAGAAAAAAGTTTTTAATTTATCAAAAGAAGAACTAATAAAACTTACATTAAAACCAGAGTATTTATACAAATTTCTCAATTCTACTAAAACAAAGTGGGATGAATTTGCAAGGGAAAATAATTTACCTTCTTCATATAAGTATATAAAAACTTTCGATACATGGTTAAAAGCAAAAGAAGAAATTGATAAAGCCTATCTAACAATGTCAAAAGGTACGGAATAATTACTTTACCGTACCTTCTATTTGTTTAACTATTTCCCAAGCGGAAGTTACAATAGAATATGTGGAATGGTGATGCTCCTCTGAGTGAGCGTACTCCGAGGGAGAAATACGAATTTCTATCCTTTTAGAAAGACCGTCTGAGTATTTTAATTCTAATAATACTCTATTAGAATTAGGACCAATCCCTTCTTTCGCTTCTTTGATTTTTAATCCCTCAATACTGCCGTTTCTTGAAATTCTGTTTATTATTTCCTTTACCACTAATTCTTTGTCCTCTTCTTTTGATTGGAATAAATCCTGTGAAAGAACTTCAATATCAAATGCAGAAGTAAAATAATCAATATTATCTTGTAATAACCCAGTCATAAAGTAGTTGATGACGTTTCTCTGAGGAGAAACGTCACTATGTTCATTTGGTTCATAAAAACCTAAGTCTAACTCCATGTCACCTTTTGCATTTTTTTCTGCCCACTCCATTGTCTTTTCTTGATATTCTTTATTAAATGATACTTCCTTAGCCACATTGTTTTGCATATCTTTTAAATCAACTGGAGTAAGTTTTTGACTGGAAGAAACATTGATATATATCGCAATACAGATTGTGATTATTGAGATACTGATAATCCAAATATAATGTTTTTTCATCATTTTTCTTCTTCCATAGCTGCACTTGCCAGCTCTTCTCTTAGTATTTTCCATTGGTTAGCAGTATTTGCTTGTTCCTTTTTAATTTCTATATATTCTTGTCTTAATGTGTCCTTATCCATGGTATTAGATTCATCTGTACTACTATTATTGGCACTTTCAATTGCTGTAAGTAATAATTGATGCGAACGATTGACTAAAACAATAAGATTTTGGTGTGCCTCAAAAAGTTCTGGATTAACATCTAGTGCCTCCACGTTGGAAACAAGTTCATTTGATTTTTTTATTGTTTCTTTCATTATTGTTGCAAATTGACTATTACTTACCTCATGGGTGTATAGACCATCTAAAGAATTATTAAAATTTGTTAAAATACTAGTCATTTCTGTTATAAATGTTTGTAACGATTCATCGTATTCAATGAGGTAGTCTATATTATCTTCTGTCACTTTTATATTAGCTTTAGAACTTGAAGAGCATCCACTTAAAATTATTACTAACGACAAAATTAGAAAAGAAAAACGTAGTTTACTAGTAGCTTTCATATACTCACCCCTATAACTTAAAATTTGATGTATAAAGCGGGATTTTTAGCATTTGCTTTATTTGCAGTCCATGCTGGTGAATGGATTTCAAAATGCAAATGAGGTCCGGTGACGTTCCCAGTACTACCCATATATCCTAAAAACTGCCCTTGTTTTACTTTTGTACCGGCAGAAACTGCTCTATTTTGCATATGTGCATATACAGTTTCATATTTCTTACCACCTATTGTATGTTGAATGTAAACAACATTCCCATATGAACTACTTAGATAGGATCTATGAACGACACCATCTGCAGCAGCATATATTTTCACGTTTGATCTACCACCTAATCCAATATCTATACCATAGTGAGTAGCACCCCATCTTGCACCAAATCCAGAAGTAACTTTTCCTGTGGTAGGTCTAATAAAACTTCCTGGATTTAGTTCTGGAGAATCAGATCCACCGCTATAACTAGCGCTTGTTTTGAATTTTTCTGCCCTAGCTAGTACATCGTTAACATACCAATCTGCATGGTTATATTGATAAATTGATTTTCTCTTATCTGTAGAGTAGCCGTTCTTTGAAAGATAATTTGCTGCAGTGAAAATAGCATCTTCTAAAGTAAAAGGATCTGCCTTTCCATCATTATTACCATCTACTCCGTATCCTCCACCTGCTTTAATAACATTCAAATCTGTATAATTTGTAGTATTTGAAACTCTTCCCCCTCCAATATTGTATTTCCATCCTGCCCAAGTTGCAGGAAGAAATTGCATGTGACCAACAGCTCCTGCATAAGAAAGCATTGGTTTTATTGTACTGAAGGCTGTCTCCTTACTATGAATAGCGGCTAGTGTATACCAATGTACCCCATACTTTTTTTCTGCAGCAAGGTATATAGGCATGTATTGCGGAGGTACCCCAGCTCCAGGAATTATGTCACCATCATAACTGATATCATCAAACCCGTATACGCCACCATTCCCTTTCAACCAATCTATATAATTTATATCTCCTTCAAGGAAGCTATAATTTGCTTCTATAAGCATCTTATCATCCAAGCCCAGTCCCATTGAGTTTAATATTGCATCAAAATTCGCATAATCTTGTTTTACTTGTTTACTAGATTCAAAATATTGCTGTCTAGTTTTAGTTGTAGTTTTTACTTCTACAATTCTTTCAACTTTAACTGTCTTAGTTTTTAAAAGGTACACTTTAACATAACCTGAAGTGTTAATCTTATTTTTTTTCTGTCTGGTTTCTTCTGCTAGTAGTGATTTCCACGTTTTGCTGTTTGAATTATAAAATGGAAAGTAAGGATCTGACCTATCTACAAGATACATAGGGACTTCTAACGCTTTCCAATAGTCAACTTTTTTATTTTCTTTTATGGTTTTGTGGATAATGACTGTATTTGATTTCCACGCTGTGACTTTGGGTTTATAGGAGAATATAGTTGAACCATTCCAATATTCTACAGAATTTAATTTGGTTACCATGTTTTTTGTATGTTGAACTTTCCCAACATTACATTCTTTACCTTCCTCACAAACAGTCACTTGCTTTTCTTTCCATTCATCATATTGACCATACTCAAATTCAGGAGCGAGTTTAGTAGCCATGTTTCTAATAATTTTTTTCGTTTGGGAAAGACTGTAATCTTTTTGCTCAAAAAAATCTAACATTATAGTTGAGGATATTAACCCTTCTGGTACACGATAAGGTCTTTCTAAATCACTATCCATATTCACAGTAGATTCGGATTGTTCCTTAATATACGCTTGAATTTTTGCATCATCACCACTTAAATTATCATCTGAAGTCCAAAAAAAGGATAATGCAACAGAGATGATAACAGTTACAATTATTATTCCTAAAGTTATTAAGATACCAGGAATACCTACTGTACCAATTAACCAAGCAAAAATCTGTTTTAGTACTTTTAAAATTACTTTGGCTGCAACTTTTATGGCTTTTTTGGCAACCGCAGCAGCTTTTTGTTTAAATTTTTTACTAAAGGGTTTAGATAGTAATCTACCTAATCCCTTCATTCCATTTACTAATTTTTCATTTAAGGTTTCTTGAGTATTTTTGTTATCACTCATCACTTATCACCTTAAAGAACTAGTAAATGCCTTATTTCTATGCATTTCTAATTGCTTTCTTGCAAAATTACGTTTATTCGGTACAGCATATGCCATTAAATCTTCGGGTTTAAGTGAAGTTGTAAAGTCACTATCACTAAAAGAAGGAATTAATTTTTTATTTCGTACTTCACAATTAGCAGTTATTGTTTTATCATTTTGAACTCTTGCATCCCCTGGACCGTAAGGAGAAATACGATAAGTCGTTCCATTTCTAGTACCAATCATATAACTTCTATTATGATCAATGACCATTTTGATGTTTTCCATTTCGTTTAGAGCATCTTTCATGTAATACTGTCCACTATCGACTAATTGATTGTAGCTTTGAACCTCTTGTACTACTCTTGGAGTCTTACTAGTGTTTCTATTGGTAAATAACTGGTTTGGATTTACATTAATTTTAGGTGCTGGTACTTTACCACCTCCACTGTCTAAAGAGTAGGAAGAACTTGCGGATAATAATTGACCGTCCCTAACAGTTAAATCTTGATAAACCACTTGATTATTTTTCAATCCAGAGTGACCTGAAGCCATACGCGAAACTACATGAGTTTGACCAGTTTTATCCCTAACTTGGACAACTGTATTTTTATTATCAGTTACCATTTGAATAGCCCCTTGTGCAATTTCAGTTTGGCCATTATCTAAAGTAACTGTTTGAGCCATATGTGCAACATCAGAAATTTCTTTTATTTGTTTATTAACTGCATTATTATATGGATTAAAACCTTTTAGACCAAAAGCCTTTGAGTTGCTCATACTTGGAGCGGCATATTTAGCCATCACTTGATAACCCCCAACTCCTGCAACCATACCACCTGCGTAAGCAACAGCGTTTCGGAATTTCGCTTGCTTCTCTACTAAATTACTTGGAGTATAAGACTTATAATCATTTGCAAAGGCTTTTCCGCCATCTACAATACTTTCTTTTGCCGCAGAAACTAACTGCGTAGGATTTTGTGCTAGACTATTTAGGTTTGGTTTATTTTTAATAAATGAAGTAGCAGCAGTCATACCAAGTGTTTTTGTTGCATGGCCAATTTTGGTATCTCCAACAAATTGACTTACCTCTTTAAGACCAGAGGCACCAACAACACCTTGTACTAATCCATTTCCTAGTCCAGCTGTAATACGTCCAGCTGAATTCTGAATAATTCTTTGTCCTAATGGAATGTTAGAAGGCATCGATTTTTGAACAGACGAAGTAATCTCTTGGGCTTTGCCACTTGAATCAAAGTTTTGATACGCTTGTGCGCGTGGTAGATTACTATTATTCGCAAAGGTCTCTCTAGCTTCATTTATTTTCATACTTGCTATTTGATTATTAACATAAGGAACATTCACTTCCTTACCAGAGTACATGGAAGTCCCTTTAACAGATGCAATTGAATCTTTTACATTATTAATAGAACTAATTGATTTTAACCCTTTATCAACTAACGATGGTGATGAAATACCTGTTTGAAGTTGTTGAGTAATAGCATTCATACCAGCTGCATTGTTAGAACTAATTCCCATTTCATTTGCGATAGCTGAAGTTACTTTACTAATTTGAGAAGGAGTTCCATGAAGAACAGCATTGCTATTATCTCGGATAATATTACTAATACTTTGTTGTTTTTGTTGAACCTCAGAATTCCATGCTTTTTCTTTTTGTTGATTATGACTCGTTATCATTTCAGAAGTTGCATTGGCAGGAAGTGGATTAGACTTATCATAATTTTTCATGAAATTTTGTTTGTTGTTCTTTGCCCAACTAGATGCTAATACTTCAGTAGTATTGCTTACTTTTGAACTAGCACCTTGTACTGACGACAATCCAGTTTGTACTTGTGATGAAATAGCATTCATTTTACTACTATCAGAAGTACTAATTCCTAGTTCTTGTGCAATTGACTTTGTAACATTTTCTAGTGGAACATATTTACCACTCATTATTGCGTTACTTTGGCTAGTTAAAATATTTCCAAGTTTTTGTTGCTTTTGTTGTACCTGGTTATCCCAAGCATTCTGTTTTTGTTGAGCATGGTTGGCTTTTACTTCAGATGTCGCATTATCTGGAAGTGGATTAGATTTATCATAATTTTTCATAAAGCTAGCTTTATTATCTTTAGCCCAACTGGATGTTAATGATTGAGTAGCGGTTGAAATCGGATTAGGTGAATACACATTATGAAGTTGATCACTTATTTGATCCATTTTTTCTGAGTTTTCGTTTACACCTATAATAGAACCGATATCTTTTGCCAATTGATTAGTAAATAGCTGATTTTTTTCTTGCCCATTTCTTAATTTCAAATTACCATTGCCAAGAACATTAGCTATACTTTTCTGTTTATTATCAATTTCATTTTTCCATGCTTCTGCTTTAGCATTTGAGTGAGCAGATTTTTGTTCTGCAGTCGCATTTAAAGGTAAAGGATTTTTCTCATCATAATTTTTCATAAAGTTATCTTTGTTATCTTTAGCCCAATCTTTGGCAAGGTTTGTACTTGTTTTAGTAATAGCCTTTTGGGATATACCACCAGCCATTCTTTCGGCCATTCTTTTTTCAAAGTCCTCTTTATTTATATAACTATGATTTAGGGAAGCACCATTTCCGATATCATTAGCAACATCACTCGCTAAATTTTGTATCGAGCTTTCTTTTTCCTTTAATTGAGATTGCCATGCATTTTCACGAGCATTTTGATGGCGTGATATCTCCTCTTTACTTGCATTTTCGGGAAGAGGATTTTTCTGATCATATTCCTTCATAAATGGTTCTTTATTTTTCTCCGCCCATTTATTTGTTAGATTACTAGTTGCGTTTTTAACTAAAGAAGAAGCATTAGCATTTTTCCCTTCTTTGCTTTTCATACCCGCAACCATTCCTCTTGCTTCATTTAAAAATCCTGCTTTTTTTGAAGCTTTTTCATTATCCCAAGCTTTATTCACAGCTTCTTCATGGGCATCCGGGAAACGTTCTTTAAAGTCTTTTCTGAACCCTTCTTCATTTTCATTTGCCCATGCTGTAGCTTTTTCATCAGCAATAGTATTAGCTAGTTGTTCATCCGCTGCTTTATCAGCATTATTAATATCTTTAAAACCTTTAAGTCCACTTTTCAAAAGAGCTGAACCTCTGTTTGCTAATAATTGAGCACTTGCTCCACCAACTCTTCCTGCAAGTCCACCAGCAACACCGCCGGCATGAAAACCAATTGTTGAACCAGTTAGCACACCCATTGGTCCAAGAGCAGAACCAGCAAGGGCACCAGTAGCCCCAAATACAGCTTTACCGCTTCTAGACAAAATGTTTCCTGGTTTTAACATTTTTTCAGCATTAGCAGTAGTCCCAGTATCTGTTCCTGTATTTCCTGCAAGAGTTTTTTTGATGTCTCCTACTGGATCATTATCTTCTGATGATACATTGTCAGAGTCTTTTCCGTTACCTTTACCTTTGTTTTTAGCATTAAGGTATCCCCTTTTAATAGCATCTGTAACTGATGTACCTTCTAATGCCCCTTTAGCTGCTCCATACATTCCAACTAAAGCGGACCCACCCATCATAGCAGCTGCTTTTGAGAAGCCATCATTCATTTTTCCTCCAAGACCTATTAAAGCTCTTAAAGATTCAGTTACTGGAATAAAGATAATCATTAGAATAACTGCTTCAATCGGATTTGCTGCACCAACCATAACAGCCATTATGAAATAAACGGCTGCATGAATAGATTGAACAAATATAGTGCCTACTAATTCTTTAAACCATGCCACTGTAATGGACTTTGTTTGAGGAATTAAGAAAAATACCAGCATCAAAGGACCGGTAATTAACAACAACATAAGTGTAAATTTCCGCATTGAATAATAGAAATACGCCCATATACAAAGACCGACTTTTACAATCGTAATTGCTAAAACACCTAACACTCCACCTGGATATTTAGACATTTCTATAGCATTTTTTAAATTTAATAAGTCTACATCAGATCCAAATAATCCGACAATTGCCTGGTTAGTAAGAAACAAAATGGCATAAATTGAGTACAAGTTTGCGAATAGTACTGAAACTAATAATAATTCTTTAAAATACTCAATTACATAGGTTCTATTAGATGGATTGATACTGGTCGATGAAATTTTCATTGCTGCCATAATAATACTAATTAATAAAGCGGTAACTGCTAAGGCTGTGAAAATATTCATTCCTGGAGTGTAAACCTTAGTAATTTCATTTTCTGTAAAAGTTAAGAAAGCTAAATTTTCATCCCCTCCAAAAATCAAATTCTTTAATGTTGGGAGACTTTTAAAAGGCGATGCTATCCAATCACCCATAGCAGAAAAAAGTGAGGATATAAGTTCCTGGATTTTATTCAAAGCAAGATAACGCCTCCTTCCTAATAAAAACTACTAGCTTTTTGTTTTTGTCTTTGCATTGTTTCTTCATAAACCGCTTCATTGGATTCAATAAAGAATAATTCTTCTTTACTAGGATTCGTTCGTAACCATACAGATGATTTTCCGACTCGGAGAATTCCTTCTCCTTTATCCGGATTACCGAATAGAATGTTAATTTCTCCTTCAGATAAATCAAAATTTTCTCTTATAGCTTTTAAATCCAATTTGCTTTGTTTTAAAAACATAAAAGAGTAAGTGTTTTGTAGGATCCCCCTAGCTTTCTTATTTTCAACAAAACGAACAAAATCTTGACTTGCAAGTCTTAAACCAGCGTTCCGCTTACGAGAACGTCTTGCCATTTTCTCAAGAAAGTTAACAGTTTGCTCTGAATCTATTAAAGTCCAAGCTTCATCGGCATAAACAAATTTCTTTTTCTTTGCGTTATCCAAACTCTTAACAAAGTGTTCCCATGTATAGTTAAGGAGTACATGATAAGCAATAGGTCTTAAAAAGCCTTCTTCCATTTGACTAATATTGAAATTTACGAGTCTAGCATTTTCTAATGATTGAGTGACTCCCTTTCCTAAAAAAGTTTGTCCATCAAAAATAGGTTTACTACCAGTTCTTAAGAATGGTTTGATGGCAGCTATTAAGCGAAACGCCCTTGGTTCTTCGCCGTATTTTGTTATTAAGTATTCATTAACATCACTTATTGTTGGTTCTGGTTTTCTAACCCGTGATTGAACAAGATGATTATCGATAGTTCTTACATTGTTTTCAAATAAGGATTCAGGGTGTGAATTTATGTTTAATTTGTTATGAATAACATGCTGAAGTGCTTCTTCTAAATAGTTTCTTTCAAAGACATCTAACCCTTCAGCTTCTTGGTTTTTACCTCTACATATAATGTCAAAGAAATCGATTGCCTCATTGATTTTTTCTCGAATAGGTACAAATCGAATATAGATTTTCCCATCCTTTTCTATAATTTCCTTTTCGTCGCTTTCTTCTATTAAACTAAGTTCTTCATCTCCATCTTCAAAGGGAATATCAGAATAGTTTAATGCAAGAGGGTTGATACAGATATCTTCTTCTTCGTTAATATTTAAATTAATTCCACCTAAACGTTTTGTAATTTTAACAAATTCACCTTCAGGATCTATTAATCTAGCATATACATCTGCTCCGGTAAGTTCTCTTGCAATTAAGAGTTTAAGAGTAACGGACTTTCCGCTACCAGAAAATCCAGAAATAAACATATTATAATTATCAGGTCGAAAATCTTCATTTCCGAAACTATTTATAAATTCAAGTTGATCAGTAATTTTATTTATCCCAATAGGAACTCCACCCATGTACTTTCCACTTCCAGAAATAAAAGGCGAGAAAGTAGATAAAGCACGTCTATCTATATTTCTAAGAGAATCATGTATTTGGTTTTTTCCAAAGGGCAAGATACTTTTGAACCCCTTTTGGATCCTGCCCCATGTACTAGTTAATCCAAAGAATGAACTACTTAATTCATCCTCTAAAGACTCACTAAAATAGTTTAATTGCTTCTCATTTTCTGCATATAACATGGCCAAAGTTCCAACATTAAACATATCATTTTCACCAAACTGTATTTCAGACATCAATAAGTCTGTATCTCTTATCTTTGCTGTTAAATCATTAATTTGGTCAATATTCCCTCTTTTCGTTTGAAAGGAGAGGTTAGATTCCAACATTGTAATTTGTCGCTGAAGAGTACGGATTGCATCTGATTTACCAACTTTATGAATATCAAGAAATACATCTACCTCTCCACTTGATAGTAAGGAATTGAGCCAATTGGTTTGCATTTTCCGTGGATATCCATCTCGAGGTATGTACATTGGTCTAAAATATGTTTTTGTACCTAATGATGTCTTTATAACTCCATAATCTTCCGACTCAATTTTTAAGCCTTCCGGAGAAATAATTTCCCACATTGTTGGTTTTGTATCAATTTGATAATCTATATCTTTTACTTCATTGCTTTTTTTATTTTTATTCCCTTTTGCTTTCTTACTAGTATTTTTTTTAGCTAGCTTCTTTTTCTCTTGCTCTCTCTCTTTCGTTTTCATTATCTTCATATTCCTGAATCGTCTCCTTTACTAAGTCAATATGAGAGTCTGTTTGATCTGCAGTTACATATAATGCATCCTTTTCTTGATTAACCAAATCCTTAAATCGGTTTTTTACAGCTTTACGACGATTAAATGTATAGTAAAGTAATTCATAAATACCTTCTGTTGGTAAAAGAGAGACATGTATATCGGCTTTTCGCAATTGATTTCTTGCAGAATTAACCCTTCTCATTAATTCAGCAAAAGCTTTATCTACAATTTTTTCTTCTAACTCTTCTTCAGAATCCGCGCTAATAGAGTTAACATTTATTTTATGAGTGAAAATCATATAAATTTTAGTTTCAAATCTTGGTGCGGATTTTTGCCATTCAACAATATCTGCAATCATCGCTTTTCCAAATGAAAGGGCAGCTTCATTTAAATCCTTGGATTCTTCCATTACTTTATTCATTGCTTCAATAGGCTCCGAAACATCAACGAATCTATTTTGGAGATAAACACTTACAGGATAGTTAAGTGTTGCTGTCCAACTCTCAAAAGTCACATCAATTGCCTCTTGTTCAAATTGGCTTTTAAGAAAATAGTTAACAGGGTCTACTTCAGCGATTATAGAAAAAGAATAGTCAGTATAATGAATAAGGTGATTAGATATATCTTTTACATCTGAGAATAACTCTTCGAATATTTTTGGATCTTCTTCGGCTTGAAGAGGATTATTCTTCCCATTTTCATTATTTTTCTTATTTAACTTTATTGGTGTTGCTTTTTTTCCTCTACCTGGGATAATCGGTTCCTTCAGCATGATTTTCATGAAAACATATGCACCAACTGCAAAGAGCAGCATAATCAAAAGAGTTCCCACTTTAACTATTCACCATCCATTTCTTTGGATACGTTCCTTTTCTCCATATGCCATTTTGTTTTTTCATGTTCATTTTTATTAAAAAGTACTGATCGAAGTTTAAATGAAGATTTTTCTTTTTAAAAAAGCCAAAAACAATTACGAAAATTGCTGTTGGAATAACACTAAATACACATGCTATCAATGCCACAATAACACCGGCACTTGAGAATATTTTGTATACCATTGGGATATATGCATAAACTATTGACCCTGCTGCTCCTAGATAAATCAATTGTCTAATTGAGATGAATCCCAAAATAGTTTTTTGTTCAGATGCCATATCTATTGGAACCTCAGCTCTTCGACTCATTTAATAATTTCCCTCCTAGAAATGAACCCCTCAATGTAAAGTACGATAGAGGGGTTTCAAACCAATATTTAAGCTCCAAATCCTGCAAAATAACCAGCTATTACTTTTGCTTGTACAATAACAAAGACTCCGATACCCGCCATTGCAAGACCAATAAAACCTTGTGTTCTATTTTGTGGATTCCCTTGTGAGCCAGATAACTTCATTCCAGCAAAGATAATACAAGCTAGTGCCCATATTGCACCGATTCCTGTGATAAGATATACAACGTTATTTAACTGGGTATATATCTTACTGTCTTTTACATTCCCTTGACTGGTGATTCCAGCTTTTTTCCATGCTGCTAATGCAGACTCTGGAACAAATAAGTAAAGATAGGTTAGTATCAGTGCCCCTAGGTAAAAAGGAATATCATTTAACCCTTTTACTCTTTTGATTGCCCCTGTCTTCATTCTTAAAATCCCTCCTTTTAAATCAAGGAAAAACCAATAAAAAAAGTCCCCGAAAAGACTATGGAAGATTGTACTTATGTACAATGCCATAGAATTCTCGGGGACTTCCCGTTGTTTTTTCACTTGTAACCTTATCATAATAAAAACAAGAAATATGGTCAAGGTATTTTAGCCAAAAAATATACTGATACGAAACCCAACTTTAATTTAAAACATCAGAAAGTAAAACTATTAAAAGAAATACTAGATAATGCTGCTCTTGATATATTTATTAATATGATTTTAGAATTTTAATTTCTCGTGATTAATTCTTAGGAAAATTAAATCATTCAACCAAAATATTACACTACTAGAGATGATCATATAATAAAAATTTTGGTCTAAGTAAAATTGGGGATTTAGATCGGTAGCAAGCGGATAGAAAATCAAATTAACTATAAAACCTAATATACAAAATAATACAAAATTTTTAATATAGGAATTATTTAGGGACTTTCTAAAGAAAAATTGAATGGGCGCTCCTATTACTAGATAGATTAAACTAAAAATTGTAAAAAATAACAAGAATGAAGCTAAATCAAAAGAGTCGAAAATAGAAAATGGAACCGTGTTAATAAAGTAAAACAAAAAAAGAGCAAGAAAAAAAGCTGAAGAAACAGAACAAATTAATAGTCTGATAAAAAAGTTGTTTATTAATTTCATGATAAACATAGTACCTCCTCCTAATTCCAATATTAGTAAGTTATACCTATATATAGTATAGATGTATATTGTTACAATTAATTATAGCATTACTACTATACATATATAGCTTTGTAATGAAAATTTAAAAAATAAAAGGAGGAAAAAATGTAAAAAAAAAAGATTATTTTTACTTCAATTATAGCCTTAGGATTTGCTATGTCTCCCTTAATTGTTAGCGCTGACAATGATGTAACTGTTAAAACAAATGATAATAAGGTGATCTTAGAGTTAAGCCCTAAAAAGAACGAATACTATAAAATATACAAAGACGACCAGTTAGAATATAGTGGTACAAACAATAAATATACAGACTATATTGATCAATCACAAAAATATAAAATAGGAGTCTATTCAAATGGTAAACTAAACGAGGTACTCTCTGTTAAAGCGGCTGATAATAAACATAATATTTTTGAACCAACATCTATGAATACCGCAGAAAAAGAGGAATATATTGATAGCATAGTTCAAAATACAAGATTAGAAACTATCGTCACCTCTAATTCAGTAACTATACAATGGCCTAAACTTCCAGATGAAGATAATGTTTATGAAATATTCAAAAATAATGTAAAAATCGCTGAGACAACAGATCTAAATTATGTTGATACTAATGTAGAGAGTGGCAAAGAATACAATTACATGCTAAAAATTAATAATGTTGTTTCTGAAGAAACTGCAGATTTAATAAAAAATGAAGCAATAAAAGAAAAAATAGTATTAACTGATGAAATGTTTGAATATGATGGCTCAATATCTACCCTAGTAGCAATACCATCCGTAGAGGAAGAGTCATTGACTGAAGATCCAATTATGGATCCTATCTTTGAAAAGGCAAAGGGTAGCGGCACTATTGGTACAAAAGCAATTCCTAAATCAAATGAGTTTTCATTTGATTACAGGACTTATATACCATTCAAGTCAGTTAAAAATCCAAATGTTTTAACTAATGATGACTATCCTTACTTAAAAGGAGATAATAGATCAAATCCTACTGCTTATTCTGATAAATACAGAACAGAAGCTAGAGTATATGCAATGTTAAGTCAACCAGCAGCAGTAACCTTATGGAAAAGTGTTTCAAAATCACATTATTGTACTGCTTCAAGCTGTTCATCACCAAAATCTCTTGGAACTGCATCGGATAGTGGAATTAAATTACTTAAACATAGAGTTAAAACTAATGACTTAATGTGGGCTGTGAATCATGCAGTGGGTGTTCCAAAAATTTCTGCTCCTAAAATTGATTATAATTATGTTGCTCAACTTTCTAATAAATCATTTATTGCTTATGGAAAACATGATAGAGCACCAAGTCATGAATTTTATATGAATTACCCAACTGGTAGCAAGAAAATTTATTCCCATCAAGTTACTAGTTCACTCGAATTTTTATTGCTTTTTGGTGTCGTACAAGGATCATGGAGTTTTGATATGTAATAATAAAACCATAAACTGTGCTCACTAGAAGGTGTATTGAAGCAAAGTTTTTACATCAAATAAAGTAAAAAAATGCGAGTATTAAAATTTTCTTCTCATAGCATGGGGTAGCGTCAGGAAAATGCGGTTTTGCAAAGCTAAACCTATTTTCCTGACGATTACCCCTTCTTTATCCTTATGATGATATATGGTTTATTTTCCCCTAGGGTATTGACTTATTCCCCAAAGAGTGGGAATCTTTCTAACACAGTCCAGTTAAACGGATCTTTTATTCTAAAAGAACTCTAAACCTATCATTAAATGATAGAGTGGACTAAAGAGATCTGATTCAACAAGTTCTTTCATATGGTCAAAATGAATTTGTAATTCTTCCATTTCGCTGAGAAGAATTTCGTTATTTGAACTTCCTTCTAAGCTGACCTTAATATAAAGAACATCTGAAGATAATTCATCAAGAATTTGCTTATCATATAACTTTTTTAAAAGTTGATCTTCCTTTCTTCTGTTTATCTCATTTAAGAAATTTTCTAATTGGTTAATTACTTCTTTTTTCTTCATTTTATTATCTCCTTTCACTTTGAACTTTCTAAGTAAATAGATTACTTCGTTCGTGACTTTATTATAGTTAACTGTCCTTTATATATAACCGGAAAATGTTCGAGTAATTTCAGCCCTATAATTAGATACTTGCAATCTTAACTTCTATTAGGACAAACGGTTAATATTAAACATCTAAAGAGTTATAGGGAAAAAGTGAAGAGAGTGTACCAAAAATTAAACTTTTTTTGAATAAATTGTGAACTAGTAGGATTATATACTTATGAAATAGAAAGATTAATATGAAAGGAGGGATATAATTGAACGACTATGATTTGTTACTCCATCTAAAAAACCAATATGATGCAACCAATACTTCCACCGACCTCAAAAACCTCATCGATACCTTCTTAGAATATTTTCCAATCGAATAACATATAATAGTTCATCTATTTGTTTTGAATTAACATTAATATGCAGCTTTACTAAAAAAAGAGGAAGACAAAGATGTAGGATTGTTACTTGAAGAAAGAAAAAGATTATTAATTAAAGAACCTTGTTCAACAATAGAAAACACAAGGAATAAAAAGGAATTTCAATTTCTTATTAATAAGTTTTTATCTAAGAAATTATCTTTGGTTGTTATGATAGTTCTACACTTAATAAATAATGTTCTTTATTTATTAAGTGTAGAAAGTAAAATACATTTTCTAAATATTAAAAATCTCTCGGTTGAATAATGTACCTATCAAGCCGAGAGATTTTTGAATGCCATTTTAATTGTTACATTTAACTAATTTTGATATCTGAAAGTGAATCAACTATGTCTTCATGAAGAATATTGACCTTGAAGTATTCTCTTAATTTACATAAGAATACGTTTAAATTATATTTATATCTTATTTGTATTTTGGTAATACCCGATTCAGGTAAATATTCATGTCCTTTATAACTTCCACCTACTATAAAGAGAGTGATTGTATCACCTTTATAGTCTTGTCCGTTAAAACTAGGTAAGATGGTTAGCGTTTTATTTCCTATATAAGCGGCTGCAACATCTATTGCTGCTTCCGTTGGAGTTACTTTCACTTTAGTATTATTAAAAATGCTATATACTGGCATATTAAGGTCCACCTTTTAAATTTTTTAGATTATAACTTCTTTATACTTATACTAAATTCCATCAATAAATCCTTTTAATGTTAGGGATTTTATTGTTTAATAATAAATCATCAATCCCTTTTCCATCCGATTCTTTCCAAACAATTAAATTAGCATGAAATTTTTGTTTTTTTAATTCCTTTGCACACTCCAATAGATGTTTTTTTACATATACATTCTCAATAGCATCTGCATCGAAACAAATATTAACAGTTTGAACCCCCATCTCTTTTAATACGGGGATTGCTAACCTCCATGCTCCTACACCAGGAAGACTAATGAAAGTATCTCCAATTTGATCTATCTCTAATGGATCATATAGATTAGCCATTAAGTCAACTGCTATATCTCCTTTTAAAGCTCCTTCACCAAGCCACACGGTTTTAGCTTTATAAAGAGTACCAGGAACCCATTTTTTTAACTTTGTACTAGGAATTGATACATGAATAGGTGCTGGATTACCAGAACCTGTCCCATTAGGTTTATTGGCAGAACTTAACCAGTAATATCTATTCGCTTTTTTAACTCTAATCCATCCCAATAACTCATTATTATCTGTAATAGTAGTCCATTCCTTTTGTAGAGGAACCTCGCCTTGAAATATGATATTTCCTTTATATTTTACTTCTACAACATTTGGCTGTTCGATTACTTTAGCCTGAAATTCTTTCCCATTAAGTTTAACTTCCACTATATTCGGTGGGTTATCAATTCTATATTGAAAGCCTTCGATTTGGTTATATTGGTTTCTGTAAGGAATGAGAATTCCTTTCATTCCTGCTATACTCCAATAACCATTTTGAAAATAGAACCCTGGTATTCCTTGAAAATCATTTATCCCTAAATCATTGCTAATGGCCTTTACAATATTCCAAGGCTTATCAGGGAATGATTTATAATTTCTGATAGTTATTTGTTCATCACTCAATTTCCGTTCATTTGAAGTTAAATGATTATAATGAAAATCATCTAAAACTAGATTATCTAAAAGCGCATGATAGATGGTATCTAGTGTGATACGGTCCTTTTTGGGAAATCCATTTACTTCTTCAGCCATTCCCTTAACATTCACTTTATTTCTATTATCTTCTTTTAATACATGCAAGTAACTAATTAACGCGGAGTTTTTTGAAAACTGAATATCGCTTTCTACTCGAATGCATACTACTTTGCTATTATCTTCATTGGTCATGCATGCTCCTGTTTTGCCACAAATGGGACAAGGAGTACGATAATATTCATAAAACCCTTTTACTTTTGTTTTTCTATATAAGGAATTCATACTTATCCTCCTCTTTCGTCTTGTTAAATACAATATTTAAATCTACTACGATCAATTGGTGGCATAGTTGTAACAATCTTAAATTGATGATTTGATACTTTTGCAATTACTACTACCACTGGATTATCGTCAGTATCTCTTCCAAGTACTGCAACTTTTGAAATGGATTGCCTTTCCACTATTTCTCCATTTAATATGGCAGTAACTATATCTGCTTTGGTATAACCTCTTTGCTCTAATCGCTGCATAGTATGAATGCTGATTATAATTTTGCCTTTTCCACTAAATAGTACTTTTTTTACTTCTTGTAATTTCATCTCCTTCACCTCCAAAAAAAAAGACTTTGGTATGTAGTTAAAGGACAGAAATACTCCTCAAAACTACGAACCAAAGTCCGCTATTATTAATTATTAAACCGCTTATCAAAAAGAAAGCAACAAAATACTAAAATATATACAATTTATGTATTTATCATAGCACTTTATTTAAGTTCTATTCAACCTCTTGATTGGAAAAGTTTTTTGATAAGTGTTTTGAGAGGAAATTTTTTTGAATTTGATATGGAATCCAATTGAAATCCCGCCTTAATAAGATTTTCATAATTCTCTTTTACTTTTTCCCTTACTTCATCAAATGAGATAAGAGGCTTCTTTTTATATTGTAATCGAATATATTCTTCTGTTAGATCCGGAATGGTCCCTATTATGGGGAGTTCGAGGCCATTCACTAAAGAGTTAATCTTACTAAATGGAAAACTACGATTATAGATTAATTTCATCGATATTCCATGTTTTTCTCTTAATTGGTGAATATACTTTTTCCACATTAGAATATCTACAATTGAATTGTCTACCATTACCCAAAGTTCATCAATATTTTTAAGTACTTTTTCTGTTTCTTCTGTCATCTTTCCACTTGGCAAATCTGTTAAAATTACATCATGATATCGAAAAAATTGAAAATACACTTCTAAAAAGTCCTCAGTCCAGTTATAAACATAATCTTTTTCTCCAATAGGTAACCATAAAACTCCCATATATTGCCAATTTGTTTTGTGATAATCTAATTCCATAAGTTCATATTCTTCTAAATGAAACACTTCTATAAAAGAACGAAAATTAACCGGCATTGGTTCATATCTAGACAAAACACTAGATAATTTTGGAGGTTGCATTGCCTCTATAACAGCTGTTTGTATTTTTTGTTCTTGAAGGTATATTGCAAAGTTTAGAATAAAACTCGATACTCCTATACGATGAAGTGGAGACCATACAGCAATCGTTTTGTTTTGTGGGTATTGTTTTCCTTTGTATACATATTGCTTTCTCATAGCTTCAATTTTATTTGTACTGAAATGACTAATGTTAATAGGATATTCCGTTGATGGGAAATCATCTTTAATACTCACCGGTGGTGCATTGTTACAATCAACAGTTTCAATGGAGTCTATTATTTTATTTTCTTTTGCTTCTCCTGTAATTGAAGTATGTAAAGATCCCTGGTCAACTTGAACCTCCATATTGAGTGTATTCTCAGAAGTACTAATATCTTTATCTTGACTATTTTTTACTTTTTTTGGCCAGATGAATAGAGCCTTTCTGAGCGAATCCTCATTCTCAAAGAAATACATGTTTCTCCCATTTGCTTTATTGTCATTTGAATTACCCAAAATGTAAATATCATGGACTTTAAGAGTCGTAAAGAACTGATTGTTTATTTCATCTGAAGTAATAATTAACAAATTAAAGATGTAATTTTCTTCTTCATGGTTAATGAAGTTAGAATCATAGAATACAATTTCTACATCATTTGATTGTATTGCCCCGATGATCTGTTCATCACTTATAGAGGTTAGAACCTTTTTCATAGATTAAATGCTCCTGTTTTAAGTATTCATCAATTTTTTTTCGGAATTTAAATGGAAAAGGAATTGTTCTGCTTTCCACTTTTCTTAAATAGCTGCTACTGATTCCTATCTCTTTCGCGAATTGAAATTGATTTAACTTCAATCGTTTCCTCAAAATAATAAGTCTTTCAACATCATCTTCAATACAAATTTGGTTTAAATTTCTCATCATTTTTTCCCCTTCTTTCCAAAAAATAAAAAAAACCGCTAATATCCCCTTAGATAAGAGGATACTAGCGGTTATCGCTTTCATGTTTACTATTAATCTAAATAGAGTATATCATAGACTTTAAAAAATATATAGAATGAATTATTTAATAGTTGTTACAGTTGGAGACAAAATGTATAATTTAATTATAACTTTTTTATATTTTTAATTTTGTGGCGATCCTTTTGGATTTGCGGTTTCTAAAATAAACATACAGCCTTTGGGTTGATAGATTTTAAGAATAGCATTTTGCTATTCTTTCCCTATCTCTCCAAAGGCTTTTTTATGTTTATCGATGTAAAAGAGTTATAAATTATTCTAAGAAAGGGAGAGAAAAAAATGACGACGCAATCTACAGAAGAAATTCTTAACAAATTAAGACAACCATTCTCACAAAATGATATAGAATGGAAAGTTCAAACAAGTAACAAAGGTAACAACGGAGCTTATGCTTTTGTAGTAGCTTACGTGAATAACAGAGCTATTCAAAATAGACTAGATGAAGTATTTGGTATTGGCGGCTGGAAAAACTCATACGTAGAATTCTCCGGTGGTATAATTTGTGAACTTAGTTGTTATATTAATGGCCAATGGATTACCAAATCGGATGGTTCTGAACCTTCTAATTTTGAAGCCTTTAAGGGTGGTTTATCGAATGCGATGAAGCGAGCTGCTGTACAGTTTGGTATTGGGCGTTATTTATACAAATTAGAGCCGATATATGTTCAAGTTTCTGAAACTAAAAGTAATAATTCTATCTACTTGAATGATAAAAAAAACAAAGTAGTGGGTTATTATGAACCACCGTGTTTACCTGATTGGGCTTTACCACCTGATGAGCAAAAACAAGGAAAAAACAATGAAACAACTAGTACTAGCGATAATAACAATAAAAAAAGAGAAATTGATAAGAAGACTGGAAATAACACCTTCAATAGGAATTCTTATTTTATTTCTATCACCGAATTTATAAATAAAATCAAGCTTAAACCAAGAGCAGCAATGGAGTTATTTCATCATATAAATTCTGATACTAAATCTGATTGTGTTGAAATAAAAGATATTAAGGAAAAGGCTACTGACAAAGAGTTAATTAAATACTATGAAACCTTAAAACCCGTAAGTGACTTAGTTAAAATGAGTATTCATTATAAAATACCAGTTGAGAATGTATTAAATTATGTGAGGATTTTAAAACCACAAGAGAGGATCGATAATCTTCATTCTTGTTTACTACGTTTGAACAGAGAAGACATTAAAGAAATCAATGGATTTATTGAAGGTGATATAAAAAATAATATGTTTGAACATCAAACAGCGTAAACAAACACAAAAATATTTTTGTGTTATTTTTTTAACCTTTTTTAGGAGGAAATTACATGGAATTTATTATTAATAAAGAAAGTTTATTAGAGGTCCTATCAAAAGTAGAGAAATTAGTAAAAACTAAAACATCAAATCCAATACTACAAGGTTTTTATTTAGAAGTTAAGTCAGATAAGATAATCGTTATTGGATCTGATTTAAACACTACTATTCGTTATGAATTACCAGTTTTATTCGAAGATGAGTCAATACTTATTAATAAAGAAGGTAAGGTAGTTGTTCCCTATCAGTTATATGAAATTGCTAAGAAAGTTAAAACCGAATTAAGCATTTCGTTAGATGATACGCAATTAGTAATAAAACATGGGAAGAAAAAAAAGAGTGAATTTAAACTATCAGTTTTTAAGGCAGAAGAGTATCCTAAATTACCTAGATTTGATGGTATAGAGCCAACTCTGTCTATTAAAGGAACCGAATTTAATTCATTTATCAAAAAAACAGGGTATGCAGCTTCAAGTTCTGATGCTAGACCAGTTCTACAAGGAATTTGTTTTGAAATTACAGAAGATAAGCTACGACTTGTCTGTACGGATTCTCACCGTTTAGGCGTTATTGACGTCACAGAATCTCATAAGGAGTCCAGGAAGATTATTATCCCAGCAAAATCAATATTGGAAAGTTTGAAGTCCTTTGATTTAAGTGAGAAAGTTACTGTGTTTTGTGAAAATGATCGAATGCTTATTTTACAAAATAATAATCTCACTTTTTATTGCCGTCTATTAGAAGGAACTTATCCAGATGTAAGCCGCTTAATTCCAAAAGAGCATCTTGCTGAAATGAAAATAAGCAGAAAAGAATTTTTGGAAGGCTTTGAAATGATTAGTGGTTTGACTAATGCAGCAGATAATGAGACTAAAGGAATCGTTAAACTCCATGTAAATGGAGTTGCGACTTTATCAACATATCAAGCGCAAACTGGAAGCGGAAAAATTGAAATCGATTATGAAAGTTTAGAAGGTGAAGATAATTTTGATATTGCCTTTAATAATAATTATATGATCGATACATTAAAAGCAATGGAATCAGAGTATGTGTCCTTTAAATACCAAGGTTCTATGCGTCCATTTTTATTAACACCTTGTGATTCTTCTCATGAGGAAATACAATTGATTCTTCCGGTGAGAAATAAATAACAAAATGTTAGAAGAAAGGCTCTCCTTTCTTCTTTTTCTATTGGAGGATTTATGAAAATAAATATGAGGAAACTCTCACAGGAAATTAAAAATAAAAATACTATTGTTAAACCAAATTCATCGGAAGCAGGAATGGCCTACTTTATGGATATAGTTATTAACCATTCTGAAACAGATAGTATTAATTTCAATTCATTTACCTATGATGAAGCAATTCTTGCCTTCGATGAATTCTATTATTTACCATCGGATGAATATACGGATGATTTTTCTGAAGAAGACTATGAAAATATAAAAAATAATATGTGGTCCTCTTATTTGCAAACCCAAGAATTTTTTGTCCGTTGGAGTCAAGAAAGCAAAAAAATATATTGGTATGAGGATGATTTTATTTAGAGAGGTGAAGAAAATGACATCAATTTTGATGGATGCAGAGTCTAAAGCAAGTTATGACTATTCAATTTCTAACTTATTAATGTTAAAGATTCTCCATGACGCTAATGTGGATGTAAGTGGATACGGTAACTATCGAGTAGAAGTAGGTTTTATGTCTAATCCTGGATACGATTTTTTAATGCGAGGTATGAATGATTTAGGTTTTGATACAAAACACGCAACAGTTTATACGGATGATCCAGAAGAAATCTCACTTGCTAAACAAATCGAGAGTGTAATCAACCCAAAAGCAGAATGGTATATAGTGTTGAATAGCTTTAAAGTGGAAAAAATACTACTTTCTAGTCAAAAAGATGAGTATATAGCCTTTATTAAGTCAACTTTGAATCACATTGATTTAGAATGTGAAGCATTTGTAGAGGAGTCTTTGGGGATTATTATTGGATTCATTTTTGATGGATTTTATCATGAATTATTATCAGCTTTAATAGAGGTGGCTGATGAGACTAATAATATTTACGAAAAACTGGAGGAACAACAAAATGGACATTATCTTTCGGCTTAGTGATGAACCACAGCACTTAAATGCACAAGTCGAAGTGTTACAAATCACTTCTGATTTCAATAATACTTTAGATTCATTAGATCAAATGATTAAGTTAAATGGAAGAATGATAGAGGGATTATATAACATTACCCTCCCTAATCTTTTTAGTATTCTTCAAGAAAGTATAGAGGATTACATAATTGATTCTCAAACTCCAATTCTTCCAAAAAATTGCGTGAAACATGTTTGGATTAATGAATTAGCAAAGCATCAACTAGTATATATAGAGGTACCAAAACAACAACTTGATATGCGGTATGGAAAAACACTATTTAAACAGGTTGGACTACCAAGACTAATCTTCTTATATGAAGTAATGGAGAAAAAAGTAAAATTGAAAAACATTGTTGCTGTTAAAGGCTCCAAATTTTTGACAAAAGATACGGAAGTATTTCTTTTCCCCTTTTCACATGTATCTTTAGACGGTCATGTTTGCATGGGAGGAAATACTTTTCCTGAAATAGATGACATCTATCAATTAAACAGTTTGCATTTATTGTTTTTGCAGGCACCTTTTGGAGAAGATTATGGAGCAAAAACAACTACTAATTTAAGTGTGGCATCATTATTTGAAAAATATGAAAATAAACAATTTGATGATGAAATCTTATTACCACATTCGAAAATTCAAATTTTAGAGAATCTATAATAAAAATACAATATGGAGGAATTGAAAATGACAATAAAACAGGATGATATCTTTTCACTATTTGATATTGAAGTGGAGACTAAAAAAGTTGACCTTAATAAAATGAATGATATAAAGGAAAATAAACCAAAGCTAAAGACTGATACTAATTCTAGTTCTACAAAGAGTTCAACAAATAAGAAAGATAACTTTAAATTAACAAGTAAAACCATTATTCGGTTTGGGATGAATGAATATCCAGTTACTAATTATTTCTCCAAGGACGAAATTGAAAGAGGACTTCCATCTAAAAAAACGTCTGAGGATGGAGAAATTGAATATAAACCTATTAGTGAAGAACAACTTAGAAAGAAATTAGAAAAAGACTTTCCAATCTTAGTACCTAAATATACCACCTTGGTATATGTAGAAAAACAAGATGTGGTTATTCCTATTATGCAAGCAAAGAAAAATGGCAGCATGGATAATAAAGAGTTCTCTTTCGAGGACTCTTCTTTAAAACAACAAAAAAAGAAGATTCCATTTCAAATCTTATTAGATTTTATCCATATTGCTAAGTACTTTTCAGATAATCACGGTACTGAAGTATTTGCTAATATTTACTTTGATCATGACACTGAGGAATTTTTTATGGATATTCCTTCCCAAAGAGTTAGCAGATATTTAGTCACTATTACAGAAGAGGCACAAGAGACCGCTCTTAAACTCATAGAGAGAAGGTATTCAAAGGTAATGGAAATACATTCACATCATATTTTAAGTCCTACACCGTCCAAAATAGACGATGACAACCAGCGTGCTCCTATTTTATATGCCATTATTGGTAATATTAATGGATTATTCCCTGATGTGCTAGTTCGTACATTCAATAAAGAATTAAATGAACATATTATTATAGATAGTAGCAAAGTATTTGAATTTACATTGACAACTAAACAAAAGGTAAATGGCTATGATCTAACTGTAGTGGAGGTTGAATAGATGCAACCTATTTCTATAGATTTAAGCCGCTCTTATCAAAGTGAAGTATATTATCAGATTCTAGTTATAGGCGCAGGAGGTACTGGAGGAATTGTTATTCAGCAATTGTGCCAAATGTTAAGTATGTTTGAGATATCGGCAAAGTTAATAATTGCTGAACCAGATATTTATGAAGAAAAAAATAGAAATAACCAACTATGCTTAGCAAAAGATGTAGGTAAAAATAAAGCAGATGTCTTAGCTAAAAGGTATCGTGCTGCTTATCAACTAGACATAGCCACTTACACTGGAGGTTATGTAGAAGACACTAAAACAATAGACACATTGTTCCAACTCAATTATGAAAGAATTCCATATAACTATAGAATAGTCCCTATTCTTATTTCTTGTGTTGATAATAACTATTCAAGAAAGATATTCCATGAGTATTTTAACACCGCTCAGACCCTACTATATTTTGATGTAGGCAATGAAAATGTTATCTTACCAAAGGATCACAGAAATAGACCAATTGAGTCCTGGACGAAAGAGGAATTGGAAGAATATAAAGATTCAGGTTTCACTGGACAAATGGTTTGTGGTTTCAAGTCTGATTGGAAAATACTTCCAGAACCAATAGGTACGTTATATCCAGATATTTTAGAGGACAATGATGAAATAGCTCCTTCTCAATTAAGTTGTCAGGAACTAGCTGCATCCAATCCTCAGAGATTAATAACTAATCGTTATAGTGCTATATCTGTAATTACTGTACTGAATGAAATATTTGAAACTAAAAGTCTATCAACTCACAGGATTCTATATCATGCAAAAAGAGGTTATATGAAGAGTGAACCGATTTTAGGATAAAAAAAGTAGCACAGACATAGAACTTGTTTGTGCTACTTTTTTATTTTACTCTTTGCTATTATCCAACTTTGCTTTTCCAGACCCTATCAATATATCAATTTTGTCTCCTTCTTTGTAGTTATTAAATTCATTTTCTGTCACCAATATATCATAAGGCTTTTCATTAACAAATATTTTAAAGTATAAGTTAATTTCTTCTTTTGATGTTGTGATTGGTACACCTGCAGCTGTCATTACAGGATCAAGTTCCATTACTGTTTTTTTATTAGCAAATTTACTGGCTAACTCGACCTTATATTTAACGCTAGTTGATTCGAACTTATATCCTTCATAAAAATAAAAGCACATAGTTATTAGCGAGAGTATCCCTACCACCCAAAAGAATGGAGTTAAGAAATTTCTAGTATCCATCATTCATTTCCTCTTTTCACTAATATACAGGCGCATTTAATAAAATTCTTTGGAAATTTTCGGAATAGATTATTCTTGATTGATTACCTCTTTTATTTTCCAACAGGTCTCAGCTACGCCTTATAAATAAAACATTTTATCAAACAAAAAATAAACTAAATAAAGTAATAATGCCCCACTCCCCCACAATATCCCAACAACTGCTCCAATTAAAGCAGAAATAACCAAACGATCGAAAATAGCCATTAATATCCCTCCAAGCTAAATAAAAATCCAAAAATTTTAAACAAGCTTTCTAAATATCTCACTACGTTTGTGAGTTGCATTCACAGCTCCAGTTTTCTTTCCCTTTCTTCTAGTTTAGTTTTTTAATTTTCATAAAGTAATTTCCATTCCTCTTTTATTTGGAAGTTCGTGTAATATTTTCTATAGTAGTAAAAGTTTGGTTTGTCTTCTAATTGTTCGAATACATGCAAGAAGTTAAAGTACTCAGAAAGATAGTATATTAAAGATGGTTTGTCTCCTCTTAAATTATTCTCTGCATACATTGCTTCAGGTACATTGTGAAGAGAATCTGCTAAATGCCAATTTACAGCTAACTGAAAATCAATGAAATCTTTATTCATACTTTCACTATTAATTTCTGATGTTGACCTAAAAAACATCAAGCCATTTAGTAAAACTGATGAAGCCATTTCTCTTAGTTCTTCAATTGAAAATGTTTCTAAATTTTTACGAATTTTTGCTTTTATTTCCTTATTTCTATTTATTTTGCTAAAAATAAAATCCATCCAATTGATTGGTTCTTTTTGGTTATATTGAGTAGATCGAAGTTTACTTTCACTGGAGATTTCCTGCCTAAATCTCTTGAATTTTTTCATTTTCATTCCTCCAAAAGTTCATCAAAGTTTTCTTCACTTGTATCAAAGAACTCTTCTCCAACGGTCATAGTTTTAAACAATTTACCTGTTTTTGCTTTTTCTTTTATCATCCCTTCAATACGGTTAAATATCATGTTTCTTTGAACGAGAGGTAAAGTGTTTTTCATCGTTACATTTAAATAGAGGTCACCTATAGAATTTTTAATGACAAAAATGTCCCCTATCTTGTCGAAACCATTCCAGAATGATTGGGTAATGGTCCATACCTCTACATTGTTATTTACAACTGAAATATTCATAAATACATCTGGAAAAAGGAAGTGTGTATCTTCTATATTCGCTAATATTCCTCCCTCTTTATTTTGATTCGGTAAACTTATTTCTCTTCTATCCCGTTCATCTTGAAAGGCAAGTTGTACACCCAAAACGGTTGTATAAAATGCATAGTTCAATAAAGTAGGAAGAATATTTTCATATTCTATTACTAGTTTTGCAGTTAATTTTCTATGTGGTTCTGTAATTAATGTATCCTCTACACTTTCACCTAAGACCTGACGGAGCATATCAAAAGTTTGTTGTTTAAGGTTGGCATTACTTTGTTCAAATATTTCATCATCTTTAAATATCTCTTCTAGATTGTTTAATATTTCCATCCCAATAAAATATCCATTAAATAAAAGAGATTTTGATACTTTAAATAGATGATTCTCATATTCCTTAATTTTCTCTGCGTCCATAAATTGTTCAAGGTGTATACGCACATATTGGTTCAAAAGAAAAAAATCTTTGTTAAACTCTCCATTTGTTTGATAGTGTAACATCAACATTTCCTCTGTTTTTTGCTGAATTTCTTCTAAAGTTTTCATTTTTCTTTTCCTCCTTGGGATTCTTCATAAAAAGGATCTGATGGCTCATCAGTAATATATTTCCAAGCACCATCTTCTTTATAAATAGAAGTAATAAAATAATTAATTCCTTCTGTACTTAATACTTTGCGATAAAAGTACCCCTGTCTTTTAAATCTATCTAAGTTTACTACTGTAATATCATAAGACTCCCCTTTGACATTAGCTTGTAAATAGGAATCTTGTATTGATTTGAAAATATTTATGGCATCCTGTTTTTGTGGTAATTCTTCAACGGTCTGAATACTACCATAGTCTAAAATAAAGTTATAGAAGTCCTCAGAAGAAATTTGCAGAGATTGGAATTTGTATAAGATATCGGCTGCATACCTTGCAAACTCCTCTGGATCTTCATAAGAAGATTTTACTTCCACTTCTTTCTTATCTAGTATTTTGACAGATTCACCGTCCAATTCAGCGACAACCTCATCTAAAGGCCGTACCTGATCCTTATAGAATGATTCTAAGTCCTGGGATTTACTATCAGTTTCAGTTTCTTCATGTGTATCCTTTGTGTCATTTATTTTTTTCGCTTCCTTAACAAATGGATCATTACTACAACCTGAGAGTATGATAAAACCTGAGATCAAAAGTGAAGAGTAAAATGGTTTATATCTCATAAAAAACTCCCTTCCTTTATTTCTTTTTTCTCTTGTTCTGTAAGAAAATCAACAAGTTCCGCTGTATGAATAGTCGAAGAATTTCTAAAAACATTCATAAAGAACTGTTTAACATTAAAAATTCTAATTCGATCCCCATGGAAAGAAACTGGGACATTGATGTTTTTATTTATACATAAGCACAAAGTTTTAAGATGATCCTTGTGAATGCTGGAGTGTATGCTAATATAATCCTGTTTTCGTTCCCCAAACAAAATAGCAGCAATTATGATAGCTTCCTTATCAATTAATGATGGATCAACACGATAACTAAATATCTTATGGTCTTTAATGTACCAATTGCTTAGGAAGAATCCTAAAGCATTACTATGAATAGTGAATTCTCCTTTTTTGAATTGCACTGACACGCTATTTTCTAATTTGTATTCTGCTAATAAGTTAGATAAATAAAGAATTTTTTTCTTATTAAATGGAACTTTAAGTTTTCGCGAACTTGATTGTATTTCTTTTTCTCCTTCACTTAAGAGGGACGCAGTAATAACCTTGTTAATAAAGCTGTTTTCCCTTTCCATTAATCAACTTCTCTCCCTAAAAAAAGAACCCAGAATAAACAGCTCTTTTATAGAACTGTTTATTCTGGGTTCTTCCCATTGAATGATTTATTTAAATGTATTATAGCCTATAAAGTTATTATATTTCAACCTATTATTAATATGATTCTAATTAAGTTTTAGATGCTTTTCATACTCTTCGTTAACTTACTTAAATAGATAGATACAGTTTGTTCTTCTATACCCATAATCAAAGCTATACGTTGGACTGCGAGTTTTTTATTAATATATAAATAGTAGCACAGAGCTTTTCTAATAGTTGTTAACTGCAGGTTTTGATTAATATCATAATCCTTTTGTATATTTTTTAAGTGATAGTGTATTCCCATAAAAGTAATAGGTATTATTCTATTATTTACTGAATCCGTATAAGTGAATAGATACTCTGACTCGTTTAGTAAATTATTATAATAAAACTCAAGAAAAATACTTGCATCAATGTTATCCAATGTAATGACTCTATTGGAAAGATTAATCTTAATTCTATCATCGATTATAGAAACATCATCCTTTTTAAACTTAAATTCGGAGGCTTTTAATCCTTCCATAGCAAGTATAAACAATGCTTTTCGCTTTGCTGAATAATTGGTATTTGCTATTACAAGTTCCTTTACCTTAAGTAAATCTTCATAAAACAAACTAATATCCAGGTGTTTTTGTACCTTTAGTCTTTTTATTTTTGCTGCTGGATCAATAGGTACTTTGTTTCTTTCCCATAAATAATCAAAGTAGGATTTTAAAATGGCCAACTCTTTATTAATTGTGGAGATTGCCTTCTGATTATCTCCCTGAGTTGAAAGATAGTCTCTTATATCTTTAGATTTGATTTCATATAATTCTATTTTCTTTTTATAGAGTTGTCTTAGGAATGAGAAGAATTGATTTAAAACAAGTTCATAACTCGCTATAGTAGTTTCACTATAATTCTTTTCTTCTAAAAACGAAATAAAACCATCATACTTCATCTTCTATCCCCCTTTTAAAAACTATATAGTAATTTCAACTTATAATCTCTACTTCGAGAATTTTATTTACTTAGTCCTTAGTATATTTTAGTATAAATTATGGATAGTAATATGTCATTTTAATCTAACGTTTTTAAAAGGGAAATACCCATTAATGATGTGTATTGGTTATTTATTTTAAAAAAGCTTAGAGTATATATGTACTCTAACGTAATTATTAAAAGATAACATGTCATTAAGGGATATCCGCCAAAGTAAAAATGGAACACACAATAGTAAGTCGGTCCATACGGCACGACTTTTTAATTTGACTTGAAAAAACCAAGAAACCGTCTTTTGCTTTTAGCAAGACGGTTTCTTAGTTTTTGATACAAAATAAGGGAAATAGGTTTAAAATTGATTCTATTGAGTGTATTTTTATAGTGAATTTCTTATTGTTCCAGTTGTTTTTGACGCAGTACCTGAGATTATTTCTATCCTATACTCCTTACCTTTTTCCATCCAATAATCTAGCGTAGCTTCGCCACCCTCTTCGAACAAGGTTAAACCAGTACCACCCATAGTTACCCAGTTATTACCGATTTTTTCTTGCACATCTAAACCTGCAACCCCAGTTGAATAAAGCTTTATTTTACCATACTGACCTTTACCAACCACAGCTCCTGACACCGCTTTCCATTCAGGCGGACTTATAGTAACACTTGATGAATTTGCAGCATATGCAGTTAAATTCACATATGGGGTAGATAGTTCGTTACTTGCTGAAGTTAGTTGGCTTTCAGTATTTCCTGATGCGGCAAAAGTTGGAATAGCAGAACCACCTACAATAGCTATTGCTGCAGTAGCACTCAGAACTAGTTTCTTAATTTTCATTTTTGAGAACACTCCTTTTTAATATTTTTTTAACCGTGAGTTACAATGTACTTATTCTACTTTTGGTATTAAATACCTTTTTGAAAAATGTTAATTATTTGGAAAATTGTAAAATGAGTAGATATTACTATGGTTTTATGACAATTAAAAAAGAAGGCTATAGCTTCTCGCGCCAGGCTAAGTCCTATCAGAAAATAATCCATACAGCCAATTCTTCATTACTATTACAAAACGATTAACAAAGAGATTATTATAAACAAGTAAGTATCCGCCGGTAGAACCGGCGGTTTTAATTTCGCCCTATAAGGGCACTTTACCAACGAAGCCCCTAAAGGGACCTCTAAATTGACCGCCAACCGTTTACTCTCCCTACTTATCTTTAAATGGATCGACGTATTCTCGTTTGCTCATATTATCTCGCAAACGGTCCTCTGCTTCTTGCTCTCGTATATACTTTGCAATTGTTTTTTCGTTTAATCCAACCGTACTTACGTAATATCCTTTCGCCCAAAACGTTCGATTTCCATGATTATATTTTAAATTTGCATGTCTATCATGGATCATCAATGAACTTTTACCTTTTAAATATCCCATGAAATACGAAACAGACATTTTCGGTGGTATTTTTACCAGCATGTGTATATGATCTGGCATGGCATGTGCTTCCATTATTTCTACATCTTTCATTTCACATAGTTTTCTCAATATAGCACCTATATCTTTTCTTAATTTCCCATATACTACTTTCCTTCTGTATTTGGGAATAAATACGATATGATACTTACAATTCCATCTTGGTCGAGTAGATAAGGGGAGTTTCACCCCAAATCTCTCACAGAACCGTACGTGATAGTCTCCCATCATACGGCTCTTGTCATCTCACTGGCATATAGCCCACTTTCCAATGGTAGAATCTTTCCGGATTTGACATTGCTATACGGGGTACAGCCAACATTTCGGAAATTTTGTACGCTAAGCAAATTTTGACACAAAAAAAGCCAAATACCTGTACGTTAAGGAATTTGGCTTCAGATACAGATTAATTTTTATTTAAGGGTCTTAGCATATTAGCTGGTAACCTATTTGAATCAAACTTATATTCGCCAAGAAGATTAATATGTTCCCAACCTAGAGGTGAAATATGTGGGAGTAATTCTTCTTTTAAGGCATCATGTTTCTTTAATTCTTTTGTTGCTTCACCCAAATACACTGTATTCCAAACGCTAATTGCATTTATTAATATATTTAAAGCACTAGCTCTTTGTAATTGATCTTGCATGCCACGTTCTCTGAATTCCCCACGTTTACCAAAAAATAAGGCTCTAGCCAATCCATTCATGGCTTCTCCCTTATTTAACCCACGATGTATCCTTCTTCTTAATGTTTCATTCGTAATATAGTCAAGAATAAAAATTGTTTTTTCAATTCTTCCAATCTCTCGAAGAGCTGTGGCAATTTTGTTTTGTCTTGCATACGAACCTAATTTCCCCATCATTAATGATCCAGAAACTCTTCCTTCCCGAATTGAATGGGCCAGCCTTAATACATCATCAAAATTTTCTTTAATAACCTTCGTGTTAATCTTTCCCCGTAGTATGACTTTTATACTCGGAAAATCATCAGGAGACGTAAGGGTATATAATTTTGCGTCGCTTATGTCTCTCAATCTTGGAGCAAAGCGAAATCCTAATAAATGACTTAATCCGAAAACTTGATCCGTATAACCAGCTGTATCTGTGTAATGCTCCTCAATTGAAAGGTCGGATTCATGGTGTAATAATCCATCTATCACGTGTACGGCATCTCTCGCATTCGTGTTGATTACCTTTGCATAAAATGAAGAGAAATGATCACTTGTAAATCGATAAATGGTTGTACCTTTTCCCGTTCCATAATGTGGGTTTGAATCTGCATGTAATGATGATACACCGACAGGAACACGCATACCATCTGAAGATGAAGTTGTTCCATCTCCCCAATATGAAACCAAAGAAAGACGGTGCTGATAATTTACTAACGTTGCTTGAGCACGATTCATCGCATCTTCATGTAATCTCCATTGCATAACATTAGCCATCTGGCGATATGATATATCGGGAGTAGCCTCTGCCATTTTAGTTAATCCAATATTTGTACCCATAGCCATTAACGTTGCCATTATAACAGATTTTTCCTCACCTTTAGGTGCTTGATTGGAAGAAGCGTGAACAAAGGACTCCTCAAATCCAGTCCATTCAGCTACTTCCATTAATAAATCAGTGAGTTTAACTCTTGGAAGCATTTTATAAAGAGATAAGCTAAAATTTCTAGCTTCTTCAGGTGTATCTGCTTGTAATCTCTCAACATGTATCTTTTGTTTTTTTATGTTGATACTTTCGATATTATCAATATTTTTGGAAATCCATTTAAGTTTCGTATTTAAAGTTTCATATCTTTCTGATATATACTGATCAAAATTCACATTAACAGCTATATTAGTCCCTTGAACTTTTGCTTTTCCCCAATCGTCTTTTGGCACTAGATATTCTTCAAAATCCTTATGTAATCGACTACCTTCAACCCAAACATCACCAGAACGGATATAGTTTTTGAGTTCTGTTAAAGCAGCCATTTCATAATATTGACGGTTAATGTTTCCTTCATCATCAAAGACATGCTTTTGCCAACGTTTAGGAACAAAATTCAAAGGCGAGCCTTCAGGTACTTTCCTTTTTCCAGAATTATTTAACTCACGTATAGTGCCTAATGCTTTTAATAAAGGTTCTGCTGATTTAGTAGATTTGAATTCTAAAGAATCCAATAGGCTTGGAGTATATTTCCTTAAATAGTTATATCGTGTTTTTATTAAATCAAGATAATCGTAGTCCATTGGTCTTGATAATAATTTAGCTTCTTCAATCGATTCTACAATTTTTTCCCAAGGCATTACCTGCTCTAATGCCAAATAAGGATCGATCCCTTCCTCTTTGGCTTTAATTAAAGCCGTTCCTATATCTGCATAATGCACAACTTTTTCATTTACTGACTTTCCATTTTGTTTTTGCATTTCTTCTTGACTTTTTCTACCTTTTGCTTGTAACACCATCATTTGTCTATCATGAATCTCAATGGCATGATCAGTTAAGTCTTGGGAGAGAGTGATTAAGTGAGCAACTAATAATGCATATCTTTTATCTTCTTTAAATCTTCTAAAAGAATGGGGTTCATATCTCGCCCCAATTCGTGCTAATTGTAAAAGTCTATTGGGGTGGATTAATCCCGTATCAGCTGCAATGTTCATTTCTTTAATGTACTTTAATCTTTTTATTACCTTTAAAAAAGAATCCGGTGACGACTGTCCGGGAATTTCTCTAAGCCAAGCTAATTGAGTTTTATTATTATTTACCGTTAAATCAATCAGTTTTTCTAGTTCACGTTTATTTCTTTCAGAAAGATTACTTATTAGTTTGGCATATATTTTTTTCTCTGCACGTGTTCTAGCTAACCAAACCATCCTCTCGATTGTTGGTTCAAATTCTGATAAATTATTAAGGTTTAATATTTCTTTTCGCTGTTCTGGTGACAGCAATTCTTTCACACTCAAGTTAAATCAATCCTTATAATTAATTTTGAAATTCCTTAATTTCCCTATTCAAAAATTCTGAATCATGTTCTGATAAGCAGTAGTAAGAAGCAAGCTCCCATTCGCTTAGGAGGGATCATTACCTCTTGTCGTTGGTCTATTGTAAGAATTTCTTTTCCATGCAAGATTTTCACGCTTTTCTTTGGTTTTCATACTCCTTTACCCTTCGATAAAAAGTATTAGGCTTTAAATTAAGACGCTTCATTCCTTCCGTCGCAGTGATTAATCCAGACTTCCATTCCGAATACACTCGAATGAAGTCCTCATTAATTTCGTACTTACGACGCCCGAATCGTACACCGTTATTCTTGGCCACTTCAATTCCTTCTGCCTGACGCAGCTTATTTTTTTTACGTTCTTGCTCAGCGACATAGGAAAGTAAACTTAAAAATTGGTCTTCCATTAATTTTCCAAGATCGCCCATAGTTCGAAATTTCCTACTATCAAAAAGGGTTTCATTTTCTAGGACTACAATATCTGCATTCAGCTCCCGAGTAATATACTTCCATTCCCGAATGATACCATCGTAATCCCTTCCTAATCGGTCCAGTGCATCAAGGTACAATAAATCCCCTTCCCGAATAATTAGAAGCATCCCTTGATACTGTGGTCGGTTAAAATCCTTTCCACTTTGCTTGTCAATAAAGATATAACGTTCTTCAATTCCAAGCTCCCGAAATTTTTTAAGCTGTCGTTCCGGGTTTTGGTCCTTAGCTGAAACACGAGCATATCCAATCTTCAAAATTAATAACCCCTTTCCCCTTTCTATAAAACTATTTATCAATATATGTCAAAAAGTATATCAATAAATTGAAATGTTTCAAAATTAAAAAACACACTTTATGACACGGTAATATTAACTGTTTTCTAACGTGTCACAAAGTATGCTTTTTGACAAAAATTATTAAAGGGGGTAGCGTTGGTGGGACCCCGTACTGGGGAAACGTAAAAACAGGAGTAGCAAAAGCTACTCCTGTTTTTTTAAAGCATCTACAAGTTGCTTAGCGTCCAACATTGACATGCCTTTTTCTTCTCTTAGATACTTTATAGTCTTAATGTCACCAAGAGTTTTCAATTTCTCCTGTGCTAAGGCAATTAATTCATCATTGTTTTCACTAGGCTTTGCAGTTTCCTTTCTTAAAACTTTAACCTTATTAGTTAAAACAACAATATAAATTAAGAACGCTACATTAAGAATGAATGATGTGATTAAACTCCAGATCAAAATGATACTCCTATCATTTTAAAAACCACATTCATTCCTTACGTTTGTAAAACCTGATAATTCCGCAATAAGGGCTGAGGGAGTTGCTACTTTTTCACCTGCTGTTGTAGCACCTACCAGTAGTTTTGCAGTTTCCCATGCTCCTCCCAATGCTTTAACATATTTCTTTATCTTAGTAAGTCTTGCAATCGGTATTGCATTCATAACAAGCAATTCGCTAATTGCCAAACTACAACTCCATACACTTTGTGTGCGAATTCTAGGTAAGGTCTCCATAAAATATTTTTTGATTTCTTCTGGGGATCCTTTTTCCAATAATTCATCAGGAATATGCTCGATAGCATCTAGCGCCGGTAAAAGTTCATCTGCGGTTGCTCTGCTCATTGGTGGGTTTTTTAGATTAACATTGCTTTCTACACTCTTAATTATACCACCTTCCAGTAATTTTTTTTCAATGTATGATTCATTCCTGAAAGTTACTCTTGTTTTCCGAAGAAATTATTCCCTCTTAAATAGTAAGTAAGATATATTGTAAAGTATAGAAAAATGTGTAAATTTAGTGTAGTATTTTAATAGTGTAAGAGAAAAAAGAGAGAAGAGGTAAACCTATGGAAAAACTTTTAAGGAAACTCGGGTTAACGATCATGGTAAGTGTTCTGTTATTTAGTGGTGTATTAGCATTTGTACCAAATGTATTTGCAGCAGAAGGAATTAATGAAGTTTATGAAGAAGGAGATGCAGTATGGGAAGATAACTATGATGAAGAGCCAATAAACGCCGCTGAAAGATATGCCTCTGATAGATATAGTGCAGAAGAGATAGCTATACTTTCTCAAATTGCTTATGAAAAATCTATTAATGAGAGTGAGGCTGGCGAAGGGAAAATCGTTCCGTTTGGAGCTAAATCAAAAGCTGTTATAAAAGTTTCTCAGTTACTTTTAAAAGGTGGAGATGAAGTTATTGATGCAGCTAGAGCCTTCAAAATTATTGATTCTGCCACTGCAAGAACATTTAAAAGCAATAGTGTAAAGATAGGGAATTTTTTGAAGAAGTTTGAAAATGCAGGGGCCAACGCAGCTAATGAAGTTCGTACTCAGCTTCCTGTATGGTTTAAAGATAACACAAGGGTTAGCAAAGGAGTAGCTGAAAATATATCAATCGCTGTAGCTTGGGCAATTCGCGGTGCTGATTGGTTATTTTTTTAGGAGTGAAATAGTATGGAAAATGAAACTGTTAGTGAATGGTTAGGAAGTAAAGGATTATCTAATACTGATATTGATTTCATTGAAACAATTTTGACTTTCACATCCACAGCAATTGTACTAGAGTCTAAAACAGAAGATATTAACAAAAAATTTCAAGCGACTTTTCCGGAAAAGAAAGCAAAAATCATGCCTGATTTAACCTACCAACAGTTTGAAGAAATATTACAAGATAATGGTTTGTCAGTCAATTTAAGCGAACTGTTGAAAAGGTTTAGCTCACAAGGTATTTGTGTGGAACTCTGTGAAAAATTGTTAAGAAAACAAGATGATAATTAACGGGATTAAAAATCTAAAAAAGGAAGCAAAGCGCTTCCTTTTTTTGTTACATATTCTAGCCTATCTTAGGCTAACTAGGGATACCAACAAAACCGATATGAACATTTTACTGTTGGACCCCTTAAAGTAAGGAAAATCGAATTTTATCATGTCGAAATTTGCTTAGCGTACAAAATTTCCGAAATGTTGGCTGTACCCCTATACGATACAAAAGATGTTGTGATTTTATATAGCTTCGTCTAACCTTTTTCCTTGTTCTTACTAACCATCTTGTCAATGTTAGATTCACATAATTTATACCTTGTCTAAATGCTTCACTTGGAGTGTATTTCATAAAGTAATTCATCCATCCACGAATGATGGGATTTAGTTTTTGTGACAGCAGCACTATATCAGTTGTATTCATTTCCTTTATTACATTTCGGATTTTCTCTCTAAAGTTTTTCCCAGCTTCTTTACTGACCGCAGGTGTAAACCCCATAAAGTATATCCCCTTTTGGCTCTTAACCATTCTCTGCCTAAAGCAATATCCCAGAAAGATAAATGAATGATTATCTGATTCCAACTGCCTATTATCTCTTTGACAGAAAACGATTTTGCTTTTCTCAGGATGTATTTCCAAACCAGCATAACCCATCTGTTCTATCAATCTGTCAAGTACATACTCCGCTTGTTTTCTGCTAACACAATGTATCAGTCCATCATCTGCATATCTCTCCCATGGACAATTTGGAAAATTTCTTACCATCCAATCATCAAACATATAATGCATAAATAGGTTCGCAAGAACTGGACTGATTACTCCGCCTTGAGGGGTTCCCGATTTTCTTTCAAAAATCTCTCCGTTTGGCATTTGAATGGATGTATTTAGGCATCTTTTAATATATAAAATAATCCAATTATCTTTCACATGATACGCTATCAATCTCATCAATCGTTCATGTTCTATATTGTCAAAGAGTCCTACGATGTCAAACTCTACAACCCATTTCATACGAAAACATCGTTTTCTCGCTTGTCCCACTGCGTCCAATGCAGATTTTCTTGGACGATAACCATAGGAATCTTCATAGAATATTGGTTCCACTAATGGCTCTATCCGATTTCTCAGAACCATCTGTGCCACACGATCTTCGATCGTTGGTATTCCTAACAGTCTCATTTTCCCATTCTTCTTTGGTATTTCCACTCCACGCACCGGCTTAGGAAAATAGCTTCCCGATGACATTCTATTCCAGAGCTTATAAAGGTTGTTTTTCCAATCTTTATCAAACTCATCTATTTCTATGCCATCTACCCCACCTGCGCCTTTGTTTGCCTTGACTGCCTTATAGGCATTCAGTATTTCATTCTGTGAAATCCGAAATGATTTCCCCTCTTTCATAAAATCCTCCCATTTTTTTTGGTTGTAATATTCAAGAAGTTTAATGACAGAACCCCTTCGCTCCACTGACATTACATCAGCTTCCCCACTACTACGAATTCTTCCGCACCTGTACTGCTCATCCCTACTTTCATACTCGCATATTTGTAAGCTTGTATTTTTCGGTTAACATAGCAATACAAGATTCTCCTGTTCCTCCCAAGAGCCTATGCCACACTCCTGTAACCTCAACACCGACAGCCATCTATCCAGTAAACAGGTTTCCGATAGATTTATCCCAGCGTCCACACAATACTCTGGTTTTGACTATACTTGTAAGTCTTAACGATGCTTCATCAGTTCTTCACTCTCGTTCAGCTTTGTGGCACCCAACTGACAGTTTCTTTACTGCCTTTTCCTCATACGCTCAATACCATAGCTTTTGACTACAGCACCTATGGGTGTTTTGCAATCTACACCTGTATGTCGATTGCGGAAGACCTACTTCCATCTCTTAGAAAGCATTGCTTTTGGGTTACTATAATTCTTTCAGCATCCTCTAGCATTCAGGACACACTATGTGATAAACTATTGTCGCTCGACATGAGCAGAACTCCTCTCGTTATTTGAAGTTGGTTTGACGGCCATCTTCTATTATAACGATTGGAGTTTTTTTCTAATACGACTCTACAAGTTTTATTTTCACACAGGCAGAGCCTGTGGTTTAAAAAGAGTAAAGTAAGTATCCGCCGGTAGAACCGGCGGTTTTAATTTCGCCCTATAAGGGCACTTTACCAACGAAGCCCCTAAAGGGACCTCTAAATTGACCGCCAACCGTTTACTCTCCCTACTTATCTTTAAATGGATCGACGTATTCTCGTTTGCTCATATTATCTCGCAAACGGTCCTCTGCTTCTTGCTCTCGTATATACTTTGCAATTGTTTTTTCGTTTAATCCAACCGTACTTACGTAATATCCTTTCGCCCAAAACGTTCGATTTCCATGATTATATTTTAAATTTGCATGTCTATCATGGATCATCAATGAACTTTTACCTTTTAAATATCCCATGAAATACGAAACAGACATTTTCGGTGGTATTTTTACCAGCATGTGTATATGATCTGGCATGGCATGTGCTTCCATTATTTCTACATCTTTCATTTCACATAGTTTTCTCAATATAGCACCTATATCTTTTCTTAATTTCCCATATACTACTTTCCTTCTGTATTTGGGAATAAATACGATATGATACTTACAATTCCATCTTGTATGTGATAAACTATTGTCGCTCGACATGAGCAGAACTCCTCTCGTTATTTGAAGTTGGTTTGACGGCCATCTTCTATTATAACGATTGGAGTTTTTTTCTAATACGACTCTACAAGTTTTATTTTCACACAGGCAGAGCCTGTGGTTTAAAAAGAGTAAAAAATCAATAAAAAAAGACTAAGTACAATTAACTTAGCCTTTTTTATTTAAAAGTACCTCTTTATATGCTTACCAGTATTGATCCAACTAGAGTAAAAATAGATACTATTACAATTGTATTCAAAATAACGTTTTCAGATTTTTTTGTTTTAAGTAAAAACATTAAAACCACCTCAGTTCATTTATGTACCTTTATTATAAAACAATATGACAGAATTTTCAATCTATTATATTATTCTTTAAAGGATTATTTAGAAAGTTTTGAACCGAGTATTTGCCCTCTTCAAGAATTCTTTCCTGTTCCCTTAGCGCTAGTTCATATTTTTGCTCCGTTTCAGCTATTTCTTCTTTTATACTATTTAACTCTTTATAATAGCCATCAATCTTTTCTTTTAATAACTCAGTCTTACTTTGAACAGCAGCTTCTTGCTTTTCTTTAAGTTGTTTATCTACTTCTATATTAATAAGTTCTTCTTTAGAATCATTTTTAAATCTACTAAAAAAACCTTTTGGTTTTTTCTTTAATGAAGCAACTAAAATTTGGTCTTGCCTTTCCAAGAGATAATTGCTCATAGAATCATTTTTAAGTTCAGTAACCTCGGATTTAGCATCAGCAATTTTTCTATCAATGTTTACTGACTCAATTCTTAAATTACTCAACATTTTCTCATATGATAATAACAAAACCGTTTGCTGCTGCATTTTTACTAACAATTGATTATTAAACTTATAAGAAGCTTCAACAAATTGAGATAACTTTTTAAGATCGTCATATAAAGGTGTATTTTTACTAGAAGGAACAGTTGTAGTTTTATGACCTAACTCAGTTAGTATTTCAGTTGTAGACAACCCCCCTATATCTATTAATATAGAGACTAAATGAATTTTAAAGATAGTATAATAACTTAATTTATAATATCTCCCTTGTTTTTCCGGCTTTATATAAATATCACTTAGCTCATGTCTTAAGTAATATCTTATAGTTGCATCAGCACGTCCAATAAATTTACTTGCTTCTACTGTATCGTAAGTTCGTTCATTACTCATACTTAAAATTTTTTCAGTCCAAATATAATCTTCTAATTCACGAATAATAGCAACATTATAAAGAGGATCAAGTTTAAATTCATCTTCTAATAATTCTCTCATAGAAATTTCACTCATTCACCGCACCTCCTACCACATTATATTGTCAAAAATGACACTTTACAATTGATTTTACACGGAAAGAACCAAAAAATCAAAGGAAGTAAACGATAATTTTACATACCATCAATGCAAATTACGCTTACATAAATCATCATCTTACAGCAATTCTATATAAACTTTATAAAATACTTTTGTAAGCATTACGTAAAATAAATATAATGTTACATAAAATTTATATCATAAATACGTAAGGCTTACATAAGTACATAAGATTAATATATAAATTACATCATTATTACGTAGTGTTTTCATTGGTAAAACCCATAGAGTACGTTAATTTCATGTTAATATACACTTTATCTATAAAACTCAACGTAAACATCACATAAAACAACCATTTACATAAACTTTCTCTTATAAAGAATGCGCTTTCCAAAAGAATTCAAGCGAATAGGGGAAACAAATAGATTATAATAGTATTATTGACTATAAATTAAGGAAGTAATGAGATGAATAATTATTTAACGAAAGAAGAAATTGATATAAATAAAATCTATGATTATAATTTATATCCTGACAGGATCAGTGGTAGATGCGACAATTGTAATATGGCACATTTTAAAAGTTCTATATCAAAGGGGAAACTACTTAGGGAATGCCGGAACTGTTCAATGAAAAAAAGTATCTAAGTCAAAAAAAAGCAAAGAATAGGACGATTCTTTGCTTTTTTTATCTTATTTTAATTCATTCTCATTTATTTGTTGTAAAATATCATCAATATCTATATCCTCATCATCAGTAGAAGAGGCTATTTCTCCAACCGATTCTTCAAAAAGATCTTCCACTCCTAGTTCTGCAGCCAGTTCAGAAAGATCAAAATCATCCTCTTCGTTAGTTTCACTAATTTGCTCAATGCCTTGGGACATATAGGTTATTTGTTTTTGTCTTTCTTTAAATTCGTTATATTCTTCCACTAATCCCTTAGCCAATCGCTTAGGAAATGCCTCCGCTTTAAAAAATGTATAAACAGTTACAGAAAAATCATTTTGTTCTTCAATATAACCAGAAAAAACAGTACCGTTTAGGGGTAATTTATTAATAATTTCATCTCTAGCATCATCAATAAAAGAACTACCAACTTTTAATTTTGAATCAATAATAGCTAAAATCCCTATATGGTGAATTTTGGCCATTTGATTTGTCTCTGGATTAATCAATTCTATAGGATCGTGAAAGCTATTTTTATCGAGAGACTCAGAAAACATTTTATTAATATCATGACCATTTTTTATTTCAGAAGCAGGTTTAGTTACCTTACTTATGAATAAACAACCTTGATGTTCTAAAATTGTTCTTCTAAAATCAGCACTATCAAAAGTAACCGAGGTTCCACCACCAGTAGTAGCAGTATTTAGTTCATGAAACTCTTCAACTAGTTTAATATTTGCATAGTCTCGGTAATTTTCAATTCCTTTTCTCTCATTTTCTAGTAAACTATTGAACTCTTCATACATTAGTTGGTTATCAGGATAGACTACAAATGCTACACCTTTATTAGGGTTTTTGGCAATATCGTCAATTTTTTTAGTGAAATTATTTACTTGTCTTAATACATCAGGACCATCCGCTCTAGTAGGGATAGTAGCCACTACACCAATCTTTGTAAATCGTTTACGAGCAATTTTAGTAGCTTCAATTAAGTATTTTTTTGGCTCTTTTTTTATTTCATCTATACCATATTTTTCTTTTAATTTATTAAACTCTTCTTGAATTTTAGGTTTATTGTTATATTCATAAAATTCTTCAATTGCCTTTACGATAGTAGAGGTACCCGTTCCGCCACCTAGACCAGCAAAAAACATTACTAAGTCGTCAGTCGGTCTAACTCTATCTTTTATGAAACCTTTTAGTTGTTCTTTAACTTTTTCATTTGTTTCTAAAATTTGCATTGCCTCTTCAGGATTTTTACCTAAACCACCCAGCTCTAGACTCTCTCTATTATTGGGAGTGATGTGCTTTAATCCCGCTAAATCACCATCATTACTGTTTAGTGCTAAACAATTATATACAGAAGTGCCATCAGCATTTTTTATAGCTGCAAATTGATCTGCCATTCTTGAACCGGCTTGTCCAAACCCAACCATAGTTATGTTAATAGCAGGTTTATTTTTTGTGAACGTTTTAGCCATTATCTCATCTCCTTATTTACTAGTAATCTTCTTCATCCATAAAGTCTTTGAATTACTTGTTTGCCGCGAATAGTTAAAAACAAATGCTTATATGGTGGAACAGCTTTATAATATATCAACGACATTGCTAACAAACGCTCAACTATTTTTTCCGCTTGTTTTCTATGTATGTAATCATCCTTGGAAACAAATGAATAACGTTTATTTTTTTCAACTCTATGTTTTCGTTCTACCTGTACTTTTTCAGATATTTCTCCAACTGTTACAATACTGTCCTTTTCGTTCTTTGCAATAAAGAGAAATACTTTTTTTAATACTGTGTCATTAGATATTAAATCGGTGAACAAATCTAATGTTTCTGGATCAAATTTTGTATTTTTATATTTTTGATGAAGCTCTAAGTCCAATATTATCCTCCTTTACTAAGATATTCTTATAATTTAAATATATAATAACCAATTAAAGTTACTAATTCAAGTGTCTACACTTTTAATAAATAAATTAACAAATGAAATACATCTCACAAACCCAATAATATCAACGTTTTACTCATAGTTACTAAAATAAGTTACTGTATAGATTGATTATAAGTTATCTCACTTTATTTTCATTAATTATTGCTTAAAAAAATAAATTTAATATTATCTAAAAGTCACAAATTAGTATTTTTAGTTATTTCGCTATCATTTAAAAGTATTTTTTATATTAAACGATTAATATAGTAACTATATTTAGTAACTATATTAAAAACCTTATATGACTTGATATTTTTTATATATTACAAGTTCTATAAGTAAGTAACAACCGATATGGTTACCACTATTAGTTACTACTTATTTAATTTGTTTTTTTTGGTGGATTTACATCTAAATTATATAAGCACTGCAAATACCAATCATATAAACCAATGTTTTACGTAACTCTTACATCAACTCAATAAACAATTTCCTTACTCTAAATATACTTTTTACATTAATCAAACATAAACGAGAGATTAACATGGTTTCTTCTAAAATGAAGACTTATAAGTCAGTTTATTCGCAATTAGATTACTAACTCGAATATAGATCACTCCCATTTTCATTGTCCTTCACCTATAAAATTTAGATGAAACAGTTCATTTTTTATTCACTTTTTTATACACTCGTGATTATATAAAAAATGCTGACTTTTTTAATTAATTTCAACTGCTTACGGATATCCTATTACGGATAAGGTTATTTGTCCGTGAGCGGACATCCTTAACAGAGGATGATGTTAACCCTTGATAAACTTATATTTTTTTAGGTTTTAAAACCCCAACTTCATATGTTTTTAGAGTTAGATAACACACATCATTTTATGTTTTTTGTACTCTAATCAAAATTAATTTTTTACAGTAGTTATCTCGAGTTTTTTTACTAGTAATTAATTTAAGATTAGTATGCCTAATGAATGAATAATACTAATATTTATGCATAAAACTCTAGTTGTTAGGATCATCCCAAAATGATATACTAGTCACAGTTTAATAATACAAAGGGAAAAACCCTCAAAATGATGAAGATTGATTCTTCACTATTTTGGGGGTTTTTCTGTTTTAAGGAGGAGGAAATTTGGAATCAGCCAGAGTATGGTATGGATTTGATAATGAACATGAAAAAAGAAAAGGAGCCTGGATAAATTCAACTGATTTGGAGCTATTATCACTTATTTGGACTAACCGTTATTTAACTAATAAGCAATTAACCAAATATGGTAATCAATTATTTGGATATAAAGGGGATTCTATTCAAAAGAAATTAAAGAGGTGGTCAAATTACGCTATTGTAAAAATAGAATATCAGTCCGTCCTAAATAAACCACCTATATCATGTTATTACTTAGGAAAGAATGGTATAAACATTTTAAAACAAGAAGGAATTATTAAGGAAGAAGAAAAAGCTATAAATATCAATAATTACATTAGAAACTCTTCTCATTATTTAGGAATTCAAGATGTGGTTATAGATACTCTCATAGCTTTAAAATCAAATAGGAAAAACATAATTTCAATACATCCCAACAAAGATACTTACAAAAATGAAGTTGGTGGACCATTTATTGTCCCTGATTGGGTATTTAGAAAGGGTAGTCGCACTCTAAATATTGAATATGACACAGGTTTACAGACAATGACAAAAATCAAAGAAAAAATAAAAAATTACATCAAATTAAGTAAACACAAACCTGAAGAAGAACATTATGTATTAATATCAGTTGCTGATAACAGCAATATCTATACAGTAAAGTATTATGATGATAGAAGAACTAGAGTTTTAAATATAAAAGACACCATAATTCATAAAGGCGCTGATAAGATATCTAACCTTCACTTTTATGTTACTACAGCTAGTCGCTCACCAATTATTGCAAACAATATATTAAAAGGAATTTATCCATTTGATAAATCTACTTTTAAGTCCGAACAAGAACTTTTTGAACTATCAATGGAAATAAGCAATTCTAATTATCAATTGGTGCCTCTTGCAAAAAAGGAAATATTTCATAATGATAGTTATAACATTGGAGAGATAGCACAATATGAATTGATTCATAAAGAAAGAACCAATTCAAAACAAGTTTTAGTTTTGAATATAGTGGAAGAGGCAAGTGTTGCTGCATTAAACAAAATAAATTATCTAGAAGAAGAAAACAAAAATAATAAATTTAAACAAGAGGTTTCACACCTTCTTATTGTTTATCAGAGTAGATCTGAACTAGAAAATGACATTGTAATGAAAAATTATGAAACACTAAAATTTACAGATACTAAAAATTGGCCATTACTTCTCCAAGGAGAAAAGCAGCTAACATTGGAGAAGAAAAAGGGGGGCAGAGTACTTGAAAGAACTAAAGGTTCATCCTAAGCTCCCTGGGATCACTATTTTAGTTACTGGGTTAGTCTCTGTTTTTTTATCAGTTAGAAGTATTTGTAACTATCTTTTCTTAGTTATTGGGCAGTTTTACAATAGTGTTCCTAGCTTCGTTTTATTTGGTAACAGCTTAAGTCCAGGCTTAATTGGTTTTCTTACATGTACAGTCTTCTTGATTATCTCTTGGTTAGTAAGTACAAAATATGAAAAAACACAAAAAAAGTTGTGGAGAAGCCTATGGTTTTGGAATATGTTCATTGGAATAACAGCCTATTATATGTGGTTAATCACAGCACCTGTTTATAATACGCTCATTCCTTACCTAGGAAATCTTATCAATAGCATACATGTAGATAATATTTGGTTTAATGTAGCTGTTGGGGATATTAACACTTTGTTTTACACTTTAGTTTTTACACCTTCTATAGTTACAAGTATAATTTTAATTTGGCTGGGTGGACAATATTCCCAATACTCTAAACAAATTAAAGAAGCATTTGAAAAATTTGAATTTAAAAATGTATATTTACAAAAATGGTTTAGAAATAGTAAAGAAGAGGTTTGGCCAGACGTTGTTCTAGGTCCCGATTCTCAAACTAAAGAACTTATTATTCAACCTGGTAAAGATAGATCATTACATAATGGCATATTCGGACCACCAGGAACAGGTAAAACATCAGCATTAATATTACCTATCATTAATCAGGATTTGCACTGGCTAACAAAATTTATCAATGTATTTCCTAAAGTCTCTAAATTATCCAATTATAAAACGGAGGAAATAAGAGGAACATATTTAAGTAGTATTAGTATAATTGAACCATCTAACGATTTGTGTCAGAAAGCATTTCAATTAGTTAAAGCTCATGATATACCTGAAGAGGCTGTATTCTATATTGACCCTACGAATCCCAATACACCATCTATTAATCCCATGCAAGGACCAGTTGACCAGGTAGCCGAAGCATTTGCAATGGTAATGGATGGAATTCAAGAAGGGGGAACAGGAAACTTTTTCTTTCAACAAAGTCAAAGAAACCACTTAAAAAACTATATTTATCTATTAAAATTACACGACCCGTCTACAGAGGCACAATTTGATACTTTATTAAAAATGTACAATGATCCTCAAATTGTTAGGCATATGCATTTAAAGTTAAAGGAAACTATCCCTAAAGATTATCACCTTATTAAAGATAGGGATGAACGAAACCATTGGGATATCGTAAAACAAATTGATAATTGGTTTAACATGAACCATATTCCTAAAACTAGTCGAAATGGAGCTAATGAACAAGTTAAAGAAGGCGAATACTATGGGGAAACAGCTTATTTTGACGCACAAGGAGAATATGTACAGGGGCTAAGAAACGTTCTAAATGATATAGGAGCAAATAAACTGATAAGACGCGTACTATTTGATAAATCAGAGTTTTCTTTTGACGAGCACTTAAATAGAGGCGGTATATTATTAGTCAATACGGCAAAAGATGATTTAGGAGGTCTTTCTAACGTTTTAGGGAAGTTTGTTTTGCTAAGCCTACAGAATGCTGTATATAGGAGAACACCTCTAACTAGTACTTTTGCACATATAATCATCGATGAATTTCCAGACTATATTTATTTACCATTTAAAGAATTTATATCGCAAGCTAGAAAATATAAAGCTATTATTACTGTTGCAGCACAAACAGTAGCTCAATTGGCAGACAAATACGGAGAAATGTACATGCATACTTTGTTAACTGGTTTTAGACACAAAATGGTTTATGGAGATATCTCTTATTTTGACGCACAATTATTCTCAAAATTATTAGGAGAAGAGGATAGTTATGAAGAAGGGAAAAACGAACAGACTGTTAGCCCTCTTCAAGAAGAACCTGTTATGCGATCCGGTAGTAGCTATCAACAAAAAACAGATGTCATTCTAACACCAAATAAGTTAATTTTTCAGGAGCCATTCCAAGCTGCTGTGAAAACAGTTGTTAATAATAAACCGATACCTGTACGGCAGATTGATGCAAACTTTGTTCCAAAGGCTGAATTTAAAGAAGCGAAAGTAAAAGTAATCCAGGAAAGTGCTAGTATTTGGTTAGAATCAAAATCCTTAAATACGGAATTGTTTCACGAAACAGATAAAGCGCTATCCGAAATAATTGATATACCACTTCAAGAGGAAGAAGCATTAATAGGAATTCCTCTTCCAGAAAAAGATGCTGTAGAGGATATAGAATTAGAATTAGTTGAATTTGATAGATACCCTGATAAATATTTATCTAAAAAGGAAGCGATAAAAGAAGAAGCATATAAAACGCAGCCAATATCACAAAAAGGAACTTCTTTAGGCGAAAAAGCAATTAACATAAATGATGAAGTGGTTGACCTTGATGTATCAAGCTTATTTTCCAAAAATTTACCACCTTCGAATGAAGTAGCTAATCAGTCAGTATTAGATGAAAAAGAAGAATCATTCTATAATGATTTAATAAAAGAAATTGATGATACTACAAAAGAGGGGGAAGTTGAGAAAAAGGAAGAAGGAAAATCTAGTCCTTTTGACTTTATTACTCCATTTTCTGATAAAAGTTAAATATATCCTAGGTAATTTTCAGTAAGTATTGAAAAAATTAAAAATATAGGTTAAAATTCCAATAAGTTAGTAAACATAAAAAACAAATAATAAAATTAAATATTTAATGGGAACGACCCAAGACGAAGTAGTTTGAATAACTGCTTTTGTTTTGGGTCGTTTTTTATGTTTACAGAAAATTCACTATTAGGAGGGAATATGATGGCTGAAACACTAAAAACATCATGGGTTAATGACAACCAATTAAATGAACTAGCAAAGATTAAGCGAGATAGAACTATAATTAAAGGAGCTGTAACAGCAGTATCAACAAGGGAAACCAAAGTATTAGAAGATGGAAAATATGTAAAAAAACAGATGGAAGTAGCAACATTTCTCTTAGAAGGTACAAACATTACAGCATATTGCCCAAGCAACGAATTTTCTGATCATGATTTCCGTTCATTAAACGGTTTTACAGGATCAATTCAAGAAGTGATTGTAGACCAAATAGACATTGAAGACAATATTGTATTGGTATCAGTAAGGAAAGCGGATGATATCAGAAAAGCGGAATTCATGAAACAATTAGTAACACTTGAAGCTGAAGATTCCTTAAAGTCAACAATTTTTGACGGTGTAGTAAGAGGTTATAATCCAAACACGAGGAAGGTTTTTGTCCGTATTAATGGTGCAGATTGCTTTATGAACGCTAGACATTGGAGCTGGGAAAATGGAAATATTCAGCATGAAATTAATCGAGGAGAAACAATACAAGTAAAAGTTTTGAGATTTGATAAAGAAAATAATCTTATTCAAGTTAGCAGAAGGGATACTCAAGATGATCCATTTAAAAAATTAATCGAACTTTATAATCAAAACAGTACAGTCGCTGGTAAAGTAACGAATCTAGACCCAATACATGGGATATTTGTTAAATTAGATGCAGGATTAGAAGTTAAAGGGATCCGTCCCCGTCACTTGCCAGAGCCAGTAGTTGGAGATATTGTTTCTTGCACTATCCGCTCCATCGATAAAGATAAAAGACATGCCAAAGTAACTATTACGGGGTATCCAAGGGGTAAAAAGAAAATCAAAGATGTCGCTTCATTCCTCTTTGAATAATGAATATTTCTGAACAAAATAACTTAGTAATGGACGATTTCCCTGTTTTCACCACAAGAAATGGTGAAATCCCTTTCTGGGACCATCCACTACTTAAAAGTAGTTATGTAAAACCTTCGAAATATTACCCATATACAGGGATAGAAGGTGCTATGACACTATTAAACAGAAAAATTATTGATGAAGCGGATTTTACCCTTATTAAAGTTCTAGGTGACGCTGTTTGTGCAAATGAGGACCAAATTAGGAGATATATGTCTTCTCTAATGAGTAGGTCAGAAACCTCTAAGCGTTTAGATCGATTGAGAACCAATGGTGTTGTAGATAGATGGAAAGTTAGAATACGTGGTGATGAAGAAACACGACCTCCCGCTCCCTTTACATTAGGGGTAGCGGGTTATAGGCTACTAAAACATTATTATAGCGATCAGTTCTTTATGGCCCCTGATAGATGGGATAATTATGGTGTAGGTGGATTAAAACGATATGTATCAATGAATGAACTTCGCTGCCAATTCATAGAAAAGAAAGTTGTTTCTAAATGGAAATGGAATGCTCGTCTAGCAAATAATGCTCGGTATAAGTTCCCAATGAGTGCAGCAGAAGTAAAAACCCCTAATGGGAATATTAACTTTCTTATTGACAGAGCACAAATGAACCAAAACTTTATTGGTTATTTCAGAGATAAGTTTGAGAATTGGAAATATGTCTATAATAAATATGGTAATTTACCAATTTCAGATTTTCCTGAAAATCCGCAAATCGTAATTATATATACATCTACCATATCTATTGCTGAAGCAATTCATAAAGAACTGTTATTAGATACATTACCATTTAATATTCTTTTCTTAGTTGAAGAATTAATAAATGAAAATTTAGAAAGTGCCTATTATCAACCACTGAAACATCAAAAATTACAAAGAATAAATGTTCATTTGCAGGGGAATTATTAATTAAATTCCCCTGTAAATATATATCATTATTAAAATGTTGTAAGTATCATAAAAGAACAAATTACCTTAAAAGAGATGAACTTTTAATTATGTATAGCGGCCCTTATCCAAGAACCGCTATTTTTTTATTTTTACTTTCTTAACTGCTGCTGATTTTTTCCCTAGCTCTCCAAACTGTTTTAAAACTTCCTTAGATACAGGACTAATTACAGTATTTTTTTTGGCCATATAAAAAGCTCCTTTTATATAAAATTATTCGTCTATTTAAAGTTTGTCCAAAATTCTAGTTTCTATACGTTCTAAACCTCTCCTCCTCCTCATACACTATCAATATAACAATTTGGCATACTGACACTGAGATAAAGTAGGGGAAAACAAAAAAGGAAGAGGGGGAAGAGAGGGTTATGGATGGAAGGAAGCCATTAAATCCTATTTTTAACAACAATCATAAAAAGAAAGAAGATCAATTACTAATAAGGAATGTTCGGAAAATACCAATAACAAAAGATGAGGGACGCAAAACGAGGATAGATAAGAAAAAGGATGTAAAGATTCCTCTTTCAGATGAAGAAAGAAAACTCATTAAAAGATTGGCCAATAGGAGAGGACTACAACCAACACCTTTTTGTTCACTCTTAGTAAAAAAAGCTCTAACAGAATATAAAGATGCCCAAATTTTTGATGACTCCTATGACCCAAAAGGCAAGCCTTATCCTGCTAAATTAGAAGTTTACTATCATGACCTACTCTTTGATAAGACAGTTGAATGGGATTGTAGCCTTAAAGAAGCAGCATACCGCCTATTGAAATTCATGTTAATAAAAGAAAGAGATGGTCATTTATATGGCTAAATCAAATAAACCAATATATCCTGTTTATGAAGAGGAACTTAATGAGTTATCGTATCGACCAGATGGATTTTTTGACAGATTATTAAACTTTTCATTAAATAAATTAACTAACCCAGTTAAACTTCCTTATTCCTTTTTCATCCCTGTTTCTGAATATTTGAGAGGGGAGTTATTTTGTGAAGATGTCGCGGAGGCAATGGGAAATTATGAATTTACCCAACGAGATCTTATAAGTATTTTAGTCGATGACTTTCTATTTCAAGTTAAAGATAGGAACAATCCTTACGACTTATATCATGAATTAAAACAGAGAAATGATTATTTTGTAAAAATATATAGTTATTCGGAAGATAAGCATCAACCTCTTACTTTTGCTAAACCAAATAAAACAACCAAAACAAAACAGATTAAATGTTCACTAAGAAGAAAAGTAGCACTTAGATTGGAGGTAATGCTATCTGATATTACAGATGTTGAACCAGAAAATGAATTTGTAGTAGAGGATATATTAAGATTACTATATCGTGATTTTATACAACAGTATAAGAAAGGTAACTTAGGAAACGTAATACCAGGTATAATTAGAAGATTGAATGCTGATAAATAAAAAGAAAAATCAGAATGGACTAACTACTTTGTTTTGCCTTACACTGATTGCAACAGTAAGGCAAAATAAACTTTCAAGATTGAAACCCTAGTAATACATGTTTATTTATAGAAAAATTATTATAATCGATATTTTGAAGGACCTATAATGAACGTCCTATGCTATTGTGTGTATTAATGACTATTGACTATAATGACGAACAAGTTAGTCTAAGAACTACATTTTATTACCAGTTAAAGACTTAAATAATTTCCCCTCAATTTCTCAAAATTTATCCCCACCTATTATCAATTATCCAACCTAAAATATTGATAATTTTCAAAAAAAATTGAAAAACAACAAAATTTCTATATAATGGAATAGTTAGCAATAAATTTACAGTATAGAAAGGGGGGGGAAATATGTCTATTAGAAAAAGATTATTTCAGTTATTATTAGTAGATTTTGTTTATTTATTGATCTATTTTATTTACATTATAAGTCCAATATATCCTGGATATTATTTATTAGGAATTATAAATATTGTCTGCTTAATAATTGGTCTAGTTTTATTTCTTATGTATTTAAAAAATGCCATAACTATAAAGAAATTTAAAAGTGTAGATATATTTTTGACTATTGGGTACTTAATTTCAATTTTTATTATGTCTTATACTTTTATTGTCTGGTTACTTTTTAGTCCAGATTGGTTCAATGGTTAGTAATCTTAAAAAATAATTTAATAGTGAGGTAATAAAGTTATGAAGAGTAATAGAATTTTTTTAACTAAATTTATAATTGTTATAGCTTGTTTATTTATTCTTACACCTACTAATATTTATGCTGCTGAACCTGACTCTTCAAATGGTGTTTTAAATGAAATTAATAATTCTATAGAAGACATATATAATGATTCAATTGATTTAAATGTTACAGCCGTTTCTTCTGATGAAGATGCTTATACACTACTTCTTAAACATAAAGATCTAGTTTCATTAAATTCCGATAAAACACTCAATGTTAATTATAATAGTTTTTTAGATGCTGAAAAATTATCGGAGAATGATCTTAATACTTTAAAGAATTTTATTGAAAAAATAAATGTACTAATTACTGAAAAAGCAATTACCGTAGACAAAGATCTTTTAATTAACTATGTTACAGATGTACCTAGGGAAATTGTTATAAGACCTATGGCGCAAATTATTAGTATTATGTCTTCAACTAGAAGTCATGCAAAATCACTTAAAAAAGTATATGACAATGCTGTATTTGGAACTAGACATCTAGTTGCTGGTTCATATTTCGCACAAAGAGTTAAACCCGGTGGAGTATGGGATTATAAAGTTCAATTAGGAACAACAACAAAGTATACAGTTTCAGATTTAAATAAATCTTTAATGACAGGTGAAGCAATTGGTAATTTTCATTATGGGTATGTTGGAAGATCTATTTTTAGTGCTACAACTTTAAAGTCTGCAGCTGGGTTAGTACAAATCGGTGTTGGAACTTCTAACATAAAATTTTACAAGAGTTTTTTCGATGATCCAAAAGATCAAGCACAAATTCAAAAAGGGATAGATAAATATAATTCTGAACATTAGAATACACTTGGAACTTTTATAAGATAAAATAATTGATTAAACAGAATAAACAGAGATACCTGTAGTTAGGACATTTTAAAAAGAATGCTAACTACAGGTATTTTTATATACATATCTATTATATTAATTAATCTTATATTTGTAATTTAACAGGTATATTTAGAATATTTCAAAATATATTATGTTAAAACAACTAATAATCTCTTATTTATTGTTAAGGAGCATTTTCTAGCTTTTTCAATATCAACTTCTAATACTTTTTTCTTATTCTTTGTAAGAGACTCCTTAAAAGAAGCTAAATATAACTTTTCATATGTAACAGAAATTGATTTAAGCGATAATTAAATTTTTCAATACTTTTTGTTAATAATTAACTTGAATGTGGAGTAGTAACATGATACTATAATTTTAAAGATTGAATCGTCGTCAATCTTTCTCTTTTAAATGTAAATGTCTTCTAGGATTCTAGAAGACTTTCATACCGAAAATACGCAAATTAATATAATGACTAACGGGAAGCACCCGAATGTAAGACAATTCTTTGTAATTGCCTTGTGTTCGGGTGTTTTTTTGTTTTAAAGGAGTTTTAGTATGACAAAGAAGGTTCTTATAGCGGTAGGTGATAAAACCTATACCAAGATTTTAATTGAGACCTTTTCAAAGTCTCCTGAAGATTTCACTTTAAGTAAACAAGAAATTTTACATCGAAAATATCTCTATGAAATTGTTAAAGAAGAAACTCCTTCAATACTAATTGTGCATGATACTTATTTAGAATCCATGCAAGAAAATCAAAAAGATAAAGATATTGAGCTGTTAAGTATTATAAAACAACTCCGACTTGATTTCGACGACGCATTAAGAATTGTTTTCCTATGCGAACGATCAAGCAATGATCCGCTTCTTTCTCGACTAGTTAGTATGGGAGTACTTGATATATTCAATACCCAAAGAATAGATATTGAACAATTTATAAACCAGTTAAAAGGGAAAGTCTCATTCGCAGAAGTAGCACGTTTTATCAATAACTCTCTTAGTATCGATGGTGAAGTGATTCCCTCTCTACTGGAAGAAGATTCGGAAGAGGAATCTGTTAACGAAGATGAGAACGGTAAAACACACAAAGAAAAAAACACTAAAGAAAAAACTATCGTACAAAGAATCGTTCAAAAAAATGTCATAAAAAGGGAATACTCAATTCACGTACATAATGCACCCAGTGAAAAAGTAGTAGGTGTTCCAGTTAGGAAGAAAACTATCCTTGTAGGTAGCTTTTACCAACGCAATGGTACAACATTTATTTCACATATATTAGCTCGTAGCATAGCAAATTACCAAGTTAGCACATTATATGTGGAAGATCCCTTGCTAAATCCCTATACATATGACCGTTTTTATGGCCATGAATTTGCTCCAAATTACGTAAATAAGTGGAGTGCACAACAAGAGAATACTTCAGATATTCAAACAGAGTGGTTTCGTGATGGTGTTGAACTTATATGTCATAATCCCACTTTAAGTGAGGAACCAGTAGGAATTAGCTTTGAGGATTATATAAAGTTACTCTACACTAATTCATCACTTGTAACGATTATTGATGTTGGTAGCAACTTAGACAATGAGGTAGTCACTGATTTATTAGAGATAGCAGATCATCTATTCATTGTTCTTGACTCAGATGTCACCCAACTTCAAGGGCTTGGTGAAAATCCACTATTCTCTAGCCTTATCGAATCTGAGAAAACACATATCATTGGTAATCGTTTCAATGAAAAAATAAAGAAAAATCCCTTAATTCAAGATTTATTTAAAGATAAATTAATTTCTATAATTCCCTCTTTTGAAGATGAAGATGTATATGAAGCACAGTATCAAGGGATATTCCTTAACGACTATAAGGATTATAAAAGCAAAGTAAATGAACTTTTGGTACCTATATTAGAACTTTTACTTCCTAATAAACTCTTGAAAACTAAAGCAAGCGGGATATTAAACAAACTCTTCAATAGAAAAATTAAGATAGAAAAAACGAATCCAGGAGGTAATCAAAACGAATGAATTTCTTTAAAAGACCTTCCATCAAAATAATCAGCGGTCTATTGGTAGGTGTATCAGCTATCGGTTTAACCTTATTCTATGATCAATTTTTACGAGTACGAATTGATTCAACAGAGGTTGTAGTGATTAAGCCCTCTTCTGAAATATTAAAAAATGAACCTATTACAGAAGATAAGTTACTGATAGAACGTAGACCTAAACAAACTTTAATGAATGACGTCATCCTACCTGCAGAAGTGGATGAAATTATTGGATTAGATGCTAATCAGATTATCCAAGGGAATTCACTTCTTACTAAAACAATGATAGATTACGACGAACTTTTACCAAATGAAGAGGAAGGCGAGGCTATTCGACCTATAACGAAAGAAATGATTTATGCAATGCCTGGTTCTTTAAGAAGAAAAGATACCGTTAATATTTATTTGATTTATAACGATGGAACTACAAATTTAAATAAAAATGGTCCATCTACTACTAGCTCTGAGGATACAAAAGAACAGCTCGAAAAAATATCTAATTCAATGGAAAGTGAACCGTTCTTAAAATCAATAAAGGTTGTTTATGTAAAAGATTCGAGTAATAAAGAGGTAATCTCATCCTCAGAAAACAACAAAGAGGATAAACGACTTAATGCTACTTCAAGCATAAGTGATTTGGAGATTATTTTAAATGAAGAGGACTTTAAAAAGTTAATGAACGAAGTGCTCGGTAAAGGAGCAAAATTATATATAACTTATCAATAGGGAGAAGGACATGTAATGGAAATATTAATTTTTAGTCAAAACTCTATCTACAAAGAACTAATTGACAAAATGGACAACCTCCATGCTCATATGGGCAATATTGATTATTCAAATAAGGAAAAAATTGACGCTGTTTTATTAGATGGAGATTCATTTGACATCAATAACATAGGAGTAGTTAGAGAGAAATATCCCTCTATTCCCATGTATTTTAAGCCTACTCAAATCAAGAGTGAACAATTTACTAAGACAATTACAAGACTATGTGCAGCATATAAAGTAACCCTTATTCATGAATATTCTACAGAACTTCAAGTAGTTGAATACTGTATCAATAACCTAACGAATAAAGATGATTATTTATCAAAGAGAATCATTGGCATATTTGGCACACATAATGGTGCTGGTGTTTCCTCTACCACTTTAAATTTAGGAAGAGCATTATCACTCAAAGTAAAAGAAAAGGTTTTAGTTTTGAGTTTAAATAGTTGGGATCCAGCCGATTATTTTTACTTGTATCAAGGTCAATATTTAAATGATTTGAAAGTAGATCTCAATGTCAAAAATTTAACGATAAACAGGTTATCCGAAGCTATTTATTATCATGATTCCTTTTATCATTTGGCCGGCAACCGCGATATTAAAATGCAAAGATTTTATAAACCTTATGAAATTGAACATTTGATTCAAACAGCTCAACAGTTATTTGATGTAATTTTAATCGATGCTGGCACTCACTTTGATTCTGCACTTGCAGCACAAGCTTACTTAAGTTGTAATATGAAATTTCTTGTTACTAATCAAGAAGAGAAAGGCTATAGAGGATATTATCCTTATCTATACCAACAAATAATTGAACCTTCTGGTGGGAAAAATGATGATTTTATGCTTGTTATCAATAAATTCCAACCTGCGAATGCATTAATAAGCGAAAAAAAACTTGAGGAAGAACTAAATATGAATCGAGTTGTCACAATACCAGATATGAAGGAGCTAGGATCCATTGCTACTTTTGAGAAAAAATTACTATACGATTTTTCAGATAGTAGCTATAACAAGCCAATAGATGTTTTAGCTAATGTAATAATTGCTGAAGCTAAATTAACAGAGAAAGAAGATACGAAGGAACACAAAGAAAAGAAAGGATTTTTATCTATATTTAACCGGTAATAAGGAGGCGAAAAAATGACTTTAAATGCAGTTAAAAATGATACAGAACAATCATTAGGATTAGAAAGTGAGTTTGAGCCTTCCCAATGGTTATCTAAAACTATTGATGAAAAAGGGTTAAAAAAAGATTTTGTAACTACCTATGAAAGAAAAAAGACATTTCGTTTAATTTGTAACCAAGTTAAAGAAGAGCTACAAAGTATCATAATAGCTGAATCTGTAGAAAATGATCAATCTTCCTCTTTAATAAACGATGATTCAAATAGTGATGATGTTTGGTTAAACAGGCAGCACCAAGCAGTTATTGGGGACAAACAGGCTATATCTTACTTTATAACAAAAATTAACGAAGTCTTACAAAAAGAGAATATTACGTCCGATGAATATCCCTCTTTTTATGATTCTTTACCAGAAGCAATTTTCCATGAAGTATGGGGCGTAAGTATTCTACATAAATGGGATAAAGAACCTAATAGTGAATCTGCTGTTATCAGAGGGACTGAATTATGGATCGATAAACATGGTTATTTTCAAAAACAGCCAGAAGAATTTGAAAGTATATCAGTAGTAAATCGGATAAAAAAAGCTTTTCAAATTAGAACAAAAGAAGCACTAATTAATGAGCAGCAACCAGAACTGGAAATAGAACGAGAAGATGGTTCGCGAATCACCATGATGATGAATCCTAGAACTAAACTAGACATTATAGTATTTAGACGATTCGTAATTAAAAATAACAGTTTAGAAGAACAAGCAAGATTAGGAACAATCCCACAAGATGATGTTCCTTTTTATCGAGCCTTATCAAGAAGCATGGCTAACACCATTTTTGCTGGAAGAGTTCGATCTGCAAAAACAACTTTTATGAAGTCAATGATACGCGAAAGACCACCTGAATACACAATTGCAGTTTTAGAAAAACATTTTGAATTAAATCTAACCGAGGATTTAAAAGATCGTTTAATTTATGAAGTTCAGGCCACAGAAGGAGACTTACATCATGCCGTACCAAGACTTCTTCGTATGGAACATGACTATATTACTGTTGGGGAGATTCGTTCTCTAGAAACAGAGGGGTACTTACAAGCTTGTGAAAGAGGAGAACGTGGTGCCTTTTCTACTTATCATTTAACAGCCGTTAAAAATATTGTTGCTCAGATTACCCGACATTTATTAGATGAATTTCCCAATCGGAAATTTGATAACGAACAAGAGAGGGTAGCAAGAAATATAGACCTGGTCATTTCCCTGAGCGCAGAAAGAGATAGAAGAAAGAAAAGGGTTATCGGTGTAACAGAAATTATATGGGATGAGAACGAAAAGAAACCAAAAGAACAAGATCTAGTTCGCTACCACCCAATAAGCGGACAATACTATTATTCTTCTAACATAAGTAAGGAACTTCTATATCTAATGGCTGAAGAAAGTGTAGAGGATACTAAAATTCTATTAAATCATCTAAAAAAGAAAGAAAAGCTTTTTCCAATGAGCGAATATGAGAGACAAAAAGATAATATTCTTAATGATTTATTAGATGGTGCTTTAAATGAATAATTTTCAATGGTTTTGGCAAGCTGGTATCAATTACGTTCTCTATTCCATCTTTATCGTTTCTGGGCTTTATATTTCCTATCAGATTATGATGGATTCAGTCAAAATAAAGTATCAAGAAGTTAATTATAAGTACCGAATAAGAAGAATCAAAAGTGGTAATGCTTCACCAGAATCTCATACCTATAAGCACCCTTTTTTTAAACACATAAGCTTATTAATAAGAACTACAAGTGATCATCGTAGTGACAATGATACTGGTGTATTTCTCTTATTCACCACTTTACTTGGTTTGACTAGTTTCGCTTTTATCTTTTATTTAATAAAAGATTTTGTTATCGCCCTACTATTCGGGTTACTTCTGATGACCGTACCATATTTAATATTAAGGATAAAATTAAACAAATTGAGATATGTCATGAGTACAGAATTTCTAAGTATGGTTCAGAAACTAACCCAAGCCTATAGTGTTAATAAATATGATATTTATTACGCTTTAAGTGCCATGCAAAACGAAATACAGAATAAGAGTTTAAGAAAAGTAACAGTTCGCTTAATTACTGATCTTCAGTTATCTCGAAATGAACAAGAACTGAAAGATAGCATTCAAGTTTTCACTTATACTACTGGAACCAATTGGTCCAAAAGATTAGGAAGTATTATTTTAAAAGGCTATATGTATAAAGAAAACGTATTACATTCTCTCTTAGTTCTAACAAAACAAATAGAGGATACAGAAGAAATGTTAGAAGAAGAACAATCTCAGACTGTTGAATCTATTTATGATGGATTCCTAACGGTTCCATTGTTTATCGGCTCACTATTATTAGGTTATTTTACAAGTGGAGCACAGGATTGGTTTAAGCTTCAATTTGGAGAAAAATGGACATTATTTACCTTTTGCCTTTCCGTAGTAGGGACTGTTTTTTCACTAATAATTTCAATTTATTTAAAACATCCTAAAAACGACCTATAAGGAAAGGAGTCAAATATTATGGAATCAGAAGTTCTATTATTTAAATACATAGATGTATTTAAATACCTAGTAGTAATTGTTCTGTCTTTTACTTCAGGATATTTAGTGTATTTGGGAATGAATTCAACATCTGAAAGAATGCAACACCGTTTACGGTTTAAAAGCAATTTGCAAAAAAATAAGAACTCTATTTTAGGACTTGCTAAAAATTCTAAAGCCGAGGAATGGTTTAAACAAGCAAAGTATCCATTAGGACTAAATGGTATTAAATACTATTTAATTCTATATTCAGTAACAGCATTTTTAGTTCTTTATTACATAGTTTTTCCGGTTTTATTAGGGAATATGGATTATCTTGCACCAAAGGCTGCTGTTATATTACTTCTATTTGTTTTCGCTCTTCCTAGTAATCCTATTTCGTTATTTGTTTATATCATGAAAAGAACCATTGACTATCAAACATCGAAATTACATTCAGAGATTTTTATGCTCTATGATTTAATCATTAACGAAATAGAAATGATGACTGTCCATCGTCTTAATACTTATAGTATTTTGCAAAATATAAAGCCATTTTTCTATTTGCTACAAAAACCGTTAACGGAATTACTAAGTTCATGGACTAGTGATGGACCAAGTAAAGCATTAGAACAATTTTCTAAACACTTAGATTCTAAACCCAGCGAGGCGCTAATCGGAGTTTTACAAAATCTAGACAGTATGAAAAGAGAGACCGCACTTGAACAGTTAAATGGAATGCATGGAACATTTGCAAAAAAACAAGTTGAAAATTACAGAAGAAAAAGAAAAATAACAACAGATCTATTAAAAATTCCTATCAAAGCTACACATTTTATTCATATATTAAATTTTGTACTTGTAGTAGTAATGATGGTAATAGCTATATTAGATAAATCACAAATGTAAAGGTGGAATCTATTATTCTTTTAAGGAGGTGACCAACAATAAATACGTCGCTAAGTACTTTCATGAAAATCGCCATTACAGCCATTGTGATAAGTACATTTATTTTTGTAGCTTTGTATCAGGAATTATCTGGTTTCTCTGATTCTATGGCTCTATATACTGCAAAAAGCGGTGGATAACGAGGGGATATTATTATGAATAAATCACTATTAACATTTATGATGATGGCAGCAATTGTATCCATTATGACTTATTTAATTTTAGGAACCTCATTTAATGCTTATAAAGCAAAAAACAATCAGTATCAAGATATGCTACAAAATGAACATCAAATAAAAATCAAATTGTAAAAGGGGAATTTTAAAAATGAACACAACTTTAGCTCAATTCTTAAAAATCGGACTTACAGTAGTAACAATTAGCGCATTCTTATTCTTCATCGGCTACAATCTAGTAGGTTCAAATACTACTACTTATTCTGCAAAAATTAACGGAGCACAAAGCAACCTTCCTACTGGTGCTGGTGTATCTAGTAATAATTAAAAGATCAACATTTACAGTCAAAGGAGTTTACAGCTCCTTTGATTTTTTCAAAGGGGTGTTCTAAATGGCAAGAACGTTAGCTGAATGGATGGTATTGTTTATTACAGTAAATCTTATATTCACACCATTATTAACATCAATTGATAGTATGCATCGAGATGCAATTGAGGTCACTTTAACCGAAGGAGCTAAAGAGGCCGCTATTGAGGGCAGATTAACACCAGAAATTATTAAGGAAATGAAAAAAACTCTAGTAGAGGGTTATAACTTTGACGAATCTAAAATTATCATCACAGGAACATCTAAATTAACCCCTCGAAACGAATATATAGAAGCTACTATTGAAGTGCCACGAACTTTTATATTTATTCTTAATATATTCAACCAAGGTCCTAGAACTATTTCAAAAAGCACCAAAATCTTAAGCGAATATTAGGAGTATATAATGAGTACAACATTAAGAACTTTATTATTTGCACTACTTTTTGCATTAATTATGCAATTACAGCTTAATTTAGATACAGACAAAACCGCTTCTAGACAATTAAAGAACTCTTTAGAATTAGCAGTTCATGATGCTGGTCTTGCGATTAATCCAGCTGCATTATCTGAAGGAAAGATAATCTTTGATAAAGAAAAATCATTAGAAAATCTTAAAAATAGTTTAAATAATAATTTAAAACTTAAAAGTTCTCAGGGCTATGTTTATACACCTACCGCAAACTCTTTTTTTCAGAAAGAATTGTACTTAGTTCATCTAGAATTTATTGATGATAGTATATCCAGGACCTATCCGTTTGTATATTATAACGATAACTATCAGGTATTTGAAAACGTAGAAGGTCCTTGTGTAATTGCCATTGTAACTACTGAAAGCCCCCGCTGGTTCAAAGGAGATCTTGCAATGATACGACAAGCAGCGGTTTATGAGTATAAAAATAAATAACAGGATAAAAGAACCATGCTAATTGTATGGTTTTTTCTTTTAATAATTCCAAAATTATCCGATATAAACAGTGAACATGGTTAAAACAACCAATTTTTTTTACTTTTATAATGAAATTATCTTAAGAACCGGGTATAATTAAGGCATATCAATACTATTTTTATTTTTTGTGCCATCAATGGCTATTCGATTAATGAAAAAAGATGCGGTTCTTTGGGACTATGTTTTAGAAGTTGATTAGGGTGATTATACTCTGATCCATTAAAACGTCCCATTGGATCGCTTTTTTTCGTTTATAAAGGACAAAAAATAAAGTAAAAAAATTGAGAGGGGAAATTTATATGAAAAGAGTAATAACGTTATTAACATTAATACTAATTTTAGGAGTATTAAAACCAGTGCATTTGCTTGCAGATGAGTTACCTTTAGCATCCTGTAGCATGACAATTAATTCAGATAAGGCTACACAAGCTAACCCAGCAAATGCAAGTGGATTATGCAGAGATATAGTGTATGGATATTATGCAAAGGCTGCAGATACTTTTAATATTTTTGGTGGGGTTCATCAATCTGTAACAAAAAGTGGTCAAAAGTTTATAGTACCCGTTTTTTCAGATAAACACACTCATGCAGAATTAACGGTTTATATTAACAGGGTTGCTACTAAGCCAACTCCTAAACCTACACCGAAGCCTGAGCCAAAGCCCGAACCTAAACCTACACCAAAGCCTGAGCCTAAACCAGACCCTAAACCTGCACCAAAGCCTAAACCAGAGTCCAAACCGGTTACACAACCGAATTCTGATAATAAAGCAACAAAACCTTCTACTTCTACAGGTAGTAAAAATTCAAGCAATACCAATACTAGTAAAAATAACTCAACTAATACTTCAAAATCGAGTTCTAGTAAAAGCAACTCAACTAATCTATCAAAATCAAGTGGAACAAGCAATAATACAGAAAGTAAAAAAACAAACAGCAGTTCTTCTTCCAATAGTTCATCAAAATCAAGTCAAAGTAGTTCTTCCGATAGAAGCAATAACGAGGAAAATAAAGTTGTTGCCTCTGTAACAAAAATAAAGGAAGGAAGTAATACATCTACTGATAAAAATGATAATAAAACAAAAGAAAGCACAATGGAAACTGAGCAGAAAAAAGAAAGATCTGATAAAAACGACCCTTCTACTGAAAACAAGGAAGATAACATGGATACCAATATTACAAATGAAAACAATGATAATATTAAAGAAGAAGCAACTCGTTCTTCAATTCTAGATGAAGATGAGTCTAAATCTAGTAAACTCCCAATAATTATTTCGGTAGTAGGAGTACTAATTATCGGAGCTGCAGTAATCTTCATTATTAGAAAGAAAAAATTAAAAATTTAAACTTGATATTTATTGATTCCCCATTTAATTTGCTTTAAAATATTTTATATAAACTTTTATATTAAATGGGAACGACCCAAGACGAAGTAGTTTAATAAACTGCTTTAGTTTTGGGTCGTTTTTTGTTATTAGGAGGTGAAATGTTAATTTTTTTACAAAGAATAGAAAGCGGGATTTAAATGAGAAATGCAAAGATTTTTTTTCTGATTCCTATTTTATTTTTTTTATTTTTACTTTTTATTCAAGAGCATCATGCTCACGCAAGTACTGGTGATGAAGATATATATAATGTTTCATCAACGGTTAAGAATAATTGGAATAACCTAATGGGATCAAAAGATTTCACTATGACTAGTGGAAGAAAAATAGTTTACGATGTATATTCAGACAAGTTTGTTACAAATGGTTATCAAGTTATAACAAAAAATTTTGGGAAAGGTAGTCAAAAATATATTAGATTTTCGGGTTGGTCAGTATTATTTGGACATCGTGAACATACCTCTTCTAACCAAGATACGTATATAGTTGCTAGAAAATCATCTGGTGATAGTGGTATCGGCACAGTAAAAATTTATAAAACAGTTCAAGGAAGTTTAGATGCAACCGAGGATCTAGAATATAATAATCAAGGGGCTGGCATATGGAACCAATGTCCATCGAGTGCAACAAATAGATGGAACGATGATTGCAATATGAAATATCAAGATGTAAGTTTTAATGCTTATTTACCCTTAGAAGAGCTTTTCAATAGAAAAGAAAAAGCTAATTGGGATTTATTTATCGTTAAAAAAGTACAAAATCAAATTGTGTATACGCCACTTATTCTTCCTTTCGAATTTAGTAATAAAGCATATGAGGGAGGAAAGTTATCGCTTTCAAGTGGTACCAATACTAATACCTTAGAAATGAATGCAGAAGGTGTATTACGAAGGAAAACCCCTAGAGAAAGTGCACCCTCTGTCATTGATGAATTAGGTAATAACAGATACTTCACTCAAGGGAAAACTTATACAAAAGTCGATTTTGAAGAATCTCAAACAGCTGTTTGGTATGGAGTTAGAAGTCCACATGATAGTAATAAAACCAAATGGGCAAATACCGCATATTTTACTTTTAAAGGAGATCAAGCTAAATTATCATTTCAACCAAATAGACCTCCTATTGCAAAATGGGAATGGGATCCTTCCAATAACGTCTATAATGATACAACTGTCAAAATGATAAACAATTCTTCTGATCCCGATGGCGACCCTTTAACTTACAAATGGTACAGGAAACCATATGGATCAGCTGATAGTAATTATGTTCAAATATCAACTGCTAAAACGCCATCTAGCTTTAAGATTGCAAAAGGAAAGTATACCTTTAAATTAGTAGTTTCTGATGGAAAAGAAGAGGCAGAAGCTGGACATGCTTTATATGTAAATAACCGGCCTCCTGTTGCAAAATGGGAATGGGATCCTTCCAATACTATTTATAATGATACACCAATCAAGATGGTTAATAGTTCTTCAGATCCTGACGGAGATTCTTTAACATATCGCTGGGAAAGAAAACCATATGGCAGCGCAGATAGTAATTATGTGACTGTGTCTACTGCAAAAACGCCGTCAAGTTTCACTATAGGAAAGGGAGACTATACCTTTAAACTCACTGTTTCTGATGGAGAAGATGAAAGTGTTGTCGGTCATGCCTTATATGTTATTAATAGACCTCCAATAGCTGATTTCACTTGGAATCCTGGTACCATTTACAATGATACTTCTGTTTCTTTCAGTAATAAATCTTCAGATGTAGACGGTGACTCATTAACGTATAAGTGGGAAACTCAAAAGCCTAACGAGACTACCTGGAGTACATTTTCTACTTCTAAAGACCCTCCTTATACTTTGAATAAAAAGGGGGTTTGGAAAGTTCGTTTAACTGTCTCAGATGGAGAGGCAAGCCATAATGTAACTAAAAATATTACTGTACAGAATAGAGCACCAGCTGCCGATTTTTCTTGGAGTCCTAGTACCATTTACAATGATACTTCTGTTTCCTTCAGTAATAAATCTTCAGATGCTGACGGTGACTCTCTAACGTATAAGTGGGAAACTCAAAAGCCTGATGACACTAATTGGAGTACGATTTCGACTTCTAAAAATCCCTCTTATACCCTAAATAAAAAGGGGATTTGGAAAGTACGTCTAACTGTTTCCGATGGGGAAGCTAGCAATAATGTGACTAAAAATATTAGTGTAAAAAACAGAGCGCCGAATGCTGATTTCACCTGGAGTCCTAGTACCATTTATAATGATACTTCTGTTTCCTTCAGTAATAAATCTTCAGATGTTGACGGTGACTCTCTAACGTATAAGTGGGAAACTCAGAAACCTAATGAGACTACTTGGAGTAGTATTTCGACTTCAAAAGAACCTTCTTATACTCTAAATAAAAAGGGGGTTTGGAAAGTTCGTTTAACTGTCTCAGATGGGGAAGCTAGTCACAACGTAACTAAAAATGTTACTGTGCAGAATAGAACTCCGGTTGCTGACTTTATATGGAATCCTAGTACCATCTATAATGATACGTCCGTTTCTTTTACTAATAAGTCTACCGATGCTGATAAAGATTCTTTAACGTATAAGTGGGAAACTCAAAAGCCAAATGAGTCTACTTGGAGTACCATCTCTTCTTCTAAGGACCCTTCTTACACTTTAAATAAGAAAGGGGTTTGGAAAGTTCGATTAACGGTTTCAGACGGAGAAGCTAGTCATAATGTGACTAAAAACATTACTGTTCAAAACAGGATACCTGTAGCAGATTTCACTTGGAGTCCTAGTACTATCTATAATGATACGTCCGTTTCTTTTACTAATAAATCTACGGATGCTGATAAAGATTCTCTAACGTTTAAATGGGAAGCTCAGAAGCCAAATGAATCTACCTGGAGTACTATTTCTACTTCTAAGGACCCTTCTTACACTTTAAATGAGAAAGGGGTTTGGAAAGTCCGATTAACAGTTTCAGACGGAGAAGCTAGTCATAATGTGATTAAAAACATTACTGTTCAAAACAGGATACCTGTAGCAGATTTTACTTGGAGTCCTAGTTCTATCTATAATGATACGTCCGTTTCTTTTACTAATAAGTCTACGGATGCTGATAAAGATTCTCTAACGTTTAAATGGGAAGCTCAGAAGCCAAATGAATCTACCTGGAGTACTATTTCTACTTCTAAGGACCCTTCTTACACTTTAAATAAGAAAGGGGTTTGGAAAGTCCGATTAACGGTTTCAGACGGAGAAGCTAGTCACAACGTGACTAAAAATGTTACTGTTAAAAATCGAGCACCTGTTGCGGATTTTACTTGGAACCCAACAACCATTTATAATGATACCACTGTCTCTTTCACTAACAAGTCATTTGATACAGACGGTGATCCATTAACAAATATATGGGAATATCAGGAACCAAATAAAACGACTTGGACCAAATTCTCGACTGAAAAAAATCCTAAAAATATTTTCACTAAGGTGGGAGATTATAAAATAAAATTAACTGTTACAGATGATGATGGAGCTACAGGTACAAAAGAGAAAACTCTAAAGATTACCAATAGACCACCACAAGTTACTCTTACATATACACCAAAGGATGTATATGAAGGTGATACCGTAAATGTTTGTATAAAAGTAATTGATTTAGATAAACAACCAATGGCAGTTAAATTATTTTTAAAAAAGGATTATGGGAATAAACAAACCGTTTTAACAAAATCAAATATTAACTCTGGTGAAGAGGTTTGTTATGTTTTTGTTCCGGACGTAGGGAAATATGATTTTACTACCGAAGTGGATGATGGCCATGATAAAACGACTGTAGATATATCCTTTTATGCTAAACCACTAATCATAAAAGGACATGTAAATCATACAGCCGATTGGAAGAAAAAGCATGAGAAACTTGGAAATACACTAGATAAATTTTTTAGTGGTGAAAAGTTTTTACTTGAAGCAGATACTTCACCTTATGAAACTATTTATGTAAAGAGTACTTTATCCGCGGTTCAAATGGATAACAAAAATACTACCTCTCCTGTTGATTTAAATAAAGAAACTAATATATTGTATAATGGTTCGCTTTATGAAGAAAAACATCAGTACTATCCAACTATGTTGAAAGTAGGAGAAGCTAAATTTGAATTTGAAGTAAAGTATAAGAATGGAGTAATTAAAAAGGATACCGTTAAAATAAATATAATTGATGACGCATTTAACTCATCTAAATATCATCGCAAATTTTAATTAATGTGGTCAATTATAGTATGGCATGTCATAATACCAGTATTAACAAACTATTGTTAATACTGGTTTTTTTATTTATATTGGTGCTTACGAATAATAATGTCCCTTTAAAAAACTATATAGTTGTTTAATAAACAATAAAGTTATTTAAAAATGAATAGTATTCATCGTAATCTTGCCAGCTCTTCTAGAACTAAACCAGCTAATAGTTTGTCAATAAATATATTTTAAATTTATAATTACTAAATGCTATACTAAAAATGCACAACTCAAATAACCCTCCTGATTCAATTTGGAAGGTTTTAGTTGTATAGGAAAATGTTGTTACTAAATAGTTTCTTGGAATGGTGTTTTCGTTTTTAACATCGCATAAATCCAGTGTAAAAGCTTATTAGCACATGCAATAATGGCTACTTTATAAGGCTTACCTTCTTCACGTTTTAAATCGTAGAAGGCACGTAATCGCATATTTCGTGCAATGGTTTCTTCAGTTGTTTTCTTTTTACGACTATCTCGAATGGAACACCGAACTGCTGTAAAAAGCATGTGGCGAAGCCTTGCAGAGCCTCGTTTAGTAATATGATTCTTCGTGCCTTTAAAGCGACCTGATTCAAATACACTAGGATCAAGTCCTGCAAAGGCAACTAACTTTTTGGGATGACTAAACCGATCAATTTCCCCGATTTCAGAAATAATCGTTGCAGCGATTTTTTCGCCTACACCGGGAATTGTTTGGAGTAGTTCATATTCTTCGAGCTGTACTGCTAACTGATCAATCTCACGCTCCAACGTAGAAAGCTGTTGGTGGTACACTTGAAGTAAATCAATATACATATTCAGACTGACAAGAAGGCTTTGATAACGCGTTGACTGAAATGGGTTGCGTTCTGCAGCTGCGATTAATCCCTCTGCTTTTTCAAGCGCCCAATTAAACGATCTTGCTTTACAATGCCTATCAATAAATTGTGCAATTTCCTCCACACAAGTTTTTAAGACAGTCTCCGAGGTAGGGAAAGTTTGTAAAGTTCTTAATGAAACCTCGGCATACAGATCGCCAAAAACGCCTTTATACTCTGGAAATACTTGATCTAATACAGATTGAAATTGAAGCTTTGTTTGAACCATAATTCCCGTCATATTTTCATGTTGTCTTGTCAGATGCCGAAGGTTTAATAACTGAACACCACGCTTTTTCTGCGGCTCTAAATCCTCTTTGTAATACAGTTCGCCTAAGTGATAAGCATCAATGGCATCTGTTTTAGTTTTTCTTAAACTAGAACTTTTTGCTCGGTAAGATACCAATGGATTTACGATAATGACAATGTACTCTCTTGCTTCTAAAAACTGTACAACTGGGGCATGATAGTGACCCGTTGATTCCAAGACAACTGGTGGTTTCATCCCTGTTTGATGCTCTAAATCTAGTAAATGGGGTACTGCCGACAAAACGCGGATATTATACGCTAAGACATTTTTTGGATATGAAAACCCTAATTTTTCTACGCTAAGCAGAAAAATTAGGGTTTTTTTATATCCTAAGTGGACTTAGGGAATGTATTGAGTTCAAAATCTCAGGTATAAATGAATATTCTCCTAGAAAGTTTATATGTTCCCATCCTAATGGTGATATGTGCGGGAGCAATTCCTCTTGATACTTTCCTGTATTTTTAAAATGTTCAATTGCTTGTGATAGATACACGGTATTCCAAATACTAATAGCATTAATAATTAAGTTTAAGGCGCTGGCACGCTGTAATTGATCTTGTAATGCTCTTTCTCTAAGTTCCCCATGTTTCCCAAAGAAAATAGCTCGTGCCAATGCATTCATAGCTTCTCCTTTATTTAATCCACGTTGAATTCGCCGACGCAATGTTTCGCTAGAAATATAATCTAATATAAACAAGGTTTTATCTATGCGACCCATCTCTCTTAAAGTTGTCGCAAGGCTATTTTGACGAGAATAAGAACCTAATTTCCCCATAATGAGAGAAGCAGAGACCGTTCCTTTACGAATGGAATGTGCCAACCTTAATACATCATCATAATTTTCCTGAATGATCTTGGTGTTAATTCTTCCACGAAGCAACTTCTCCATTTCTGGATATTGGTCTGGCTTTTCAAATGAATAAAGTTTTGAATCTGCAAGGTCTCGTAGTCTTGGGGCAAATCGAAATCCTAACAAATTAGTTAATCCGAATACTTGATCCGTATAACCAGCCGTATCTGTATAATGTTCTTCAATATGCAAGTCGGTTTCATGATGCAATAAACCATCTATAACATGAACAGCGTCTCTTGCGTTTGTATTAATCACTTTCGTATAGAAGCTAGAAAATTGGTCACTAACAAACCGATAAATGGTTGTTCCTTTCCCTGTGCCGTAATGTGGATTTGCATCAGCGTGTAAGGATGAAACTCCTACTTGAACACGCATTCCATCTGAAGAAGAAGTTGTACCATCGCCCCAGTACGACGACAAGTTTAACTGGTGTTGAAAATTCACCATAACGGCTTGTGCTTTATTCATAGCATCTTCATATAAACGCCACTGTGAGGCTGTGGACATTTGCCGGTAAGAAACCCCTTGTGTCGCTTCTGCCATCTTAGTAAGACCGATGTTTGTTCCCATAGCCATAATCGCTGCCATGATCGCAGGCTTTTCTTCTTCTTTCGGTGGATTCAGCGTAGAAGCATGGAGGAACTGCTTTTCGAATCCCGTCCAACTTGCTACTTCCATAAGCAAATCTGTCAACTTCACACGAGGTATCAGTTGATATAGAGATAAACTATATTCTCGTGCTGTTTCTGGAACGTTTTTCTCCAAACGATGGAGATGCAGCCGTCCGTCTTCAAAATTAACCCCATCTAATTCTGTGATATTCGCTTTAATCCATTCAAGCCGATCATGTAATGCATCTATTTTCAATTTTAAGTATTCATCAACAGAAGGTGGTGCGGTAAGTCCATTAAGGTGCTTGTTTTGCTCCCATGCTTCTTTTGTCACTAAATAATTATCAAAATCTTGATGCTGACGACTTCCTTTAATAGAAACGTTACCTGAGCGTACAAGATTTCTTAACTCGGTAAGAACAGACATCTCATAATATTGGCGATTTATATTACCATCATCATCATAAACGTGCTTTTGCCAGCGATTCGAGATAAAGTCCAAAGGAGCTCCTTCTGGAATTTTTCGTTTATTATTTTTGTTCATCTCTTTAATGGTCTCAATAGCTTGAAGCAATGGCTCTCCTGATTTTGTAGAAGTGAATTCTAGGGCTTCTAACAATGTTGGAGTATATTTACGTAAGTAGTTAAAGCGAAATTTTAGTAAGTCTAAGTAATCGTAATCCATAGGGCGTGATAATTGCTTCGCCTCTTCTATTGAGTTTACGAAGTCCTCCCAAGGCATAATAGCTTCTAAGGCTTCAAATGGGTCCTTCCCTTGTTCTTTTGCTTGAATCAATGCTGTTCCCAAATCTGCAAAGTGAATAACCTTTTCATTAACTGATTTACCATTTAACCTCTGAATCTCTTCTTGAGCTTTACGTCCTTTTGATAACAATAGGCTAATTTGCCGATCATGTATCTCAAAGGCATGATCAGTAAGGTTTTGGCTAAGTTGTAGGAGGTGTAAAACTAAAAGCGCAAATTTCTTATTCTCTTTAAATCTACGGAATGAACGGGGTTCATATTTGGAACCCAATCGTGCTAGCTGTAAGACCCTATTTGGATGAATTTCTTTAATATCCACATTAAGTTGCAAAGTTCGTATGACTTGAAGACGTTTTATAACCTTTAAGAAGGCATCTGGAGAAGATTGACCGGGAACTTCTCGCAACCAAGCAAGGGGTGTCTTTGAATTGGTGGAACTTGCATCAAGTAAGTGATCTAACTTTTGTTTTTGAGATTCACTTAATGTAGAGATGATAGATTTAAAAATTCGTTCTTCTGCCCGTTGACGAGCTTCCCATACAATCCTTTCTATTGTTGTCAGTGCTGGCAAAATTACTTTTTGTCTTCGCAATTCTTCAATTGTTGAGCGAATCAAGTAGTCTGTATTTCCGTTCTCAAGAGCAAGTTTAAGAGTAAATTGTGCAATTATTCGATATGCCCCAAAGGATAAGTTTTGGTAGCCATAATGTTGCCGAAGTTCCTCTAGATGTTCATTTCGAGTTGCTACCCGTTTTGCATACTGGGTATATTCTTGAGGGGAGACATCAATTTGTTTTGCAATATAATCGAGTATTGGGCTGGGAATGTCTTTAATCTGAAATAAAGTCCAACCTGGATACCGAAGGACAGCGAGCTGTAAAGCAACCCCTAAGCGATTATGGTCTCTTCGGTGCTTATTAATAAATCCAAGATCTTCTGAGGTAAAAGTATAGTGCATTTCTATGTCATGCTCATTCATATCATCAGGAATAGACACAAACATATTTCGCTGATCGGAGGTTAACAGCTCTTTCCCTCTCATGTTATACCTCCTTGCCAGATTTTTCTTTTGTTCCTAAGTAACGATATAACGTTGTTGCTCCTATTCCTGTGGCTTCTTTAATTTGAGATAAGGAGTAGTCTTTACTTTCATACATCTTCATGGCAAGCATGATTTTTTTAGGTTCAACCTTCGGTCTACCTCCATTTCTTCCCCTAGCTCTAGCAGCTACCAGTCCATCTTTAGTTCGTTCACTAATGATGTCCCGTTCTAATTCGGCTATGCTGGCTAACATTCTGAAAAAGAATCGCCCCATAGCTGTTGTTGTGTCAATTTTATCTTGAATAGACACGAAATGAATTCCCTTAGCTTCAAACTGCTCCATGAGTTCAATTAAATGTTTGGTACTTCGACTGATACGATCTAATTTGTAGACAACTACTGTGTCGCCCTTACGCAGAACTTTAAGTAGCTCGTCCAATTGAGGCCGGTTTTTCCTCTTACCTGATTCTTTTTCTTCAAAAATCTGTTCCACTTCATAATGGTTCAAAGCATCCAGTTGTAATGACAATGACTGATCTTGCGTACTTACCCGTGCATATCCAAATTTCAACACAAATCCCCCCTTACTTAATACATTTACTATACCATAAAGGGTATTTAAATAGATATATTAGTAATTTGATTTTGGTTATATTTTTGGTTATGTGTTTTAAGTAGTTTTTGAATATTTTTAGATAATCTCTTTTCTACAACCAAAAACGGTCGTTTTTGGTATTTTTTTATATAGAGGAAATGGATATAGGAGATTGTGAAAAGGTGTACTTACACTAACGGGCAGCATTCCTGTAATGAAGAAATATGAGGTTTGAACATAAAAAAGCCCCTTGGTATGATATGAATGTCCAAAGCCTGGCGGCAAAAAGGACAACAAACACATATACCAGGAGGCTATTCAAATGAATTATAACCAAAATGAAAAGATTGCTCAAATTACTTCTCAAACATTAATTATAGGTGTTGATATTGCTAAATACAAGCATGTGGCAAGAGCCCAAGACTTTAGAGGTTTAGAATTTTCAGCACCTTTATACTTTGAAAATACAGATTCTAGTTTTAACTGTTTCTTAGAGTGGATAAAAAAGTTAATGAATCAAAACAATATGGAAAAAGTGATCGTAGGAATGGAGCCGACAGGTCACTATTGGCTGAATTTAGCTCACTTCCTTAAGGCGAAAAATATCAAGTTTGTAGTTGTAAATCCTTTGCATGTAAAGAAAAGTAAAGAGTTAGATGATAATTCTCCAACTAAAAATGATGTAAAGGATGCAAGAGTTATCGCACAGTTGGTCAAAGACGGGAGATATGCAGAACTTCGTGTGGCTAGAAAAATACGTGATCTTCTATCTGTTGATCTTCAAGCAGTTCAAGGGCAAGTCCATAATTGGATAGACCGCTATTTTCCAGAGTTTCTTACCGTCTTTTAAGGATTGGGAAGGTAAATCTGCTATACAATTACTAAAACTAAATTTATTGCCACATGAGTTAGTAGCTCTCTCCGAACAGGAGATACTAGTACATCTTCGAAAAGCTGTTAAACGTGCAGTGGGACTCAGTAAAATAAAAGAACTAAAGAAGATTGCAGTTGCTTCAATTGGTATTAGGGAAGGTTCTGATATGGCTAAGTTAGAGCTTCGCACGTTAATAGACAAATATGAACTAATAAAAGAAAAGTTCGAAGAACTGGAATCTAACATAGATAAACTTCTTGAACAAATTCCAGGTGTTGAACAAATGTTGGCTATTAAGGGAATAGGGAAAGACACGGTTGCAGGCTTTTTTTCAGAGGTAGGAGACCTAAGTTACTATTCCCACCCAAGGCAGATTATCAAACTAGCTGGGCTTAGTCTTAAGGAAAATACATCTGGTAAGCATAAAGGACAAACCTAAATTACCAAGAGAGGTAGGAAGACATTAAGAGCTCTCCTCTTTCGAGTTGCAATGCCTTTGGTCGCTAAAAATACCGCTTTTAAAGCATTACATGAGTATTTTACAAAGCGTCCAAATAATCCTTTGAAGAAGATGCAATCTCTAATTGAATTGCAATATGTAATAAGCTCATACGTATTTTATTTACCATCGGTAAAAAGCAGTGCGAATTTAGTGAAGAACGCATGTTATCGGACATTCCTCATATGGACGTATTACAGGTAGCAGCTTAATTTCTTTTCTTGATTGAAATTATTTAGTAGGTTAATTGTTTTAAACATTTGAAGCACGGATTAGTCAGTAAAACAACTAAAATACGGGCAAGGACCCTGTCGGGCAGCATGACTGACATCCACCTCATGGAAAGGTTGGACGAAGGAATTTTGGAGCGAAGACTCTGTGAGATATGGGAGGGTTGACCTCCATGAGAAATGTGGAGATCCACCAGTGCAATCATATTTTTACTCATCCACCAATGGTTGTAAGAAGGTGGTTGATGGGTTATAGCTCTTTTTTCTCTCAGAGTCCAAATATATCCTTTCAAGTGAGAATCCTCCAGCTATAAGGACATTTACCGACAGGTAAATAACTATGAAAATCTAAGAAAACAAGAGTAATCCGGCGTTTTCCCTTCTTTTATAGAGGGAGTTTAGTTGAATAGCGCTATTAATAAAAACAAATCCCAATCATCAAGATTGTTCACACAAATTCCTCGTTCCCACCTGAAATGGGGATATTTGTGTGGCTATTCAAAAATTCCGTAACTTAGCTGGTATGTACTTTTATTATAAAAATTATTTCAAACTGTTTATAAACAATAATATTGTATTCCTCTTCATCCTAAACTTCTACACTTCAACTTTTCCAGATTTCTGTATCTTAATTTTTTCTTCTAAGGACAATAGTTCGTATTCCCAATTTGCGTTCATTCACTTCCTTTTATTTTCTTAAACATTTAGAAGTTATATAAATTGTTCCAGTATCAATTTTCCCCCTGAATAATTATATAAAATTAAGTGCAAATTAAACATATAGGAAATGAAAGGAAAAATGTTATGGAACAAATAGTTTTAGATATTAAAAAAGCGTTAGGGGGTAATGATGACTTTTTTATAAAACGTGATTACCTTTTAAAAAAGGAAGTTTTGTTACTAGGACTATCTACTTTAGTAGATATGACAAAAACAAAAACAATTCTTCAAAAACAGTCAGAGGGTTTAATTTCTCAAGGGAAAACATCAGAATCTATATTTATTTTAATGGGTGAACTTTTTGAAGACGATACAAAAAAGGCTATTACATCAGTCCTTGAAGGTAAACTTATTATATATATAGAACATACAAAAAAGTTTATTATTTACGAACCTGTTCCTAAGGGGTTAAATCGTTCAATTGAAGTTCCATCAAATGAAAGTGTAATTCAAGGACCTTCAAACTCCTTCACAGAAGATATTGACACAAATATTGGACTCCTTCGTAAACAACTTACTTCAAATAAACTTCTTGTTCATTCCTTCACAACAGGGAAAAATCAGAAGACAAAAATTTCTTTACTATTTATTAATGGTCTAGTGGATAAAGAACTTGTTGAAAATATAAATAGTCTTATTGAAAAGAATAAGAGTATGGATATCAGTAACTTACAAAGCATGTCAAAAATGCTGGGGTTTTCATCTTGGGATACAGTTTCAAAATTTAATACGACAGAACTTCCTTTTCATGCATCACAATTTCTTAAAAAGGGAAGAGTTGTTATATTAGTTGATCAATTACCTTTTGCTTTAATACTGCCTAATCTCCTTTGGGATATGTTTATTGTTGAGAGTGATCGTAATTTTCCATTTCCCATTATGATAACTATCAGTTGCCTCCGAGTAATTGGTGCATTAATTGCTCTAATAAGTCCAGGAATGTATGTTGCTCTTGTTGCTGTAAATCCGGAAGCGTTACAGATAGAGCTTGCACTTTCTGTAGCTCAAAGTCGAGAAGGGGTTCCTTATCCAGCACTTGTTGAAGTTATAATCATGTTGGTTGTTCTAGAACTGATATTAGAAGCAAGCATAAGGCTTCCAAAATCAGTAGGTCCCACAATTACAATGGTTGGAGGAATTATATTAGGACAAGCAGTTGTAGAAGCTAAATTAGTCAGCAATCTCTTAATCATCATTCTTGCAGCAACAACAATTGCTAACTCAACCCTTGTGGGGGCTCAAAGCTCGCTTTCAATCAGATCATTTAAATATATTAATGTAATTCTTTCTTCACTATTTGGAGTTTTAGGATTAGTAGTAGGTCTAGTTTTTATTAGTTCTTATTTGGCAAGTTTAACTACCTTTGGCAAGTCCTATCTCTATTTAAATATAGGAAGGAAGGAACAATAGTGGTAAGAAGTCTACATGTTATGATAATGTATGTGCTTTGTCATCTGGGACTAATTTTTTTTATGTTTCCAGCTGATATTATTGCTAGTACAGAACAAGGCCATTGGTTCCCAATTCTAATAGGGATTATTGTACATTTTGTATGTTTGTTGACTTATATGAAAGGTCTCAGCTTTTTTCCAAAAAAGGATATTTTAAGTATATTTTCGAAAAGCAAAAAAAGGGTAACTTTTTTATTTTTTGCTCCCGTTTTACTTTATCTAATCATGGCCATTATTATAACGGTCAGAGCATACGCAGAAATCGTAACCTTGGTATTTTTATCCCATACCCCATTATGGACAATTATACTATTATTGTTGTCTGTTTCTGCATACATTTCATCTAAAGGTATCGAAGCCATTTTACGAACTGCATTTTTATTATTTATATTATTTTTTCCAATATTATTGTTTGTCTTAATCATGTCATTTCAGAATGTTGATTGGAGATATGCCATACCTTTTGACACAGACTTAGGATTCATTAGTAAGCCTGCTTACTTCGAGAGTTATTTTGCATTCGCCGGTGGGTTTCTCTTTCTTGGATTTGTACAACCATTTTTCTCTTATGAAAGAAAATATGTTATTTTGTCTGCGATATTTCTTATTCCTTTCTTTCTCTTTTCAGTATACATTCCAATTCTTACTTTGGGACAAGCGACTGCATCAAAAGCATTTCTTCCTTTTGTACTTATTGTGGATTCTATAAATATTGATTGGTTAATGTTTGATCGAGTTACAATGTTTTTTCTTTTAAGCCTTATTGCTTTTATTATTTTGTATCTCTCTCTCTTAATGTGGAAAGCAATTCGAATAATCAACTATTACATTCCTAAAAGTAGACCTAGCTACCTATTGTTCGGTTTGTCTGTAGCAATCTTTTTCGTTTGCTTTTGGATTCCAGACTGGAAGGATGTTGAAAATATCCTTTTTATGAATTCTCTTTTAAGGTCATACGTTATAATTGTTGTACCTCTTTCTATTTACTATATTGGAAGAAGATTAAAGAGGAAGGATACAAATGAAACTATCTAATAAAAAAGTCATTTATTTAATTTGTAGTCTTTTAACTATGTTGATATTGAGCGGTTGTTGGGATATTAAGGATATAAATCATCGTCTACTACCAGTGTCGATAGGTGTTAAGAAAGTTGACGACCAATATTTGGTGATCCTGAATATACCAGAGCCTATAGATGGTAGTATGGAAACGAAAATTGTATCTGCTAAAGCTGAAACGGTCTCAAAAGCAGTGGATACAATTAGTAGAAATATGGAGAGCGATGTGTATTTATTGCATGTAAAGCTAATCTTTATTGAGAAAGAAACTGCTGAGGATGGAATAAACGATATAATTGCAGGATTTATGCGTTCAAGAGACGTTTCCCCAAAAGCTTTAGTTGCAATATGTGATGAGGATCTTCAAGAATTTTTCAATAACATTAAAATTAATGCCGAAAAAAAAGGGCTCAGCACTTATAACTATTTCGAAAAAAATGCAGGCTGGAATCCTGACATTGCCCTTACAAGAGTTTGGGAGGTCTTCCGAGGCATACATTCTTATACACATGATGTGGCTATACCTTTGATTCGTTCGGGAAAAGATACGACTATGGATCAAATCGGTTCTGCCATATTAAAAAGAGGAAAAATGGTCGAGCAAATCAGTTCAAACGAAACCCTGCTGTACAATGTTTTTAAAGGGGAGAGTGGTAATGGAAAAATGGAAGTAATGGAACATGCTACAGTCATGCTACTGGGTTCTAAAACTGACAATATAGGAAGACTAGTGAATAATGATGCACATATGGAAAGTCTAATAAAAATGAGAGTTGTGATATTGGAAACAAAAGGAGAACCCAGTTTGAATTTAATTAAAGAGGAAATTAATACTCTAATCTCTGAGAGGTATAATAAATTATTTACAAAACTTCAAGAGAATGAGGCTGATGTATTCGGAATGGGTCAGTTTTTTAGAAATCAAATCCCTCGTGATGAATTAAAAAACTGGAGGTCAGATTACTTTAAAAACATGAAGATTAATATTAATGTTAAAATAGACATTCAAAATGAAGGTTATCTGAAAACAACTTAAAGAATTATATCTATATCCATTTTTGTAACTGGATTGGATTTTATGAATCAAATTTATGTTATCTCAGCAGTTATCTTGAATATAACAATTGAAAAAATAAATAGATAATAAAAAGCTGTTTTTCGATAAGAAAACCGGCTTTCTTTGTGAATTATGTGAAACAATGTACTTAAACAAAACCAGCTAATAGTTTGTCAATAAATATATTTTAAATTTATAATTACTAAATGCTATACTAAAAATGCACAACTCAAATAACCCTCCTGATTCAATTTGGAAGGTTTTAGTTGTATAGGAAAATGTTGTTACTAAATAGTTTCTTGGAATGGTGTTTTCGTTTTTAACATCGCATAAATCCAGTGTAAAAGCTTATTAGCACATGCAATAATGGCTACTTTATAAGGCTTACCTTCTTCACGTTTTAAATCGTAGAAGGCACGTAATCGCATATTTCGTGCAATGGTTTCTTCAGTTGTTTTCTTTTTACGACTATCTCGAATGGAACACCGAACTGCTGTAAAAAGCATGTGGCGAAGCCTTGCAGAGCCTCGTTTAGTAATATGATTCTTCGTGCCTTTAAAGCGACCTGATTCAAATACACTAGGATCAAGTCCTGCAAAGGCAACTAACTTTTTGGGATGACTAAACCGATCAATTTCCCCGATTTCAGAAATAATCGTTGCAGCGATTTTTTCGCCTACACCGGGAATTGTTTGGAGTAGTTCATATTCTTCGAGCTGTACTGCTAACTGATCAATCTCACGCTCCAACGTAGAAAGCTGTTGGTGGTACACTTGAAGTAAATCAATATACATATTCAGACTGACAAGAAGGCTTTGATAACGCGTTGACTGAAATGGGTTGCGTTCTGCAGCTGCGATTAATCCCTCTGCTTTTTCAAGCGCCCAATTAAACGATCTTGCTTTACAATGCCTATCAATAAATTGTGCAATTTCCTCCACACAAGTTTTTAAGACAGTCTCCGAGGTAGGGAAAGTTTGTAAAGTTCTTAATGAAACCTCGGCATACAGATCGCCAAAAACGCCTTTATACTCTGGAAATACTTGATCTAATACAGATTGAAATTGAAGCTTTGTTTGAACCATAATTCCCGTCATATTTTCATGTTGTCTTGTCAGATGCCGAAGGTTTAATAACTGAACACCACGCTTTTTCTGCGGCTCTAAATCCTCTTTGTAATACAGTTCGCCTAAGTGATAAGCATCAATGGCATCTGTTTTAGTTTTTCTTAAACTAGAACTTTTTGCTCGGTAAGATACCAATGGATTTACGATAATGACAATGTACTCTCTTGCTTCTAAAAACTGTACAACTGGGGCATGATAGTGACCCGTTGATTCCAAGACAACTGGTGGTTTCATCCCTGTTTGATGCTCTAAATCTAGTAAATAAGAGTATAACTCTTTTAAACCATCCACCGTATGTTCAACTTTCACACTATTTTTATAGGGCATTTTTTTATCCAAGAACATTTGAACCTGACTTTCACCTTTAGCGACATCCAGACCAACAACTGGATTCATAAATTATCTCCTCCTAGTGTAGTGGATTGACCGGTAACCTCTATCTAGCTTGTCATTCATATCTTCGCTTGTTATACGGGATCATCATGTCCCAACCAGCCTAATCATGTGTTAACAAGTAGAGGGGAACAGTTTAGTTGTCGGGATCAAGTCCCACGGGTGCGTCCGTTCTTCCCCGGCTACTATCAATCTATAAATTGAATAAAAAATAGTCAACCAGAATTCTCTGGCTGACCTTATAATACGACGGGTGCGTTAGTTTATTAATAGTCAAACAACTTTATTATCAAATTCGAAGATAAGAATAATTATAGTGATACAAAATTAACCACTTTAAATAATCCATCCTACAATATATCGTAGGATGGTTCTTGTTTTTTATGTAAAAAAAAAAAAACGTATTTATTATCTCTATACAATTGGAGAAAAAGTAAATGAAAAATTCATTGTCAAAATTATCATTTCAACCTCACTTTTCTTAATAAAATTAAGAAAAAAATAAAGGATGATAATTTTGCTAATAAAAAAATCTAAAAATAATAAACACTCTCTTGTTTACAAAACATCTACCTTTTATACTGAGAAGCATCTAGTTAAACTCACTTATATAAATAAAATCACCTTTAATGCTGCTAATGGAAAAAAAACAATTGAAGTTTTATGGTCAAATATAAAAGAATTGCCGTTATCAAAAAATATCTCATAGGTTATCAAATAGAAGACTGAAAGAAAAATTTAAAGTTATTTCAAAAAAGTCGGGTAGAAATTTTTAATTGCGTTTAGTTATTAAAAGGGAACAAGAAAAAAATATAAAGAGAAAAATAGTAGGGATAGTAGTTATATTTATAAACGCGCAGCCTGAAGGTAGCGCGTTATTTTTTTAAAGGCTGATTTCGTATTATTAATAATATAATAATACGTAGTAGTTATCGTACTTGACGATAAGTTACTACTCGTTTGTTTTCCGTATTCTACTTTGCTACACTTAACCTAAAAAGCAGGTGATAGCATGTGTGGTCGCTTTACTTTATTTACCGACTTTGGAACAATTATTGACCGCTTTAATATCGACTCAGCAATTGAAGAATCCCATTATAACCCAAACTATAATGTAGCTCCCTCTCAATCCGTACTTTCTGTGATCAATGATGGTGAAAAGAATCGTCTTGGATATTTACGTTGGGGATTAATTCCTTCCTGGTCTAAAGATATGAAAATCGGTTATAAAATGATTAACGCTCGTTCAGAAACAATTGCCGAAAAGCCAAGTTTTCGTAATGCCTATAAAAAGAAACGCTGTTTGATCCTTGCTGATTCTTTCTATGAATGGAAACGTACAAATGAACGTAAAATTCCTATGCGTATAAAATTTAAAAATAATCAACCATTTGGTATGGCTGGCTTATGGGAATCTTGGAAATCCCCAGAAGGAGAAATGGTATACTCATGTTCTGTAATTACCACTCAACCAAATAAGCTAATGACTGAAATACATGATAGAATGCCAGTCATATTAAAACCTGAAGATGAACAATTCTGGCTAAATCCAACAAATACCGATACTAACTCGTTAAGTAAATTACTTGTTCCCTTTGACTTTGAACAAATGGAGGCTTTTGAAGTTTCAAATGATGTTAATTCTCCAAAAAACAATTCACCTAGCTTAATTCAGCAAATTTGTTAGAAAACAACAAATACTTATAGTGGTTTAAAAGCATTTATTGACGACAGTGACTTTTTGTTCAAGTTTAGATCTATTCGAATATAACGATTCTAGAGTCGAATTTTAAAATAGATGCTGCTGGAACATTAGTTATGAATTATGTATCTGGAAATTATAGAAATCTATGACTGTGATGTATCTTCAAGTATAAAAGTATATTTCACTTTTTTGTTTGTAAACAGACTGTCCTGCTCGAATAACTGACGATATCTTCTGAAACTATTGAAAATAATAGGATAAAAAGTTAAAATTAAATCAGATTATTTTTCTATTTTGGATTTTTCTTTTACTTAGTAAATGTAGAGCCTTTGGGTTCAGTTTTAATAGCAGCTGTGCTATTAACTGTCCTGAAGGCTTTTTTTTATGAAAAAAGTAAACGACAGTAAAGAAAATTAATAGAAATGAAACAAAATACTAGGAGGGAAAGGTTTTGACGACGACTAAATTATTTGATTCTAATGTCTGTAGGAGGATTACATATGTATAAAATCACATGCTTTTGTCCTCTAGAACCTACAAAGTTAGAAAGCTTATTAAAGGGTATAGGATTTTCAAGTAAAAAAGATGGATTGGAATGGTATTTTGAAGATATAGTTTTTCGTATTGAACCATTTAAAGGACATTCTAATCAAAGAGAAAAGGGATATAGAGTGTATTTTAATGGTAATAATACTATGAGCTTTGCTTATATGTTTGACCTTTCATTAGGAACTTTAAATACTACAATTACCTGTATTGAGTATATGTTAAGTGAGGAAGGGAAAAACTCTAATGATTGGCTATCACTTTTAGATAATAATCCATCTATAATTACTATTGACACAAGGGGTTTCTATCAAAAAAACAGTATAAATATAATTGTTACTAATAATACTGTAGTGTTCCAATTGAGAAGTAAAAAGAATACAAGCTTAAAATTAATAAGCGGGTTAAAAAGGATCGAAGAATTGGTTGAATATATTATTCCAACCACTTACGATCTTTTTTCATTTGAGGAGGAATTAGCATAATGGTTGATTTTTATACTAGTAAACATTTCTATCAAATTCGTGAAAATATATTATTGATTGACGGAAAAATAGAAGAAAAGGGCAATATTTCTGTATATCATCTTATAAAAGATGAACCCGCTTTTATTAAAATATCTCAAAAAGGCAATATACCAAAAATAATAAAAACAGAAGATGTATTATTCGTTGATAATTCATTAGAAATTTATCATGGCCAAAAAACAATTAAGAAACATTTTCTCGTGTCGGTTCTACTTAAATTTAATGAGCAAGAAAGATATATAACTACAGATATTTTGGCTGCTAACGAGGACCATGCAAAGAGAATTATCAAGGTAAACTATAGTATGTTTCATATTTTAAATATAAATGTTAAGAATGTGAACATTGTTAGGTTATTCAATAATATCCAATAAGGAAAAGGGAGAAACCACTATTACTATTATATCACTAGTAGTGGTTTCTTAATGAAAATATTTAATGTTGCTCTTTTTAATATTGAAAAGAAAAACGGGGAAAAGTTTTATGAATAGAATTGAAGATTTAATTGACATACTTAATAAACGTGGATGGGATTATATAATCGAAAAAAAAGGAAACATTAGATTTATTTTAGAGAATCAAGAAATTATATGTTCTAAAGTGGACTCAGAAGGCATTAAAAAAATCATACTTGATATTATAAACTGGTAAACTAGCAGGATTGCATTAGAGGGGAGAAAATCCTTTTAGAACAATTATTATACATTTTAGATAAGAAACCTTTCTCTTATAACAGAAGCGCAAATAACAGCTATTTTGTAAGTTAGAGAGTATCTAGAACACATACTTGACACTAAATCTATATTGGAGGAAATAAGATGTTATTAAAACATGTAGAATTAGAAGATATTGAAAATAATGATGGTTGGACTAATAAAGTTGACATTTATGGTTATGAAAACAAGGTATGGGTAATGGCTCATGGTTTTTTTAAAGAATACCCTACTAGGGATTTTGAGAATACAAAAAATAAAATTGATAGTATTATTGCTAAATTAAAAGAGGTGTCTTTTAAAATAATTTATATTAAACAATATTAGTACTAAATAAAGGGTATGGATAATATAATTTATCTATACTCTTTATTATATATAAATTATCTAGCTTTCTAGTTTTAATATTTTAACTTATTTTTAATAGTTTTAGATGTTTTAATATTTTATCGTAGCTTTAAACCCTTGGTACTAATAGGTTAATAGTAGACAATTATAGCAAAATTGGGATAAAATATAACATTTTTAGGATGAAATATAGCAATTTTGGGACGAAATATAGCAAATTTAGGGTGAAAATGTAACATTTTTGGGATAAAATATAACATTTTTAGGATATGTAGTTACCTTAGTTTTATAGTTTTAATATTTTAGGTATCTGATGAACCCTTGATATATCTGTGTTTAATGATAGTAAATATATCATATTTGGGATAAAAAATAACGTTTTTGGGATAAAGTATAACAATTTTGGGATCAAATGAACAAATGATATTTAAGCACGTTACATTTAGTTGATAATTTAAAGACATCTTTTATAAATTGCATTTCTTAAATTACTCGAGTCAGAGGATCTTTAAAATCATAATGATATGCATATATTTTTTATTAAAAAATATATTTAATACACTCTTAAAAATTACTACTAAAAAACATCCCAAATATGTTATCTTTTTTCAGATTTTGAATTATAACATATTTGGGATGTTTTTTCTTTTAATAATTGAACTATAAAATTTTTTGGATGTAATGTCTTTTGGAATGAAGGAACTATAACATATTTGGGATAGTGTTATCTTTTGATAAGTGAACTATAACATATCTGGGGTAGGGTTATATATAGAAAAAGCGAAACTATAACATATTTGGGATAGTGTTATCTTTGAGATAAGCGGAACTATAACATATTTGGGATAGTGTTATCTTTGAAAAAAAGCGAAACTATAACATATTTGGGATAGTGTTATCTTTGAGATAAGCGGAACTATAACATATTTGGGATAGTGTTATCTTTGAAAAAAAGCGGAACTATAACATATTTGGGATAGTGTTATCTTTGAGATAAGCGGAACTATAACATATTTGGGATAGTGTTATCTTTGAGATAAGCGGAACTATAACATATTTGGGATAGTGTTATCTTTGAAAAAAAGCGGAACTATAACATATTTGGGATAGTGTTATCTTTGAAAAAAAGCGGAACTATAACATATTTGGGATAGTGTTATCTTTGAGATAAGCGGAACTATAACATATTTGGGATAGTGTTATCTTTGAGATAAGCGGAACTATAACATATTTGGGATAGTGTTATCTTTGAGATAAGCAGAACTATAACATATTTGGGATAGGCTTTAGAAAGTAGAAGATCTTATTGATTAGAATATTCTGAAATATAACAGTTAATAATCTTTTGTTATATTTCACTTTCTTTTCTCTGAAAATAATGTCATAATTTGTTTAAGATTACAAACTTGTTAGTAGGTGATAGTTTGATAGAAACAAAGCAAGTTGAATTTAAAGTAAATGATCTAATCATCCAGTCTAATGATTTAATAGAGGCTTATTATGATAATGAATTAACCACTTTAGAGCATAAGTTTATTCGATATGTTGCTAGTAAAATTAAGAAAAATGATTCCCAATTTCCAGACTATACAATTACTGTTAAAGAATTTGCAGAAGTCATGAATGTTAAAGGAAATAATTATCATAGTCAGATAAAAGAGTTAGCTGATGATCTAACAAGAAAAAGAATAAAGATTCGCTCGTCTAATGATAAAATGGGATGGTTTCCATGGTTTAGCGCTATTATATATGATAATGGTACTGTTCATGTTTCTTTTAATCCAATAATTAAAGATTATTTAATTAGCTTAGACAGTAGATTTACAGGATATTCTTTTGATGATATAAAAAAATTAAAAAGTGGATATACAGTGAGAGTTTATGAACTGTTAAAACAGTATGAGAAAATTGGAAAAAGAACAATAGAGCTAGATGAACTTAAAAGGATGATTGGAGTAGGGGATAAGTATCCTGTATACGGGAATTTCAAACAACGAATATTAAATGTTGCCAAAAAAGAGTTAGAAGCAACTGGAGAATTATATTTTTCTTTTAAAGAAGTCAAACAAGGTAGAAAAACAGTAGCAATAGATTTTAATATTCATAAAAAAAGTCCTAAACAACAAACTCCTCTTTCCAAAGAATCACAGGAATTTGTTGAATCAGTAAAGAAATCTCTATATATTCATGGCATCGATATTTCTGATAAGAAAATTCTATCCTGGAAAAAGTATGGAATAGAATTAATTTTAGAAGTTTTGGAAGAAATAAAGCATAGAGACATTGAAAATTATGAGAATTACATATCAAAAGTGTTAAAAAGTAAGTATGAAAATAAAGAAGTTGATCCTGATATAGGAAAAGTGGAAAATACTAGCAAAGAAATAATAGATGATATAAATGAAATAGATGAATCTCTATTAAATCTTGCTCGTCAAAACATCGTTGCAAAATATGCGCCTGGTAAGGAATTAATTCCAGATTATTTTCTAGAAAAAGAAGTAATTCCATTTTTCATGAAGTTCATGAACGTTAGTGAAAAAGTTGCAAGTGAATTATGGGAAAAATATAAAACAATTATTATGTATCAAATTAAAACCAAAAAAGATGAACAATTACAGAAACGATATAATAGATAACATAACAAAAAATAACTCAATGGGACTACCCCAAATATGAAGGTAAATCAAAGTTACCTTATATTTGGGGTAGTCTTTTTTGCGAAGGAGATTGAATAATGAAGAAGGAAAGAATACATTCAATTGATATTATAAGAGGATTTGCAATCTTAGGCATAGCTTTTGCAAATATATTACCCCTAAGTGGTCCTCATTTATATGAATCCTCTCCAAGCAGTATTTGGATGGATCCTATTGATAAACTAGTAGAATCGATTTTATTTATCTTCGCTGAAGGTAATTTTTATTCCCTCTTCTCTATCCTTTTTGGTTTTAGCGCAATTATTTTTATGGAGAACGCAGAAGACAAAGGATATAATCCTTACTATTTATTCTCAAAGAGATTATGGATACTGTTTGCAATTGGATTCTTACATGCCTTTTTCATTTTTTATGGAGATATACTCATGATATACGCAGTAATAGGTTTGTTCTTACTTCCTGTTTATAAAGTTCCTGGTCGTGTTATGATGCTGCTGATTGGTATATTTATGATTCCAATGTTGTTTGAATTAATTAAGATACTGTTATTTGATTATCAAATTGCAGCTGTTGATTATAACTTATTACAAAATGTGATTATTAATTATCAAACAGGGGGAAGAATTGCATTATTACAAAATACTGTTGATTGGTTAACGATTTACTCTATAGAAAATCTTCCATCTTTGTTCTGCAGTATTTATCCAATGTTTTTGTTAGGGATGATATTAGGAAAAAATAAAGCATTGATTACTAATATTAAGGAAATCCACAAATTAATGTGGGTGATAAGTGGTAGTATTGGTATTGCAATAAAAACATTAGCAATAATATATTCTGACTCCTACTTTTTAATAAGACTTTCCGAAATTTTTGGTAATATAAGCATGTCCATATTTTATGGTTTATCTATTCTGTTATTACTAAAAAAAACAGGAAAGCATTTCAAATTAATTGCTAATATAGGAAAAACATCTATGAGTAATTATTTATTCCAAACAACATGTTGTTTTTTCATGTTTAAAGTATTTAAGTTATATGCACAAGTTTCACCTGGTCATTTAGTTTTTCTTTCTATAGCTTTAATATTCATACAAATATTATTAAGTAATTGGTGGTTAAAAAAACATAAGCAAGGACCCATTGAATCGGTATGGCGTAAGTTAACTTACTATAAAAGGACTCCTTCCTATAATAGGGTTGATAAGAAATAGATATAATAGTAGAATGAAAATGTAACTATTTTATATTTTTAACATTTTAGCAGCCTTTTATTGGCTAGCAGTTTAGATATTAAACGCAGCGTCCTTTGGGATGATTTATTGAGTATTACACTTTATGTGTAATTCATTAAACCATCTCTCAGGGCGCTTTTTGCGTTTTATATAAATAATATATTGAGAGGATGAAGAAAAATGATGAAAGAAACAATTAGTAAGGGGCCAGTTTTACAAGGAAATGTATTTGAGGAAAGTAAAAGAAAAGCAGAAAAAATTATTGCTAGTAAACCAATCTTACATTCTCGTCATAGTATCGAGATCATTTTGCCAGATGGGGAACGAAGAATATTTAAAGCTAAGTCAGTGTCAAAAGAACATGCATTTAATGAATTCTTAGTATTTATTGAGTGTTTAGAGCAAGGAATTAACTCAAAAGTAATGTGGAGGTATAAAGGCGATAAGGTTTATCATTTTAGTACAACTATCTACGAAAAACCTTCTACAATTACACGCTTAAAGAAAGCGATAATGGGATATTTTTTTGATATTGAATAAAGAGCTATGAGGACATTTACATTTAATTAAGAGAGGTAGATTTATTATGAGTAGATACAACGACGCAAAGGAATATATTAAGTATTTTGGGGAGAATGACACTAGTCTTCCACATTTACTGGCTATTATTGTCGGTGAAACCGTATGTGACTCAACGATCGATACTTTAGGTGAGTTAGGTTTAAGTGGGATTTCTCAATTATCTGAAGAGGAGCTATTGAAGTTCGAAGGAATAACTACGGAAACTTTATTTAGAATAAAAGCACTAAATGGAATCTTAAATATGGTACCAAAATTTGATTGGCAATCGGAATTTAAAATATCTTCTAAATTTGATGTAATTGAATGTGTGAGAGATATTCGTTATAAGCAGGATTCACAATTAGATCTTTTATTTTTAAATAAGAATAATGTGGTTATAGGCAGACAAAATATTGTTAAAGGGACTAGAACACTCAATAAAGACTTAGTTCATTTGGCATTTCGACAAGCAATTAAAAGAAACGCTTCAAAAATAGTAGTCTGTAGTAATGAACCTGCAGGTTATGCAGTTTTAAAAGATGAAGACTATTCTTTATTCGACTATTTTTTATCTATATCCAATCTAATGAATGTTGAGGTACTTGATCATATTATTTTGGGTAAAAAAATGTGCGTTTCTATTGCGGAAGAGATTACGAATAAGTCCAAAGGAGAATTAGCATGAAAAACCAATGTAACCTAATAGGCCGATTGAGTAGAGATCCTTATTTAGCAGGTACAGAGGAAAATCCAGTCTGTTTTATGACACTTGCTGTAAATCGAAACTATAGAAATCAGCATGGAGAAAGAGAGGCAGACTTTATTCCAATTAAAGCATTTAAAGAGAAAAAGTTAGCTACCACTTGTCATAATAATTTACAAAAAGGTAGTTTAATTGCTGTTACAGCACGTTTGCAAGCAAAATTTAAGGATAATAAAACAGAAATTGAAATCATTGCAGAAGATATAGTCTTTTTAGATTCAGGTAAAAGGAGACTGAAGACTGAGGATGATGGAGAGAATAATCACAAATATTCATATGAGGAGAATTATCATCAAGAGGATATAATGCCTTGGGAAAGATAATATTGAGTAAACGTTCATTCTAATAGAATGGGCGTTTTTTCATGATTAAAAATAGGAGGAAATAACATGTCTCATATAGGTAACAAACGTGCGACACGTTGAGCTATAAATGACATTAAAAAAAGTCGTGAAAAGCTCGGATATGGGATTGCAAATTCATATCTAACTGTCATTCCAAACTATGAATGAGGGAACTAACCACCCCGAAGCATAGTCACTAAGACTCCTACATGCGTCAACTCCCTCCGAAGGATTTGAGGTGTGAAGCTAGGTAAAGTCGATTGAAGTTGGTCCCAATGCTGTTATTGTAATGGTTCAACGATAAATCGGGTGTCTATAAAATATATATGGTGAGAATGTCCTTGTAACTGACGAACTTTCGAATGTACACAACTATAACCTAGATGATTAGGAATAATCATCGCCGTATAAAGCGGTACTTGTGAGGATGAGTAAGAATGTTTGTTATGAAAATCCTTAGCAACAAAGAAGGGTTGCTCCAGCAAGTAGTTGTAAAGAAAGCACCTAAGTATATATGAACAGATAGGAATGATTGGAACGTGGAAAGCGAGTAACGTGGAGGTTCGGAGACTTTTGAAGCGTTCATACGGAAAAGAGCAAATCTATAACGTGTGTTAATACTCGTGATGGTGGTGGCATGGTACCGAAGAAACAGGGATAACAAACTGTGGAGGGAAGGCCACTAGTCTAACGGAATTAAACAGAAAATTACTAGGGTAAGCAATCGGTTAGGACAAGTAGGCAAAATCCTTTTAAAGGAGAGTAGCGAACTTACCAATGAATGATAGTGTAAGATATTCCGAATATTATTTAATGCAACCAATTTTTGATAATCTATACGCAAAATCAAAAGAAAATTTTTCATTTTCTAATCTCTATGAACTAATTATTAGTAGAGACAATCTACTTTTAGCATATAGAAATATCAAATCTAATACGGGGAGTAAAACTGTTGGAACAGACGGATTAAGTATCAAAGATTATAAAATAATGGATGAAGCTACCTTTATCAATAATATCCGAGAAAGGTTAGCCAACTTCCACCCTAATAGTGTACGTCGAGTTTTCATTCCTAAAGCTAATGGAAAGGAAAGACCGCTTGGCATACCTACAATGGAAGATAGACTTATCCAACAATCCATAAAACAGATACTTGAACCAATATGTGAAGCGAAATTCTTTGAACATTCCTACGGTTTTAGACCAAACCGCTCAACACATCACGCTCTTGCAAGGATGCTAAACCTTATAAACGTAGGGAAAAATCATTATGTTGTTGATATTGACATTGAAGGATTCTTCGATAACGTCAATCACAACAAATTGATTAAACAACTATTTTCTTTAGGTATTAAGGACAAAAGGCTCCTGGCAATTATTAAAAAGATGTTAAAAGCCAATATTGAAGGTGAAGGGATACCAAACAAAGGTGTTCCACAAGGTGGAATACTTTCCCCTTTACTCTCAAATGTCGTTCTTAACGAACTCGACCATTGGGTAAGTGACCAATTTGAAACCTTCGACATTAGCAAACTAGGAAGTAAAGATACTCGTAAATACCGCTTTTTGCAGACCAAAACAAACATGAAGCAAGGCTTTATTGTTAGGTACGCAGACGACTTTAAAATCATCACAACTTCATATAATGAAGCGAAAAGATGGTATTTTGCAGTACAAAATTTCCTTGAAAAGAGACTAGGTTTAAATATCTCGAAAGAAAAATCGAAGATAACAAATCTCCGCAAAAGAAAATCCGAATTTCTTGGATTCAAAATTAAAGGGGTTAGGAAAGGAAAAAGAATCGTAGCACATAGTTTCATCAGCGATAAAAAGAAACAAGATATTATACAATCCTTACGCCAAAGAGCTAGAACACTATATCGTTCTAACACCCGAAAAGAAGCATATGAATACAACTCTTATATTAGAGGAATTCATAACTACTTTTCTGCTGCATCGCACGTTAGCGTTGATATGAAAGAAATTGCCTACAAAACTTACCGAACTATATGGAATAATCTTTCAAAAATTAGTGGATCAGGCAAATGTGAAGTGAAAGGATATGAAAAATACAATTACACTACCTTTTCCATCAAAGAAGTACCTTTAATTCCTGTTTCAGCGGTGAAATCTATCGTGGTGAAACAATTTCAACAGGATATTAATGACTACAGTCCGAAAGGTAGAGAGCTAAATAGTAAAGTCAATCTCATGTATAACATTCAAAAAGCTGTGCAACAACTAGCTAAAACTTACATTGAGAAAAGAAGCATTCAATACAATGATAATCGTGTCTCAAAGTTCAGTGCCAGTAAAGGCAAATGTTTTGTTACAGGTGTGGACCTAACTATAGACATTCACAACTATCATTGCCACCATATTACACCTATATATTTAGGTGGAACTGACGAATACGAAAATTTGGCTGTACTTCATAAATTTGCTCATATCTTGGTTCATGCTACGAAAGAGGAAACTATAGAAAAATATATGAGGTTGTTGAATATAAACGAATATCAACTAAAGAAATTAAACAAGCTTCGTAAAGCTTGCAAACTTCAACCTATTAAAGACTAGTAAACTGTATAACCAGTTAGATGGGGCGCCGTATGAGGTGAAAGTCTCACGTACGGTGCTAACCGGGGGAAAAGTCGGAGATTACATCAAAGACTTACCTATCGGAACTAAAAGCAGGTTTTTTTGCAACACCTGAAACACAAGGTGAATATATCATTAAATTACTAAATGTCGAAGGTAGTGGTGTTTGGTTTGATCCCACTTGCGGAGAGGGAGAGATTCTAAATCAACTTGCAGCTGCCTTTAATAATGAAGAGACTATTATTAATACTTATGGAGTCGAACTTGATAGAAGACGTGCTGAACGCGCTTCAAAGCTTTTGAATCATTGTATAAATGCCCCTATAGAATCTATGGTAATACAAATTGAAGCTGTGTCATTCTTATTTCTTAATCCACCATATGATTTTGCATTAAAGGGGATGGATGATTCTTCAGCCAAAAGAAAAGAATGGGTTGAATTAGAAAGGAATTATAGATATCTAAAAGAGAATGGAATATTGATATATATTATTCCTTCATATCGTTTTGCAGATCAAAAAATTTCTAGGTTTTTAGCAACTAACTTTAATGAAGTTGGCATTATGCGATTTTCCAAAGAGGATTATGAAGACTATAAACAGTGTATTTTTATTGGAAGAAAAAAGGCAGGAAAATATAAAGGAATTAATGAAAAATTATTTGATTTTTTATTAAGAATGGATTCCGAGGAATTTATATTAAAGAATGTAAATACGATTGATCAGATTGTAACTAGAGAATTTAAATGGAATGTACCAAGCGGTTATAAAAACTTATCTACATTTTATACAAAATTGGCAAATAAAGACGATTTTGTTGAAAGTATTAGAGAGAGTAAAGGATTCGAAGCTTTTATGAATAGAACCAAGCCACGTCAATTAAGTATAGGTGGAGAACCTATTCTGCCGCTTAATCAAGGGCAATTGTCTTTATTATTAGCAAGCGGAGCGATTAATGGTGAGCTAGGTGAAGGCGAAAATTATCATTTAGTACAAGGTCTTGAATCCGTTTCTAAAATTGTGGATGAAGAGGTAAAACATCACGACAATGGCAGCAAGACTGTAATAACTAAAACCAGAACAAAGAGGGATGTATCTGTAAAGATAATAACTCCAAATGGGATGATAAAAAAATTAGTGTGACGGTGATTGATATGATAAAAATTTTAGAATTATTCGGAGGTATTGGGGCCCCAAGAAAAGCTTTATTAAATCTGGGGGTTGATCATAAAGCTATAGATTATGTAGAGATAAAAGAAAATAGAGTACGTGCTTATAATGCTCTATATGACCATGCTCATAAACCACAATCCGTTGTTGGATGGAATCTGAAGCCGGATATCCTTATCCACGGATCTCCCTGCCAAGATTTTTCAAGGTCAGGATATAGAAAAGGTGGAAATATAAAGACTAAGACTCGCAGTTCATTAATGTTTGAAACGCTTAAAATTATAGAAAATATGGGGAAGTGGAAACCAAAAGTTGTAATTTGGGAAAATGTAAAAGGCGTTTTAGATAGAGACCTAATTGGCCCGTTTAACTCTTATATTCAACAAATGCGTAAACTAGGATACACAAATTCTTTCGATGTTTTAAATGCTGTTGACTTTGGTATTCCACAGCAAAGAGAAAGAGTGTTTTGTATATCCATTTTTGGAAAAGAGGCATTTGACTTCAATAAATTAGAAAGAACCCCAATGCGTCATATTAGTGGATTCTTAGAGAATAAAGTAACTGGTTCTCAGTATTTGGTTAATGTTCCAAGTATGTTGAGTAGAATAGAAGAATTTAACCCAGTTAAGGAAACGGATAAGTATAAACGTAGATTATCCGTAATAGAAGATTATTGTTGGACTATAACAGAAAGACAAGATCGATGTCCTAACGCTGGAATTATTAGATTAAAAGATAAAGAGGGATATAGATATCTAACTGAAAGAGAAGTATGGAGATTAATGGGTTTTGATGATAGGGATTTTGAATTAATCTTGGAACAATTCCCTTCTAGAAAGGGTTGTAGAAATGCTACTCTTTACGAACTAGCAGGAAATAGTATAGTCGTCCCAATTTTAGAAGCAATTTTTAAAGTTATTCTAAAAGAGGATTTTGCAGAAGATTTACTAACAAATACAAAAGGGCAATTAGAGTTGATTATTTAATTAAATGGAAAAAACGGATTAGATCTAATATTCTAATCCGTTTTTTAGGAGGATATAAACATGAACTCACAATTAAGTATTTTTGATCTTAATATTAAGAAAGTTAAAGAAATAAGAACAGAAAAGCAAATTGATAAGAATGTTGCATATGACGTTGGAGACTTTATTACTGGTTCTAGAAAAGAACTAGATAAAATAAAAAGAAGATTTCAGGAAAATCATTCTGAGGAAGAATTAGAAAACATAGAAAAGCTTAATCCGCTTCTTTCAGAGGAATTAATAACCAAAAGAGAATTAACAAAATCTTTTTCTCTGAAGCTTGAAAAGGAAAATGGTGTAGAACCAGGAGTTGCTAAATTGAAGCAATTAATTATTAATAGAATAGATAAGGTTCCCGCTGTTCAAACAAAAGAGGGAAGAAGAGACTTTATGTTAGCAATCCAAAGTTTCTTAGAACTTATTAATAAAGTGAAAAAGTGGGACGATGTTTCAGACTTTATTGTTGGTTTTTCCAAAACGCTTATATTAGAAAGAAATAAAGAATCAGATACAAATTTCTTTATTTTAGGGAAAAGCTTCTTAAAATTTTTTCTGAGGGCAGGATATAAATCATCTATTAATACAGCATCAAAAATAAATACATGGGACGATATCTTTGGGAAAAAGGAAAATGGCGTAAAAGGTACAAAAAAGAAAAATAGTAAATGGGAAAGAGTATTACCAGAAAGACCTGATAGAAGAGGTGGGAAACCAAGCCCGGTAAAAAAACCTGAAGATTTGGTGGAGTTGTTTGGATTTCGAGGAGTGCAATTTGGCCATTATATGGATGATGAAAAAGGCATGGAGCATTTAGTTCGAGCTTCAGAAGCAATTTTGGATTTAGCAGATGTACTTGAAATTGATGTTACTTCTTTATCTTTAGATGGAACACTTGGACTAGCTTTTGGAGCAAGAGGAAGAGGCGGAAATGCATTAGGTACTTATGAGGCTCTATCAAGAGTTATTAATATGACAAAAAATAAAGGTTGTTTAGGAATTCTCGCCCATGAGCTATTTCATAGCATTGATCACTACATTTACATTAAAAGTCATAAAAATACAAGTAGTAGAGGATATGGAACAGAATGTAATACACTAGGTGAACAAATACCTTCTCAAATAAAAAGTGCCTTAGAATATTTATCTGAGAGTTTAAGAGAAGGAAATGGAACAGCATATTTCATAAACACAAACAAAGATGATGTAACTTATAGAGGAGTTGCTTTAAAAAGAGATTATGAACGTTTTAACGGAGATATAGCATTAGGTATAAAAAAAGAATGTACTATTCAGCGAGAAAGCATAAATAGAAGACTTGATTTTTCTCAGTATTATGGAGCATCAGAAATTTCACTAAAGAAAGAAAAAGAAAAACTCAAAAGAAGGGCAAAAAGAGAAGTTAAAAAATATGCATTGGCTATGGCTTGGTATCATGAAAAAATTACTGGAGAAAGAGTTGAAAGAATACCTTATCCAACTGATAAATCACAATATTACCTAAATGCAATCGAGTTAGACAATGGAAATGAATCTAAATATTGGAGTAATATTATTGAAATGGCTGCAAGGGCGTTTGAAGCTTACATTGCAGATAAACTATCAGCAACTAATAGACGTAATGACTATCTAGTGTATGGGACATCAGAGGAGATTGCTTTTCCTCAAGGAAAAGAGCGAGAAAAAATAAATAAAGCTTTTGATATATTATTTGATACATTAAAGATCAATGACATATTATAAATAAAAAAATATAAGAAACCCAAGATATCTAGCTCAAGATACCTTGGGTTTCTTTTTTATATAAAAATTACTATTAACTTCTTTATAACTCTAACTTTAGACCCTAACATTTTGTTTATTTTTTATATATACTTTATACTATAGTTTTATTATGATGATGGTAAAATGATAACTAATAGCCAATTTAATTGAAGAGTGAATAAATAAATGGAGTGTCCAAAGGACTTTAAAAATAAAGTTGTTTTCTTCCTCAAAATGGTTATAATATAGGTAATATGTCATTAACGTTACAAAAGAATAGGAAATTTATAAAGAAATTCACTGTATACTGGAACTTTATTACTTAATATCTAAAGTATAATAACAGCTAAGTAAACGTTGGTTTAGTTAGCTTTTTTTTGGTGAATTATATACTTTATTGAGAGATATCTATAGAAATTTATAAAATGTTTGTATATATAAGTTAAAATAAATAGAAGATGATATAAGAATGAGGGATATTAAGATGGAAAATTACTTATTAAAACGGATAGGTTTTACATCTGAAGATAATTATGTGATTTTATATTCTTTGTTAAAGGAAAATTTTACAAATTGTAATGAAAATATAAGATCTAGTGTTTTACTTTCTATAATTCAAGAAAAACCTAAAAATAGATGTAAAAAAGTCCAAGAAGTAAAATTGCTAATTTCTAAGGAACAAGCCGATTACTTATTAAAAATTAATGAAGAAAAAGAGTTAATAAGAGAAATAAATTCCATCATATTGAAATAATTAATATCTTTGGAAATTAATCCTATTGAATAATTCCAAAAAGTATGTTTTAATAAATTCAATATTAAATACAAAGGGAAAAACCCTATGAAAAGGCCAAATTTCGATTTGGTATTTTGTCATAGGGTTTTTCCCTTTTTGTTTAATCCATAAACAAAAGCTTGTATGATAAAATAAAAAAACCCACCTAGATACAATTAAACTATCAGGCGCTAAACTGATAGTAGTTTAATTGAGTGAAAGCGGGAGTTTTCTAAACTTATATTCTTGAAAATATTTTAACATAAATATATGTTTTAGCAAGTAAAACTCCTTCTTTAATTTGTTTACTTGGGTTTACTTAGGAGGAACAATAGTGGAAGAAGAGTATTATAATTTAAAAGGTAAAAAGGATAAACTAAAGTATTTTCGATTAAAAGATACAGGTATGTTTACGCAAAGAAGTAAATTGATAAATATAGAGGATACTCAAGAATATAAAACCTATTTTTACCCAGAGCAAGATAAATTGATCTTTGAGGAAAATCAAGTTAGAAATTTTAGTTTAGACGAGCACGGAGAGTCTATTCCAGCAATTGATGGTGAGCTTACTATTTTTAATAACTATTTTTTTGACTTTTGGGGATTTTATCTGGGAGACGCCACACGATTATATGCATATTTAAAAAGACATGCTTATGGGGAAAAAGACTATGTGTATCCCAATTTTGAATTGATTTCAGAGAAAATGGATAAATCAAGAAAAACATTACATACCTATTTAGATATACTAGAGCATTACGGCTTTGTCTATAAGTTTAATGTAATAAATGAGTCTCGGAATAATATGGAAGAGAGTCCTATTTTTAAAGTCAGGAAACAAACTCCTTTATTATCTAAAAAGCTAATAGAGGGAGATAATAATATAATTATCCCTGAAAATGCACCTGCTCATGTAAAGAAAATGCTAAAAAAAGAACGTGAAGGATTACCTCCTAGATTACGCAAAGAGCACGAAGTTTTTACCAGGAAGCATTTAAAAAACAAAGCGGATATCCTTCCAGAACAATTAGATTATGAGGAGATTTACAATAAATACTTACAATATAAAGATATACTTAAAAATATTCATAAAAAAGATAAAAGTGAAGAAGTTGACTCATCTATTACCTATTCTGAAACAGAGGTACATTTAAAAAAGAATATGACACAAGATGAAAAACTGCTTTTAGCTGTTGTTCTAGAATCTGCACAAGCAAATATTTCTAAACCCTCTTTCGATACTTGGTTTAAAGATATCCTAATAAAAGTTCAAAATAATATTTTAACTATTTATGCACCGAACGAATTTGCTATGGATTGGCTAGAAGAAAGATATAAAGATAATATAGTAGAATGGGTGAATAAAACAGGTAGTTGGATCACTGACATAAATTTCTCCCATTATGAATTTTATAAGCAAGTTTAATAATAATGTAGAGAAGCTAACTATAACAATTTTAGTAAGGACCATTTTTGGTCCTTTTCTTCATATTAATCTAGCTGCTAAGCGCACAATATTATTTTGAAGGTTGCAAATCTCTTAATAAGCAATATTGATAATAACTATGTATTCAAGAAAATAGTGTTTGTTTATTGAGATGGAATAATTGTAGGTGAGCGGCCTCTCTTTGAATAAAAGGTTTCGACCCTTCTCCTATTGTCATTGCATTATTTGCTTCTAACTCTTTTTCAGTGTCTTTTCGAAGGTTCGAGAAGGGATCATTACAGGGGAACAGTAAAAATGTAAAAAGAAAAGGAGATGAGAATTAGAGGTAGTTATGATTAATCAAACGCAATCAAACAAGTAAGGTGAGATCTATGGAAGAATTTGAATATAAGACTAGCAATTATTTATGTAAATTGGATGAAGAGCATTTAATAATAACAGTTTTTAAGAACGAGAGAAAAATTGGCAGTATCCAAAATAACCACAATATAAAAAATTAATAGGGGAGAATTCTTGCAGCTGGTACAACATTACACCATGAAGTATGTGAAATAATATTGTAGGTAGCTTCTATATATATAAGTTATAAGGAGGATATTTTTTCTTTTTTAATAAAATTTCTTTTAATATAAAACCACTTTAATTAACAATGATTCAAAAGAAATATAATAAATTTTCCAATATATAGTTTAACAAGAAGTGTTATGCTTAAGTTAGTTATAAATACGTGTAAATAATTTGTGTGCATTATCTTTTTATTTAATTTTGAATACAAATAATCCCAAAAATGTGTTAGAGTATTACATAAGAGGTAATATAACCAATGTTAAAGAAAAATATCATACTCAATTGTTCAACAAAATGGAATCCCCATAAAAGCAGAGTCAAATATTGATTTATATACTCTATATTATTCCTGGAAGCAAAATTATTAACTAATACTCATGATTTTGAACCTTTTTTTGCAAGATTATAAAATGGGTAATTTATATGATATATGGCTTTATTCAAAAATTTTAAAAAACCTCAACTTTCAACCCCTTCTAGAGATTCAATTATTACCAAACAATTTACTATCAACAAACGATTACTTTTATCTTTTCACGGAGAGATAGCAAACAAGAACTAGTGAACTATTTAATTTCTACCAAAATGGCTCTGGAAATAATAGATAAACTCTCTTATGAGTTATCAGATCAAATTTACTTTACTATAAGTAATTGGCTTATAGTAAAGTATTCTGAGTTTAAATTAGATACCAATAAATATGAAATTGTTTCATTTTCTGGGTTTTAAATTTATTTTCTTCAATAGAAATAACATTGAAAAAACAAGGAATTGAAAATCCGTCAATTATTAAACAACTAAATCTTCTTAATTTTCAGAAATCTATCTCGGATACAAAATAGGACATACAATTAATGGAATCAATAATGGATATTAATCAACAATTAGATAAAGATATTGTTCCAATTGAGATATAAAAAAATTACCGAATTAGAAAATCAAGATGGAGGTTATCCATTATATAGCCAATCTAACGAAAAATCTGATATTTTAACAACATACTCTAGTATATAATTTTTTTAAGTCAATTGAATTTAGAATAAACCTCACAAATAAGCAACTCATATTTAAATTACTAATTTAAAATAAGTGTTAAACAAAGGTATCAATTAAATTGATATAAACAACAAAAAATTTAGGGAGGAGAAAAAATGATGAAAAAAATAAGTTAACTGGAATGTAAGCGATTGTAATCAATGTGGAAACTTTGCCGGAATTAATGCAGAGGTAATTAGAGTTAATGATGGGGTAGTAATGTAATGGTTATTTTTACCTGTTTTTGTAGTTTTAAGAAGGTATGCAGGTGCTTTTGAAAAACATGTAATTATTTGAAAATTCAATCATTAGGAGGGGAACTATGAAAGGATTAAAGGGTATTCTGAAGGGGACGATTTTCGCGTTGATTTTTTTATTAATGGTTCCACAAGTAAGTTTAGGTTACAGTGGTGAGGAAGAAGAAAATGTAGAACTAGGAGAAAGTGTTAAGGTTGAAGGTCAGTTATCAGAACCGGAATTCACTACAATGGCTGCACATACAGCAGTAACTACGCTTTCAGGACCAACAACTGTGAAAAAATTTGTTAGGTACTTAACAGGATCATGGGCAAAAGCAAGCTCATATACTTGGAGTAAAAGTCAATCAGCAAGTTCAACTATATCTTCTAATGTTGGGGTAACTGCAAAAGGTATTTCAAATTCATTAGGGGTTTCAAATTCTGTGACAACCACTTATAGTGTTGCCATCACTATTCCAGCAAGCAACAGTAAATATAGTAAACTTGCTTTTTATAGTGATTATAATAAGAGGTATGTCAGAGTAAGATTGTATAATACACAAGGTCTGTTATATTCTGATAAAAAAACTTACCATTATGCTCCGCGTAAAGATACTTATTTACAGGTCGTATATCAATAATTGAGCGAGGAAAAATTTCATGATACAAAGCCGAAAAAAAGTATTTAGTTTAGTAACAATTGTTGCTTTGGCCTTTGTTGTTTTCTTTTTGATATTTCAAACAAACAACAAACGTGTCGAAGGTAATCAACATAACTATATAAATCTCAAATTCGGTGATAACTTTATAAGTTATATCGTTGAGAATAAAGATGGTATGGCCTTTAATATTTTTGGTGTTCAAGATGTCCAAAACACCAATTCTTCAATTAAAGACTTGGTGTCATCTATTGAGTTTAACAATCCAAATATTGATGTTATAGATTACCAAGTGGATGAAGGAATTATATACCAAAACTATAAGTTGATTAACATCATTGTTACTACTAAGGTCTTAACCGATAAAGTTGAAACAGCAGATCAAGTTCTTATTCAATTTGGTAATGAGGATGTAAAAGCATATAATTTTGGGAATTTAGCTATCCAAAGTGATGTTTCTTATCAAGATCAACATATTGAACCCTCGGGTAAATATAATGTTGGTTATCCTTCTTTATCTTTAGATGTTAGTGTTAAAAATAAAACAGACAAGGATATTAATTTTTCTGAAATTCACGACCTTACGAAAGACATTTCATACGAGTTTGACCAGTCTTTCAACATTCATTCACAAGAAAAAAAGCAAATAAAAATTAATAATCTTAATAAAAAAAGTGAAGGGAATCATGATTTCATGACCATTACACCTATCCTCTCATATACCTTCGGAAATAGTAAGTATGTGTATAATATGCCCGGTGTTGTTTATGGAGTTCTTGATAATGATATTGATAAAATAAAAAAAATTATTAATTAAAAAAACAAAACAGTTCTATTCCGTATTGAGGGCGCTTCTGAGCGTCCTTTTTTCTTTTACTTTAACCCAAGGGGATTACCAAAGGAAAATCCCACGAAGGCGAGAGAGCCTTATATGGCGTCTGGCAACGGTAACGGACCGAAGGTAGGATAAGGAGTTGACGGACTCACTGCACCAAGAAACTCTTGGTGTGTCAAAAGGCGAACGTTAAAAGTAACTTTCACAGGAAGTGGTAACGGCGATAAATTGCTTGTTTATACAAAGTATACCTTTAACGGAGCTACATTCTCCATTGCAAAATCACCAGCGCTTTCTAGGACCAGTTGCACTGTTGAACGGAAATTTATACCGGTTAATATATAGAGACCAAATATTTATCATACAATACCTTTCGGCGTAAAAAATAAATCAAATAATATATTAAATTTATCTATAATGCTATAAGATATTGGATTGCTTTATATGATTTTGGTCTATATAGCATAAAGATTAACTTCTATTTGTTATTATTTAATTGCCAAAAAACATTTTCGTCATTCTTCCTGTATCTTTAATATGCTTATATCTTATAATTCTTTTTCTTTAGTGTTATTAAAAGAAAATACATTTTGAACAATCTTTCCTCAAATTTTTGTATTCTTAAAAATAATAAAGAGTCATTAAAATGTCTTAAGCAATCTTTATTCAAAACTACAAATAATGTTAGAGTTACCCACTAATATTTTCCGCATTATCAAAATTGTAAGGGAGGGTTGTAAATTTTCCAATGCGTTTTGAATTTTTTACATCCCCCCTTGCAAAATTTACAAAGCGGAAATATAACATGGGGTTGTAAAAATTACAAGGCGCAATTATCTAATAATTTTCGCTTTGTAAAATTTTCAACCCCTATTGTGAATTTTTTAAGGTATTTATAGGTTGAAAAATTTCCAAGGGGCGGTTGTAATTTTTGCAAGCAAATAAATACTAAGTTAATAAAAACAATTCTTTTAAAAATATATATTATATAAGGGAAAACCAATTTTGTTATCTACTTGTCTTAAAAGAAAAGTAGGGATATAATACCACTATACAAATGTTTCGTACTTTTATTTTTTATTTGCAATCCCTTAAGGGATTAGCAGTCTTAATATAACGTTAACAGCCTTTGTGGTTGATGAAAATAAATAGCTTATAAGCTATTTATCTACATTAAATCACAAAGGCTTTTTTGCGTTATTTTAATGAAGCACTTGTATAGATGAATTCATAACAGAAAGGATTGAGAGAGGTATGACGACGAAAAAGCAATCTAAAAAGAGAAAATTAAAAGAGGGTACCAAGAATTCTAGGACCACCAAGGAACTAGTAAAACAAATCGAAAAGAAAGTAGAACAGGATGGATATTGCATTTTAAAGCAGATTCATCATGGGAATGAAACTTACCATAAAATTTGGTGGTGGATGGAAATAGAATTAATGATTGGAGAATATGACGTAGCAGCTAACAAGGTTAAAGAAATAAAAGATATCAATATCGAAAATCGACAGAATCTACTAGATATAGTAGCAGGATTAGAAGGAAGCGTATCCCTTGTGCCGCTTGTTAAAGATTAAACCAATCAGGAAGCACAATGTAATGGGAAATGAGATTATAACCACACACAAAGGTGAAAATATGAACATAGAAACTGTTCAGTTCTCGTATTTCAAATACAAAGATAGATATATAGAATATTGCGGTTATCAATACAACCAATATTGGTTTTTGATTCATAATTCAAAAAGATCCGAAGTAGTGTCTATATCTAATGAGCTTTGTCCATCTTTTGATACAGCAATGTCTTATATATCTAATATGTATATTGATAAAAAAATGAAATAATAAAAGGGAGGTGCCCTACCTAATTAGATAGAGGCATCGATGCTTTCTATTCTTATTAGGTAGAAAGCATGAAGGAAACTAAAACGATAAGTATAACAGAAGAGTTAATAGAAACACCAAAAATGATTGAAGTATATCTTGATGATGCATGGCAGACTGCTTTTTGCTATGGATTAGCCTATGAAAAACCAAAGCAAAATTGGCAAAGAGCAAAACTGCTTTTAACTATTATTGCTGGTAATGATTCTACTGTACAAGCTATGAAGGCTGCTATTGATATAGGATCAAGTGGTTTGTCTTTCGGAAACGGAGAGAAAGGCTTAACAGATTATACTTATACAAAAGAATTGGAACTCTATACAGAAAAAGGGAAATACGAAAAATTTCCAATGACTATTATTAATAATAGAAAAGCAATTGTTGTTGTTCATGATGAATTAATGGGAAATGATGATTATATTTTATCTTTTACTGGGGATCCAGCAGATGACTTACGTACAGTTTTAGGCGGAGGCAAATTTGGACTACATATCCTACCCGAATGGAAAGATATTATTTTTCATGAATTTTTAAATATAGGAATTTTACAATCTGTAGATATTTACTTTGATTCTAAATTATTTCCAAAAGGATTTTCCTTATTTAAGTTACAAGCTACAGAAGAAGAGGTTGATAATTTAATCTCTAAAATGATTAAAGAGAAAAAGTTAAGATTCCGCAAAGAGGGTACTGGAACTGAAGTAGAAATGGTATCAGATTTGACAGAGTATATGCAACAAAATGTTGAGGGAATGATTAATAAAGTTAGCAGAGAGGTATCACCAATTCATAATCCTTTAGTGGATCATATTAGTCCTAAAATTAGTACTTATAAACGTGAATTGTTTCCAGTTCAAGCTCATGTAAGTACTGCTGTAGCGAAAAAACTTGCTAAGAGTAAGGCTGTAATCATCCAAGGCGAAATGTCGACAGGTAGTGCGGCACGTTCCGCTATAAGTGTAGCTTAAACACGAAAAGCGGGGGCCGAATCTTTATAAGATTGGTTACAACTCTTTAAACGATTTACAGGGTGAAATTTCCCTGTCATGGCTAATATTCCAAGTCAAGTCATGTCTATGAGACTCCTACATGCGTCTATCATTCCAATGTGATAGAGGTCTGAAGCTAGGTGAAGTCGTCCTTGAAGCGAACTCGTTGAACGTGGATATAGGGCGGTAGGCTTTAAAAACATTCTATGATGAGCGAAATCGAACCCTCGTATGTACGCTCCGTTACTCATTCCCCAACCTAATAACGAGATATATGGTTGGGATTTGCGTGAAGGTATTTCCCTTTTGCCAGTAGAGAAATTGCTTATATAGGTCTTTCCAGTGCCTATATAAGATTCATGAGAGTTAGGAATAGTCTACTCATGAACAAGTTGCGCCGGAGTATAGAGGGCATCTAAGGAATGTAAAAGAAGGGCTGGTTTAAAGGGAACGTGCGAGAGCCAATAAGTGGAGGTATTGGAACTTATGAAACTTATTGGAAGTCAGCGACACCATAGTACCAATAATGAATAGCCGTTTGTATCTTGCTATAAGTTGCTTCTGCAACGAAATGTAAGAGAGGGTAGAAACTATTCTAGGGAAGGGTGTTAGTCGAGAAGTATTGCACTAATTGAGGAAAATGTTCAAACGAACCATGTGAGAGTAAAAGAGTTAATTCATTTCGGATAGTCCATTTTCTCTAATCAAGGGGGCGATCCACATAGAAATGAAGGATAATAAACAATTTCCACAAAACGAAAAAGAGCTAAAACTAGCACTTGATAGTATGTACCGATTAGCCAAAGAAAGCAATAAACCTTTCTATAACCTTATTGAACTTATGAAGAACGAGCAGACTATACTGACCGCCATTCATAATATCAAGGGTAATAAAGGAAGCAAAACTGCTGGTATTGATGGTAAGACTATTGATTACTATCTTCAAATGGACAGAGATAAGTTGATGTCCCTAATTCGTAGGAATATCAATAATTATCAACCTAGTCCAGTAAGAAGAAAGTACATTCCCAAATCAGATGGTAAGCAACGTCCCTTGGGTATTCCTAACATGATAGACCGCATCATACAAGAAATAGCCAAAATTGTCATTGAACCCATAGCAGAAGCTAAGTTTTACCATTACAGCTTTGGTTTCAGACCAATGCGTTCAGCTGAACAAGCCATTGCTGAAACACTAGAACGTATTAGGAGAAGCAAAACCTATTGGGTAATAGAGGGCGATATTAAAGGATATTTCGATAATATCAATCACAATAAGTTGATTGAAATAATGTGGACATTAGGAATCCGAGACAAAAGAGTGCTTATGATGATTAAGAAGATGCTAAAAGCAGGAATTATGGAAGAAGGTAACTTCAGAGACAGCGTTAGTGGTTCACCACAAGGCGGTATCATCTCACCTCTTCTGGCTAACATTTATCTTAATTACTTTGATTGGGAGATTGCTAGAATGTTCCAAGAGCATCCAGCTAGGTATAAGGTCAAAGACGTTTCTCGAAATGGGTTACAACGTGTTCGTCAAAGACACGAAGATACATTTCTAATCAGATACGCAGACGACTGGGTTATACTCTGTAAAAGTGAGGAAAATGCCAAAAGGATTCTCAAAAAAGTGGAGAAATATTTTAACCACCAATTGAAACTGGAGCTATCCAAGGAAAAGACCTTAATTACTGATGTGAGAACTAATAGGGTCAATTTCTTAGGATTCTGGATTTTTGCAGAAGAACATCGGCTTAGAAAAGGCAGCATACAAGGAAAAGCTATTCCTAATATGGATAAAGCCAAATTGAAAATAAAGGAAATTAATAAAGATATTAAAACCCTTTATGACCATCGCGGTACTAAATCCAAACAGGTTGCCATAATCGAGAGTATCAACTCAAAGATTGTCGGTATAGCAAATTATTATAAAATCGCCAACGTATCTACTATATTTCAAGGGTTTGATAAACGTATTCATTATGCCCAATGGAGAACATGGTTGTTTATGAACAATCGTCGAGGACGATATCATCAACTAACTACTCCAGCGGACACCCTTATAAATAGAAGAGATAGACATAAAGAGCAAAAAAGCAAGGTGTTCTTCGTTGAAGAGCATGGAGCCAAAGTAGGAATAACCAAATTTGCATTTACTCCTAAACGTAATGCAATGAAAGTGAATCTCTTAATGTCTCCCTACACAGAAGAAGGTAGAAATATTTATAAACGGACAACTGGCAAACGTGAGGCACTAGAAAGACCGAATTTCTTCCAAGAGGATATTCCTTTCTATCAACTCAATAACCGTTATCCGATATATAATTTCGAATTCTATCTAAATAGAGAGTACGCATTTAACAGAGATAGGGGGAAATGTAACTGCTGTAAGGTTTCACTATATGAATGGAATCTTAATACACATCACAAAAACCCTAAACTACCGCTCAATAAAGTCAATAAGGTGATAAATCTAGTTTCCTTATGCAAAACATGCCACAAGCTGGTTCACAATGAAAATCCTGTTACCCATACCAAAGGTGGAAAGAAAATAGAGCAACTTAGAAAGTTGCTTAAAGAGGCTAAATAAGTACGGCTTTCGAGGATTAATTAACTCTTATTCGTATTTGAACAAATTAGTGTGATGTCAGTTATAGTCGCAATGCTATAACAGGCTTTATGGAGAACTGAGACAACAGTTTAAAATATGGCTTCCCGATGGAACGCCGTATGCGGTGAAAATCGCACGTACGGTGTGAGGCGGGGGAAAAGATGGAGATTACTTCAAATTCTTACCTATCGCACCCGAAATGGGTAGTGGCTACCTCAATCCTTACGGATTGGGATGCCACACATAAAGTACCATTATGACTGCTGTGGCTGATGTACTATCGGATATGAAAAATAAAGAAGGATATCATAGTGTTTTAATGTGCCCACCTTCTTTAACTAAAAAGTGGCCAGAAGAGATTAAAGAAATAATTCCTCATGCTGAAGTGAGAGTAATTGAAAGAACGAGTCAATTAATTAATTATCATCGTGATTGGTTAATGAGTGGAAGAAAGAAACCAAAAAAACCAGTTTTTTTCGTTATATCTTTTACGACCATGAGAGGAGATTCATCTATCGTTCCGGCTGTTCAATTTAGTCAGAAAAAAACTAGTAAACAGCAAAGTGAAGATAGATTACCTTATCGATATGGTTATTATTGTCCTTCTTGTGGAAAGGCTCACCAGGTAATTGAAGATATAAAAATGATTCCTGATACGGATGAACCTTCTAAAGAAATAGAAGTGCGTTCTACAAGAACCATGGATAAAGACGAATTCGGAACTGGAAGAAGGCTCCAAAATACACAAAAGCCCGCAAATGCCTTTTGTTCAGAATGTGGAGAAAGCTTATGGACCAAGAAGGTAGCAACTCGTTATTCATCAATAAAAGAATGGTATGTATATGAAAAGAAATTGATTCATGCCATTAAAGAGGGAAATAAGAACTTATTAGAGCATATTCAAAGTAACCAAAAAGAGGTACCAAAAAAGCAGGGTCAACCACGAAGAGTTGCTAGTATTGAATACATTCGAAGAAAAATGAAAAATTTTTTTGATATTGCAATTGTGGATGAGATTCATGAACGTGTGACACGTTACCTTATAAGTGTCGTTTGATACGAAATAGGTGGTCTAAGAATAATCTTAGATACAACTGATATACCGATGTCGGAAATGAAAGCCGTCACGTTGAGCTGAAACCGACAGTCTGATACTCCTACATGCAAGTATTTGATAGAAATACAAGCATTCTGTATGGAACTAGGTGAAGTCGGCTGAATTCAAATCTGAAGCCACTCTTATAGAGAAGGTATGGTTGGAGATAGGCCGGGACGCTATAAAATACCTATGATGAGAATGTTCCGTGGGGAACTGACGAAGATTGCGAATGTACGCGCCTAGAGGATTGACGATTGGGAAACCCTTCGTACTACTAAATGTAGGGTGAGATACCGATGAGTAAAATTGTTCGTTATGAAAATCGGGATAGCCAACGATGAGGCTATAAGGCTCACAGGTGTAAAGCGACCATCTAAGGGTATATGCAAAGCTAGGTATATCGGAACGTGGTAAGCAACCAACTCCTAATTAAACACCTATCAGTGGGGAGGTCACTATAAGATTCTTACGAATTGAAGTGTGTTTATGGTTGTGAAAGTAGGGTCACAGTACCGCTGAAGCTATGGAAACATAGTGGAGGGATAGACCCAAGTCTAGAATTCTAATTAAAATCCGAGTTAGAGTTGTAGCTCATCTTTCGGGTAAGAAGGTGAGTTGGAAATCACTTTAAGGAGATGATTTCTACACCAATGAGCGCAATAGCAAATCGACATAAACAATATTACGATTTCACGGGAATACAAAATGATTTGTTTCAGAGGAGCCGCGAAGGTACTAAAAACTTTAAGGATTTGTTAGAGATTATTATTTCCGATGAAAATATCTTGCTAGCATATCGGCAAGTTAAATCTAATATGGGTGCAAAGACTCCGGGAACGGATGACCAAACCATTCTAGACCTTGCTAAAGTTGATCAAGATAAGTTTATTCATCATTTGAGAAAACTAGTATTGAACTACAAACCCAAATCAGTCAGACGTGTATGGATACCTAAAAATTATTCAAAAGGGAAAAGACCTTTAGGTATTCCGAGTATAAGAGACCGCATAGTACAGCATATGTTCTTAAATATACTTGAGCCCATATGTGAAGGAAAGTTCTACAATCACTCATATGGTTTTAGACCAACACGTACAACAAGACATGCTGTTGCAAGAGTTCAAACGCTAGTAAATATCAATAAATACCACTTCACGGTTGATATTGACATAAAAGGATTCTTTGATAACGTGAATCACTCCATTCTACTCAAACAATTATGGAATATTGGCATAAGGGATAAGAGAGTAATTTCGGTCATAAGTAAAATGCTTAAAGCGCCGATTAAAGGAGAAGGCATACCATCAAAAGGAGTACCTCAAGGTGGAATTTTATCACCTCTTCTATCCAATATAGTTCTAAATGATTTAGACCAATGGGTAGCAGACCAGTGGGAAAGCTTTGAAACAAGGTATAAATACTCTGTAAATCACTCGAAATATACAAACCTTAGAAGAAATTCCAAACTTAAAGAGGGATTCTTAGTGAGATACGCTGATGATTTTCGAATCATGACCAATAGTTATGAATCAGCAGTTAAGTGGTTTCATGCAGTCGTGGACTTTTTAAACAAAAGGCTAAAACTTGAAATATCACCTAACAAATCAAAAATTATAAATCTTAGAAAGAAATCTTCTTCATTCTTAGGTTATATATTTAAAGCCGTTAGAAAAGGAAACAAAAGAGTCTTTTATTCTCATATTGATGACGACAAACAAAAACAAATCATCGCGAAATTGAAGGATAGAATTCATAACATACACAAACATCCTACGGCCGGTAACGCCAATCTTTACAATTCCGTAGTATTAGGAGTTCAAAATAACTTCCAATACGCTACTCACATTGTTAATGATATGAGCGATATTGAATACAGAGTTCTTCGAACTCTCAAAAGCCGACTTAAAAAGATAGCATGGTATGGTAAACCTATTAATCTTCCAGAAATAGGAGCATATCTAAAGTTTTACGAAAATACTCGTAAAACATACAGAATTGCTGGTGTGTACCTATTTCCAATAAGTCAAGTGAAGACCAAGAATAATTTAAATTATTCGCAGGCAATTAACCCATACACTGATGAAAAAGTCTTTGATTGGGATAAAGAACTAGCTGAACTAATGAAATCCAGACTTCCTAATAGAAGTGTAGAGTATATGGATAATAGATTATCTAAATACTCCGCACAAAAAGGAAGATGTCATGTTACTGGAGTACCTCTCAAAGCAGCTGACGTTCATTGTCATCATAAAATGCCTACCTCTCTTGGTGGAACAGACGAATTTCAAAACCTTGTTGTTGTTCATAAGGATATACACATAGCGATACACGCTACTAAGGAAGAAACCATATTAAAGTATGTTAATAGATTCAACCTTCACACTAAACAAATCGAGAAACTAAACCAACTCAGGAAGCTATGTAAACTCGAAAGGATTATTATTAGATAAATCTAGATGGAGCGCCGTATGAGCTGAAAGGTTCACGTACGGTGTGGATCCGGGGAAAAGTTGGAGATAACATCAAATTCTTACCTATGGATATTGAAAGCATCGACTAGTGCTCAAGGAAATGCACTTGGAAGTATTGCAGCTGCAGCTAAGAAAGTGGTTGGAGGAACGGGAACATTATTTGGTGGAAAAGCGGAAGATATTTATTATACCTTATGGAGGCTGTTTCCTTCTTTGATGGTGGAAAATGGTTATAAATATTCTGAAGTTAGAAAATGGAACGAAGAATATGGGGTAATTGAAACTACCACTTATAATCAAGATTCCAATGCTGAATATACAAACAAGCAATCAAGAGGTGGGACAAAAAGAAACGAGAAAATACTACCAGGTATTTCACCGTTTGTTTTTTCAAAATTTCTTGTACAAAATACAGTACTTGTTAGATTAGTTGATGTTTGGCCAGATCCAGTTGAATTCGTGAATGTGCCAACTATACTAGTGAAACCAGATGAAGATCTTCAACAAAATTATCTGAGAATGGTCAACACTTTTGAAAGATCCATTGAGGAGTTAGAAGATGGGTTTAAATTATATATGCCGTTAACTCAGACTGGAATTTCATACCCAGATAATCCATTTACTTATCCGGCATTTTATATGAATGGTGAACTTATTTGGAAGCCAGAACCATTTGAACAAGAAAGAATTCTTAGTAAAGAGAAGAAGTTACAGGAAATAATTAAGGGCGAGATATCTGAAGGAAGAAAATCTATTGTTTATGTTCGAGATACCGGGTCAAGCGTTGAAGGTAGGGATGTTAGACCACGATTAAAGCATATTTTAGAAATGATTGGTGCTAAGGTCTGTATCCTGGATACTTCTTCAACAAGTACAAATAGACGAAGTGAATGGTTAGAAAAAAAGATAAAAAAAGAAAATTATGATGTTTGTATTGTATCTCAAGAATTAGTGAAAGTAGGATTAGACCGTGCGACAAGAAGTTGCTAAATAATAGTGTTTCCATAAGAAACCGTCTTAGTCATTGAGGACGTTCCCGCCCGACACTGCTTTTCGAGTAATCGAATTGTTGGGTTGCATGAGGGTTAAATGCTTAATGGAGGAATTTACACAGAATTCCAAAAGAGCTAGGGAAAGTTAGGAAGGTATAAGCGTAAGCTGAACCTTTGTAGTCTTCGTTACCGACAACAAGCGTACTGTGATTGAACAAGCTTGTAGATGTGGATAGGAAAAGTTCTACGGTCGAGGAACTGCGAAATGACCCATAGATCCACCGGAGTAAAGAAGGATGCCTAACCTAACGTATCTATTATTAGTGAAACTTGGTAAGCCCTATACATTCCTCTCATCTAAGGTAGGGTGACCGTAAGGAAACCACAATATGTAGAGGGTAAAGGAACGTGGAGAAAGCGAATGTCGACATAACGAAAGTTAAGGTGAAAACTCATTTGTATAAGCCGTCGAATAGGGCAATACCCAAATCGAAAGATTGCAGACTTCCACGTGGTCATCAACACGAATAGAAAGCGAAAAGAATAATCCTTAAAGAGAGGGAGATATGTTATGAAAACCAACGAGTACGTTGCGTCGGCTGTTTCCCCACTGGTGGATAACTGGCACTCAATTAATTGGATGAAAGTTAATCGCTATGTAAGGAAACTTCAACAACGAATCTATCGTGCCGAACAACTTAAACAAACGAGAAAAGTAAGGAAATTACAAAGACTTCTACTTAGAAGTAAAGCGAATTTACTGTTAAGTATTAAGCGCGTAACGCAAGAAAATAGAGGCAAAAAGACAGCTGGTATAGACGGATATATTTCTAACACTCCGCAAGAGCGAGTTGAATTATACAACAAACTTAAAATGTACAGTATAAGAAATATTAAGGTTAAACCGGCTAGAAGAACATATATCCCTAAAAAGAATGGAAAGAAACGTCCGTTAGGCATTCCTGTAATTGTTGATAGAGTGTACCAAAACGTATTTAAAACTGCTCTAGAACCACAGTGGGAAGCAAAATTTGAAATGACATCGTATGGATTTAGACCTAAACGTGGCGCACATGACGCTATGAGCGATTTATTCGTGAAATTAAGCAGAGGAAGCGCTAAGGGGTGGATTTTCGAAGGTGATTTTGAAGGCTGCTTTGACAACTTAAACCACGACCTTATTATGGAAAGAATTAAAAACTTCCCAAATAACAAAATCGTTAGAGAATGGTTGGAAAGTGGATACGTTGACAATGCTACATTCCATAAAACAGACAAGGGAACACCACAAGGCGGAATCATCTCACCACTGTTAGCGAACATAGCATTACATGGGATGGAAGAAGAAATTGGAGTAAGATATATCCACTCTAAAAGACAGGGAGATACATTGTATACCTCGTCAGTTGGCGTTGTTAGATATGCAGATGATTTCGTTATCGTCTGCCCTACGAAAGAACAAGCCGTTGGGATGTACGAAAAATTACAACCATATCTAGACAAACGTGGATTGAAGTTAGCAAAGGAGAAAACAAGAGTTGTTCATATTAGTGAAGGATTCGATTTCCTCGGATTTAACTTCAAACAATACCCAACTAAGGATGGAAATAAATTATTCATTAAACCATCACTTGAAAGTGTCAAAAATGCTAAACAGAAAATCAAGGAAGTATTCGACTGGGGAAAAGGCAGAGAAACAGCATATCTAATTGAAAAACTGAATCGTGTATTACAAGGGATTGCAAACTATTGGTCACCAACAGTAGCCAAAGTAATTTTCAGAGACATTGATACTTATGTTAATGAAAAAGTCGTAATTTACCTTAAACACAGACATCATAGAACTTCATTTAGAAAACTGATGAAAATGTACTTTAAACCAGACAATACAGGCGTAAGCAAAGACAAGTGGCTCCTAACGTGTCCAAAAGATAATACGAAACAGCTTATTCGCATGAGTTGGACTAAGATTGAAAGACACGTAAAGATCAAACAATATAATAGTCCATTTGACGCATCGCTTAAAGTTTACTTTGATAAACGTGACGAGAAAATATTCAATAGGGAAAATACTAATGCTAAAAGGAAACTTGCGAAAAAGAGCAGATACAAATGCAGAATTTGTGGTGAATCCTTACAAGGAATAGAACCAATTGAAAGCAATCATATAGTGCCTGTAGTAATTGGCGGAGTTGATAGTTATGATAACCTCGAACTACTACACAAATCATGTCATAAAACACACCATGTATTGTTAGAGAATTATGGCGAAGGTAAGAAATTACCAAAAGTCGTAAACTACCTAGAAAGCAATGGTATCAAAGACGTGAATAGTAAAAAGGCTATTAATCTTATGAAAAGAGCATTCAAGAAGTTCCGTTATTAAGTTGAGAGGATGATAGATGGCTTGAGCCGTATGTGCTGAAAGGTACAAGTACGGTTCTTAGGGGGGAAAGAGGTGGTAACATCTCCGACCTACCCGACTATTATGTACTCCAACATTGATATTTTATCAATTTAGTTGGTCTTTATTTACAATTAATCAAGCTGCACGAAGAGCGTGGAGAATAAAACAAACTGAGGAGTGTAGACTGTATTATTTAGCGTATAAAAATATGTACCAAGAACAAATGGCAACATTGATAGCCATGAAGAATAAAGCTGCTGGTGCTATTAACGGTGATGTTTCAAGTGATGGATTGAATGCTATGTTAGGGGATACTGGCGATTTACAATCCATGTTAATACAGTCGATAAAGAAAGGAAATGTGCTTCAAGGAAGTACGGAAGAATGGGTTGCAGAAGCGTCTGATAGAGCTAGAGAAATTCTTTCTAATATTGGAAAACCAAAGAATTTCTCATTAAAATCAAACAAAGAATATTTCGAAGAATGGGCTAATAAGTACATTAAAACTGACAGTTCAAGAAATGTTCTTATAAGAAAATCTAAAACTATCGCTAGCAATATAGAGAAAGGTAAAATTCCTGGTTTTCATTTTAACGAAATGATATTGGAAGTAGATTTATATGCTGCTTTTGGAAGTGATTCAGCTCTTGATGGTGAAATAGTAGACTATTTAACTCGAAGTGAGAGGGAGTCTAAAACAAATAATGATAGTTCACAAATTTCCTTGTTTGATTTAGTGGAGGAAAAACCAGAAAAGAAAAATAAACTTAGAGTAGTCAGTGGTCAGCTGGCATTCGAATTATTTTAGGAGGATAAAAATGCATACTATTACGATAAATTTAGATTGGTTTGTATATATGTATTTTCTAATAGAATATTTTTTCCATGCAGTCTGTATGGATTTAAAGATGAAACAGTATTATTTAGAGAATGGATTAATTCCAACAGAGACAGAACCTAAATCGAAAGATGAAATTATTTATTTAGAAGAAACTCAAAATCTAAATATACAGGAAGATGATTGGGAAGAAGTTATGCGCCCAACTAATATTTATCATATTACTCCGACTGTTTCAGAATTAGATGATAGAACAATAGAATACTTATCGAATTTGACTAAAGAAATTAATTTTGAGGAACTATGTGACGAGCAAAGTGGACCTCTTGAAGAGGAACTTAACCTTACAGATTTAAATACCACAACTTCTCGAGAATGTAGAAATAAACAAGTAAATTCAGAAATAGAGGATCAAGTGGATGATATACCCACTACAAAAATAGCTGATAATTTACAAGGGAAGCAGCGTTGGCTTGTATCTGTTCTAGGTATGGAAGAGGAATATATTCATGTTTCAGATGGTAAAAGAGCGTGGATAAATATTGGCGAAAGTGTGTATCGAATAAATAGAAAGGATTCCTTGTCTTTAGAAATTGAAAGAGAAGGAAAAAATATAAGAGTTTTAAAGATAGAAATTTTAGAACATGCTGTTTCATCAGATTATATTATCCCGGATGAAAAAATCGAATATGAGGCAGCTGCAATTTAAGGGTTATTTGCTATTCGGAGGAAGTGAATTTAGTTCACCTCCTTCACTAAATGAACAAATTAGGATTTGTTCATTTAGTGAAGGGGGAATCCTCTCGGGTACAAATCCACCAGTAAAGGTCTATTTAACTAGTTTTTGGTGAATTTTTCATGAAAATTAGTAAAAATATCCCTGTAATCGACAAACTTCGACAGTTTTACTATATATATTAATACTATACTAATGTACATCAATGATAAAAAAAATGAAAGAAATTATAAAAAGCCATCTAAAGGGGGCAGTGGAATGAGATCTGAAATCAACACAGCTGGTTTAGAATCTATATTGTCTGTGATTGAGGATGACAATCGTTATATTCAAAAACTAAATTTAGATTATAGGATAAAAGATAATAAATTCTATATTGGTTGTTTATATGGAGATACATTTAATACGTCACTCAAGAAAAATTACTTAGAGGTGCTATCTCAAGAAGTAATTAATATGTACGAGAGAAGCTTATTGCCTTTAAGCACTCTTAAAGTTCATGATTTTACAGTAAATTTAGAAATTAATGATAGAGGTGAATTTATACGGGAAGAGCAATATATAGAGATTATTATCCCTGTAGAAGCAGTTGATAAATTATCAACTTTATCCCAATTATATAGCAAATTTAAAAAGCTCATCCCTCTTTTTCCCATAATTAATTCGATAGAGGTTCAAGGAGAAAGAAAACAGTTAAATCAAATTCGAATTTACCTTAACCCTAAGGAAAAATCCTATTTAATAAATGAAAATAAAACGGATGTTTTAGGACAATGGATAGCAAGTTTTGATAATTTTATAGACAATCTTCCAGAAACACCGTTCTATACAAAAATTAAAGTCCAAAATGGAATGATAAAACCAATACAATTTAAAAATGAAAAGGAGAAATGGAAATGGTTCGTATAGGAGAAAAAAGTATAAATGAGATTATGGTAACAATTAAGGAAAAACAATTAAACTTATCGAGATTAGAATTTAAAACGAGAGATAAGTTTGTTTTAATAGGGCCAATTGGTACAGAGAAAATAAAGCAAGAAGATGACTATTATGAAAATGTAAAAGAAAATCTTATATTTGCTAATTATAGCTGGCTTTCACCATTATGCGATGATTTAAATTGTCCATTTCAAGGACATTTAGAAGTCTTACCTTCAGGAGAAATGAACCATCATAATATTGATTTAACAATCAGTATCCCACTATCTGGAAGCCTAGAAAAGGCAAAAATAATGAGTACATTATATGAGCAATTTAAGGTGTTAGAAAAATATCGGAATTTCATCCAATTTTTTGATGTAAGTGGTTTTAAATACATGACAAATCTCATCCATGTAAGTTTAAAAATTCCTGGTAATAAAATTACGCCTCTTTTAAAAGAGGCAAAAACAAAACCTGTGAATAAACAAATTATTTCTCAGTGGTTAGCTACAGTAGAAAATATCATGGATCAGAATGCCAATAATTTCAGTTATTCACATAAGGTTTATGCTGTTGATGGTAGAATGCAATCCACTACTTTTGAGTCCAAATTCACTTTTAAAGTTCATCAACGAAGAGGGATCTTTAATGATTAGAAGCCAAGTCAAAACGATTATGTCATTAATAATAATCACAATTTTATTGATTCCTACAAAAGCAATGGCAAATCCCTTTAGTGATGCTCCATCTATGGATGATATGATTACAAATTGGGGAAATTCCATAAATGATTCTGCACCGATAGTTTCTAGTTTATTCTCATCTCTTTTTACGATAATGTTCCTGGTTGGAGTTGTTAGGCTAGGGTATTCAATTGTTACAAAAACTGGGCAAGTTATGAAAGGGGCTACCGGTGTACTAATTTGGGCTCCAATTTCTTTCTTTATAATTCGTATTTTTTTAATTGTATTATTTACAATAAACACAACAAATGTTACACTGTTTGCAACTGATGTAATAAACTTATTACAGTTATCTGGTTTTTATACAGTAGTGGGAATGACATTAGTTGGATTAGTGATGTTTCTATTCTATAAACTTTTGAAACACCCTGAATTTGGTAGATGGAGTAAGAGACTATGGGCATCTGCGGGATTTCTATTGATTATTAGCTTTATAATCCCATATGCATTTGGTGCAGCATAAATAAAGAAGGTGATATCTTGTTGTCTTTAGTAGTAGATAATACAAAAAATGCGAAAGAAATATCTTATACATGCCGGAATTCTTGTGATCTTTATGATGTTTTAACAGAATCCTGTTCAATTAAGAATAAGGTAGATGTAGATAATCCGTTCGTTGTTTCAAAATGTAGTAGATATTTACCCATAAGTAGTTTGGAACTGGATATAAAAATAAATCAAAAAGAATTGGATGGATTAGCAGAAGAGGAAATCTCTTATCCTGAGATACAAGGACAAATTGAAACCTTAGAAAAATCGTGCTATCCTTTTAAACCGGATTTTCCAGCTGGAAGAACGGATGCCAATTGGTATGTTTCTCCTTGTCAAGAATACGGTTGTTGGATAGTTAATGATTATAAGAAGCCAATTGTATTAGTTAGTCCTAATCCTGGAGAAAAAGTCTATAAGTCGGCAGTACCACTTCATAATCATAATGCATCAATAGGTTTAGCATCACGAATAGCTTGGTATATTGATGAAAATGGTATAGGGCGATATGTAACCTTACTCAATGGACATATTCTAAACTAACAAAGCCATCAAAGTTTGAAGTAAACGTTGATATCTAGCGATTCAAAGGATATAATAATATCAATTAATTGAATATCTAAAGGGAAAAACCCTATCTGAGTTAGACACTTTTATGGTGTCTTACTTAAGATAGGGTTTTTTTGATTTCTTAGGGAGGACCAGCTATGAAGGAATGTATTTTTATTGTTGAAAATGAGAATATTACTTTTCGCAAAGGCTTTAAAGATCTATTGGAGGTGAAATTCGGTAAAGATTATATAGTCTCGACAAAAGATAGTCTACAAGATACTTTACGTGGTGAGCCAAAACTTATAATTCTCACACAAGAGGCTTTAAAAGAAGTAAAAGCTATGGATAAGATAAAGACTTTGTACGAGTATGGTACTAAGTTCATTTTGATTAAGGAAAATGATAATGGGTTTCCTTTTGAATTAAATATGTTTAACGGTTTTTTATCCAAACGAATGCCTACTAAAGAAATGACTGAAGCGATAGAAAACGTATTGTTACATGGAACAATCTATGTTCACCCTGATATAGGTGCATATATCTTATCAAAATATAACCGATTTGTTAATGTCTTAAAAACAAAAGAAGAGATTCGGTTGTGAATGATGTAATGAAAGTTTTGTTTTATTAAAAAAATTGTTGTATTTGTGGTATTTTGTGTTATGATTATTTTAAATTAAGTAATTGGAGTGATCATAATGGCAAATACATTGTTGGTTGTTGGTGGAAATCAAGATAAAACGTTCAAAAAAATGGGCGACAGATTTGAGCTTAAAGTGCTACATCATCCTGGAGAATCGAAAAAGTCAGGAAATAAAAAAGAATACCAAACGTTAATCAATAAGGCGGATTGTGTAGTTGTGTTAAAAGGGGCAATAAATCGTAAATCTATGATTATGGTTAAGGAGATTTGCAAAGAGCAAAACAAAACAATTGTTTATCATCAAGGACGCGGAGTAACTGGAGCAATTCAATCATCACTTGCTTATTTTGAAGGATTGTCTGCATAAAAAGGAGCTAAGATAATGTTCTTCATTACTACGGACATTAAAGGTGTAAAAGGTAAGATTTGCGTATTTTATAAAATTTCTTTTTCAGATGAAAAATTTGAAAAGTATTTATTAGAATTAGCTTACCAAAAGGTAACCATACATTTAGAAATTAAAAAGCAACATTTTCATTTGTTTAGTAGAAATAAAGGAGCAAAAATCATTTTCTCTGATAGTTTGCTAACAAAGGATCAGGACTGTTTAGAGGACTATATTTTGAGCGGAACGACATTCTCCTTTTCTGAGATGGAAGAGGCATTAGAGTTTGCAAAAAATATTAGAAAAGCAACTATATCTTATTTGAGAAAGCAAGAGAAGAAGTATAAATGGAAGTGCCGCCAAGTTAATTGGAGCACATATGTTAAAGCTAAATTTATGTTATGAAAGGAAGACATTAAATGATATCAGCTATGATTCGTGATGGAAGAATTATCTCTATTAATGAATATAATGATGAACTACACAGTCAACAAATTTATTGTATCGATAAAAGCTGCAAGGCACCATTGGTTCATGTAAAAGGTAACGAAAGAACAACACCATATTTTAAAACTACAGGTAAAAATGAATCTAAGCACACTTCTTCCTGTGGATTTTACAGACCTCTATCGTTTGAAGAGAGCCTTTCGAAAATTAATGACTATCAAAGTGATTTTATAGATCAAGGGTTAAGTGAAACAGTGATTAAATTAAGTTTTAATAAATTAGACCCTGATTATGAACCTAGAAAAATCCAAAGAGAAGACAAAGATGAAGAAAAAAAGAATAAGGAAACTATTAAAATAAAAAACGAAACCGCTCCTCCTAACAGCATAAGCTCACTGAAATCTATTGTTAAATTGTTTTCCACTTATGAACCAGATATTCTTAGTAGTATTTTAATTCAAGTGAAAGGCCACAAAATCCCTATTTCCAATTTGATTTTGTCCCAAGAGGTAGCTCATGAGAAGTTATGGTCTGATATGGCTGTACTTAACCTTCCTTATTTAGTTCATGGAGAGATAGAAGCAATAAATAGAAGAGAAAAAGTTATTTACTTGAACTTTAAAAAAATTAATAATATCCCTTTTTCAATCGTTATCTTTGAAAAATACTTTAAATATTTCACTTATACGGATGAAGAATTAATCGGAAAGTACATTCTTTGTTGGGGACACCTACATAAAAATACATTTAACGATAAGAGTTTTACCAATCTACTAATTAAATCGGACGAATATATAGAAATCATTAAAAAAGGATGAATTAATTTGATCAGACAAGAAGTAATAGAAACCTTAGAAGGCAACCTAATAAAAGGGGTATTTTTAGGGGGATGTTTCTCCATTCCGTTATGGATTTGTTTGATAGGTTGGATAAAGCTATTTATATCTATAATGGAATATTTTTTTGAAACGGGTTTCCCCTACATATAGAAAATTTCAACTTGTAGGAGAAACAAAAAGGTGAGGTTGTACATGAAAAGGGTGGGTTACTTAACTAAGAAAACCTCTAAAGGAAAGGTGTATTTGTATATTCGTAAATCTTATAGAGAGGGGAAGAAGGTAAAACATCAATATATATATGGATTTGGACCAATTGAAACGGCCAAAGAAAAGCTATATAAAATTTTTGAGGAAGAAATAGAATTCCCAAAAGAATTGAAGATAAATGGATTTAATCTAGATGATGTCTATGATTGGATATTAACTTTAGAAACAGGTGTAACAAAAAGTGGAAGGTTATTTGATATAGGCTGTTTTCGAAAATAGATAGGAGTATAGATATAAGATGATGAGTCAAGAAGAGAGAACAAAAATGAAAACATATGTAAGGAAAATTCTTATTTTTTTTATAGTATTGTTCATCGTAAGATCATTTATTTTTGTTCCTTTAAAGGTAGATGGAGAATCTATGAAGCCTACACTACAGAATGGTGATTTAGTTCTAATAAATAAATTTAATACACCGGATAGATTTTCAATCATAATTGCCCGTCTTCCATCAGGAGAGAAAATAGTAAAGCGAGTAATTGGGTTGCCAGGTGAAACGGTCCAATACAAGAACAATCAATTGTTTATAAATAATGAAGCTATTGATGAGGTGTTTATACCTAAAAACAAAGATATTTATACGGAAGATTATGCTTTAGTGGGGAAAGTACCAGCTGATCATTTATTTGTATTAGGGGATAATAGACAATTTAGTACGGATAGTAGAGAAATAGGAACAATTCCTATTGAAAGTGTAGAAGGCTGCATTGGAATGCGTTATTGGCCTTTAAACAAAGTGTCTATTTCAATCGGAAAGGATAGTTTTAAATGATTATTTTTCTTCTAATATGTGTTATATCGTTAATGTTTGTTATTGACTACTTGAAAAGAAATATAACGGAGTTGAAAAAAGAACAACGAAGAGACAGTTTGGAACATAGAAAAATCCAACAATTCATAAACGTAAGTAATGGTACTGAAATAAGAGAACGAAGTGGAATGAAAAATGGGCAATTGAAAGGTTACTCTAATAAAAGCAGTTATGAAACTAACAAAAACTCTAATGAGTTTTTCAATAATAATTTTTATTTTGAAAATGGAAATGTCCTAAGGGAAATGATTGAAAATTCAAACGAGTCATCAAGTAGTTCTGATTATACAAACAATAATTCTTATGATTATTCATCTAGTGATTATAGTAATGACTCTTCAAGTGATAGTTCTTCATCTTTTGATTAAGGAGGAAAATGTAATGAAACAAAAAATAGCAATAATGACCCTCAGTATTATTTTATTATTTTTCACAGCATATAGTACAGCCTCTGCAAAGGTATCTTTAGGGAAAACCGGAGGTTCTAGTGTGAAAAGTTCTTCTATTAATAGCGGTAAGGTTAGCTCAGTGAAATCAAAAAATAATACAAAAACCAATGCAAAAACTAGTCCTAGTAATATTAAAAGTAAAAATGCTGCAGCAAATGCAACTAAAGGAAAAAATAAATATAAAGGACAAGCTTATTATAAGGGGAATAATTTTAGCAAAACATTATTAACCACTGCTGGTGTGTATTTGATTTTAGATTCTGTGACCAATGAAGGAGATCCGATATACGTTTCTGCTGAAACAGGCGAACCAGTTAAAGTTGAAGAATTGAAAGATGTAAAACCTGTTGAGGATACTGAACCGATTACTGAAGAAGAAAAGGAAGAGGCGAGCAAAAAGGTAAATAGTTATTATGAATTAATAAGACAAGGGAATTATGGAACAGCAATTAAAGAGCTGTTACTATCTAAACCGGAAATTGAAAGTCAATTAGTGCCTGAAGATAAGAGAAATACCTCTGATATTCAACAAGTAATAAAACAAATATCCCAATTTTATACTAGCAAAGGTAATTCTGTTGCTACTTTTAGCATAGAAGATGCTAAGGAAATCGATGGAAGAAGTATTTTGTTTACTGCTTCGTTAACTGACTCCAAAAAATATACCTATCAAGAAAGAATCGTCGCTATTAAGTTTGAAAATCAATGGTATTTAACTTTTGATCTAGTAGATGATGCTGTTAACCAAGTGATCGATGAACATGATTTAACCCCAAGGGAAGTAGTTACTAAATATTATAAAGAAGTAATAAATGCAAACTATGGGGCTGCAAGCACTTTGGTCTCTAAAAATCAAAGCTTTACAAAGGGGAAGACAGATGAAGAAATTAAAACTGAAATGATTGAAGCATTTAGTGAAAACGAAAACCCGTTATCATCAATAGATATACTTAAAGAGAAAAAAGAAAATGATCAAATGTATTCTTTCACAGTTAATCTAACTCATCTATATCCTGGATTTTTTGAGGATTATATAGAGAAAACAACTGAGGTTGAAATTAAAGCTTTATATGAGGGAGGAATGTGGAAGCTTAACTTTGATGATGAGAAAAAGGCAAGTAGCAAAAACGAATCCCCCTTTTTATCACTAGATGATTTAAAGATCCTGCTGCATATCGTCTTTATAGGTGCTTTATGTATTTCAATAGCGATAATGTTAAGCAATGGTTTAAAAGATCGGAAGAAGCTTAAAATGACCATTATAAAAGGGAGAAGGTAATAACATGCAAATAATATTATGGATAGAAAAAATACTGTTGGTTTTTCTTATTGGTTCATTATTATTTAAGATTCATTATTCTCGTAAATATTTGGACCAATTAAAAAATCATAAAAAGGTAAGTTTTATAAATGAAATTGATATTCCTTATGGGAAGAGCATAGGGAAAGTTATTGAGTTTTCTTTTCCTATTAATGAATATGTCCCTCTGAATCCGAAATGGAATCTGATTTGGTCCATGAGAAAAGAAAATCTGAGGGTAAGTAACCGTTATTACGAAGTAAATAAAAGGAGATTTGCTTTCAAGCTGGACAATAGCAATTATTACTTATTCAGAAATGAAATTTTGATTCCTTTATCAAAAATTAAAGAAGAATATTTTGTGATTCATTTTAATGAAGAAATTATTTATTCGATTTCGTCATTGGAAGACCTCTCTAAAAAACTTTCTGAGCAGGATTTAAAAAAAGAGATAGAGAGAGTTATAGGTTTTATTAAGGAAATTTCTGAATATGCTAATGGAATTGAAAAGCAGGCTAGTCAAAAAGTAAAAATCTATCAAGATGAAAAGATGAAAGATTTATTGGAGAAACATCATTTAGCTATGGAACAAAATATAAAAAAGGTGCAATTGATCAACAAGATCAAATAAATAGAGAAGGAGATCAGGTATGTTGTTCTATATTGATGTATTGGGTGCCATTCTGAAGATACTTGGTTGGATTAAATCATTGATAGAAATGATAGGTTAGTAAAAGGGGAAGTTATTATGGATATTACAGAGAAAAAAGAAAATTGGAAATGGACATAGGATGATGTAGGGGCACTCCTAACATTAATAGGAATAGTTGGATTAGTTATTTTTTTGTTACAAATACTAAAATGTTTTTCTTTGATGTTCGTGATGAGGGCGATTATAATTATCAATTCGAGAATTATAATATCATTTCATACAATATGAAGATAAAAAAACAAGCTCTTTTTATCAAAAGACGATTATAACATATATGTAGAAAACGAAAACGGACAACCAAAAATACTTAGTTACTTGGTAAGAAAATTAGATACTCTTGAACATGCTTCACAAATTAAGAAAAGAATTTTTACACCAAGTAACCGTAAATATAGAAATTCACAACATCAAGGCGGATCTGAAATTATTTTAAATGACAATCCTGCCGAACATTTAAAGCAGGATACCAATCAGCCTGTGTAGGTTACACAATTTGACTTTGGCAATGATACAATAGTACAGAAAGAGTCTTGCGATATACAAGAAGTGAATTAGGGTGATATTTATATCTAAATTTAAGTTCAAGGTGGTGGCGTTCTAAATAAGAAGCAATAAATCGTGGGTGGATGAATCGGTTTATGGTGGTATGATTCGACCGATTGAATTTAACACATTACAGATTGCTAAGGATATTAAGAGCCAAGGGTTAGAAAGTTTTATAAAGATGATTCAATTGTTATCTAAAGATGCCTGTAATTATCATCTTGCAATGAAAATAGTTTATTTGCCATTAGGTAGAAAGTTTTCATTGTTATTAGATGGAACAAGAAAATCGTGCTGTATAGTTTTATATATAAAATAGGATAAGCAATAAAGAATTCTATGTAATAGAAATTGCAACACCTGCGACAAGAGTTTATCCACATTGATTTTAAGTATAGATAATAATGAAACAGAGCATCTTATTTTAAAAACTATTAGGGATCTTATTTATAATAGTAGTAGTTTGAATATACTAAAGACTTATCAAGACTAAATTTTAAAAGGTTAAAACATGTAAAGCAAAGTAATTATGAATGGAAAATACGGTTAGAATCTAACTTTAATTAAAGGAGTAAAAATATATGGCTGACTATTTTTTAGACACTAGTATAAAAAAAATTAAAGAAGCGAGTGAAAATAATAAATTAGTAATTTTCGTAGGAGCAGGAGTTTCGGCGAATTCAGGAATGCCAACTTGGAATGAATTAATTAAAGAATTTGCAAAAGATTTAGGGGATTTTGAGGTGGATAAATCACCGGATTTATATATGAAGATCCCTCAATACTATTTTAATGAAAGGGGAGAAAAAGAGTATTTCGAAAAATTAAATCAAATTTTTCGAAAAAAGAAATATAAATCAAATCCAATACATAAGGAGATATTTAAGCTTAAGCCTACTCATATTATTACTACCAATTACGATACTTTGCTAGAAGAAGCTGCAATAGAAGAAGGCCAATTTTTTCATACTGTAAAACATGATTTAGACCTCCCGTATGACAATTTTAATAAAACTATTATTAAAATGCATGGTGATTTTGAAAATCGAAATATTGTTTTAAAGGAAGATGACTACTTAAATTATTCATCAAATTTTACATTAATAGAAAGTTATATTAAATCTTTAATAGCTACAAATACTGTTCTCTTTATAGGATATTCAGTGAATGATTCAAACTTTAATTTGATTTTTCAATGGGTTAAAAATATACTGAGAAATCATTTCCAACCAGCATATCTAATTGAAAGTAGTAAAAGATATTCCCGTATAGAGCATGCATACTATAAAAATCGTGGTATTAATATTTTGTATGATGATGAAGTCAATAATTTGCCAAATAATAATGTGTTTGATAAATCTAATTGGAGAGGAAATAGATTATTTGATATATTAACTTATTTTAATTCGTTTGATAAATCAATGAAGATGAGTGACTTAGAAGGTATTTATGAAAAACTCAGTTGTTTTGAGAATTTGAATTTTATTATGCCAGATCAAATTGTGAAAAGTTTAGGGTTAAAGTCAGTGGGTTATGATTTATTTGGTGATAGAACTTTAACAATTATAAATGGTGAAAATTCCTTATTAAAGATATTTTCAAATGCTGACCAATATAAAGATAACTGGATGTTTGATAAAATTATAAAAATATTCGAAAAGGCAAATATTCAGGGAGTTTCTATAGAAAAAAAGATATTATTTAGTATTGAGAGTGAAGATAAGTTTTTAGATGATTTGATGATTAAAATTATAGAGAAAGATAGTTTAATAAGTCCTATAGATATAAATAGTTTTACGAGTCTTATCGAGGGAGAAGATTATTTTCTTATGTTAAATCAAGCATATACATATTATGAACATGATCATTTTCTTGATGCGTATAAATATTATAAGACTATTTCATTGAAGACTTTTAAAGACAAGGAATATTTAATTTATTTTATTTCTGAATTTAATAGAAAACATGTAGGACATTTTTTAGTTAATTCACATAAAGTAAATGATGATTTAGAAATAGAAATTAAAGAAATAGACCTCGAAGATATTTACAACAATCTTCCATACAAAGAAAGAAAGAGTATAGAATTTTTGAAGGAAATCCAAGACTTTAATTTAATATATAAAGTACAAAATAAGTTAAATAAAGAAGTAGATACGTTAAAGAAGACTAAACGTACTGTTGAGAAAGGCGGTTTTTCTTTTAATAGTTCGATAGATAAAAATTTCCATATAATAAGTAATATTTGGATGTTTATAGAGTCTAACTATTTATGCATAAATAAATATACAGAGATCAAATATTTATATTTAAGTTTTATAGAAGGTGTTTTTGCGAGTTATAGCACTCAAAATAACCCTAACACGAAAGGTTTCTTCAGCGGAATTTCTGCAAATAAAATAGAAGAATTGGATCTTTTTGAAGTGTATATAATAGTAACAAAATTAAAGACAAGTGATTTAGAAAATATTTTGATAGACTATAATATTAAAGAAATAAACTTTAATATTAAAGCTTTTGAGTATATTATGAAAGTTTTAGATACAGTAATTGAAAATATATTAAACAATAAAAACAAAGAAAAAAGCGAGGTATATCTTTTTAATTTATTAACATTAATTTCGAAATCGAACCTAAGTATTCAAAAGGCAAATGATATCGCAAATAAATTAGTGTTACTTATAAATGAAAAAATTTATCTAAATGAATTTAAATATCTAAATAAATTTATAGTTTCGGTAGCAAATAAAAAAGTATTGTTCCAAAAGACTGTATCAGATTATTTGGAGAAATATTTAAAAACATACTTACAGAATAAGAGAATAGTTGAATTTGATAGAAATGGATTTTATAGAAATTTGACTAATATATATACCGATTATAATGAATATCCTATAAAAAGAGATGTAATATCTAATATTATAGATTTAGTAAAGAAATCCTATAAAGAAAACCATTATAATTTTTTATATGAAATTTTAGGAAAACTACTGGTTCCGATAGTTAATGCTTTAAATGAGGATCATAAACTATTAATAATAGAAGTAATAAAAAGTTTATTAGAAGAAATAAAGACTAAGCAAAGTTCGTTAGATTTTAATGAATTATATTTTTACTATGTCATTTTGATTAACAATGTTGTTATTGCAGACAAAGATATTAATAAAATTATAATAGAAGATACAGTAGAAAAAATTCGTACTCAAGATAAGAATATAAAGTTACATCCAGATCCTGTAGAAAGAAACCTAAATATATTAACAGATTTATATAGAAATGATTGCCTTAAAAAAGAAGAAGTTGAAGAGTATGTGCATTCCTTTGATGGCTACTCAGAATATTTCGATTTAGTGTTTAATATGGAAAATCCTAAATTAACTGATATAGATTTACTTCTATATTTAAAAGAAGAAGAAATAGAAACTTTAATGAAGAGAGAAGGATTCAAGGAATCTGTATATAACTTATTCGAAAAGAGATTGGGAAATCAAACGTTTGAAAAATATAAGGATATTTTTAATGAACTGTATGTAAGAAGATTTTGAAAAGGCCCTTCTTTTAATGAAATCATGTAGTTCGATTAGGTAAATATAATGGGCGTTAACGTTATCGTTGCAAGTTTTGCAGAAAAATTTTACCAATACCACTAGTACAGTCTAAAAGGCAACATGGATTACATTTGGCATGATAAAGGGATACTCCCTACTAGAATCTCATGATAGTTACTTATGATAGATTACACTTGGATTTAGAAGCTGTTGCTTTTAAAAGACAATCACAAGAAATGTGAGCCATCTTCTTTGACTTCGAGCAATATGGTTTAACAAAACTGGCCAAGAGACCGAAAGGGGTTTGGCATGAAAATTTTTTCAATTGAGATTGAGGAACTTTATTATAATTACGGAGTCAAAAAATTGGAACAGTGGGTTATCTAATCAAAGCATTATATAGAAACTTTTTTTTAGAGTAAGTTTGAAAATATAAAAAAGGAAACCTTTCTGAATAGGCTTCCCTTTTTTATATTTTCAACATTTAAGTTTACCAGAGCTAATGTAAAAATAATTAATTTAGTTACAATGAGTTAATTATTCTTGAATTTTTCCAAGCATGCCCCGCATTGTTTTCTCTTCTTGATTTCTTCTGCAGATAAATAGATGTTGTTTGAATCGATTTGTGCCCCAATGCAATTTTAATTTGATCCAAACTCGCCCCTTGATCAGAACTAATTTGTGCAAAAGCATGTCTTAGTGTATGTGGTGTAATTGGATTTTTCCTTGTTTTGATGAAAGGTAAATCCGCTTCATTAATTTTTTTTGTTAAATAATTAGATAAATACTTATAATTGTATGGTTTCCCTTTGTTCGTCATAAAAATATACGAATTATCACTACCATCTAATATAAAATCTAACCGTCTTGTTCGTCGAAATTTCCGTATTTCTTCTATTATATATGGATGTAAGAGTACCTCTCTTTCATGTCTCCCTTTTCCTAATACATATAACCAGTAATCTCCATCCACATAAGAAATATCCGATATTTTACTATGACATAATTCGTTTATTCTAAGCCCTGTTGTAATTAAGGTTGCTAGTAAACAATGAACAATGGGATGGTCTTTATAATAGTCCAATATCTGCACTACCTCATTTTTTCCTAAATCCCTATCTGGCCGATCAATATCCCGCACATTACTACTCAACATTTTTTCATGCAGCGGAACTTCTATATACTTTGTTTTATACAAAAAAGAAAGAAATCCTTTAAGAACTACCATTTTACGACTCAGTGTAGAAACTGCGTATGGCTTCTTCCCCTTCCCTAACGGAGCTGCAGCTAACCACTCTTGAAATTTTCTAATATGTACATGATTGAGTAGTTTGAATATCTGATAAGGATTTTGCTGTGCGTTTAAATCTAATCCAATGGAAAAAGCATTTTCTATTATCTGTTTATACATGATAAGTAAATCTCTGCTGTACTCTTCGATGGTGTTCTCCATTTTATTCTTTCGTATATCCATATCTTTCTTTTGGTGTAAAAATAAATACATCATTTCCAAGTCATTTATTTCCTTATTTTTAGATACATCCTCCATAATGATTAACTCGTCAGGTAAATTTTGAAATACTGATGGATCTTTTAGTGTTTTTGAAAACGATGCGATGGATGACTGACTTCCTGTAAATTCTAACGAATTTTTATTCGAATGGAAAGAAATTTCCTTTTCTAGCATTTTCACACCCCTTTTGTCATTTTTTAAAAGTATAGTAATTATCTGGTTGTAGGTAATTCATTATTAAGTAAATTTAAATACATTTAATATCTACTCCTATATTAGTAGAAAAATCATTTATTTGTCTACTATATATACATATAAATAAAGATAATACTTAAAATACGTTTTAATATAAAATAGTAGGTATCATATTCTTTATATAAAATATACATTAAACCTTTGTTTAATATTAAGATATATATTATAATCTGTTTAATGATAAAAGGAAGAGGTGGATTTTTTGATTAGCGAAAGTTTATACCGAGCATTAGATGAAAGTACTTTTTTTGTAAGTAAATATGAAGTGCAAGTGAAAACTTATTTCTTACAAAAATCCAAATATGGTCTTAGAGTGCAAGTTAGTAGATTTGTAGATAAAAGAGGAAGTTTGAGTCGAGAAAAAGATACAGTGGAGATTAAATTATTGATAGGGGGAGGAGGGGTAGTTATTGATAAAACTATTAAAAGTATTACATTAGAAAAACCAACAAGAAAAAAGGTAGAAGAATGTATTACAGATTTTTTAGAGAATGCTAGTGAGTATTGTAAACAAAGTGAGAATTAATACATAAATTAGAATTATTCCCCAATTGAATATTGACTATAGTAAATGGTAACATATAAATAGATTATAATATTGTGTTAATATTAAATGATATGTATACACTATTTTAATAATGATTAGTTGGGGAGAATAAAATGTGCCAAGAAGATAAGAAAAAGCAAATTACTACAAAACAGGCTGCGGAATTATTAGGTGTTGCTGAGAACACAGTTTTATCATATTCCAGACAAGGCATATTAACTGCAGTGAATGAAAAAAGTTGGCAAATTGACAATACGAAGTACTTTTATATTGATGATGTAGAAGAGGTAAAAGACAAATTAAAAAAGCCAGGACTTAGCACCGGTGAAGTTGCTACACAATTAGGTGTATCTACTGTAACGGTATTTAACTATATAAAGGATGGTAAACTTACTGCAGAGAAAAAAGTTTATAGAGGTAGGGAATTATATTTTATTAAACAAACGGAGCTTGAACGTTTTCAAAAAAATTATAAAAATGTTAGAAGTAGAAATAACAAAGAGTTTTATTCCAAACCAAATAAACAAGGTTGGTTTCAATTGTTTATTCATGAAAGAAGTGAAGAACATGGCAGATTGATGGTTGGGGAAGATGAAGATTACTTTTTACTAACTGCTAGTGGAAATAAGATTCCATATACGAAAATTGAGCAATATGGTTTTAAACCGGTTTATTTAATTGAAAGAGGTTCGATAATTTCCAAAAGGAAATTTGCTAAATTTGAGTTCCCTTACGAAAATAATGTTGAATCTAATATATACTCTTTCTTAGATAAATGTTATGAATATATCACTCCAACAAATATGAAGATGAACATAAATAAAGAAAAGATAGAGTTAGAAATTAAACCATATTGTTTCCCTTACGATACTTTAGATGAAGATACGATAAAAATTATTAAGGAATATATGGTGGAAGGTTCCATAATCTCAACGATTAAAGGGATTTTTATAGATTCTGAATATGACGTGTTATCTATAGAGATACCATCTCATGTTAAAGATTCTTTGAAACAAATTGCGTCTGAGAGAAATTTGACTTTGGAAGAGTTGGTTTCTAAAATTCTTGTAGAATATGTTAATGAAAATAACTAATATCTTTTTCTGGATAAACATATTTATAGGCAGCGGTAATTGATATATTGAGATTTAAAATGAACAAATTGAAACCATTTGGGGTTCCATGAATTTAATCTTAATTTTAACGTTCATATACATAATATACAATCACCCCAGACTTAAAAAAGCTGCCATATGCAGTTTTTTTATAGCACTAAAGGAGCATGTTAAATTGAAATAAACCTCAGAGAATTACCACTAAATATAACATTTATAAAAAAATATTTTTGGTTACTTAGATAAATTTATCTGGAGGGAAAATAAGAAGAAAATGTAGGGTGAATTCATATTACACCAAAATGCATGAATCTAGAAAGGTGAGAATTAACCCTCCTATTTTTTAGAAGGGATGTTTTGTTTCTAATTCTTTATAAATTGACGTCAGAAAATTATTAACGTGAAATAACATTTCATCTATATATTCTTTCTTAACCACAAGTTGTCCTGAGTTTATTTCTAGGTTAGAACTTTTATTAATAATTTTTTCAATTCGCTTAGGATTATTATCATCAAATATTCTTCCATTACTATGAACGATATTATTTCTAACTTTATTTAAGCTTTGTATAAAATTTAATTCATCTGCTAAATGAAGGATATTTATTTCCATTTCTATTGTTATATATTCTAATATGGCATCTAGATCGGAATTGTTTTTTTTGTATTTCTTGAAACCATGTCTATCCTTTGATTGCTGATAATGTATTCTAAATAATGCTCGCTCAAGGCTAGAATATGTTGCAGTAATAATTGAGTATCTTAGAATACTTGGATATTCATCCCGTACTAATGCCAAGTCATCATAATAATATTCATAATAATTTTGTTTCTCATCTTCGCTTAGCCCCTTTGTTGCTTCATCTGCTTGTTGTATAAATTCATCAAATTTTGATTCTATAAAATTTTCTACTTCGTTAGAATATAGTGTAATTAACTCTAGTCTATATTCAGAAAGTAACCAAACTAAATTATATTTATTCATATTGAAATACCTCATTTCAAGTGTTTGTTTATGAAAACTTTAAAATAATACTAAATATCGTAAATGAAGGGAGTTAGTTAAAAAGAATCAAACCAGTGGTTTAGAAATCTTTCATCCACTAAAAGAAGGTTAGTGGAACAAGTAATTCTAATGATAAATTACGATATGATAGGGAGTGATCCAATGAAAATTTGTTTTGGTTCATAAATCTATTGCCCTAATATGCTAATAAAAAAGTCGATACATTAATAATATAGGAAAACGACTTTTTATAGCATGAATTTCTCCTATCAATTTTATTAATATAACCTCTATTTTATTTTTTCTATTCTTAATATTGTTTTTTCTTGTAATGGAAAAATCACTTCATGCTCTTCTCTGATAGCCGATGAGTTTAACTCAAAATTTGGAATCTCCAATTTCATAGCTGATATAAACCCCTTAACACTAATCCCTGGATTCTCTTTTGTTGCTTCTGCTGTAATTATTGTATGAGGAATCGATGATTTAAACCAGTATATATCTTCTAGTCTTTCAGCTGCTGTCCATGAAACATAATGATTATTAAAATTCACTTTTTCAAGATTTAGGTGAACTCTTCTTAATGTGCCGGTATACTTCAAATATTTTGCAAACTCGTTTGCTACTTTATTGTCACTACTCTCCCAAATCTGAATATCTTTTATAACTTTTTTCCAACATTCATCTGTAAAATCTAAATTAGTTCTTCCAAAGCCTTCTTTTGGATGATTTACTCACATTTTAAATAATTTTTCTAGATCCATATTTAGCTCCTCCTTGTTTTCATTTGCCTTTATTTTAGTCATTCTTGAAGTTACTATATTGTATATAGGTTATTGTATAATTAGAATATATTAAAATGGAAAGAGGAGAAAATATTGAGTGATTTGATTGAACGTTTTAAACATAAATTAGATGACATTTCATTAAACGAAAATCATATACAAAATTTTCTTGAAGAAAATACAGAACTTATTTCGACCCCTTTTTTATTAAACCATCACTTGCACTTTAATAGTATAATAACAAAATTTAAGATAAGTGATGGACTTATCTCAGATTTTGCTTTTCTAACTAAATCGACAGATTTCTGGCATTTAGTCTTGGTGGAATTAGAAGACCCCAAGAAAAAAATATTTACAAATAATAACGAACAAATCAAGTTTAGTGCCAAATTTAATAATGCAATGGATCAAATAACCGAATGGAAAGCGTATATTGAACAAAATCCTACACAAATATTAAACAGAATAGCCCCTCTAAAAAAACCCTTAGAAGATCGACCAATTAGGTTTAAATATGTATTAATATATGGTAGAAACTCTGAAAAGGAAAATGATATTAGAAGAACAAGGATGTTTGCACAAAAGACAAATGATGACATAAGAGTAATGACTTTTGATTCGTTAATTTCAGAATATACATCAGCATGGTATAACTATGGGAAAATGATTCTATCCCATTGGCGTGAAGGGTATCAAGTGAAATCGATTCCTTCTAATTTAGAAACAAGTATATTTGCTTATTTAACGCCAGCAAATTTAAAATTAGAGGCAGAACAAAAAAAAATACTAATTGAACAAGGTTACGAAATAGAAAAATGGGAAGTAGGAAATATTCTAAGTCATAATAACAAATATACCGAAGAAACTAGGCAGAGGTTTAAGTCCAATAAAACAAAGTTATAATACTTCATGAAATTACTATTAAACTTTTAAATAAATATCCACATTCTTGGTACTCTTTATGATATAAATCTGCTGCTGAAATACCTTTTAAAGTATAGAAATCAATAAAATTAACTGTAAGAGCCTTGCTGGACATTGAAATGTATCGAGGCTCTTATACTTTTGTTTTATCCTTTTTACAGGACAACTACTTTTTAAAACCATTTCATCTATTTAAACGGTTATGTCTGCTTACATAAAGAAATATGGATTAACTACAAATGTTTTATAAATATCATTTTCTATCTATTAATTGCAAAATGTTTTGGGTTAATTGATGGACAATTATTATCTCTTCTGTACTTCTTGTACTTAATAATTCCTGATGAAGCTTTAATAGTAATGTCTTATCAGTTTCTTTTTTTAAGTAGTTTTGTGCAAATAAATCAGTAGGTGAAATTTCAAGAGCTTCCGTAATTTTGTTAAGCGTTTCCAGGGAGATATTTCTTTCTCCTCTTTCAATACCACCAATATATGTATAGTGAATATTTGCCTTTTCAGCTAGTTCCTCTTGTGTAAAACCTCTATATAATCTGAAATAACGGACTCTTTCTCCAATGGTTTTTACTAAGTTATTCATTTTTTCACCTCTTTCTATAAGGGTAAAAAACAATGGAAATACTATACAGTAGTTTATATTCAAAAAAATAAGTAGAATAATATTTATAAGTATTAAAAGACAGGTGAATTTCTACATTACTATAATAAGTAACAGAAAGGATTTCCCATGAATGAAGAAAACTACTATATTAAGAAAAAAGAAACCATTATACCATTTTCGCATGGTAAATATAAAATTAAGAAAACTACATACTATCTTCAGGATAATGAGTATGGATTAAGAGTTGAAGTCACAAGATTTAGTCTAACCGGAACTGTTGAAGTGAGGCTAGTGTATGGTGGGGGACTAATTATTGAAAAAATTTATACAACTAAGAGTATTGTTCATCCTACAAAGGAGCAACTAGAAAAGATAATAAAAGAGTTCTGTGTAAATTCCCACCAATATAAGAAATTAAGTGGTAAATAATCAGTAATTATTGCTTTTTTCAAAATAATCAACTAGAATTTATATATACATTTTTTTGTAATTTTTATTTTTAGCTATCTTTATGATAAGCATATTCTAATAGACACGAAGCCTTTGGGCCTTTGATTTTTACTTAACAATATTTTTGTTAGGTTAATAAAAGGACCAAAGGCTTTTTTGTGTTTATCACTGAAAGGAGCGGTATGTAATTAATGAAGGGGAAATATTTAGGAAAAGCAGATAGTGCTAACTTAGTGCCTGGAATGAGTTATTACTTATTTGAAAATGGTAAGGATTATTTTTATGTTTCTCGTTTTAACAATAAGAAGGCTCATTTTGGTTGCTACGAAAAAACACCTTTTGAAATTAATGAGGAAACAAGGGAGAAAAGTGAGGTTACATTTAAAGTAAGTATTTCAGGACAGATTTCATTTTTCTAAAAGAGATCAGTTGGCATTTATCATTGGTTTTTTTAATAAAAAGGGAGGCAAAAGAATGGAAACTTTAATAAATACTGTAGAACAGGTGAACTTTAAAGTTGAAACTTCATGTTTTAAAACATATGAATTTTCCACGCATAATGGATTATATGTTGAAGAGGCACAATCGGAGTTTAGTTCATTTCGTTTAATGATCTATAAAAATGAAGAAGCGGCTATATTTGTTGCAAATGAGTTTGATTATGATATTAGCGAAGAGGTTTCTTATTTATTTGATATCGAAAAGATTAAAAATATTTGTGAAAACCAAAAGGATGTACCAGATTTCTCTGATGATTACTATGAAGAAAATTAAAAATTCTGATATTTTTTTGAAATCATATTAGTAATAATTGGTACAGGTGAAATGGAGGAACTGAGATGTATTACGATCGTGAAATACATATAAGAGTGGAAAGAGAGAGAAAAAGAATAATCGAATTCCTAAAAGAAAAGGGGATCACACGAAATAAAGATGATGAAAAAATAGATGATTTAACACTTTTGTCATTAACTTTAATGGAAAATGAATTACTAGCAGATATAAATACCAAAAAAGTATCTATATAGGAGGATTATTTAATGATTAGTTATACTGAAGAAGAAAAAGAAGTTGTGACTAAATTAGTTATGGAGTTAGCAAGAATAGATAATAAGAAAAGAAGAAAAGATTTAGTTTGGTGGTATTCCATGGCCAGTGGAATCAATAATAATGAAAAAACTAAGAAAATCATGGAGGATATAGAAGCAATTTAGCTTTGCCTTTTCTGAAAGGAGAGTTTAGTTTTTTTTGGGTTGAATTTTTCTATTTTTATCCTTATTATAAATATATAGGAAATTAGAAGAGTGAATATAATATATTGAGAAATGGGAGCACCCCAATTACTAAGTAAAGTCTTAGTATATTGGAGTGCTCTCTTTTTTGGAAATGAGGGGTTTAGATGAAAAAGATTATTTCCACTTTATTTATTTTATTTTTATTAAGTGGATGTTCAACAGATAGCCTAGTTACATACCAGTCTAAAGAGAACTACAAGACTGATAATCAGGTAGAAAAGGAGATTTCGTTTAAGAAGTACTTTAATGATGTCAATCGTTCTAGTGAAAAGGCAGCTGATATTAAAACAGAAAAACACAAAGCTATAGTAAAAAAAGTGATAGATGCTGACACTTTAGTTTTGGAAGCAGATAAGTATACCGCTTTGAGGTTAATCGGAATAAATGGACCTGAAATTACAAAAGGGAAGAATGAGCCATTTGGACAAGAAGGTAAGGAATATCTGGCTAACCTTATAGAAGGAAAGGAAATTACCTATCAATTGGATCCTAATGCTGATGAAAAGGATAAGTACGGAAGAATTTTGGCGCATGTCTTTTTAGATCAAATTAGTATTCAGTCATATTTATTAAAAGAGGGATATGTTAAATTAGCTTACTTATTTGATGAATATGAATTTATTGATGTCTATAAGGATGCAGAAAATATAGCAAAAGAAAAACAATTAAATATTTGGAGCATCCCTGGTTATGCAGATACTGACTTAAATGGTTTTGTTAAGTAATACAAAGATATTCTAAAACAATAAAATTGGAGGAATACTCATGTATAAACTAAGAGATCAAATAGAGCGGGTAAGAGAAGAAATGTTAAAAATTGCATTCTCAGAGGGATTTAATTCTCCCGAAGCAATAAAGAAGAGTAAAGAGTTAGATGAATTAATACTAAGATATCAGCAAATGAACCAAAATGAATCGGTAGAAGTTAGAATTTGTTAAGAGGGTAAGAATAGTTTAGGAGGGGACATAATGATAGATTGGAGAGAAGAAGACGTTAATAGATTCTTTAGCTATCATAAAACAATTACTTATTATGGTGATGAAATACCTAAGTATCTGGTTCTAGAAAATCCAGATGGGGACGGTTGGATAATTGGTATGTTTTATCCATTTATAGGAGGAGAGTACGTTCCATTAGAAGAAGCGGGAGACGTACGACTAATATTTTCTACATTAAAGTCAGCAAAAAATTATGTGGATTTTAATTTATGGTGAGAAGTGATCAAATAATAAAAATTCTTAGACTTGAAAATTTATATCTAGTAAAAGGGATAGGTTTACTATCTCTTTTTAAATTGTGTAGTGTTATAAGAAAGAAAATCGTATAATAAATGTATAACCTTTTTTTCTTTTTTCTTTTTTGGCAATCCTATTTAGGATTAGCGTCTTAACTAATAAACACGCAGCCTTTGGGCTAATAGGCATAATACATGTAACGCATGTATTTATTGTCTATTGCCTCAAAGGCTTTTTTGTGTTTGCGCAAATTTTTCAAGAGAGGTGAATAGGCATGTTAAATAAAATAATTTTGGCTGGTTGTATTGGATTTGGTATGGGAGTTTTAACTCACGCAAAGAGGTATGGGACAATAAAAAAACCGAGGAATAATAAACTTACATTCTATCCGGGTTTCTTATTGGATGGTTGTTTTGGAGCTGTTGGAGCTATTGTTACGATTTTATTCAGTGATCCAAATGGAACGGAACGAGTAATTTTAACATCAATCTTAGGTGGATATGTAGGTGAAAATGCAATTATTAAAGTTGAAGAATCACTTCAATCAAAGAAGGAAAGCAGAATAGAGGAAATAAACAGAAAGATAAATCAGGATCTGTAGTGTTTATTTTTTCAACATGATTTCGATATGTTATAATATTTATAACAATAATCGTAGTATAGTGCAGAAGAGCATAGAATATAGTCGAGGTAAGATAGACGAGAGGAGAGAAATCATGAAACTGAATGATATCCTAACGGAAGAAGAAAAAAAACAAGTTAATGATTTAATGGTAGAGTTAGACGATTGTATTACTGAACGCCAAATGGATAAGATAACTAAGGCTATAGAAGAGATTTTTAATGAAGCTAAAAAAAGATATTATGAATCAATAGGTTCAAATAAAGAGCAAGCAGCTTCCTTACAGGAAGATAGAAGGATATTTCATAGAAGATCCCCTAAGCGATTAAGAAAAGTATCATCTTACTGAACAGAGAAGAGATTAATAATCTCTTCTTTTTGTTTTGTTTTTGATAAGTACATAAGCACGATTCTTATGAAAATAAGAAAATAAAAGTGCTTATAGGATAAAGGAACATTTAATTAATGAAAATTAATAACAACTAGACTTTTCGTTATATGGTTGCTATAATTTACCTATATAAATAACGAAGAGGGAATCCCCCTAGATGAAGACATATAAACTGTATGTCTTATTCTAGGGGGATTTTTTTGTTGAAAGGAGAAAAAGCGTCATGGAAAGAGAGAAAAAACTGAAAGAAGGCACATACTGTACGAATGTTTTATTAAGATGGTTAACAACAGATTTATTATTAACTAATAAACGGTTTAAAGGGTATGATCGCAATACCGTTTTAGGTTTAATGCCTATAGGAAAAAATGAAGTTACTATGTCCTTAAAGAACATAGCTAGTGTTTCAACATCAACAAAATTTCATCTAAAGAGATTTTTGTTTGGTCTGTTTTTTACATTCATATTAGGACTTCCTTCTTTTGTTAATGGTGATTTTTTCATAGGATTAGTCCTTATTCTTATCGGTATTGTTCCCTTGTTTAACAGTTATACTTGTTCGTTAAATGTATCGAATAATGGAGGGGTAGCTTTACCTATTGAGATTTCTATACTGGAAAGAGGGAATTTACAAGAATTTGCAAATGCGATTAATGACACAATTGCTGAAGTAGAATAGGGGGCTTAGAAACAAATGTCTCTATCTTCAGAATTAGTTAAAAACGACTTTATTCAATTTCCTACAGATTATACAGATATGGTAATTAGATATGAATTAAGTAAATATGAATATATTGAAATACCCTTTATTAAAAAAAAAATTGAGAGTAAAGAATTAGCAGAATTAATTATAGAAAAAAGTAGTAGAGAAGAGAAAAAAACGCTTGTTGAGATGATAAACCGTATTCAAAAAAGAAATAGCTCGACAAAAGGGTATTTGGGGATTCTAGCAGTAGCTTTATCTACCAAAGAGTAATGTTTGAGAAAGTAATCACTTGATTTAACAAAGGTTTGATAGAGAGTGAGAAGTAAATGTGTATAGGAAAAGTACTTTTTGGTCTGAATATGGGCATTGTGCTAGCATTACCTCAATTAATCCTAATTTTAATTGATTATTTAAAGTGTTAATACATGAATATGTTGAACAAATTGAAAATTCAAATGGGATAACCCCAAGATTCATAGAGAGACATTCATTTCTATGTATTCTTGGGGTTATTTTTTGGGGAGGGTTAAAATGAGTAGTAAAATTAAAAGTATCACTTTTCTTTCTGCTATTGGGTTATCCATAGGGTTGATAAATGGACCAATCCATGTTGCTGCAAATGAGAGTGAAAAAGAAATAACAACGATTGATTCGATTGATGAATATAATAAAAATTTGAAAGAACAAATTGTAAAGATGGATAAGGCTATAAATATAACCCAAAATGAATTAGTTTTAAAAAAAGGCAACTAAATCATTTAAAAACAGCAATAGACTTAAATAAAAAGCAGGTAAAAAAAGTTAAAGATGAACTGGCCGCGAAAGAACATGAATATCGGGAAAAAAAGAAAAGTTCGGTGAATGATCTACCCTTTCTTTCGGATAATTTTGCCGGGATAAATGAAGATATTATTATAAAGAAGAACGTAAAGAACTTTAATTTCGTAGAAGATTTGAACAGAGATTTTACGTATTTAATGGAAAAACAAACATTACTCAATGAATTTAGCGATTTGAATGAACAATTGCAACAACAACAGGAAGCTTCCAGTAAGTTAATAGATGCATTGAAGGAAAAAGAGGATACTTATAAAGAAAAAAAAGAAAAATTAGAATTAAAAAGCAAAACTTTATCAAAGGATAAAGAGATGATTGAAGCCGCTATTACTAATGAAAATGCCAGGGTAAATGGAGAACGATTTGAAAGTGATTTTTACCAAAAAAGCATTACATCATCTAAAGAGGTACCAGAAGAATATATGCCATATTATCTTTATGGTGAACAGACATATAACATACCATGGTATTACTTAGCGGCTATACATGCTGTAGAAACCTCCTTTTCCACTCATATTTCCATGGAATCCAGTGTTGGAGCCATAGGACCTATGCAATTTATGCCTTCTTCATGGGTAGGATCTAAGTACGATATTGGTGGAGGATTAGTAGCTGAAGATATAGACATCACCGATTTAGAAACCATAAAAAGAGGAAACGGGTTTGGAATTGATGCTAATAATGATGGAAAAGCAGACCCGTGGAATCCAGCGGACAGCATTGCAAGCGCAGCGTATTACTTAGCTTCTCATGGATTTGAAAATAACAAAGAGAAGGCAATATGGGCCTATAACCATGCAGATTGGTATGTTGATAAAGTTATAAAGTTAGCAGAGAGCTTTAAGTTCCAAAAGGACATATCTACAATCGATCTAAATATCAATAATAATAGTGGGATTGATGTTACAACAGTAGGATATAAGTGGATAAATAATTCTTATTACGTATTTGGAGGAGGAAGGAGCAAAGAGGATATAAGTAGAGGGTATTTTGATTGTTCTAGCTTTGTTCATTGGGCATTTGAACAAGTTGGAGTAACCTTAGGCAATAGAACCGGAGTGACAACAGACACTCTTAAAGAAATGGGGAATGCGGTTAATTATGAAGCTGCTAAACCAGGAGATCTCGTATTCTTTGATACTTATAAAAAAGATGGGCATGTTGGGATTTATTTAGGAGAAGGGAAATTCATCGGCGCCCAAAGCTCTACCGGAGTTGCAATTGCAGATATGTCTAATGGCTATTGGAATCAAAAGTTTAATGGAAGAGTTAAAAGAATTTCCCATTAATTATATGAGGAGGAATGGGAAATGGATAGTAAAAATAGCAAAATGATAGATAATGCAAAGAAATTAGCAAATGAAATAGTAAGAATAGAGAATCAAATTCAGTTGATAATTGAATCAAAACAATATGTCTTTGATGTTTTATATGATGGGGAATTAGGATGGATTGTTCAAACTTCCTATTGTCAAATTGGAGGATGTATAGTTAATTACATTCCTTGCAAATCTAAAATCTCTGCTATTGAAGTCTCTGCAAGACTGACATTTAAAGGGGTGAAACCTGATGCTTATGGAAGCTGTTTAACTTGTAGCGAAGACATATATGAAATGCAAACATAGAAGATAGCTATGAATTCTAAAAATTTTTAAATACAATGAGGTTGATAAATCTCATTATATTTCTACCCTCCACCCATAAAAAAATAATTAATAAAAGACTATTTTAATTACTATTGATTTTGTTTAATCATTCATCTATAAATTTATAATTACAGTGAGAAGTACTTGGGAAGCAACAAAATTTGCATAAATTTTATTACTTAACTTTTCATTGTTTTTTCTAAGTGTTGAATAACTAAATATCGTTTGTAAAAGAAGTAACACTAACTATTAAAAAAACTAAATGTTACTACGAACGAGGAAATTTAGATGCTTTAAAGAGAAGAAACTCGAAAACAGATAAAAATTCCATTTTTGAGTTTCTTTTCAACATACGATATTACAAATCCATGTTCAATATGGAGAATTTAAGTAGTAATTTCCTTTAATTATCCAAGAAGTTTTTTCAATGTATTTTCCAATGAAGTAAACTAAATTGAAAAAAGTTAAAGCGTCAAAAAATAAATGAATGAAAGAAAATCTAAATTTTTTGCTGACATGTAGAAGCTTTCAGTAGGTATTAATCATATAGATTCACCTCATATATGATTTATTTACTATTAAAAGTTACCCAAACTTTATAAATAAATGAATCCTCTACCTTTAATCCTGGATGAATATTGAAACTCTTTTCTGTATGAACAACATAATCAGGATTAGAAGCTAGAAAAAATGAAAGAGCATATGCTATTTTATAATCTGGTGTTATATATCCATTTATTGTTCTACCATGTATTTCGTTTGCTAAAGTATCAGCCCATACCTCTGATTCTCTTCAAGTTTAAAAAATAATAGTTTCTTTTTTCCATTCTATCTTCATCATTTATAACCTCATTTCTTTATTTCTTATGTTTCGGTTTCTTCTTTAGGGCATTTTGCAAGTTAAATATCGATAACCATATCTTTCCGGATTTGTACCCGTTATATGCCAAGTAAGAAGTGGATAACTTTGACCTTTAATTTGATAATTTTTCATGCTTCTATGAAATTATATGATGCTCCTTCGGAATGGGGTTCATATGGTGTGTTTATAGCTTTACCGTTTACTGCTGCAGAGGGCATTTTAACTACTACAATTTTTATCGAAGTAAATGTTGACTAACTTTAGCTGTACAAGAACACTACCTTCAATAAATAATAATATACAATAGTAGAAAATAAATTAATTAGTAGAGGGGAAATTATTCTCATCGTGTTTCTATAATTTTTCTATCTATTGAAGGAGGAGAGGTATGGGAAATATCTATCTAGAAAAGTGAAAGTTACAATTTATACAAGAGGAATATTTCAAAAGTTAAAAGAAAACAAAGATTTTAAAAAGAATATATGTATATAGGAAAAACTAGTAAGTAATCTTCCATTTATTAGTATGGAACATGGTATAATATACTTAATTTTAAGAAGCTGATTATGCTTGGAAACTTGCAGGTAAACAGGCTTAATATAATATTAATACACAACAGAGTCAACAGGGAAATTTAAAGCAACGTGAGGCTAATGAAGCAGCGAAGAGAGCAATGAAATTATAATAATAAATTCTCTGAGACTGCTGTTCTTTGGTGTTCTAAAGGATTTTAATGTATTTTTCAATCGTTCTTTTAATCCAAGTATTTTTTTATAAAAAACATGTCCAATCCTCTATTTAATCACTTAATAATTTGAATAGAAAAATTAGATGATAAATCTTTAAATTATTTTGGTGGATTCGACTTACATGTCAAAGACAACAAAGGAAGTGGTTAGTGTTATCGAAAGTACTTAAAATAGAGAGAATATCAAATTATTGATAAGTAATTTCCTTATATTAAAGGATAATGGAGAACTTTTGTAATGGTTAGAGATAGTTCAAGAGATTATATAAAAGGGTGGGTGAATTCATGATATTTACAATTTTACATATTTCAGATATACACTTTAAAAATGAGCATAATTCCCTTGAGGATAAGCTGGACAAATTTTATAGATCTGTAATTTCAAACTTAAGAGATTCGGATTATATAGTATGTTGTGTTACTGGTGATATAGCTTATTCAGGTTTGCAAGATCAATATTATAATAAGGCATTTTCCTTTTTTGATAACTTAAAACAAGAGATATATGATGAATTAAATAAAGAAGTTGAGTTTTTATTTATACCAGGAAACCATGATTGTGATTTTAGCAATAAAGAATTTGAAAAACCTCGCAAAATACTCATAGAAGATGTAAGAAAAAAGAAAGATTCTCCAATTGAAGAATCAATTATAAAAATGATAAAACAGCAGAAATATTTCGAAGAATTTAAAGAGATATTTCATCAGGATTGGAAAAATTGTAAATTAGTATATAAAAATGAATTATTTGAAAAAGTAACTCTAATCTTAGAAAATAAAAAAATTTGTTTTAATCTTATTAATAATTCATGGATTTCAGAATTACAAGAAAATCCAGGGAAAATGATATTTCCTATAAATATGTTAGATTCTATAGAAGATAATTTAGGAGATGTAAATATAACTTTAATACATCATCCTGATAACTGGTTAGACCCTGATAATAGAAAAGCATTTCGTAAATCAATTGAAAATTCTTCAGATATTATATTAAGCGGTCATGAACATGCGGGGGAAAATAGTACTGTTGAATATTGGAATAAAAGAAAAATTCAGTACCATGAAGGAGGAGCGCTTCAAGAGAATTGGGACGATAGTATCTCATCTTATAATGTAATTCATTTTAATTTAGAAAATCAACATCAAAAGGTTGTCTGTATTGGTTGGAAGGGTGATATTTATTCAAGAATTATGGAAACTGATTGGGAGAACACTTTGCAGTACAATCACTCAGTTAAAGGTAATAATTCAGAAATATTAGAACCTACAGATCGTTATTTAAATCAAATAAACAATTTGCAAATTCCGCTTACTCATCCCAGAGTAGAGGACGTAAGTATTAGTGATATTTATGTTTATCCACATATGAAAGAGTTGCTTTATCAAGAAAAGAATAATGAGGTAACATCACAAAAAAATGCTGATCACATATTGAGTGAACTAAATACAAGTACACACTTTTTTATTACTGGAGAAAAGGAATCAGGAAAAACGACGTTATCCAAGAAGTACTTTAATGAATTTTATCAACTAGGATATTATCCGCTTCTTATTGATGGTCAAGGAATTAAACCTGCACTTATTAAAGATATGATAAAGTTACTGAAAGAACCAGTATGGGATACATACGGAAAAAGCAATTATGAACGTTATTTACAATTAAAAAGAAATGATAGAGTTTTAATCATTGATAATTGGCAGAAGGCAGCATTGAATGATAAATTGAAAACAAAATTTTTAGAATATGCTAATAAGTGGTTTAATAACATTGTGTTTTTTTCTGATTCAGTTTCAAATATTAAAGAAATGCTGCAATTAAGAACAACAACAATAGAAAATTTGAAGATAAGACAGTTTAAATTATCGGAGTTTGGATATGTAAAAAGAGCTGAGTTGATTGGTAAATGGGTAAAATTAGGTCAGGAAGAGAGCTTGAATGAGGAACAAGAAATCCGCATAATTGATCAATTTGAAAAAATGGTAAATTCGGTTATTGGTTCAAATTACATTCCTACTTTTCCGTTATATATATTAGTTATGCTGCAGACCTTTGAAAGTGGTAAAGAACATAACTTAGATAAAAGCACAAATGGTTATTATTATGAAGTCTTAATTAAGCAAGCATTGATGAAAATACAGATACAAAACAAAGATATTGAAACGATGAATAATTATTTGACGGAATTAGCATTTTACTTTTATAAATTCAAGTTAAAGAAAATAAAACCACTTGAATGGGACAAATTTCATGATAAATATAGATTAGAATATGATTTAACGAATGAGCAACTGCCATTTACAATTTATAAGCAAAAATTGTTAGGAGCAAAAATTCTGGAAAGTCATAATGACGGATTTAGGTTTTCTTATTCTTACATATATTATTATTTTATAGCTCAATATCTAGCAAAGAATGTTAAAGAGGAAGAAGAGCAAAAAATCATTGCAAATCTTTGCAAGAATTTATATGTAGAAAAAAATGCAAATATATTAATGTTCTTAGTTCATTTATCTAAAGATTCATCCATAATGTTCAGAGTGAAAGAGGCTGCAAAAGGTATTTTTGAATCGTTAACTGAATTAAGACTTGATGAAGATGTTAGCATTATTAATGATTTTATGGATTCAATTCCAGCAATGGTAATTCATGATATTGATGTAAAAACGAACCGTTATGAAGTTAATAAAAGTGCGGATAATTTATATGACTCAAAAATAGATGAATCAGAAGATGACTTCAATGAGGAATCAGAAGAGGATGTTGAAAACCATCAGCTTCAAATTATAAATGAAATGAATAAAGCATTTAAAATGATTGAATTAATTGGCCAAATTTTAAAGAATTATTATGGATCTATGAAGGGCGAAGAAAAGAAAAACCTATGTAGCGAAGCCTTCACAATCGGTTTAAGAACAGCTAACTCTATAATTGGGGATTTAAAAAATAATAAAGATAGTTTAATTGAATTCATTACAGATTTAATAATATCTAAAGAGGGAGATGCAAATTTATCAAATGAAGAAATTACAAAGCGATCCAAAAGAATCTTATATAATATGTCAAAATTAGTTATTAGCGGTACAATAATGAAGGTTTCTTTATCTGTCGGATCTAAGGAGTTAGATGAAACATTAAGAAAAGTTGAAGATGTTCTAGATATTAATTCTGCAAGATTGATAAATGCCGCAATTAAACTTGAACATTATGATCAATTTCCATATGATGATATAAAAAATCTATATAAATTATTAAACGATAATAAAATTGGTCAAGATTTATTAAGAGATTTTGTAAAAAGACATCTGTATATGTTTAAAACTGATTTTAAGGAACAACAAAAAATTTGTTCTAGCGTTGGAATCCAGTATAAGCCTCAAAGTATGTATAGAATTACTACTGCAGAAAATAGTGTATTAAGATAAAAATTCAATTTCTATAAAGTATGTGCGTAATAATCTAAACGAGAATGTTATCCAGAATATATTATATTGGTTATTGTCAATTAAACGACGAGTTAGTATAAAAGGTTAACCAGTTATTGGTTGACCTTTTTACTAGCTCTAATTCTAAGGCTTTATGATATTACCTTAATTAGATACCACCTAGGCAAAAATCAAAATATAGTAATTAAATTATTCGGGGGATGATATATTGGAAGACACTAATAATTACTCTTCAGATGCACCAATAATGGACTTGAGTGAAGATAAATTTAATAGGTATCCATTTGCAAAGAGAATTGCTGAAGTTATATCTGGAAGGACTGACCCAAGTAGTATTGTTATAGGAATAAATGGAGCTTGGGGTGAAGGTAAAACATCGGTGTTCAACTTCATAGAAAATGAATTAAAACCATATACTGAAATAGTATGTCTAAAGTTTAATCCATGGAGGTTTGGAACAGAAGAAACGATGCTAATAAACTTTTTTAACTATTTAGCAGACGCAATTGATAGCTCTTTAGAAACAAAAAAGGATAAAATATCTAATCTAATTAATACATATGGTATTCCCATAGCAAAAGCTACTGGTTTTAATACTATAGCTGAAGGTGTAAGCCCATTTTTAGCTAACGGGGTTAATTTAGATAAACTTAAAACTAGACTAGAAGAAAAGCTGAATAAGGAGCAGATAAGAGTTGTTGTGTTAGTAGATGATATAGACCGTTTAGATAAAAATGAAATACATTCCTTATTTAGACTTATTAAATTGACTGCTGATTTTAAATATACAGCATATGTGCTTGCCTTTGATAAAGAGGTTGTAACCTCAGCATTGCAAGATAAATATTCTTATAGCAGCAGTTTCACAGGAGCCTCTTTCTTAGAAAAAATCATACAAGTTCCATTACAATTACCAGCAGCAGATTTAGAAAATTTAAGGGATTACTGTTTGAATGAACTAAAACATATTCTTGAAAAAAATAAGATAGACTTAAGTTATAGTGAAAAAGAGGAATTTTATCATTACTTTACAACTAGTTTGGAGTTATTTCTTCGTACTCCAAGGCAAGCAAAATTATATGGGAATATTCTTACCTTTTCATTACCTTTACTTAAAGGTGAAGTGAATGTAGTTGATTTAATGCTAATTGAAGGGATAAGAGTTTTTACTCCAATAATCTATTCCTTCATAAGGGATAACCAAGATTTGTTTTTATCTGAAAACACTAGTTCAGAAACAGATAAAGAAGAAAAAGTTCAAAGAATTAAGGAAGCTTTAAAAGGTCTAGATAATGAAGAATTTGAAGGAATGTTGAATCTATTAAAATACTTGTTTCCCCAGTTGAATAGTATCTATACAATCTTTTCTATTGGTGAAGAAGAAGATCAATTGAGTTTAAAACAAAGAATTTCTGCAAAAGACTATTTCCAAAGATATTTTTCATACTCAGTAAATAATAAAGATATTTCAGATATGGTTCTGGATGACTTGCTAAAAATTGCTGATAGTTTAAATGAAATAAAAGTTAAAGAAAAATTTAATAAGATAATTACCGAACAAAATAGGGAATCAATAATGACTAAATTAAGACGCAAGACTAGATGGTTCACGATTAATCAGGTTAAACATATCGCCTTAGCTTTAGCTAATATATCAAATGATTTGCCAATAATTGACGGATTTATGCGAAATACTAAGTTTGGTAATGCGGCATATGTAATTGTTGGGTGTATTTCTTCTGTTAAAGACAGTGAGTTAAGACTTTCTATTTGTAGATATATTTTAAAGAGTATAGATAATTTAGATTTTTCTATCGAAACATTTATATTATTAAATCCAGAAAAAGAAAATAATAAAAATTTCACTCATGAGAATTTACTTTCTGAAAACGACTATAAAGAACTTGCAAGATATTTAACAGAAATCATTGCAAGTAGGTTATATGGCGGTAAAACTAAGGGAGCGAGCGAGTATTTAGCATACATGTTTGCTATATGGAATGACTACGGTTTAGATAATGAAGCTACGGACTATTTGATTGAAAAACTTCAGCAAGATGAATTTTTTGTTTTTGAATTCCTAGAAAGATATACGCCTGTTTCCTACAGTGGGAGAAATAGAGGAGATTTTGAAATAGATAACTATAAGGCAGTTTGCAGATTAATAGACCCACAAATTATAATTGATCATTTACTTGATAAATACCCTTTATTACCAAATGACGAGGAGTATCCATCATCCTTTGATATCGAAAGAAACGAATTGCTAGCAAGGCAGTTTATTTGGCTTAATAATAATCCTCAATAAATCAAAAGTAAGAGGGATAATAGATTAACAACTTACAGTAAAATTGATAAGATCTAAAGAATCTTACCCTTTATTATCTTTTACCAAAATAAACAAGTGAATGGTTTACTTTATAATTTTTATATATATTTATCGAGGCTTCAATAGCTCTAATATAAACGTCTAAATCATGATAAATAAGGAGTTAGCATGAAAGCAGTTATTATATTCAAAAATAATGAGAAACTTGCACAATTTCCAACAATTCAAAAGGCAGCACATTTTATGAAAGCAGAACTACGTCGAAAACAGATTCCCTGGTCAATCGTCAATAAGGGAATTCAGCATAACATTAGTTATATGCACACAGATGGAAATGTTTACAAAATTTGTAAATTAAGTGATGATGTTAATCTTAAAAGGGAACAACAACTGGTAGCTCTAAATACGCTCCAAAAAAGTGAATTTTCCAGAATAGAATTCATTGAGTTTTTAAGCAGAAATTTGGAGCAAATTATTTACATAAAGCTCCAAATAAGCGATGAACGATTAAAGCAACACCATTTAAGTCCTAAAGGGTTAGGGGATGACTTATACTATCTAACTGAGAGCTTTCATCGTCAGAAAGGCTTGTATAATGGCAAATACAGTATGACTGACTTTATTACACCTCAAGCGTTACTCCTTATGCATCAAAAAGAAAAGGTCAAACTAATTTTTGAACATATGATACCCAAAAATCTTTATTTAAATATGCTAGTGGAAAAAGCAAGAAAAAAAATATTAACTTATGATGAAATCTATAAAGTGCTAATGAGATATTACTATACTTGTACTGTGACAAAGGAAGAAGATAATTCTCTACCTTCAACAAATATGCAGAATGGTTGGGATGGCCAAAATGCATTCTATCGCTATCAATTAGCTGGAATTGAATTTATAGAGAATCCAAAAACATTTAAATAAAGTATTCTGGATTAATAGATAACTAGGTAAATGAAACAATTCTAATATATAGCGAACAATTAAAATCTCTCTGTGAAATGAAACTATTATCCGCAATATAACTTGTATTAGAATCTGATTTGGGATTTGTCGAAAACGAGAAAGAATATTTTAAGTGCATAGTTATGTACTAGTGAAATCTGCCTTATGAGAGTAAGGGAAAGGTGCATTAAGAAGTTATTACTACTCTCATAGATTATTAATATTTCTTAAGAATAGATTTAATCAATGAAGAGTAAACCTTCTGCTTAATTTATGACAAAGAATTTGGTACATAAATAATATAGGAGTGATGATTACTTGCATATTGGTAAATATATAGATTTTTTGCGAAAAGCAATCAATAATGTCGAAGACGTTTATTATGGAAATAAGGCTTGGATAGATTCTATGCTTAATTATCATGAGAATAAGATTGAATCCCAGGATGACCGAAAAGAGTTAATACCGTATTTGAGTAGGCATCAAGAGAGAGTATTCTGCTATGAGCTTTATCATCAATTTCGCAAAATAATGGAACAAAAACAAAATGAACTGACCGAAGAATGGATATTGCAAGGTGAACCCCGCAAAGGGCCAATAGGTAGTGAAATTGAAGAATATTGTGAAGTACAAAGTATCGATAAAATATATTATCCTGACTTCCTAGTACATGAACCTAATACAATGAATAATGGCTTAATTATCGAAGTTAAAGCCAACCCTAGCCTTACTATAAAAGATATGAAAAAAGATATATTGAAAATCGATCAGTTTATAAACAAATATGAATATCAAAAAGGGGTTTTCTTAGCGATAAATATTACCAAAGATAGGCTCAAGGAACTTCTAAATGATTCTCGTCTAATAGTTCCTCTAAAAGAACAAGTTATTTGTACAGATGAAATCTTACTTATATTTAAAGAATCAGCTAAGGAGAAGATAATCACAATAAACCTAGGGAAATTGTTAACAAATGGCTTTATCTTAGAATAAATTTATGAAACTTTGTACTTACACAGAAGGATGCTTAAGTTGAAGAAGAAATAATATAAATAACTTAGTATTAATATTTAGTATAAATATAAAGGATAAAATTTTAATAAAAGATAAGAACCTTCCTACACAACAATAAAATGAGCGGGGGTTAATATCTTTTAATCTTTTACTTTTAACTATTCGTATAATATAAATTTTACGAACAATAGAATGTGGACGGATAAAATGTAAGTTTGGTATAATATAATTATAGATTTAAAACAAAAAAATAGCTCAGCCCTGCCAAAACGGTAGCGGGGAAAAGCTATTCTTGCGCGTATATTACCAGCTCTACATAAACGGTAGCGGAGAAAGTAATATCATATAATTTATGATGTAATTATAACATTTATGTACTAAAAGTCAAATTAATAGCACTAGGAAGTGTTTATATGAATTATTTAATATATTTCGATGAATCAAACAAAATTGATCAATTTAATAAAGAGTTTTCTTATTATGGTGCATATAGTGGTACTGACTTGGCTCTTGCCAATCTTGTAAAAAAAATAAGGGTCATTTTTAAGAACAGTAATTCTAATAGTGAATTACATTTTAGAGAATATACAAAGGATACACATATAAAAAAGTACTTACAAACGTTACATACAGTTATAAAAGAAAATATTAGAATAAACATTTTAATAGTGAACAATACTGATGCATTCTCAGCAGCTGATAAAATTGGTTTATCAGCTAGTGAACTCCGAAACTTATTTTATATTAAAATACCAGAACGGCTTTTCTATGGATTAACGCGTGATTTATCTCATATAGGTAATAATATTGACCCTGTCAATGTTAAGATTAAAATTGATAGCAATGATGAATATGATAAACTATTTCTTAATGATAAAATAACTGAACAAATGAATGCACATTCAGCATATCGAAATAAAAACTATAGAGTCAACAAGGTAATATCTCAGGATTCTAAAAAGTCTATTCCCCTCCAAATTGTAGATACTTTTATGGGGATAGTTGTATTTCTGTTAGAAGAAGGATACCTTGAAGATTCAGATCATTCGATTGTAAAAAGTGATTTAATTTATCGTTTTTTATCTGTTGATGATAATATTATACGATTTCAAAATCAAATCCGACTTTTTAAGTGGACTGGTAATGAGGAACTTACTCCAATTAATATTGCAGAGTACGTATCCCCTTTTATTATCCATAAAGCAAATTATGACATTGAAGAAATGACTAAAATTCAAAGAATTTTGGTGGAGTATCCGAAGATATCTACTAGAGATTTGAGAATTATGCTTCAATATCCCAATACACGATTAAGGCAATTATTAGGTTATAAAGATCAAATCAATGGAATTGGTCGTAATACATATCTATTAAACTAATTGTTTTGATGTTGCCAATAATATAATTATGTAAACAAACATTCGTAAAAATTGTATTATACGAATGTTTGTTCTATTCGGTTATACAAAATATATTTGTTATTTATGGAATATATTATTTTAATAAATATTCCTATTTTCACCTTATAATATTAATTTATCCTTTTATTTAAATAAAGAGCCCGTTAATGCAATAAGGAAATTTATTTTCTTCCTACCAATGTACTTGAAGTTAATTACCATTTGGATCATAAAAGTGGAAATATGAATGACCGTTATCTTCTTGTATAACCTCAACTTTACCTTATTACAACTTTTTGTTAGATAAAATGGCAGCATGGCTTTATTCATGCTCCATTTATCGTATTAGTTACTTTATTATTCGATTTACAATTACTTCATAAGAGAATCGAGAACATCAAATTTCTGACCTGGGCGACTTAGATATTTACAACAACACCCTGGTTTGGCAAATTTGGACAGTAGATATTGCTATTCGGTTTTTTTTGTTTAAATATAATTTTTAGTGTAAGTGTTGACCATAAATTATGTTAGAGTTTTATCAATAAATCATCTAGGTTACCATTATAGGATTGGTTTTCTATAGAATTAACTAGTAGAGTGGCATTTGTATGAACTGCATATAAGTATCTAAATATATCTCCTGCCATACATTCCATTGAAAGGGTATCATTTAGTAAATAAGCATCAATATATGGATTCCTTTTAAGTTCTTGTGCTTTGACTCTATGATTTCCATCGATAACAATTACAGTATTATGAGGATCATATGCAACGATAAATATTGGATTAACTTTTGTGAAATTGATGCAAGATTGTACTTTTGAAGGGTTTAATTGTGTTAGTCCATCAAGTAAATATTTTACTGGTACAGCCTCTGGTTTTAGTTTATTCCTTTTTATTATTTTGGTAGCTAATTCAATATCCCAATATAAACTAAAAAAATCTTCATCATCGAAATAAAATTCACGATGATAAAACTGTTTCATACCAAATCTTGAAAAATTGGGAACTGGCGCATTTTTCAATTTTTTATATAAATCCTCCATTAAATTCAAATGCCTAATCTCAATAGAGTCACTATATTCTATAAAAAAGTCACTGAAAAAATTATCAAGCTTATGAAAATTAATCTGTTTAAATTTATTTAATAATTCTAAATCTGTTAGTAGTTCCTGATTCATAATTAACCCTCAAATCTATTACCAATAATTTATGTATTTCTTTCTCTTTCAATATAAATTTATACTTATTTAAATTTAATAAATCTTCTAATATTTATATCGTATTTTTGTTCTAGAAGTTTAGTAACAATTGGAAAAAACAAGAGCAAGGTTAATTATTAGCTTTAATCAATCTATGGCCATTTTTAATTTTTGGAAAGAGGAATATCCTATATCTCTTCTGAAAACCTGATTACCTCAAAAAAAGGAGTCGCAGATAATCAGCTCCTTTTATAGATTAGAATTATTTGTATATAGAAGTTAATCGAAGGATAATATTATCTTATCTTCCTAATGACGCCGTTATTAGTGAAACTTGTTGAAGAATACCTGTAGCAAGAAGATTTCCTGTCATAAAGAATAAAATTAAAATAATATAGAGAATATAAGGACTCATACATATTAGATATATATAAGTACGAGTCCTTATATTCAACAATCGCCCCCCTTTATCTATTATTAGCAAGGGTTTCACTTATTACAGGGTTGCTTGCTGCCCCTTTTCTTCCATAAGCTAGTTTGGCCCTATTGCAGTTGAGGGAATTGAAGAGCTATCCTTTTTATAAAGCGAAGATCTCTGCTCTTCTATTTTACAATACACAACATCTTTTATTTTTTATTACCTCTTTTAACAAGCCTCTCATTATCTATCTTTAAGCATAATTACTTCCATATAATATTATAATTAACTACCTTTTATCATGTTATTAATGTACTTTTTTCTCTTAGTTGAATTACTTCAAAACCTAAAGTTACAAGCTTCATCCTATTTTCATCACTGATAGCTTCCATTTTAATTATTAACCTGTTTTGAGCTCTACTCAACGCAACATAGTAAACCCTATGTGATTCTTTATTCATATCCGGATTAATAAGAAAATCAATTTCTTTGCCATCACCCTTTGAAGGTAGACTTACACAAACTGTCTCATATTCTTCACCTTTAGATTGATGAATAGTTTTAAAATTGATCAATCCATTTTCTATAATCTTTATTTGCGAGACTAGCTGTATATAAGTTAATTTATCATATAAAGCCTTTACTTTACCTCTAGTAATTTTCCCTGTTACGTCATAATGACCAACTATATAATTATTGTGAAGATCGGTAATACTTTCATTTTGGATAACTTCATAATCATTTATAAGTCTCCTTAAGTTTTCTAAAGCTTCCTTTTCAGTAAACCCAATTGTCTTCCGATAGGCCTGTTTCATATATTTTAATGCATTCTTTATATCAAGATTTTTAGCTAGTTCTAAAGCTTGAACTAAATAATATATTCTCCAACTTCTATCTCCATCTGAATCATCTACCAAAATATTCACATTGGGTTGATTGGTATGTTTATACGATAAAAACATAACCTGCCCTAAATTATCTTTTAAATAAGAGTCTGCTTCTGAACTATCTCCAACTAGAATCATCGGTGCTGGACCATCTAAGTTAATAGGGGAATATTGCTTAAAATCCACTGATTCTCTCATATGGTTTAATACATTAATAATTTGATTTGTAGATCGTCGATTTCCAGACAAAATATAAACTTTCATTTCATTTAAAGAAAATTCTCTGAATAAATCCACATTAGCTCCTTGAAAGGAATATATAGATTGACATATATCACCAATAATCCCAATACAAGTTTCCCTTTCACCAATCATTTTTAATATTTCTGTTTGGATTGGACTAGTATCTTGAAATTCATCAATCAAAATATAAGGAAATCTAGCTCTTATAATTTCTATGACTTCTGGTTTTTCTTTAAGAATACGATAGGTGAAATAAAGGACATCGTCGTGGCTTATTTTACCCTCCGTCCAATATAATTGTTTATAAAGCATATACGATTGTTTCTTAATTGAATAGCTTCCAATTCGTCCATCATTAAATTTTATAAACTTAAGTACTGGTTCCCCAGCTTCTAAAATCCATTTTAGTTTCCCTAATGCTTCTACTAAAGATTTATCATCAGCAAAATGTAACTGCTGACTCCTTGTTTTAAAATCTCTTAACTGACTTTTTCTTAGCTTAATTTCCTCGTGCCCATCTATTTTTTCTAAAGGAATTAAAGGATCATTTAAAACCCAAATATATGGCTTTACAATAAATTTATAACAAAAACTATGAATTGTGGAAACTTCTGTAGAATTTGTACAACCTTGCAATCTTTGAATTAGAGTATTCACCGCTGTATTGGTATAAGTGATACAAGCAATTTGTCTGGATTTCTTTAGTTTATGTGACTTTTTGAGAATATTTCTAATATGATTTGTCAAAAAAGTAGTTTTCCCTGCACCTGGACCTGCATAGAGTTTAAAATTCTGGTCAATAGGAATTTCACTTAAGCTATTTTCCAATTCAATTGCTACTGAGATATCCATTTTATCGCCTCCCTTATATAATCTGGGGGACTAATTAAGTTTTCCTCATCGTTACTAATTAAGTAAGCCATTTCTTGTGCTGCTTCCCCTTTTTTAACTGATAAAAGAAATCTACTTGCAAGTAGTGCAATTCTATTTTCCTTAGAATCTTTCAAAACTCCATTTTCTACCGATTCTAATAGTTCCGTTTTAAATTTTGATTTTCTAATCCTACTTATCATTTCTTCTAAAGCTTCTTCTCGGTCAACCATTTTAAATAATTCTTTCAACTCATTACTATTAGAGATTGAACTTGTTACTAAGATATCATTGGTATAATTTGTTCTGATCATTTCATATTCAAAAGTAGAGCTCAAACCAATTGGTTGTGTATATACTCTTATGTTAGATGAATAGCTTTCTCTGTTACTGATAAGGTGATTCGATGTTTCTTTGTAATCATATAATTCATTATTTATACTAAAAAAAATAGGATGACATTTTTCCCAATTGCTTGAATCATCTTCTGTAGTGTCATAATTAGCATTTGCTTCTGCTGATGTTCCTTCAATTATTTTCTTTCTCACCGGGTCTAAATCCGTAATACAAGCAATTTTTTTATTAATTGCATAAGGAGATTTAATAGTATTAAATAATTTTAAGAAATGATCAAAATATCTGCCACCAATATTTAAAACTGTTGTATGGCTATCTTCCAAAGATAACCCTAGTTTACTAGCAAACTCTGGTATAACTAGTTGTTCTGCAATTCCCTCAACTAGTATAATATTTTTTGCAAAAAATAGATCCGCCTTAGTTACATCCAAAAATCTTTTTACATAATCTCTAGACTTCTGATCTTCTTCAGAATAGGTATTACCTTCTTTAGTTTCAAAAACTTTATATGGGTAAGCCGGCCTTATAACTTCTATAGGTTTTTCGTTTCCAATGTTAACTTTTAATTTTTGCATAATTATTATATCTTCTAAGTCAACAGCGGCTGTTATATTAGGAGAATGAGAAGTAATAAATATCTGTCTTACTTCAGATTCTTTATTTCTTTTTAGAAACTGTAAAAACTTGTATTGCATACTAGGGTGTAAATGAGCCTCTGGCTCTTCAATTGCTAAAATTGAAAATACTTTAGAATTAGATCCTAGATACTCTCCAGAAGAGTCCTTTTGCATTTTGGAAAGCAATAAAGATATAAAGATTAAATTGTTATATCCTAAACCATTGCTTGTAGCGGGTAACTTAACACCCGTTTCCTTTTCTACAATTAATCTTAAAGCCGAATATAATTCATTATCGAGAATTTCACCTTCAAAAACGGGTTTCGAATTGTCTATACCTGCACCCGTATTTTTTACATACTTCAGAATTTGTTCTTCACCTTGAGTCATTCTATCTTTTAATGACTTTATTAATTTCTTTGATTCTTGAGCAAAACTATCTTTTTTTTGTTGAATTTTATCAAGCTTTTCTTGGATTTCTAAATTTACATCATTTTTAATTTCATAGTCCATATAAAAATCTATTACTTCTTTTAATAACATATTGTTACCTTTAAATAAATCCCTTTCAACATCCCTTATTGCACTAAGAAATTGAAAGTCGAATCTAGATAGTTCTGAGACATTAACCTGATTTTTTAAATCTGCATTTCCCACATATGTTTTGCTAACATATTTCTTTAAAAAATGTTGCTCGATTACTTTCCAGTAATCATTTATATCAGTACTAGATATTTCATTCATTAATTTTCTGTATGTATCTACATCATTATCAGGTAAGAAAAAATTGAATGTTATAGTAGCTTCATATGGAGTACCTATACTTGTCAGCCAGTTAGAAACTGCAACCAATTCATCCGAGTACGATTCTTCATTATCTGATTCCATTAATTTCGCGGATATAGAGATATTGGGAGGATTAGATTTTAATTTATCTAATGCTAAATTGTGATTAAAATCATTAATATTTAGTTTTCTAGAGGATTTACTGTCAAACAAGATTTCTAAAGCTTTAATTATTGTAGTCTTCCCTGCGTTATTTTGACCAATTATCACGTTAATCCCTTCTTTAAATTCAATAACAGTTGGTTCACTAGTAAATCCTCTAAAATTAGTAACTTTTAGTTCTGATATAAACATTAAAGTACTCCTTAATAGTTAAATTTTGTAACTCTATTTAATTATTTATATATTAACATATATTAATTTACAATATTCGAACATTTCCTTTATTCTTATTCCTCTATACGGTAACTAATCTACCATTTTGACATATGAATAAATACTTATCTCTGTTAAATACACAGTTTCAAGCAGTAATAAGCGTTAATCCTTCTTAATTTGAATTATGATATAATAAAGAAAACGTCTAATCCCTTATATACCAAGGTTTTAGACGTTTACCACTAGAAATTATTTAAGAGTTATTATACATTATGTAAAGAAATGTTCTTATTTAGGGGTGATAGAATTGGCTATAACAAAACAACATGAATATTATGAAAAGCGATTAGCGGAACTTCTAAAGGAAATGCCAGACTTTATAAATGAATATGTAGAGGCCAAAATGGATAATCGCTCCCCTCTTACCCTATTCAATTATGTTAGAGATTATAAGGAGTTTTTATCTTGGTTAATGGCTGATGAAAGGGTCAAATGGTCTAGTTTAAAAACATTTCCAGTAAGCTTGTTAGGATCTCTTCCCCTATCAGATGCACAAGATTACTTTAAATATGTCAGTCGAAAAAAGTACGAGAAAGCAAATGAATCTCATAAAATAAGTTCAAAAACGGTTAATAGGCATAAGTCCTCCCTTCGTTCGCTTTTCAATTATTTAACGATTGAAGCAGAAGTTTTAGGAACACAAGGTGAACCATACTTTCATCGAAATGTAATGAAAAAAATTCCTATCAAGAAAGTTTCGGAAACTTTTAATGAAAGAGCACGAAAGATTTCGGAGAAGATTTTTATAGGAAATGAAGATCTCAATTTTTTGGAGTATATAAAAAATGAATATGAAAACACTCTTTCCCCTTCAGAATTAAAGTTCTTTAATCGTGACAAGGAACGAAATTTTGCTATCATTTCATTATTTTTGGGTAGCGGAATTAGAGTAAATGAACTGATAGAATTACGCCTTAAAGATATCGATAGTAAAAATAACGAAATAAGTATTATTAGAAAAGGCGGTAAGAAAGATACTATTCCAGTTACTCCTTCTTCTATGTTAGATGTATTAGATTATCTATCTATAAGAAATGAAAGATATAAAGCAGGAAATGAGGAAAGTCAGTATCTATTTGTTAAACAATATAAGGGAGATACACTCCCTCTTACTGCACGTGCTGTTGAGAATATAGTTTATAAATATACCAAATCATTTGATAAACGAATGGCCCCCCATAAATTAAGACATACTTACGCTACTAATTTAGCAGAACAAACAGGAGGAGACATTCCGCTTATTATGAACCAATTGGGTCATACACAATCTGACATTTCCTTGCTTTATATCAATACATCTAGAGAAAAAGCTAAGCTTGCTGCAGAACAACTTGATCAAAGGAGAAAAAAATAAAAAAGGAAGCATTAAAGTGAAAACTTTATGCTTCCTTTTTGGTGTGCCCGGCATGTGTGCAATCTTTAGGGTGAAAGTCCCGAACTGCGAAGGCAGAAGTAGTAGTTAGCCTAACGCAAGGGTGTCCGTGGTGACGCGGAATCTGAAGGAAGCGGGCGGCAAACTTCCGGTCTGAGGGACACGAACTTCATAGAAGGCTAGGTATCATTGGATGAGTTTGCCAAACAAAACAAAGTCCTTTCTGCCGAAGGTGATACAAAGTAAATGAAGCAGATAGATGGAAGGAAAGATTGCACTCTTACCCGGGGAGGTCTGATGGATACGGGAAGTACACTTCCTAACCTACTTAGCGATAAGTAGCTGAACCATCAGAAGTCAGCCGATGTCATAGTACAAATCGGTCTAGAACGATTTGGAAGGACGGAACAATTAGGAGAGAATAGCCCTTGGCTTTCAGTAGGTCATGAGGAACACAGAAAACATAGTACCTCACTTGAGGAAGGAAACGGTGAATTCCGTGGGGGATCTCTTGGAGGGTGGAGTGACCACTGGCATAAGAAGATAAGCTATTCACGGAAGGAAGAATATAAATGTCAACACAAATATGTACATTTTCGCTCGTTTAAGGATGTACAAAATCACTCGTTTTCTTGCACTAAATGATCCTTTAAACGATAGGAATTTCCCACCATTGTCACAACCTTCGCATGGTGTAAGATGCGATCTAAGATGGCATTTGCCAGCTTAGGCTCCTGAAATACTTCATCCCATGCCTTAAAGTTTACGTTCGTTGTTAAGATCGTACTGCGCTTTTCATATCGCATGTCAATCAGTTGGAAAAATAATTTCGCATCTTCTTGATCAATTGGCAAATAACCAATCTCATCAATGATTAATAGTTTATATTTTGTATAATGTTTTAGACGAGTTTCTAAGCGGTTCTCCAATCGTGCTCGTCTTAAATTCTGAATTAAATCATGGCATTTAATGAAATAGGTACTTGTTCTTTTCTTTGCTGCCGCAATCCCTATGGCGGTGGCCAAGTGTGTTTTGCCAACACCACTTGGTCCTAAGAAAACAATATTCTCGTTCTCTTCAATAAAGCGAAAGGTTAGAAAATCTTGAATCTGTTGCTGATTGACTGAGGTTTGGAAAGTGAAATCAAAATCTTTTATTTCTTTCATATGTGGAAATGCAGCCACCTTTACCATCGACTGCGTCATATTTTGTTCTCGCACATCAATTTCATAGTTGGTTAACTTGATTAACGTATCAATAAATGACAGCTGGTTCTGGACTCCGAAATCAATTACTTCATTTAAATGTAGAGTCATTTGCTTCAGCTTTAGATACTCTAGGTTTCTTAATAATTGTTGATAATTAGTGGATAGATTCATTATTTATACACTTCTCCAATCGTTGCTAGATTTTTCTTTGCCAAATCATCGATTTCCGGATAGTTATAGTAAGGGGCTGAAACAGCCAAACCTGCTTTATAATGTGCTTCCTGATAATTTAGCTTCGCTTTGCTGATTGGATGCTGTGCAATAAGTTTCATGTTATAATAAATCCATAAGTTGTTATCATACACTTGTAAACCTACTTTCTTTCCTTGATATTCTGGTGGTACGGAATACTGGTTTGATTTGTAGGAGATCATGTTGGATGCATTGACTTTTACTTGTGTGTGCTTAATGCGATAGGAATCTCTTACTTTATCAGTTGGTAGCTGGAGTAAGTGGTTCCTTTCTTTTTTATATTCAATCATTGGTATTCTTCCTGTCCCTTGGTGAATCTGGTGATTCACTCTGTTGGCTAACTCTTGTATAAATTGATGCAGTTCCTCTAAAGAGAATTGTCCTTGATAGGCATGAATTTCGTCTAACAATTTCATTGTCGTTTCGACTTTTCCCTTTGTCCTTGGTCTGCCAGCGATACAGGCTTTCACTTTAAAGCCAAAGTCTTTTGCGAATTGCTCAAACTTTGCATTCACTTTACCCGGATAATGTTCCGTTCTTGCTTCATCCATCACTGTTTTCATATTATCCGTAAGGAGTTCCTCAGGAACACCGCCAAACGTTTCAAAAGCTTCTGTTAGAAAGGAAAACAGCGTACTTTGTGACTTGGAAATACTCAAGTGGAATACTCGCAATCTTGAAGTAGATAGAATAAGCGCAGCTACATTGATCTCGACCTGCTCGCCATCTTTTGTTTCATATTGAATATTTTCCTTCCAATCTAATTGAGCTTGTTTACCTGGCGGAGTTTCATAGCGAACCGTCCCCTTCGGAGAAGCAATACGTTTGTCCTCCACAAAGTAAGCATTAAATTCAGGTATTCGAGCGATATAGGCTCGAAAGGTCGAAGCACCACAGTCTAAACCGTGATTATCCTTTAAGTACTGCCAAAGCACCCGCCGATAATAAAACACCTGTTTAGAATCCTCAGATAAAAGAGCAGCGATCACTTCATAATATTCATCAATTTTTGAGGACTTTTTTCTTGTCCTCTTGGGGACAAAACCATTTAGATATTTCTCAACTGTTCGTCGATCTACTCCAAGTTCTTCAGCCAATTTACTCTTATTAATTTTCATTTTCATATGCTCCATTATTTGTTTGAATTTTGGTAAGTCTGAAAGACTATTAATCTCAAAATTAACATCGACATTTAATGATATATACATGACTAGTCACCTCAAGACTAGTATGTAAAATGAAAGCAAATTTGTACATATTTATCCAAGCATTATTGTACATATTTAAAATAGCATTTCTAGAAGAATAACGATGCTTTTAAATCAAATCCTGTCACGGGAAAATATGCTTCAAGCATTAAAACGAGTAGAACAGAATAAAGGAAGTCATGGAGTAGATAGGATGCCCGTACAAATCCTACGACAGCACCTAGTCGAAAACTGGCATTCTATCAGAGAGGCTATTTTCAAGGGTACTTATGAGCCAATGCCTGTCCGAAGAGTCGAAATCCCGAAAACTGGTGGAGGTTTTCGGCTACTAGGTATTCCAACCGTGAAAGATCGTTTGATTCAACAATCCATTGCCCAAGTATTATCGAAGATATATGACCCGATGTTCTCCGAACATAGCTATGGCTTTCGACCAAACCGAAGCGCCCATGATGCGGTAAGGGAAGCAAAGGGATATATCAAAGAAGGATATAGATGGGTTGTAGACATGGATTTAGAGAAGTTCTTTGATAAGGTCAACCATGATAGACTCATGAGTACACTTGCGAAAAGAATCAAGGACAAACCACTATTAAAGCTAATCCGCAAATATTTACAGGCGGGCGTTATGATGGATGGAGTTATTTCAAGTACAGAAAAAGGAACGCCACAAGGCGGACCATTAAGTCCATTACTCTCTAACATAGTTCTGGATGAACTAGAAAAAGAGCTAGAAAGTCGAGGGCATAAATTCGTTCGTTACGCGGATGACTGTAATGTTTACGTAAAATCGAAGCGGGCAGGAGAACGAACAAGGGTAAGCATTCAACGATTCATCGAAAAGAAACTTCGATTAAAAGTGAATGAGAAGAAATTAGCAGTAGACCGACCATGGAAACGGAAGTTTCTAGGGTTTAGCTTCACGTCTTCTAAAGAACCAAAGGTTCGTATCGCAAAAGAAAGCTTAAAACGAATGAAGAAGAAAATACGAGAAATCACTTCCAGAAAGATGCCCTATTCTATGAGATATCGGATGGAGAAATTAAACCAATATCTAATGGGTTGGTGTGGATATTTTGCATTAGCGGATACTAAATCACTGTTTATAAAATTTGATGGTTGGATACGAAGAAGACTTCGCATGTGCCAATGGAAAGACTGGAAGAAACCAAAGACAATCGCAACCTTATACATTTAGGTGTCCCAAAAGGGAAGGCTTATGAATGGGGAAATAGCCGGAAGGGCTATTGGCGCGTCTCGAATAGTCCTATATTAGATAAAACCCTCGATATTTCCTATTGGAATAATCAAGGGTTTAAAAGTCTACAAACTCGTTATAAATTCTGCGTCATTTATCTTAATTGAACCGCCGTATACGGAACCGTACGTACGGTGGTGTGAGAGGTCGGGAGTTAATCACTCCCTCCTACTCGATTT
>NZ_JBBOUX010000003.1:0-54303 GCF_038006285.1 Niallia sp. FSL W8-0177
CTCTTATCAGCCAAACCTGGGATTTATCAGCCAAACTCCAGCTCTTATCAGCCAAACCTGGAATTTATCAGCCAAACTTCAACTCTTATCAGCCAAACCTAGAATTTATCAGCCAAACTCCAGCTCTTATCAGCCAAAGTACAAGAAATTAATGATAGCTTTTAAGCTATCAACCTCCATCATTCAAAAAAGAAAAAAGACTGGATTAATGCTCCAGTCAAAATTCTGTTTTCTCCCCTTATATAACTAGACTGTCATTTTCCAATTAGATAAAGCTAGCCACTTCTCTTTCTCCTTGTAGTTAGGCATTATCTTCCCAACAAGTCTCCAAAAAGAGCGATCATGATTAAGATGAACCATGTGACACATTTCATGAACAACAACATAATCAATTACCTCAATTGGAGCCATCGCTAACCTCCAATTGAAGGTTAATTGGAAATTAGAATCACAAGTGCCCCAATTAGTTTTGCTATCCGTAATCCGTATCGACCGAGGCTTTGTTTTAAAGTTACTTTGATAGAAGGAGACCCTCTCTTCCACTAAAGACTTACTTTGCTGATAATAATACCTTTTTAATAATTTTTTTATTTTTTTCTTATCATACTCTTTTATATAGATACACAGCTTGTCCTCTTCGAATTTAACCTGTTCTTGGACAACCGCCATTTCTTGGATAATATGAATAGGATATGTATTACCTAAATAAAGAAATCTCTCTTTATTCTCATATACCTTTTTCTGTGGACCTGCCATTCTTGTCTGCATTTCTTTTATTCTGGTTTGAATTTGGTTCCAATTTTGCTCTAGTACTTGATGGACATATTCGTCTGGTGTCTTTTTGGGAGCCAAAATTTCAATGTTTCCATAGCCATCCATTGTTATTCCAATGGAGGTACGATTTTTATATTTTATTTCATAACGGATTGTTTCCCCTAAGTAGGTATGTAGCATATCGTCACTACCTTTACTTATCCTCTGTATTTAATAGCTAATCCCTTTAAGAAGTTTCTGGCGAAATTATCTAAACATACTTTATAGTTTTTATGGCCTTCTTTTCTTAAAAAAGCTCCTAATTCTCCTTTGGACACATTTAACCCCGCTTTTTTAAATATATCAATCATATCCTCTGTCGTTAATGACAGCGCAATTTTAACTTTCTTTAATAAAATGTTATTAACACTTGTATTGTTTTTTATCGATGATTCAGGTGTGTTTGGTTGTCCTGGTTTTGGCTCTTGCTTTCCTCGCTTATAAATAATAAAGCCATTTAAAAAGGAATCTAACATACTATTTGTCAATTTGATTTGATCATCATTTTCTGCCTCTTCATCTGTCTTCTTCAGTATTCTTACTACTTCAGGTACAGAAACCTCTTTTCCCCCAAGCTTAAAAATTTCTGCCATTTCACTATTTTTTATTTCTAACGCGTATCTTAAACGAATTAAAATATCATTATTTTCCATGATTTTACCTCCATTTTTCAAAACAACTATATGCTTTTCATCTACCTTCAGTAGAGTTCTAGTGTTAATCATAAATAATTATCCTTAAAAAGTATAGTACCTCTAGATCACAAAGGAGCTTCTACTAATAATTAAATAGTCATCAGCTTGCTCTCTGAAAGTGCATAGCTAACCACTAGGCATATCCCAATTCAAAAAGAAATGCATACTGCTTCCTTTCCTTAAACAAACAATCCCTTTCTAACAAAAATAACCCAATTTCTTGGGCTAAATGAATTTTAATTAGGGAGATTATCTAACTTAGATATCCACTTATAATACAGTAATAAAATATACAAAAGTACCGGATCAACCATTACAGAAATCCACACATTCCACCATCCGTAATGAAAATATCCCCATGGCTCTGGTAAAAGTGTAATGACCTCATAAATTAAAATCCCTATCGTCCAGCAGGCAAAATAAATCAAACGTTTAATAAATGATTTTTTAAACGGATACCAATTTAGGAAGATAATATTCACAGGTGGCACAAGAGCGAGATGTGGAAGAAGCCCTATCCATTCAATCGCATCTTTATCAAAATACCAGTAACCATGGTATTTAAAAGATATATAAATATCAAAGCCCGCTTGAAATGCAACGGTAAAGGCCCAGATGCTTACCATTTGAGCTTTTGTTACATATTTGTTTACCTTAAATGCAAAAATATTGACCCCAATAATAGCGATGAAAAGTCCAATCATTTGTTTATTTCCTTTTTTATTAGTTATCCCCATAAAGAAAAAAATCATTCCAATCGTTTTCCTTTTTCATCTATAAAAGCTAAAACCTAGAAAAAGAGTATTCCCTAGGTTTTAGCTTTCTATTTATACTAGATAATACGGAAAACGAATGATGGTCGTCGTTCCATGATCCTTTAAGCTTTTAAAATTTAGCTCGCCATTATATTTTTCTACTATATTAAAACAAATCATCAAGCCAAGACCGGTTCCTTTTCTTTTTAAAGAATAAAAAGGGGTTCCTAGAAAGGCAATTTCTTCTTCTGACATCCCTTTTCCATAATCGATGACATTTATGACAACAAAATCTTGCTCTCTTTTTGCCGTTACCTTTACTAAATCACCATATTTAGAAGCCTCAATAGCATTTTTTATAATATTAATAAACAATTGCTTTAATTCAATGATGTTTGCAGAAACAATACAATCATCTGTCACATTCAATTCAATTTGATTATCGTGTAAATGTCCATATGAATGCAGTAAATCTGTTACACTCTGAAGGACAGCTTTAACATCTACGATTTCTGTTACTTTTTCTTGTTCCGGTTTCGCCATCGTTAAAAATTGAGAAATTACTTCTTCTGCCATATTCAATTCATCGATCATTAATGCAAAATGATGCTTCTGATTAGGAGTAAAGGAATGATCTTCTTTATAAAACTGCAAAAAAACTTTCACAACCGTTAAAGGATTTCTAATTTCATGAGCAACCGCAGCCGCAAGCTGACCAGATGTCTTCAACCTCTCTGAATGCTGAATTTGTTCGTCATATACATGTTGCCGCTTTATTCGAACATTTGTTAAATAAAAAATAAAATAAACGATAATTTGGCTCGCAAGAAAGCTCAATAAATTTCCAATTACATCTTGTTCTATATAGCTATATTGAGATTTTTGATTCACAAAAAGAATGTAAGCAAATAAAAGCAAAATGAAGAAACTATTTAAAAACAAGGAAAAATAAAATAGCTTCGAATTGAAAAATAAAATAGAAAGCACTGGTATAAAACAAAGTAAAATAAAATTAGATCCAGTTTCGGGATATAGAATACACAATGTATAAAAGTAGGTGGAGGCCAATAAGATAATGATTAATCTATAACTATCTGTCCCATTCTTTGGATACAGCAACAAACAAAGAGATAGACAAAATGCCATTATCAGCTGAAATATATATGCCACTCCAAAATCATCTAAGCGGGGATTATAAATAAATAATCCAGCTATAATAATAGCTATCACTGTCCAAACAATAATATAGTATATTTTTCTATTTACATTATTTTTGATCTCTTTCATGAGTACCCCTTCTGCTCTTAATCTTTTTCCATCTAAAATATAACATTTTTTCAGACCAAAGGGGTATATTTTACTATTAACTCTATTTAACACACCTTAATGTTCGATTCTTTAGACTCATTATCACAATTAATTTTCACTACAATAGATAAAGAAAGAACGAATCTGTGATTATTCCATTCGTTCTTTCTTAAACTACTCCCTTTTTTATCCGTTTCACTATACCATTATATGTTTTGGTCTTGCTAAACTCGTTTACTCTTTATGTTTTAGTTTCCATCTATTAAACTGAATCTTTTCATATAAAAATTGAAAGGCATATAAAATTAAAGCTAAAACCGTAAACACATACATTATCTGCATTTTGGATATTCGTACCAAAGATGCTATTCCAAACTTAGTTAAATAAGGTACAATAACATAGGTAAACATGGAATCAAATGCCATATTGATCCCCATATAAGTAAAGAACTTTCCGTATGTCCATTTTAATATCCAAATGGAACCTACAAAAAAGGATCCTAGCATAAACGGAATGTCTCCTGGTATTATTTGATGGATTTTTTCATACCACCACCACCATTTACGTCTTTTAGCAACAATATTTGTCACTCTCACCATCAACGCAATAAACGTGCTTGCAGCTATATATATATCGTTTAAGTGTATTTTTACCTAATAAGGGTACCGTAACCCAAGGTACGATCATCGACAAAATCAACAGTGTCTTGGAATATTTCATTATTTTCATCGTGCCCACCCTTTATCATTCATTAAGATTACTATTCCCCAAAAATCGGATTTTATCTTAATTAAACTTTAAGATAGAATAGAAAATCGCTCTAATAAAGATAATGAGCTGGTTTTTAAATTGCCCGCTGTTTATTTAGAACTCCTAAAGTTTCCTATTGCTTTATATTTATTGCACGGTTTTTCTTTATTCTGTAATTAGTTCATATGCAGATATTTTCTTAATCCTAAGCGAAATAATCATAGAAACAATATAAGCTAAAACCATAATACAAACACAAATAATTACCACACTAGGTAAATGAACTGTGAACTCCAACCTTTTAACGCCAGCATTCGATAATAATAAGGAGAGCATCGGGTTAGTAAAAAAGTAGCCTAAAATACCGCCAAGTATAACAGCTATAGTAATAATCGGCAGAAAACTAATAGATATTTGATTCATTAGTTGAAACGTTGAATAACCGAATGCTTTCAAGACTCCCAACTCTTGCTTTCGTTTAATAATCATCATTTTAATAACTAAATACAAAATCATGACTACAACTAAAATAGTAATGAATGCAACCATCACCATAACAGCATATACTGCAGCAGTATACATACCTGTTTGACTCTCTATATTTTCATCGATATCCAATGTTTCCATTATCTCTTTCCCATACTGATCTTGAACTTTTTTCATAAAGTCTTTATTGGATATCCCTTCTAAATATACATAAAAAGTAGATCCTTTATAGTCTGGTTGTATTTGTTGAATTCCGTCCATTGTTAAGGATGCTATCTGTCCCAAATTGCCAATCGATTGACTAAGCCCTGTAACTAAATAACTAACTGTTCCAGCTCCATACTCTACATTCACGATATCGCCTATTCCTTTATTGATTTGAGCTGATACCATCCAAGAGATAGATATTTCATTTTCGTGTTTTGGCTGACGCCCTTCATAGACGACATTATTCTCTAACTCCTTATAATGATCCGTCACGTTCGTATAAACGGTTTGGCCATCAATTTTCGTAGTAATCGTGTCGAAGATATTCACTTTCCTAACACCATTCATTTGTTCAATATTGCTTAAAAGTTTTCTTGTATCTGTATCAGATTTAACAGCAATATATACATTTGCCGGTTCTGATCCAAATAAGTTAACAAACGCCGATTTATCAGAAGCAATGTTATAATAGAGTATCGTCGAAAAAGCTGTCGCAAAGGTGAGAGCCATCACAATTAAAATAATCATGATATTTTGTTTAGAATTCGTCAACATTGATTTTATAGCAAGAAGAAAATGAAGATTACCTTTTGTAGTTGCCAAAGGAATATGATTTTTTCTAAAACTATGTGTCTGAATTCCTCTACGCAGGGCTGCAACGGGCATAATTTTACGGATACGTAAGGCTGATATTAATGTGACAATAACTACACAAATCGTCACAAACAAAATACTGATTAAGTTAACAACCATCTCAAATCTCTGAGTCCATATTAATCCAGTTAAGGTGGAAATAATTCCCCCAATTAAAGGCATTAAGATATAGGACAAGGCTATTCCTATCACACTAGCGAGAAGAGTTATCAAGATAAACTGCAGAATAATTGATGAAATAATCTGTCTACTTGTATAACCGATTGATTTTAATATCCCTATATTAGTCATACCATCTGCTATATTATTAGAAATACTAAACTTAATAACAATTAATGAAATAATGATAATAATGGCAGCAAATGCTACTAATATGGTTGCGATGATATTAATCGTTAATGTATTGACATTTTTAACCTCTCCCATATCTAAAGCCATTATGAAAGAAATTTCCTCTGCTCGTTGAGTTTCTTGAATATACTCCATAAAGTCATTTTTTAGCTGGGGAGATTTTGTTCGATCATCCAGCAAAACAGACATATTCATCCCTTTTGACTGACTGTCTATTGCTCCTGCAAGTGATCGATAGGAAGTCTCTGGTAACATAAATTTCATTACACCAATGTTATTTGTACCTAACATTGTTGTTTCAAAGAATCCTGCTATTTGGTATTCATACATTTTATCCTGATAAGTGATGGTAAAGTCATCTCCTAAACGATAGGCCCCATCTGTTTTAAAACTGTACGGCACAAAAATATCATTAGAACTAGATGTATTTAACTTTTCAATCATTCTTAAGGCTCCAATAGTACGAGTAGCATCTGCATTAAAGATAATTACGCTATTCGTTAATTCCCCATTGCCAAAATGATAATTAGCAAGGTTCATGTTGATAATCTCTTCTGTCTCTGTTGCTTTTATCCCAGGATATTTTTCTAAAAATTCCTGATAGCTCGTATGATAGCTTTCTTTATCCATAGCAATCGTTACATGAGGATCTTTTAATTGCTCTGCTTTTTGATCAAAAAATGCACTAAGTTGAATAATAACCATTAAGCCAAGATTGAGTAATAGGGTAGCAACTAAAATGAAGATAAATAAAGCACTAGTAGTAGACTTGCTTTTTCTGATATTGGTAATAGCTAGATTCATCAGCTTCATCTTACCACCCCATTTCTGCAAGGAAGTGTTTAAGCTTTTCATGACGCTCAAAATCCTCCTTATCGTCATAAACACCTAAATCGAGGTCTCCACAGATTACTCCATCTTTTAAATATAAAATTCGATTTCCCCGCAATGCAGTTTTCATATCATGTGTTACCAAGACAATACTTTGTCCATCACGATTTATATGGGTGAAGATATCTAACACATTCGTGCTCGATGCTGAATTTAATGCACCAGTTGGTTCATCTGCGAATAGTACTTTCGGCTGGTTAATAATAGCTCTCACAATACCAACTCGTTGTGCCTCACCACCAGAAAGCTGGGTTGGAAATTTAGGCCATGAGCTTTCATTTATACCTACGTGCAGTAATATTTCTTTTGCTTTTTTTAGAAGTTCTTGCTTATTCTTTGTTACTAAAAGACCACTAGCCAATATATTATCCATCACACTCATATTGTCTAATAAATATATTTGTTGAAACACAAAGCCACAGTTACTTCTTCTAAATATAGCTAATTGATCGTTGTTTAATTTAGATAAATGTTTCCCCGCAAAGTTGATTTCCCCCAATGTGGGTTTATCCATCCCACTAATAGCATAAAGGAGTGTGGATTTCCCAGATCCAGAACTTCCCATGATAATGGTAAAGTCGCCTTCCACTATATTGATATCTAAATTTTTTAAAACATGTTGCTGGATTCCCCCACTAGAAAAGGTTTTACATAACTTCTCCGTTTTTATAATGATTTCCATAGTTATCTATTCTCCCTTATTATTTTCAAGCTATAGAAAAAGACTGTAAAGAAGCTTACAGTCTTATCTTACTAAAAGGAGTCTTATTAAATCTTTGTGCAATTCTTAATTAATTCTTAATTTCCTGCAAGCCTTAATTTTAAGGCAATGGTAAAACCATCTTGTCGGTTGTAACAACAAATTTGACCATGCATTTTTTCTATGAAATACTTTGATATATATAGCCCCAGTCCTGAACCACTTTTACCTTCTACATTTCCCCCTCGATAATATTTATGGAACAGCAAAGGCAATTCGTCTTCTCTTATTCCAGTTCCATAGTCCATTATATATAGGCTGAGATAACCTTGATTAATTTGAGACTTAATAGTAATCCTTGTCCCAGCATATTTATAGGCATTACTTATAATATTATCGATCACTTGCTGGATTCGCACAGGATCCATGGAAATAATACATGGTGGAATAGGATCATAGGCGATTTGCTGATCATAATTAACATTTTCTATCATTGTAACTAGTACTTCACTTGACACTTCCGTAATCGAGATTTTTAATTGCTGTAATTCCTCTAAAGTGGCATGGAACATATCAGTTACCAGTAAATCAATTTGCTCTGTCTTTGCTAAAATCGTATTCACCTGTTTCTTTACTTTATCACCGCCAGCTTGTATCAGCATTAACTCACTGACTGCTTTTATAGAAGCAACAGGTGTCTTAATATCATGACTTAATGTCGCAATAAGCTCTTTTTTGCTACGATTAGTTTCATATTCCCTTTGCCGTGCAGCATTAAGCTCCTCACGCAATAAATCAAAGCTTTCTGTAAAAGCACCAAAGTAATTGTTTTTACCCATATTTAATGGGACATCGAAATTGCCTCTCGCTACATTCGCAGCGAAGTGCTGAAGCTGCTGAAATGGCCGGAGCACCGTTCTATATATAAATATTAGATAAAAAAGGCTTATAACCATTAATACAGCCAATATCAAAATAACAGATGTGATTATTTCCCTTTTCATTTGCTGTACAATTTCTTGTTCATCATTATGGATAATTAATTTGCCGACAATATTGTCATTTTGCTGTAAATCTATCACTATATCTCGATTTTTAATTGATTCAAATATATTAGTAAAATGATTATCTGATGTTTGATAAATCACTTTTCCATTATAGTCGAGAATAGAAAATGTTTGGCTGATGTCACTGACGGTTTGTTCATTGATTTCCCCCCAATTTTTCTCGACTGTTTTAGCTAAATCATTAATGGCTACAAGGTCAACATTGGAAACATCCTTGTTCTTTACTACAATAATAGCAAGCGCAATACCGGCACTGAACAGCACTACAATAGTTACAATCAGTAACTTTATTCTCATGGGAGATCCTCGAGAACATAGCCTGTTCCCCATATCGTTTTTATAAATTGTGGATCCTTAGGATTCCTTTCAATTTTCTCACGTAAATGGCGAATATGGACATTTAAGGTGCCATCCCCAACAAATGTATCGCCCCATACTTGTTGAAATAATTCTTCTTTCGTAATAATCCGATTTTTATTTCTTGCCAAATAGGACAAAAGTTTGCATTCCATTGCTTTCAGCTGAATAACAGAACCATTTACTCGTACACGATGTAGATTTATATCTATTTGAATTGGTCCAAATTCCAAAACTTCTTGATGATTCGTAGAACTACTATTCAACCTTTTTAAGACGGCTTTCACTTTTGCTAGTAAAACACTTAGTGTATACGGCTTGTGAATATAATCGTCACCACCAATGTTTAGAGCAATTAGAACATCGTCATCGCTGGAACGGGCACTGATAAATAAAATAGGAACCTCAATTGTTTGGCGGAGTTTTTTACATAAATCAAAACCAGAAGAATCCCCAAGATTAATATCTAGAAGAATAACAGATGGTTCATGCTCCTCTAAAAATCGTTCACAGGCTTCCGCACTTGTCACAAATGATGTTTTGACTTCAAACATATTGAAATACTCACAGGTTGTCTCAGCCAAAGCTATCTCATCATCAACAATTAAACAATCTAATTTCATCCATAATTCTCCTAGAAAAAGATTATCCTAGTTTGCTAACTGGATATTTCTAGTATACATGAGAATTACGAACGCATGGCAATTTCTAGAGAGAAATTAATTTTACCGCTTCACTCTGTCCGCTAACGCTACCCCAATATATAGATGCTTATTAACCACCTCTCCTTATCTCTTGTAAACTGCTTTTTTCCCATCTTTTTTCTTACTATTCCGACTTTTTACTCATTTCTACTATTATTAAAGATTATTAAATAAATTTATGCTATTATATCCTCGTACCAACATTGAAATCGTTTGCATAGTTAAAACTTAATACCTATTAAAAAATGAGGAGGTGAACTTTAATACTTGGTGCAAACGTTTTTACAAATATAGGAGGGATCAAATGATTTTTTTCAAAAAAATAAGTTACTTATTCTTAATTTTCCTTACTATCTTTTCTGGATTAACGTTTCAAGGTTCAAATGAACAACATCAAGTTAAAGCAGAGACTATTAATTTAGAAGAAAACGACTTTTCCTGGGATAATGCAACAGTCTATTTTGCTATGACAGACCGTTTTGCTGATGGGAACACCGCTAATAATAATTCCTATGGAAGACCGCAAACAGATGCAAACGGAAGTAACATCGGTACTTTTCACGGCGGTGATTTGAAAGGGCTTACAAATAAGTTGAACGAAGGTTACTTTACAGATTTAGGAATCAACGCAATATGGATTACTGCTCCCTATGAACAGATCCATGGCTGGGTTGGCGGGGGTAATAGCGGTGATTTCGCTCATTATTCTTACCACGGATATTATGCATTAGATTACACCATGGTAGACCAAAACATGGGAACTGTAAATGAGATGAGAGAGTTTGTTAATAAGGCTCATGAAAGAGGCATTCGAGTAATTATGGATGTTGTCATGAACCATGCTGGATATAATACTATTAAAGATATGCATGAATACAATTTTGGTAATCCAGGAGTACCTGAAACTTGGACACCAGGTTCTGGACAATCCTGGCATGATGTTCATAATTATATCAATTATGATGATGCGAATGCATGGAAAAATTGGTGGGGAGATTGGGTAAAAGCTGGGATTGGCGGCTATACTCAATGTGGGAATGATGATAAAAATATGTGTCTTTCTGGACTTCCTGATTTCCGTACAGATGTTACGCAAGACTTAGGTCTACCTAACTTATTAAAAAATAAATGGAATAAGGAGCAAAATGGATCATACGATTCTTGGATTGTTCCAGCTGCAAAAGATTTACGTAAAAATTTGGGAGTTGCCCCTGCTGATTACATCACTAAATGGTTATCCTCATGGGTAGAAGAGTTCGGAATTGACGGATTTAGAGTTGATACAGCCAAACATGTAGAAATCCACCGATGGAAACAACTAAAAGAAGAAGCCAATGATGCACTTTGGAAATGGCGGGCCAATAATCCAGATGCCCCTGGTGCGCAATGGGATGATGATTTTTGGATGACAGGTGAAGTTTGGGGACACGGAGTAGGAAAAAGTGAGTATTTTTACAATGGTTTTGACTCTATTATTAATTTTACCTTCCAAGGAGAAGGTGCAAATGGTCCAGCATACAATCTAGCATCAATGGAAGATACGTTTTCACATTATGCAAGCAAAATCAATACCGATCCAGATTTCAATGTACTGAGCTATCTATCTCAACATGATACATCGCTTTATCCTAGAGATCGATTAATTGATGGTGGAACTTATTTAATGTTATTACCTGGTGGTATTCAAATATTTTATGGAGATGAAACAGCCCGACCATTCGGTCCAACAGGGTCGGATCCTAATCAGGGAACAAGATCCTCCATGAATTGGGATTCAATTAACGAACAAGTTCTCACTCATTGGCAAAAAATGGGGCAGTTTAGAAATAGGCACCAGGCAATTGGTGCAGGTGAGCATAAGCAAATTGGAAATAGCCCTTATACATTTAGCCGTACCCTCAGCAGCAATGAATTAGACGATCGAGTTGTTGTTGCAGTAGGAGCTAGTGGCAAAACAACGATTGACGTTTCATCTGTATTTAATGATGGAGATAAACTAAAAGATTTCTATACAGGCAATACAGCTACTGTTCAAAATGGAAAGGTTACATTTACACCACATAAGAACGGTGTTTTATTAATAGAACGCGAAGGAGAGGCTCTGCCATCCATTTCCGTAACTCCTAATAGTAGTGAATTTGATACAGAAGAGTTGGAAATATATTTTAGTTTAAAAAATACAGCCGAAGGCTACTACACAGTAGATGGATCCGATCCTAGTGAAAATGGTACTGCATTTGTTGATGGAGAAAAATTATCGATCGGAAAATCTCTAGAAATAGGCGAAACACTTGTCCTAAAACTCTATGCCGAAAATGACTCAGGTCCTGTTGCAAAAGAGTATACTTATAAAAAAATCGCTCCATTGCCGAAAGTCTCTGCTAATCCGCCTGGTGGTACATTCTATGACGACACAGTTGATGTAACCTTGGATTATCAAAATGTTGAAGAAGCATTTTATAAAATTAACGAGGGAGAGCCAGTTGCATATACAAAAGGGAAAACCATCTCATTGGGTGCAGATACCGCGGTTGGGGATGAAATTATTCTTACCTTAACGGCCAAAAATCAATATGGGGAAGCAGAGAAAACCTATACTTTCACAAAAATTGATGGCTTAACTATTTACTTTAAGAAACCAGATAACTGGAGTACACCTCATCTTTATTATTATGATACGGAACCAAAAGTTGATGAACCTTCTTGGAATAACGCACCAAAGATGGAGCATTATAAAGATGATTGGTATGTATATACCGTTAAAGGAACCGAGAGTATGAATGTAATTTTTAAGGATGCTAATAATCAGTGGCCTGGTCCTAATCAGCCTGGATTCATAAGAAGCACAAGCGGATGGTTTGATGGAGAATGGCATGATAGTGATCCAACTGCTCCAGTTGTCCCTTCAGCTCCAAAAAATTTAAAAGCAACGGAAGTGAATGCTAGTTCCGTAACACTAAATTGGGAAGCTTCATCAGCTAACGTGTCTCATTATGCTGTATACCGAGATGCAGAAAAAATTGGAGAAACATCTACTACCTCCTATAAGGATACTGGTGTCAGTCCACAGACAGAATACGAATATTATGTAATAGCCATCAATGATATAGGGAAATCAAAAAGCAGCAATATTATTTCTGTTACAACAACAGAGATTCGCACAAATGAAGTAACGATTTATTATAAAGGTGTTGAGAATCCTTACATCCATTATCAAGTTGGCGATGGAGATTGGACACATCTACCTGGAAAGAAAATGGAGCAATCTAGTATTCCAGCTTACTATGTAACAACCATTCCCTTAGGAGAGGCCGATAAAATAAATGCAGCCTTTAATAATGGTCAAGGAAAGTGGGATAATAACAACGGGAAAAATTACGCTTTTACAAATGGCACCTTTACTATGGACAATGGACAACTTTTAGAAGGGGAACCTCCGTCCACTAATAAAGTAACCATTTATTATTATACTGGATGGAATGAACCTCGGATTCACTATTCACCATATGACGGGCATTGGAGTACATTACCTGGAACACAAATGTCCAAAAGCGATTATCCAGGCTACTTTGTGATTACATTGGATATTGGTACAGCAGACGGTCTAGAAGCTGCTTTTAATAATGGAAATAATTCATGGGACAACAATCAAGGTAGTAACTATCACTTTAAATCAGGGGAGTACATTCTTAAAAATGGTCAAGTAACAAGGGGACACCCATAAAGAAATACTATATAACATAATAATGAACTCTATAGATCAAATGACTAAAAAAAGAGGCTTGCATCTATAGAGTCTTTATTCAAATTGTAGAAATTAAGAAAAACTTCCAATAACCGCACTTATTGTTAGTTTTTAGCTTCTGTTTTTCTATTAAAAAGTAAGAAGTAAAAAGATGATCCCCTATTCAGGGAGATCATCCTCTTTATCAAGGCTATCCTATTTTTAAATACCTTAACGAAAATGTTTAAAAAAACGCTATTTCTTTATTTTCTAATATTAGGGGATTCTGAGTTCTTCCCCTTCTACCTAGTTTTGCTAAGGAAGATAAAAATCACTCGATTAATACCAATTAATTTGTTCTCGAATTTCTTCTCTTCCCAAAATACAAACCAATACCAACTATAAGTAACATAAACCCTGCAACTAAAATATTAAAGTTGTTTGTCGCTGTATCTGGAAGCTCATTAGCTTGAGCTGGAACATTAGAAGACTTTGGCTGTCCTTCAAATACACCATACGTACTAAAGTGATCCGTATAAACGGACACCTTGCCGTTCTTATAGTCTCCACCAATCAATTCCCATTTTCCTGCTTTTTCATTCCAATAATAAACTTTTACAGTTTTAGGATTTTTGACTTGTTTTGGATCAACTTTAAATGTGAGTTTCACTTTATCATCAAATTCATGGTACGTTTTCCCATCAGCTTCTATTGTAAAGTCATAAGCAATAATGGGACCTTTTACTTCCATTTTCTTCACGTTAATATTTACGTTTTCAGCTAACGGAAGAACGGAGGCAGAGATTTGTACTTCTACATTTCCATTACTTACTACAATCGTTGCTCCTGCTTTCTGTAAAGCTTGGACTTGCTCTTTTGTTAATGTAAATGTTGCATTGATTTTGTTATCCAGTTTGATAACAACTACAGCATTATCCGCAATATTTGCAAGGGCAGAATCACTAATCTTATACTTGCTACCATCCTTTATTACTTTCGGTTTAATTTCTTTTACTTTATTTGAGTTACCAGGTTTTTCTCCTGGCTTATTGCCTGGCTTTTCTCCAGGTCCTTGTCCTGGCTCTTTACCTGGTTCTTCACCCGGCTCTTGTCCTGGTTCTTCACCCGGCTCTTGCCCTGGCTCTTCTCCTGGCTCTTCTCCTGGCTCCTGACTCACATCAATAATTCTTCCTTCTACTTCAGTAGGAATTCCCTCGCTTCCAATACTTACTAAATGGTCACGGAAGTTTTCCCAATCAGATAGTCCTAAGTCTGTAACGCGTCCTTCTGCATAAGCTTTAGCAAAAACGTCATAGCCGTCTCCACCTTTGGCAGTAAATGCATTTGTAGCAATTGTGTACATCGTATCATCTTGTACTTCTACATATTTACCAGCTTCATTTAAATAGGAAACAGATACAATTCGCTCTCCTGGTAGTTTTGTTTCATCATATACAACTTTTCCACCCGCTACATGTAAGAAACCACCATTTTCTGTTGGATACTGACCTAAAGAAATTTCAAATGCCTCTTTTAGCTCAGCACCTGTTACATCCATGGTTGCTAATGTGTTGTTAAATGGAAGGACCGTGATTATTTCACCAACAGTGATTGGTCCTTTATCAATTGCTGCACGGATTCCCCCGCCATTTTGCAGGGCCATAATAATATTTTTACCAGTGAACGTTCTTGACTTCTCAAGCATTCCATCAGTAATCAAGTTCCCTAAAATCGTTTCATTCTTGCGGACACTTGGTTTTGTATCATCGCCATTCGTACGTGGACTTTCTAATGCAATTGGTGTGGACACGCCGATTTCCGTTTTTGCCACTTGATTAATTTTCTCTTTAAATGGCTCCAATACTTTAACAGCTTCTTCATCCTCTTCTTGAGCACCGATAGCTACTAAGTGACCGTCATAAGTCTTCACTACATCATTTTCATCAAAAGTTACATTTACAACGCCAAGATTGCTGTTTGAGTTACCAGTTTGAACAATTAGCGTAGGTGTTTCATCCTCGTCTACTATTACTGGTTTCTCCAATGTTGTATGGCTATGACCACCGACAATCACGTCAATACCTACTACTTTTTCCGCAAGAATTAAATCATTATCAATTGCTGCATTATCATCATATCCAATATGGGTCAAGGCAACAATTCGATTTACCCCTGCTTCTTCAAAAGCTTCTACTGCTTTTTCTGCTTCTTTCAAATAGTTTTCAAAAGCAATCGATCCTGGGCTAGAAATATCCGCCGTTTCCGCTGTCGTTAATCCAAAAATCCCAACTTTCTCTCCGTTTACTTCTTTGACAATGCCATTATATATCTTTCCGTTTTCACTATTCGATTCAATCGATTTGTTCTGAAGTCCAGTAAATTTCCCATCTTTCGAAAAATCAACATTCGCACTGACAAATGGGAAGTTTGCTCCCTTAATAAAGTCAGCTAGCGCTTGATGACCTTCTGCAGAAGATCCTAAATCAAATTCATGGTTTCCAAAGGTCATTGCATCAATGCCAAGCAAATTCAGCATCGCTAAATCAGCTTTTCCTTGGAATTCATTAAAGTATAAGGTCCCTGTAAATTGGTCTCCTGCATGAAGGAGAAGGGCATCTGGATTTGCTGCTCTTATTTCTTTTACCGCAGTAACTGTCTTCGGTATGTTATCCAAAGCTGAGTGGATATCATTAGTATGCATAATAGTTAAATCAGGTACTTCTGGTAAATTAGATAAATCAAGTTGAACCATTACTGGATCATGGTCAGATGCTTGTCCAGTTGCTTCCGTAAAGTTGGCGTTAATATGAATCATATCAGCCGTTGTTACATTTGCTAATCTATTTGTTACTAAAATATGGTCTAGTACTTGGTTGTTACCTTGGAAGAAGTAGGAGAAACGATCTTCAGCTGGAACCTTTTCCACCATATTTGTTAAAATCTCACCCTTTAAAGCCTTAAGAGCCGGTGTAAATTCAAAATCATTCATGTCTCCAGTTACAACCACATTTAAGTTAGGGTTTTTGACAAGCCCTTCTTTAATAAAGTTGTTTACTTCTTGGGCAAGCTTGATGCGCTCTGCTTCAGAAGACAGTACAGGCGGCTGGTTAGCTCCCCATAAAGTTTGATCTCCACCTTTAGAATTCAAATGGTTTCCGATTACTACAACACGCTGACCTTTAAATTCGAATTCTGCAGCAAGTGGTTTACGTGTGTTACTAAATGCTTGTGGATTAATAACACCTGGGTTTAATGTAAGGTTCCCTGTTTCCGTCCAACCATTTGCTTCCGTTGCTTTTCCTTTCGTTCCTTCAACCAATGTTACACGTTCAGGGTTGTAAAGATGACCAACACGAATATTGCCACCAGGAGCTCCTCCGTTTGTGTTATTTACAGGAGCCACGTCTATCCATTTATATGCTGGACCACCTGCAGCAACAATTGCATTGATTAAACGTTGATAACTTTCTGATGCATCAGAATTTCCTGAATCAGTTTCTCCATCATTATCCTGAACCTCTACTAACGTAATAATATCAGGAGATTTCATGTTTTCTACAAATGACTTGGCAATTTTAGCTACTTTGGCATCTGGAGTGTTTGCTTTATTGTTAGAGAAATTCTCAATATTGTATGAAGCCACAGTTAATTTATCTTCTGCCGGGACAATATGAGTAACTTCTTGTGTTAAATTGGATTTTGTTAAAGTAGGTAATTCGTTTTTATTAACAGATAATTGATAACCATTACTTGAATAGGTTACGACACCGACAACGTCACCATTAAACTTATCACCTGGCTGGAAATCACCTCCCACATTATCTAAAAAGATTTTTTCTGGATTATAATCGTCTTCAGCAATATTTAATCCACCTTGATTATTTAATGTATTATTCGTCGTGCTTTCCACAATAATAGGTACATCATTCGAATATGGAGGTCCTACTACTAGTGCATCTGGGAATGATACACGCATATATTCAAGAGATTCCCAAAAGTCGATCCCATCTTCATCTGGATCAAAAGATGTCATTTCATCATTATCAATTACTTTGTTTGGAGGAAAAATATCTTTCCCAATAATAAGTGGAGCCGGTAGTTCAGCCGTTCCATCTTTAGTAATGGACGTTGCGGTAATTTGTGTTTTAGACAGATTAGCTCCTCCACCATATTCTGTAACAGTTCCATTAACGGAAACTTTGTCTCCAACAGAAACCCCATGAGAGGACTTGTATACTTCAATTGCTTCAGATGTTTCGATATCTGTATCTGCTCCATCCACATCCTGCATAACAAAACTGCTTGAACCAAATACATGGGTTACAACACCAGTTATGTTCGTAACAGAAGAACCATTATATTCAGAAATATGCCCTTTTCCTTGTATATCATGGATACGGAGATTTTCCGTATTTAGAATTTTAAAAGTAAAGCTAAATACATCACTTACTGTACCATTTGTTACAGCAATTGCTTTAATCGTAGTTTCACCTGTTTTTAAAGCGATTGGCTGTGTGTATTTTACACTTGTTTCAGTTGGTGTAGAACCATCTGTTGTGTAGTAAATAGCAGCATCTTCTAGACCAGAATTCAACTCAACCTTTGTACCAGCTGGAACTACCCCTGGTGTTTGTGTGGAATAAACGGCTGGCTTGTTCACTAAATCATAGCTATTAAGACCAGTAGTTTTTAGATGATACCCCGTTTCATCAATTGATCCGATTCCGGTAAGATGAACTTTATCTCCTTCTTTGTATTGCTTGATTAAGTCATCATAAGTGGAACCTGTACGATTATCGTGAATAACACGTACCTTTTCTCCACTTTCAAATACAGCTTGGAATGTAGCAGTGCCATAGCTATCCTTTGTCATTTCAGAAATTGTAACGTTTTGTAACGTAAGCAATTCACCTTGTGTGGAATCAGTTACTTTCGTAACAGACTGTGCTGCTGGCAGATCATTGTTTGAAGACACGATATCAAGGCTTTCTGGTTCGATTTCCAGTTCATTTTTATATGTCTTCAATACGCCCGTTATTTTTACTTTCTCTCCTGGCTTAACAGATTTAGGACTAGCATATACATACATTCCAGCAGTGGAATCTTGCATATAAAAAGTTTCGCTTCCCCAAAGTCCTGAATTTGTTGTCACAATACCTTCTATCGTAACTGTTTTACCAGTGCCAAGTTCACGAGCATCTGCGATCGAAATAGCAGGTTCTGGTTCTGCAGGTTCAGTTGGCTCTTCAGGAGCAGCTGTACCAAAAGTATGTATGCCAAGATTATCAAAGGAATTAATTCCTTTGTTCGTCCATTCTACATTTCGATCAAAACTATCTTTAATATTTTTGTCACCAGATAAAACATCACTATTTCTAATTAACGTAACGTCTTTAGCAAAATCAGCATTCGAGCCAACTTGGCCAAGTGAATCAATAATAGATTCTCCTTTTAATAGAACAAGAGGATCGTTACCATTAAAATTAATTACCGTCGAATTTTCTAGATTTCCTTTTGCCTTTATTTTTTCATCGGCTTGACCGTGATAAATAACATAAGTTTCGCCATTTTTTAATGTACCGTTCAGTGAGAGCTTATGGGAAATTTTCTCTGCACCATTTGTATGAATTCCAAGGCTGTACTGACTTAAATCAAGATCAGCGCCAGTTCCGTTATATAACTCAATCGCCTTATTAAAGCTGCTTCCCTCGATATATTCTGAGATAATCAAATCTGTAGCTACAACCGTTTCTGCCTTTACATTTAGATTAGCTACTGGTGAGAATAAACTAAAAAGTATAGCAATTATCGTAATAACACTAAGATTCCTCTTATTTCTTCTTTTCATGTTTTTTCTCCTCATATTTTTTAGATTAGCTTCATGATTCGGACGTCTCGAAAGGAGACTATCTTGTTTGAAAATGACACATACAAGATTCTGAAGATGAACTACTAAGGTCCTAGTCCTGTTAGAAAATTATCCTAATAGAATAGTAGTTTTCCATATTTAACTTCCCATCCATAACTTTTTCACAATCCACTGTACCACTGCAAAATTAGCTAGTTTCTTTGTCACATCCTTTTTCTGACAATATAGTTGTAGCTCATAAAATGTTATAGGCCTAAACACCTATACAACTAATCGAAGGATAATAAGTTATATTTTTACTATTAAAATATAACAAACCTATCCGTGAATCATTGTATAATGATATAAATCGCATAACAAGATACATTTTCAAAAATATAAAGAATTTACAAAAAAAATAGAATTTTAATGCTATTTGTCGTCATATGGATAGGTTTTTTAATTTAGAAAGCGTTTCTTGTAACATAAATTCAAAATAAACCCTTTAAAAAGACAAACTTCTTCTTTCTATGTTTCTTGAAACTAGAAAAAAACTAGTAACAAACTCCTATCAACCAGCATTGCTCCATTTCTTAAAAAAATTTATATTTACTTCCTACTAAAAAAAGCTGAATTCTAAAAATTCAGCCCTAAATTGTATCGAATTTTGATATTTAGAAAAATTCACCAAACACTACTTTGTATAATATAAAAAGTGTGATATATTGTAATCTTTAGAGATTACATTCAGTTTGTCGACAAAAAGATATTGGAGAAGTAGAATTGTATTTTCATGCGTTTCTTGGAATATAGCGGGGTGAGGATTCTGTGGATTAGCGAGACATCTTGATGCCCTGCAAGATAAAGGCGTTACGCGGATAACGCGATCCCCATGGAAAGCGAACCCCGGAGCAAAAAGCAAGAACCTGATTCAAAGAGACTAATAAATATACTCTATTCCATCTTCTATTTCCAAATACAGAAGTTTGTTTACAGTCTGATTGTAATCTTCATAGATTACAATCTATCAAGTAGAAATGGAGGTTAAATATGCCCTTTTTATCATTCCTTTTGTTTGTATTAGTTAGCAGCTTTACTCCAGGTCCAAATAATTTTATGGCAATGTCGTTTGCTAATAAATATGGATTTAAAAAAACTATTAAGTTCAGTCTGGGGGTTTCAGCCGGCTTTTTTGTTTTAGCCTTGATGTGTAGTATTTTTAATCTTTTGCTTATAAGTATCCTGCCTATTATAAAGATACCTTTAACTATTTTAGGGGTCGGCTATATTCTGTACTTAGCTTATAAAACACTTACCAGTAAAGGTATCAATAATAACGAAAAAAATGACGAGACGAACAAAAATCTTTTTTTAATAGGTGTTTTAATACAATTTATTAATCCAAAAGGGATCTTGTATGGGATTACAGTTGTATCAACCTTTATATTACCTTACTACACTTCTTACTTTAGTTATTTTATCTTTTCATTATTTTTAGGGATTATCGGATTTCTCAGCTCATTATGTTGGAGTATATTTGGCTCCATCTTTCAGAAGTCATTATCAAAGTATCAGAAGCCATTTAATATCATAATGGCCTTGTTATTAATATATAGTGCCATTTCCATTGTTTTACATTAAAATGCATACATACGACAAGGAGGAGGGTGGTGAATCCCCCCTCCAATTTTCCAAATAATAAAGTGGAATGACCACTTTTTCTTGCTGAACGCTTCCTTCTCTAAAAACAATCGAAAAAATTCATCTATTACCCTTCACTTTAATATCATTATCTTTTTGGAAATTTCCACTGCAGCGACCTTCCTCATCCCGAATTTCTCTGTTCCCTCCTTATCACTCACCAGAAGGAATGGTAATCGGTGTTGATGTACATAATGGGATTCCAAAATTAGGAGAACCATCGGCATTCCAAATGAATTTTTGAATCCGGGTACTTCGTCGCTGGCTTCCTCCTTCTGATTCGGAGATAGCATGATAAACAATCCAATCTTCTGTACCATCAGGGGATTGTGTAAAACTGTTATGGCCAGGAGCGAATACCTTATTTTCGATACTTTTCTTAAACACAGGCTCTGTAGATTTAAACCAAATCTGGGGATTCATGACATCCTCATTCTCTGAGATTGTTAACATACCTAAACTATAATCATCTGACCAAGTGGTACTTGCAGAATAGATTAGAAACAACTTACTATTTCTCTTTAACATTACCGGTCCCTCATTAATCGCCATTCCCCCTTGCTTCTCCCAATCATACTCAGGTTTTGACAATAATATATTCGGACCAGTAATTGTCCACGGATTTTCCATCTCGGCTATATAGAGAGCTGATCCATACTCAGGAAAGTTCCCATATCCAGCATAAACAAAATAAAGTCGACCTTTATGTTCAAAAATCGTTCCATCTAAACCAGGGTACTCTGTATTTACATACCCCCTCTCTACCCAATCCCCGTTAAACGGATCTTCCGCGGAATTCTCTAACACAAAAATCTTCCTTGATTGATCATCACCTATTCCGTCATTCGCTGTGACATATATATACCATATCCCATTTATCCGATGAATTTCTGGAGCCCAAATATTAGCACAATTGATTCCTTCACTCGGAGCAGTCCAAATCGTTTTACAACTCCCTTTTGCTATCCCACTTAATGTAGGTGACTTCCATAAATCAAGTCTTGTCCTTTTCGTTACCATAAAATAGTAAGTATTATTATCTTTATACACCCAAGGATCTGCCCCTGGTTCTAGAATTGGGTTATAAAAAGTTAATTTGCTCATCGTTTCCTCCTCTAACCTTTTTTTATGATGAAACCGGCCGAAAAGTAAGGGTTTTCATTTTTTCTTCCTATTAACAGCTATAATCAGAGAAGGAGCAAACTCTGCTTCTCCGTTATATCCCCCCTTTATATAGAATCCCGTTTCACCGAAAATATATAATCTTTATCCTATTAATCTCCTAAACGAATATTTATAGTTTCATTAATCCCCGAATTCCATACATATCCCTACTCTCTCTTTTACTTATCTAATCTATTTATTCTCTACAATTCTTTCTTTTCCTTTAAAATTACCAAAGAGTATGAATAGGCTGCACTTTTTTTAGATCACATAGATTATTATATGTTTAGCCGCTCTATCTTTTCGCCTTACGATGGAATGTACCCTCTAAATTTCTTTTTAGTCATCAACCAATTATTTCATTTTTTATTCAACTATTCCCATATGGGAAAACCTCTTATCATATTGTATAATAGATTTTTATCCTATTATGAGAAGCAAGAAAAAGATTTCCATATAGAATCAATAAAAAACGGTGAAAGTTCCTTTACCATCCAAATCAAAAGACATTTTAGACAATATAAATTTCCAGTTAGAAAATCCAGCCAAAATCAAGTATGATATCAACATGTGATAGTAGAAAAGGGGTTAAAAAATGAGCGTATTAAACGTAAAAAATTTAAGTCACGGTTTCGGGGATCGTGCAATATTTAATGATGTGTCTTTTCGGCTTTTAAAAGGAGAACACGTTGGACTAGTTGGGGCAAATGGTGAAGGTAAATCTACTTTCATGAATATTGTTACTGGAAAGCTACAGCCTGATGAAGGGAAAATTGAGTGGTCACGAAAAGTCCGTGTTGGTTATTTAGATCAGCATGCAGTCCTTCAAAAAGGGACGACGATGCGTGAAGCGCTAAGCACTGCTTTTCAATATCTTTTTGATGCGGAAACAGAGATTAATGAGCTTTATGCAAAAATGGGTGATGAAGGTGCTGATATTGATGCATTACTTGCAGAAGTGGGAGAGCTGCAGGAAACGCTAGATAGTAATGATTTCTACCAAATTAATGCGAAAGTCGAGGAAGTTGCTCGTGGTCTAGGATTAGACGATGTCGGACTAGATCGTGATGTAGCTGATCTTAGCGGTGGACAACGCACGAAGGTTTTGCTGGCTAAGCTATTACTAGAAAAGCCTGAAATTCTATTACTAGATGAGCCTACAAACTACTTGGATGAACAGCATATCGAATGGTTGAAACGCTACTTACAGGAATATGAGAATGCATTTATCTTGATTTCCCATGACATTCCTTTCTTGAACAGTGTTGTTAACTTGATTTACCACATGGAAAACCAAGAATTGAATCGCTATGCTGGCGACTATGATAACTTCTTAAAAATATATGAAATGAAAAAGCAGCAGCTAGAGTCTGCTTACAAGCGTCAACAACAAGAAATCGCTAATTTGAAAGATTTCGTTGCTCGTAACAAAGCAAGTGTTGCGACTCGTAATATGGCCATGTCTCGTCAAAAGAAGCTCGACAAAATGGACATTATTGAATTAGGGAAGGAAAAACCAAAACCTGAGTTTAAATTCAAAGAAGCTCGCGCAGCCAGTCGTTGGATTTTCGAGACGGAGGATCTTGTTATTGGTTATAATGAACCACTTTCTCGCCCTCTTAATCTAAAAATGGAACGGGGACAAAAAATTGCCTTCGTTGGGGCAAACGGTATTGGTAAGTCTACGCTTTTAAAAAGTATTCTCGGCTTGATTAATCCTCTTTCGGGTAAAGTAGAGCGCGGTGATTATCAACATATTGGTTACTTTGAGCAAGAAGTGAAAGAATCCAACTACAACACTTGTATCGAAGAAATCTGGAGCGAATTCCCAAGTATGAATCAAGCAGAAGTCCGTGCTGCTCTTGCAAAATGTGGATTAACAACGAAGCATATTGAAAGTAAAATTGAAGTCCTTTCTGGTGGAGAAAAAGCCAAGGTTCGCTTGTGCAAGATTTTAAACACAGAAACGAATTTATTAATACTAGACGAACCTACCAATCACTTAGATGTAGATGCAAAAGAAGAATTGAAGCGTGCTTTAAAGGAATATCGCGGAAGCATCTTAATGGTATCCCACGAACCTGATTTCTATCGTGAAATTGCGACAGATATTTGGAATTGTGAAGATTGGACAACGAAAGTATTTTAAATAAAATTGAGGGGTACTCAAATGAATAGAATCCAATTGGGTACCCCTTAATCTTTATATCCCAGCTATATACATCAATGTTTTATCTTACAGGTTTCCTTTCCTCATTACTTTCAGATTACTCCGGTAAAATACAAATAATATAAAGATGAGAAGCAACAGACAGATGCTAATTAAAATGCCTATTAATAAAGCCATCGATAGCTCTGTAGAATTTTCCGCTCCTACACTGTCCACTCTGTAGTGAACATTCTCTTCATCATCTGTAAATAACTGAAGCTCCTCTGCTTTCCTAGTAATGCTACTGCCTGTTTCCACCTTTTGTGTAAAAAGCTGTCCTTTCCATTTGTCATGGTCATTTGCTTTGCTTCCATCAAAAGAAATAGCACGTTTTTCTGCAGTTAAACCATCTGTCTTAGATGATTGGCTCGATTCTTTTAGAAAATCTGTATTCTTTTGATTACGACCGCTTTCGTATTCATTAGGCTGTAATCTATCAATCATAGAATCTGCCCTTGCCGTTTGCTCGGTCAGCCAACTGAAGATAGCCATGATTACAATTAAGATTAGACTAAGAAAGATATGTTTACTATATCGATTCATTTCTCGAATCATCCTCTATTTCATTGCTTTTCCATCTTTCTATAAGAATTTGTACTCCTATCAGTATCAGTAACCCAATCAATAGAATGATAGCTGCCGGAGCAAATAACGATTGCGTTCCATATTGAATAGACATATAAACTTTGGACATCGGATCATCATAACTGAAATTCGGTGTTGTTAAAGCTAATAGCGGTGTTACATATAAAATAATTAATCCGACTGTAAGGAATAAACCAAGAAGTTTTTGTGCTGCAAAACTGACTGCAATTATGCTAGAACTCACCAATAATAAAAGGATAGTAAATACAGTCCATTGCATCGTACTGGCTTGAGAGAGTTCATAGATATTTAATCCATATAAACTAATCACAAAGCCGACAATCAAATTAAGTAAAAGAAAGACGGTTCCACGGAACCACAATGGAATACGTTTAAAGTAATAGGTTGTATACCCAATTAGTAAGCTGCTAATTAAAACAATAAACATAATAACCACAGGCGGAATATTTTTTTCCTGTTTTACTTCACTTGCACCAGCTGTTAATTGTAGTGGACTAGATAAGAAATTATAAACGTCACCTTTAGAGCGTCCTTCAATAAATGCATTTTGCAGAACACTAAAGACATCATCCTTTATTTTTCTTGTTGAATCTACATTTACAGCCCATTTATTATTTAAGGCATCTGCATCTGTCTGTACAAACGAAACTTCATCATGCAGTTCATTCGTATGGTCAATAACAGTCTGCTGGTGCTTTCCTGCGTCTTTTATGGAAGAATGAATAGCATTCACTTGCTCGATGATCTGTGAATGTACCGTTACCAGTTGAGTTCCCTTTGCCGATCCTGGTTCATGTGTCGTAGTTTGTTCCCCTTGCTGTATTTGCTGAAGTAATGCTTCCCCTTCTGTTTTAATCTCGGATAAATTCTGAGTTAATTCTGTGTGATGTGTGTCAAGGCTTTCCTTTGATTTAGCCAAGAATACAACAAATTGGTCTTGAAGTGCTGTTAAGCCATCTCCAATTGTCGGTATTTCTGCTTCCACATTTGTCCAGTCAGTTGTTTCCGCATCTGTTAATTGAAAAATCCTTGTAAGTTCTGTAAGGAATTGTTCGTTTTTCATTACTTCGCTCTTTGCTTTGTTCTCAGAAAGCATATTGTTCAACGTCGTTTCATATTGATCTAGATAAGCATAGTAATAGAGCAAATCCATAATATCTCCAGTAAGAAATTCCTTATGGAACCAAGTTTCAAGGATAAGTCTTCTATCCCCGGACAGTGCTGGTGATGCTAAAATTGCCTCTTCTTTCTCTTCTATTCTAGCTATAATAGAATTCATATTGTTTGTAAGAAGTGTCAGCTGTTCTCGCAATTCATCATTTACTTCTATGAGAGATTCTATATATTCTTTCAGCAATCTGTTCTCTTCGGTAAGAGAATTTTTATTTTCTGTAAGCTCTTTGATCGTATTTGCCAGCGTTTCATTGTCAGTGAGAAGTGCAGCAATTTTTTCTTTTAATTGCTGAATAATTTGATTGTTACCCTCGTCACTCGTTTTAAGTGATTGCTTCACATCCTGCAAGTTTTTTTGAATGTCCTTTAATTGTATTTCAAACTGACTCTTACTTTCATCAGGAATTTGTTGATCTGCCTGTATATATTCATGAAGTTTTTTCAATAATTCTTCCATTTGTGCTAACTGCTCTTCTGCAGACAAACTTTTCGTTTCCCTGTTTGCTCCATTATCAGTATTTGAATTTCCCTTTGTATGTTGCGTACTTTTTAATACAAACTCTTCTCCTGTTTGGTCGTCCGTATCCTTATCTTCATCAGATGTCGGCAAATTAGGAGATTCTGGATTTTCTGGCGGTGCTTCTGGTAACAAGCTACCTTCCCCTTCTGCTAATTTTTCTTTGGTTTTCACTATCTTTTCTTGAAAAGAATTCAAGGATTCTGTATCAATTAATTGCTTGTAATAATCTAGCATTCTGCTCTGATAGTCAAGAATTGCTTCCCTTTGTTTATCCAAAGCCAGTAATCTATTTTCTTTTAGTAATGTTAATAGCCGTTTACTATTGTCTAGCTTTTCATAAACGGAATTAACGTTGCTCATTAATTGTTGGTTATTCTCAGACAGAAAAAGTGACTGTTCCGCAAAATAAGGAGATGAAGCTTCTGTCGCTGACTGTACTGTAGAAAGAGCAGTAGTCTGCAAGTCTGTCAATTTTTGTTTTTGTTGTTGCTGATACTCTTCATATGCCTTGATATAGTCAACTAAACTGCTTAAATCCTCAGAAAATGACTTCATAGATTGATTCTGACTATCACTTTGCGTGCCAATTTGTTCTATAGATGACTTCATGGACTTTAATACGCCCTCTTGTTCTAAAATCTCATCAGCAAGATTCTTGGAACTTGGTTTATAGAAAGCTAGCATAGTCTGCTGAAAGTCTATTTCCTTTTGCAAAATTTCTTCAAATTCAGAGCGTACCATTTCCATATCTTTCGCTACATAATTCCAATATAAGGAACTGATACGTTCATTTGCCCGCTTTGTAGCCCTTTCTATCTCCAAATTTACTTTTTCAGTATTTACTGCATTTAACTGACTTTGAACATTATATTTAAATGTCACTTTACTCGGATTCTCTTCTTCATATGCCATCACTTGTTCAGAGAAATTAGATGGAATATAGATGACAGCATCATATTTCTTATTCCTTAATCCATTCTCTCCAGCGCTTCTAGAAACAACAGTCCACTGAAAAGAAGACTCGTTGGAGAGAATGGAAGAGACATCTCCCCCTAAAAGTCTATGTTCTCCAGCAATATCAACACCAGCATCTTCATTCACAATTGCAATTGTTTTGGTTGTATTTGGCTTCTCCAAAAATGGATGATCTCCAATCAGCTGAAAAAATAATACTGGAACACCAATTATAACAACCAGGGCAATAACCATCTTCCACAATTTCACTTTTCCCATCAAGAATATACCTTCCTCTCCATAAGCACTAAAGGAATTTGAATTTTTCTCTCAAGCCCATTTTTTACATAATATCCATAGCCAGGCTGGATTTCTGGTTCCTTACGCTCATATGACAAAGTGTACAAGGATTGTTCCGATTTCTTCATTAGCAACAATGCCTGCCTAATTTGCTTTATTTCTAAAGTTAACGGATCATAGCCTTTTGTTAATTCATTAGTACTGCCTGAAACTACAATCTGAAACCCTAAGTGACTATAATTTTTCATTAGTCTCACAATCATCTCCTGCATTCTATTGTCTATTTCCTGAAGTAATCTTCCATATCCATCTACAACAAACAACAAAGGAGTAAAGATCGGAAGTGCCTTTCCTTCTAAAATCGCCTTATCATATTGACGATTTCTTTCTAAAAGCATGGCTTCAGTAGATTCTAGCCATTTAGCAACAGTACCTCGATCTGTTAGATATTGAACCCGGTCATCTTCCGCTAAATAAGCTAACCCGCGATTGATAGAATCCCATATTCCAATTCCTTCCATACCTTGTTGGATGGCATGGTTTATAAGTAGCTTAATAACATTTGTCTTTCCTTTTTGTGCTTGGCCTAAAATCATGAAATGATTCATAGCATGAAAATCAACAAATACAGGCTGGACAGATTCTTCGTCTAAACCAATAGGTAAGAGACCGACTGAAGTTTCTTCCTTTATATATTCCTTAAAGCTAATGTTAGTTAACTCTTTTGGAAGCATTGGAACCCTTTGAGGAGTTCGACAGGATTCATATTTCTCTCGTAGATTTTGAATGGATGCCTTGAGTTCCGTTAGCTGGTCGAAATCATTATCACCAATGCAAGACAGTAAAATCTGCGTAAAATATGTGCCTTCTTTTTTTATAATAGCCCTGCCTGGAATAGGCTCGGGTTCATAAGGAATTCTTCCCAAAATAGAATAAGCTTCTGTATGGTCCATTAAGTAATGCACTATTTTCGTCTTTAAATTATTCATCAAAGATGGTCTAATGGAACTTACACGAGTAGCGCCAAAGAACATATATATTCCTAATGATTGACCATCCCGAGCGAATTGATTTATCTGTGCTTCTAAATCAGCCATTTCGTCTTTGACAATATCGTAATTATCAATCACGATAAACCACACTGGAAGCGTCTCATCATTTAGCTGATTATACATAGAGATAGAACTTACTTCTGTTTGCTGAAAAAGCTGTTTTCTTAGATTTATCTCATTCTGCAAAATAGCCATAAATTTATTGATTTTTTGCTGTTCATCCATTAAGAATAATTCACCGACATGAGGAAGTTGCTTAAGAGGCATTAATCCACCATTGCCAAAATCCATTAAATAAAAATGGACCTCTTCTGGAGAATAATTTTCTGCAATTCCCATAAGAAGAGTAATTAAGCTCTGCGTTTTTCCATAGCCAGATGTGCCAAAGACTCCAACATTTCCGTCTTCTAGCAAAGTATAGGGATAGATCGATTGACTTTGCGCTTCGGGATCATCTATCATAGCCAGATTAATTTTTCTGTAGTTCTCATCAGGCTGATAATCTGGACGATATATTCTTGGAGATAAAGGCGGAAGCCATGGACTTGATAGTTTTGTTAGCTGAAGCTCCTTTTGTAGCTCTTCTATTTTTCCCACGATAACATCAATCTCACTGCTTGCTTGCACTTTCGTTTTTTCCTGTACGGATAACTCTGATAAAGGAATTAACCCTAGATCCGATACAATTGCAATTTCATCTTCCATTTGTGAAGTATCTTCTTGATAATTCGCACCGCTCCATGCAGATTGGAATAATTCATACACCTCATTATTGCCGACTTGCAGATAGCCCCTACCAGTAATAGTAAGAGAGGCTGCATCACTGTTCTTTAAAATCTCCCTGCTGTCTTCTGCATTTTGAACCTTAAGGGCAATGCGGAAACGAGCGTTACTCCAGATTTGAGAATCAATTACTCCACCTGGCTTCTGTGTTGCCAATATTAGATGAACCCCTAAACTTCTCCCTATTCGAGCAGCACTTACCAGTTCTTTAATGAAATCAGGCTCCTCGCTCTTTAATTCAGCAAATTCATCAGAAATAAGAAATAAATGCGGCAGCGGCTCCTCAATTTCTCCCCTTTTATACATGCTTGTATAGTCATTAATGTGATTGACTTCGTATTTATCGAACAAACGCTGTCTTCGTTTAAGTTCACTTTTAATAGAAGCAAGAGCACGATTACTAAAGTTTCTGCTGCCTTCAATATTGGTAATAGTACCTAACAAATGTGGCATATTTCGAAATGGCTGTGCCATCCCTCCACCTTTATAGTCAATGAGTAAAAATGCTACTTCATGTGGATGATAATGAACTGCAAGTGATAAAATATATGTTTGCAAAAGTTCACTTTTCCCCGACCCAGTTGTACCTGCCAACAATCCGTGTGGTCCATGAGCTTTTTCATGGAGATTTAAATAGACAATATCAGACTTACCTTTCAGTCCGATTGGAGCGGCCAATGTTTTAGCAGACTCATTTGTGAGCCAATTTTCTTTAATTGGAATTTCATCAACATCTTTTGCCTTAAGCATCTCCATAAACGAAACCGTTTCTGGTATAGAATTAGTAACCCCCACCTGATGATTAAGTGTTTTAAGCATGCGGGCATACTCTTCATTACCATTTAAAGCATGATTATCCAAATTAAAAGGAATCTGCACTGCGGCTTTATTTTGGATTAATATATCGCCCTGTCTTCCGTTCACATATCGAATCAATGTATGAATATTATTTGAGAAACTTTCTTTTGCTTCACCTGCAAAGATAGCAGATATGCCCAGATGACTGTAAGAGCCTTCTAAATATTCTAGAATTACATGTTCAGCTAGGAGTTCCTGATTCGTAACAATAAAGACAAAATGGGGAGCAAAACGAGTTTTTTCATCTGTTTCATCCACATCTCTTTCCCTGATCAATTCATAAATAGATGACAATAGCTGATCCCTCGTTTGTTCATTATAAATAAACCCTTTAGCAAAAGATTGAGGAATTTGAAAATGAGGCAGCCATTTCATCCATTCCCAATACTTATATTCCTCCTCATGAAAAATAAAAAGAAATCGTACATCATGATAACTATGAAAAAATGCAAGCTGCCCAATGATTTGGTGCAATTCTCCCTTTAATACGGACATCTTACCAATAAGACCAATGGATCCTTTCGATAAATCGGCAGTAATTGGAAGATTTTTCACATGCTGATAGGTCTTCTGCAGATGCTTTGACCTTTCAAGCAATTCATCCATCTCCCGATTAGATAAATCAGCAGAGTTTACACTTATTTGATAACTTGCAGGAACATCCCCTGTCCCCAGTCGAAATTGTAAAAAGTCTTTACTATCTATACTTCGCTCCCAGATTCGGTCAGAAATCTGTTCCGTCAAATATTTCATTCTTTCAAAAGAAGGAAAATGAAACTCCAGTACTTGTCGCTGCTTTGAAGCTAAGGATTCAAGCTCCCTTCTTTTTTCTTCCAGATAATTAGAATAGACTCTTTTTCTTCGTTCTTCTTGCTCTTTTCTGGATGTCTTTTCTTTAAAATACTGAATCGTGGAAGTAATAATAGTCATAGAGAACATCACAATGGAAATAAGAATAAAAATTCCTCTTGGTATTAATAAAGCAACAAGTCCCATCACGATCATCATCACTAAAGGTGGAAGAATGATTAGCCATAGACTTCTTTTAGATTGCATCGATTCTTGACCTGGAAAGGATAACTGCACTTTCTCCTTAGGTAATTCATACAGCATTCTAGGTGTCCTCCGATAATTCGGATAGCGTTTCATCATCTCTGATTGAGGAAGGGAAATCTCTTTTAGAGATGACTCAAATTCATAGAAGCTCTCTATTTGAATTACATCCTGATCCATCAATGTAACATATATGCCATTCCAGAAGAGTATATCGCCAACCTCTAGCTTTTGTTTGTCTAAAACCAAATGACCATTTAGATAAACTGTAGAATCTCTAGAAATAATTTCCCAATACTTCTGATTTTTTATTAAAGAAAGCCCTTTTGCGCCATGTTGCATATGCGCTTTTTTTATGTAAATAGATTTTTTTTCGAAATGGCATTCTTCATCCTTTGAAACTGGTTCTACCATACATACTACTTCAGACTGATTTCCAATATAGTAAGTTTTTTCGAGCTTCTTCCTGCTTGTCATAAACAGCGTAAGGCTTTGACTTTCCAGGCTTAGTTGATAAAACTTCTCTGTCCCCATCACAGTTTCAGTCGAACCTATCCTATATATCGCCCTGTCATCTTCCCCCACTTTTACAAGTATGGAAGAAGGGAAAGATGGAAGAGTAATATTGTCTCCAAATTCTGGACCAATGGTAATACTGCTATTTTTTGTTAATTTAATAGAATAATAGGTTTGTTCATGGAAAACAAACAGCGTATACATTACATCACCTCACAATTGTTGCTATTATTATTTTTATATTTTCTTCTTTATTTAGGATTCTGGCCTTGATCTTTTGTTGTCTGATCTTTTTTCAGAAGAGTATCCTTTTGAGAAGATTCTTCTTTCATGTCTTGCTCATATTTATTTAGCTCATTTTCAATTTTATCGATTTGTTGCTGACGCTCTTCACTGGTGAGCGAATCATCTCTCTGAACATGGGCCTGATACTCTAGCAAAGCATACATGATAAGACTGCGATCTTCTAGCAAGCGAGCATTCTCCAAGGCAGCTTCAGCGTCCCCTCTTCCAATATTAATCCAGTATTCATAATAATTAGAATCAGATTGAAGAGTAACTGTATTTTTTACAATATCCCTTTGTTTATCGGATAAGTCCGCACTATATATATAGGCTGTTGCTAATTCATATTGCGCAACAGTCGGCAAACTATCAATATCATATGATTCGAGACTAGTGATTACATCACTGTAAGCATCCGCTAAAAAGTGTTGTTGGGCATCCATTATATGATTATGTTTTGGCTGGAGAAAAAACAGGGTATAGATAGAGTAAATAATTGCTGGTACTAATAAAATACTAGTTGCCCAAATGGCATATTTCATCTGCTTCCACTTATTTTTCGGAAGTTCGACCAACTGTTCATATTCCTTTTTTTCCTGTAAAAAAGCTTGATCAAGAACAGCTTGCAGATCATCATAATTATTTGCTTTCATAATCGCAACTGCTGCTTCACTTAATTTCAATGTTTCATAATAGGCAATATATTGTTCAAAGGAATATTGATTATCAATCAATGCTGCTGTCATTGCTTTCAGCTGCAGCCATTCTTCCTCCCTATTATCTTCATATGGAGGAATACTTTCTTTTACTCCATAATGGAGGAAATAAGGCGCCAAACCTTGATCGACAGCAATATTTTCTGGACATATAAATAAATGAAGACGGGATAAGGAGTGATTGCGGACCTTTTCAAGCAATTGATGAGCAATTATGTATTGTTCCTTTTTTTTCAAAGAGAAGATTCCTTGATTATAAATAAAAGACTTAGGCAATTGAACCTCTATCTGTAATAAATCCTCATGTTTATTAAGAGTTCTCTTAACTTGACTATCTATATCTTCTAGAAAAGCTGCTTCCAGCAAATGATTCAGCTTAATTTTCTCAATTTGAAAATTAAATATAATTCGCTGGTCTTCCTTCTGGATAACAGCATCCAGCTTTTTTTCCATATATGATACATGTTCATTTGACATACTTGCTGTCTCCTTTATAATATTTGAATCTTGTCACCTGTCATTATTCCGATATCTGCTAACCGCTTTTCTCCAGAAAAAACTCTCTTTTTATTCATTACCTTTATCCAATATCCATTTCTTGGTGTATCTAGCCTGTTAGTTGTCTTCCAGGCAATATCCACTAACTTCTTCACTGTATGATAATCAGAGAGTCGAAGTTCTAAATATTCTCCATTATATTTAGAAAGATCTACCGTTACTTCAATGTACATGTCATCACCTCTTAAAAGAAAAGAGCGCCTCCATTTACAGAAAAGCGCTCTTAATAAACCATATTCAATCTTTCAATCTTATCCTCGAATCTGATTTGCAATTTGAGCGTCTGCATCTTCCAATGCTTTTGCTGTACTTTTTAATTGAGAAGAAATTTCTTCAAGCAACTGCTGCATATCTACAAAGGATGGTCTTAACGATTGATATTGTTCGCTAAACGCTCTGCTTGACTGACCTTCCCACATAGTTTCTAATTCTTGAATCATGTTGTCTAAGCGAGAAATTTGATCTCCCACTTGACTTCCTTCACTAGAATAGCGATCGGCCATACCTACTAATTCTTCTGGTGTAACGCGAATGATCCCTGACATATTATCTCTCCTTTTGTTTTTTATATATAACACACAATGAATGACATTATGCAGTTACCACAATTAAATAATCTTTTAAATTATATTCATTTTATAAACTAACTATTATAATCTACTAATGGCATGAAATTAATTTTTCTGGTAGTCAATTTCATATTTACTTGCCAACTTTTTCATCTCTTCATGATAGCTATTAATTAGTTCAATGTATTCTTGTCCTTTTTTGTTTGACTCTTCAATAAGTCCTTTATCCTTCTTTTCTAGTGCCTTTTTCTCTAGTATTAAAGCTTCATAGTAAGTGCTAGTCGCTTCTTTGATTTTTGATTTCATTGGCTCTAGCTCTTCAGTAGACACTTGAAGGTCCCTCGCTTCATTAACAGCTTTTTCATAAGTAGGAATGACCTTACTTGTCAGCACCTCATATAATTCCTTATCGGAATTATAATTATCGCCAGAAACGGTCGCTAATTGCTGATTCGCTTCTGTTTCATATGCTATTATTTTTTGGATGTCATTGTTAATAAAATCCACGATTTCCCCTTGTTTGTCTTTGTAAGAAATTTCTTCTTTATTGACATTTCCTTTTGTCTCTTGCTTTTCTGAAGTAGATGAATCATTGCTACAGCCAACAAGCATCAATACTACAGTGATTATGCTGTATAATAGTTTGGTCAAGATGCGATACCTCTTCTCTATTCTATGATTCTATCAATGTAGGATCATTTTTTATAAACGCATTCCGGCGTTTTAGATACTTCTTCTTTTGCACCAATTTAATAATGGTCATCATCAACAGCCCGACAATAATTCCTGATAATGCATAAAGCTTTACGATAAAAAGCAAAATAATATAAACAAAGAAAATAACTAAAAATAGCGAATAGATTACTAGGAGCAGAGTATTAAAGACCTGAAGCTGAGCTATTCTGCCTTTTTCCTTTGCATTTGTTCCTGAATCTTTCTTCAAATTAGCTAAATAATGAAATTCAGACCATATAATATGATATGGTTCCCCAAAAAAGCTAACTATCTTTTTCATCACTTTTCATCCCTTAGATGAAAGGAATTTAACTTTTCTCTCATTAATTTTTCTCCCTCTGATTCCAATCCTTTAAAGATGACTTGTTTGATTTGCTCATGATTGAAAAAAACATTTGTTTCATCAGAGATATGTCCTTGTGGATAAGGACATGCCACATATTGCCAAATTTTGTTTTTCTCTGCTTGTTGCTGCATTCTCCCATAAATCATCAAAGGCTGTGAAAATATATCGAGCAATACAATTGTTCCAATCGGCAATAATTCGGTTCCTTTATCAATGATTAATGAGTTGACCTCTTGCGACATTGTACTTTCTCCTTTTATTACTGGATTTCTTTATTCCTCTTTTTCAAAACTTATGCCTATCTTTACTCCTAATAGCAAGCGAAGATCGAGAACAATTTCTTTCCCTACTTTTGCCTCTCCACCTATCCCGACAGCAGAAGCGCCTACAGTCCCTTTAATCGTATAGTCTGTAAAAGGGATTGGCGCTATTCCCGAGACTTCTCCTTCCGCTACGGAAGCTTTTGCTCCAAAGCCAACGGAACTACCATCAACCCCGGCAAAGGCATTTGCTTTTAGAATTTCCCCTTTGGCTTCTAATCCAGTACTTCCTACAAAGTCGACCTCTTTATCTATCTGAGATTTTACTTGTGCAGTATAAACAGACCCACCTGCTTTAGCAATCGGCAGAATACTGCTTCCTCCAACACTTGCCTGGCCTTCTGCAAATAAAATATCTTGGCTGAAGCTACTATCCAAAATAGTTGTATCATATTCTAAGCCAGCATGAATGCCCCTGAAAGAACTAGCGCCACCAAGCTGGCCACTTCCATTTTTGAAGTCATCGAAACCAGACCAGTCATTTTCTATTTTTCCAAGTCCGCCTTCTGCTGAAAAATCCCCTTTTGTCACTTTGTCTCCGACTAGAAATCCGTCCTCATTAATTTCCTTATCTACTTCCTGCTTCTCTGATGATGAAGTATAATTTAATCCCAGCCATCTATATGGATATTGTCCATATGCATCTAATAGAAAGATAGATTTTTGGGAATCGTTACGATAAGGAGGGTTACTGTCAAATCTACTGTTAGATGGCTTTATACTAGAAACCAATAAAAAATGGCTAGTGCTTGTTAAAAGGTTGTATGGACTGAAATGACGAATCAGTTCAGGATTTAAGTTAACATTTGTATTTAGCTCTGATAAATAACTTTGCATGATTGCTAAGTCACTTTTTATTTCATTAAAGGAATCAGCATTTTGCCGATCTATGGTTTCAAGCTGATTAATTGTTTCCGCTATTTTATTTTTAGCATTTTTAATCTCGCTATTAAACATGGAATCATCAAGACTAGCTAAAGAAATAATATCTGAAATTTTTTCCATTACACTATTTCCATCTGCGATAACATCATTTGTATAGTTTTGTACGGACGTTAGGCGGTCTGAAAGCTCTTCTTGTAAAAAACTCTGTCGAATAAAACCATCTTCATTTGGCTCAAAAGAATTTATTGCCTCTCTGCATTTAGATATTTTTTCTTGATAATCTTGAATAACTTGTTTTAGTTTCACTAGAAAAGGCTTATGGCTTGATTCATAAAAGAATTTGATTGATTCAGCACCTTTTCCATGAAAGGAACCATCCAAACCTACTAATTCCATCACAGATTGTTCTAAAGAATGAATCTGCTCTACCTTTTCTTTAAAGGATTTTATCGTTTGGTCTAAATACTCTTCTAAACTTGCAACCTCTAATACTTTCATCTTAATACCTCTGAAGAAATAACGTCTCTCAGTGCTTCATCTGTCTCCCTCATTAATGTTACAGAATCTCTTACTGTATTTGCATTTTTTAGCAAAAGGGTTTTATATTCATTCATTATTTTTACAAATGATGCATTCACTTCTTCTAGTTCCGTTAATAAATCTAACTTATTATTCTTAGCATTATTTTCTGGCAGATTTGCTTGAAATGCAGTTATATTAGTATCCATTTTTTTCAAAACACTTTCTATCCCACTATAATCAAACTTTATTTCTCCCATATTTTCACCACAACTTTACTACTAAAATTTAGAAAAAATAAATAAAATTATCTGCAGTAAATACCCTCATTTAATAATAATTCCATCTATTTCTTTTCCTGTTTTCTTTTCATTTCCTTTTCTCTTTCTTCTTCGAGTTCATGGATCGTATGTCTTATGCTGTTCATTTCACTTTGCAGACTGTTAATCTTTTCATTGATTTCAGAAATCCTATTAGGTAACTGCTTTATTTCAATATCTTGATATTGTTGAAAAGCTCCCTTTGTTCTTATATTTTCAAATTCTACAGCTAATGTCCCATGCCAAGTTGAAGCTGATAAATCTGGCTTGACAACATTATCACTATAACTTGTCATTTCATGCTTGATAGCCTTCAGATCAGATTTCCCATTCTTTAGCCTGCGAAGCTGGTCTTCCTTCTCTTGCAACAACCCATAATAATAGAATATAGACAAGTAAGATCACCCTTTCTGGTGCTATTCGTCTTAATAACTATGTATTTTTCCTTACGTGATGACGCCTTCTCAAAACCCCTTCTTTTTCCAATCTTTCTCATTATAACACGCCTAAAATATGGAATAATGAGAAAAAATATCTAATTATTCCATATTTATGTTAGGTAAATAGAAGTAAATTAATTTGAAATCTCTGTATATGTAAGTATCTAATAGTCTAATTGCATACTGAAAGCTCAATCTGTAAATAAATTCCTTATTCTGCAATACCCTGTTTTTTTAGTTTTAAACATAAAAGTGAAAAAAAGGTCAATTGGTATAGATACTCTTCCTATTAATCAAAAAACAGGAAGTATCTCACAAAACTGCTTTCTATTATGAAATCACGACTGTTTATTGGAATTGTGAGGATTGGGTACTGAATACATTTTAAATAAAAATTAAAGATTGCCAATGAATGAGAAATCAATTCTGCAACCTATCTCTTTTATAGTCTAAAATTTCTCTTTATCCTAAACTTGCCAACAAAGCCATCATTCCATTTGTAATACCATTATGCCAGCGCAAAAATACTTACAATATTTCAATATATAGGAATACTTTCAGGATTTTAACCAATGATAAAATAGATCAGAAGTTATATTCCTAAAGGGAGTTTCGAAAATGGTGTTAAAAGAAAAAATTTCTTTAAACCAATTATTCCACATTATTATTGGATTTAATTTGGGGAGTTCTCTTATTATCGGGATTGGGATAAATGCAAAACAGGATGCCTGGATTGCTGTTTTATGCTCTTCCATTATTGGCATTTTCATCGCATTATTTTATTACCATTTCCAAGAAATATTTCCCAATAAACATTTTTCCGAAATGCTTGAATACATATTAAATCGTCCCATTTCTATTTTTATTACATATATCTATACACTCTATTTTTTTTATTTAGCCGTTAGGGTTATTCGTGATTTTGGAGAATTAGTTACAACCTTTATTCTCCCTAACACTCCAATAGAAGTTTGCAGCTTAAGCTTTGTGATCATCCTTACATATATCATATATTTAGGGGTGGAAGTGCTTGGAAGAGTTACAGAAGTATTTACACCATACTCTATTCTTTTTATTATCCTTGTGACCATTCTATTATTTGGTAATAACGATATAAAATTAGAGCGAGTTACTCCTATTTTAGCTACAGGGGTTAAACCATTGTTAAATACCATTTTCCCATACGAACTGATAAGGCCATATGGTCAATTATTCGCTTTAACATTTTTATTTTCTCATTTACCTAAACAACAATATGCAAGACACACATTAGTTTATTCTGTCCTTTCATCAGGATTTTGGTTAACAATAGGAACCTTCATTGTGACTACTTCCTTAGGTCCATACGTTGCATCTCGTAGTACTTTTCCTTTTGTAAGTGCAACAAGATTAATTAGTATAGGTGATTTCTTACAAAGGCTAGATGCCTTCGCCATATTTATTATTGCATTAGGTGTAGTAATTAAAATTTGTATTTTTTCCTTTGCTGCCTTAAAGGGGCTGGAATATATCTTTAAGCTCCCTTATCGCGTATTAGTCATTCCAATGATGTGTATTTTAACCATCTGTTCATCTTTGATTAGCATAAACTTTTCTGACCATATTACTGAATCAATAACGGTAGTTCCCTATTTTTTAAGCTTACCTTTATTTTTTCTTCTTCCGAGTTTATTTATGGTATTAGCCTTAATAAAAAAGAAAAAGGATGCTTAGACAAGTATCCTTTTTTGAATAGTTATATTGGCAAGATATGTAAAATAAGCACCTACCTTGCATAGAAATTCTATTATATCAATGTTAGTTGTGCCACACATTCTACGTGCGCCGTATGCGGAAACATATCAACCGGCTGCAAATACTCCACCTTATAATCTTTAGACATATAATCAATATCTTTTGCTAAGGTAGAGGGATTACATGACACATAGACAAACTTTTTCGGCTTTACCTTTTTGATTGCGTCTAATAGCTTACGATCACAGCCTGTTCTCGGCGGGTCAACGACAACCACATCTGGGCGCCAGCCTTCTTCTACCCATTTCGGCAGCCAGTGTTCTGCTGTGCCTGTTACATAGGTTGCGTTTTCGATACCGTGTCTATCTGCGTTTTTTTGTGCATCTGTAATCGCAGCTTCGATTGTATCCATGCCGCGGACTTCACTTGCGCCGTCTGCTAGCCATAAGCCAATAGTTCCGACCCCACAATAAGCATCCGCTATTTTTTCTTTTCCTGTTAATGCTGCTGCTTTTTTTACTTCATCGTACAGCTTTACTGTTTGAACAGGGTTCAATTGGAAAAAAGCTCGGGCTGACAATTCGAAGTTTAAATCACCTAGTGTTTCTTGAATGACCTCTTCCCCACTTAAATGGATGGTTTTTTCGCCAAAAATAAGAGACGTTTTGTTGCCATTGATGTTTTGCACTAAAGATTTTACTTCTGGTAATCTTTTTTGAATTTCAGCCATTACTAATTTTTTTCTTGGCATTTCTTTTTGTGTTGTGATCAATACCACTTGTACTTCTCCAGATTCAAAGCCAGCGCGTGTTACAATCGTGCGGACGATCCCTTTTTGTTTCCGTTCATCATAGATTGGCACTTGGAATTCTTCTAAGATTTTGCGGACTTCTTCTGATACTTTATTCGTTAACGGATGCTGTACCATACAATTCTGAATGGGGATTAAGCGATGGGAATCTAGTCCATATAGCCCTGCAATCACAGCACCATTTTTTTGCTGTCCCACTTGGAATTGACTTTTATTACGATAATTCCATGGATCTTCCATGCCGATTGTTGGGCGAATATCCAATTTATCAATTTTTAGCTTTGTATGTCTTTCTAATGATTGAATGACAATATCTCTTTTCTCCTGCAATTGCTGATCATAGGCTAAATGTTGAAGCTGACATCCTCCACATTGTTCATAAAAAGGACATGGTGCTTGTACGCGAAAAGGCGAGGCCTTTCTTATCTTCTTTACCTTTCCTTCTGAAAACTTGGGCTGAACCTTTGTTGCTTCTACTACCACTTCTTCTCCGGGAAGAGCACCTGGCACAAATACAACCTGCCTTTTAAAATAGCCGACTCCTTCTCCGTTGATCCCTAAACGTTTTATTGTCAATGGGAAGGTTTGTCCTACTTTCAGCTTCGCCATCGTATTTTGTTGTTTATCTTTCATCTATAATTACTCCTATTATCTTCTATTAAAAGGGTACTACTAGCTTTCCTCATTATGTCTTCTTCCTATACTAAAGCTTCTTTGGGGAAATATCCAGTTTCTCTTATTCCCAGAAGCTGAAAAAGATTTCCAGCTAATAAAAACTATAATTCCTCAGGTAAATAGCTTAATGACAAGTGAAGCAACTATTGCAAAAATATTGTAATAGTTGCTTTTTTAACGAAAACTCCTGAGGCAGCTATAAAATAATTACTGTCAACCATCCCTTAAGGTATTGACATGTAGATAATTCTAAGCTATTCTAAATAACGCAAGTAATTACTTACATTCATTTTTGGAAGTTGGATGGGATATGGAAAAAATAAATAGTACATCAGATCGAATCATTCAAGCGTTTATTGAGCTATTTCGTGATTATGGATATAAAGGAACAACGACCCGCGCCATTGCCGAAAAAGCAGGAGTAAATGAAGTAACAATTTTCCGCCATTTTGGAAATAAAAAGGGGATTATGGAAGCAGCTATTCAATCAGTATCCTATCACCCTATGTTAGAAAAAGTTATTAATGAACAAATGGTTTGGGATCTTGAACAAGATTTGTGGGTAATCGCAGAGGGCTACCTTACGTATATGGAAAAAGTTAAAGATTTAATTATGATTGGTATGAGAGAAGCGCAAATGTTTCCCGAACTTAATGAAACGATTGTTAACATTCCAAAGCAATTAAAAGAAATGATGGTATTATACTTTAATGAGATGAATAGAAGAGGCAAGATAGTGGATACAGATATTGATTTTCAAGCGATGAATTTTATCTGGCTGAATTTCGGCTACTTTCTTTCAAAATCTCGCTTTGGTGACAGTGTCATTTCAAGTTCAAAAAAGGATTTTATAAAACACAGTGTTTATCTTTTTGCTAGGGGATTAACACCCTAGTAATTTTTTATACTATAAATGCAAGCATGTACTTGCTTTAAAAAGGGGAATTTAAATGAAAACATTAAAACAATTTTTTAAACATCCTGAAACTATTATTGGTATTTCCACTGCGGTTGCATTCCTATTAATTTTCTTCTGTGTATGGATGACAGCATATGATGGCGTTAATAATCGGATCGACAAACTGAAAATTGGCTTAGTTAATGAAGACCAACAAATAGGTTCCATGATTGAAAAAAAAGTGGTGAAAAATGTACCATTTGAAGTGAAAATGTACCAATCGATTGATTCTGCAAAAAAAGATATGAATCAATCAAAAGTAGATATGGTAATGCATATCCCTGCAATCTTCTCTAGTCGACTACAAGAAAATGGGAAACCGGAAATTAACTATTTCATTAACCAAGGAAACGCTACTTTGGCAAAACAAATAATGGATGGAGCAGCAAAGAATATTACTCAATCCATTAATGAAAATGTTTATAATTATAAACAACAACTTATTCTGTCAAACTTACAGGAGCAATTAGGAAAAAACATACCATCAAATGAGCTCGCACAAGAATTTTCAAAGGGAATTTCTCAAGCTTTGGAATCTTTAAACATCCAATCTGTTCAAACAACTGTAGAAAAGACGAATAATGTTGATGGATTTGCTCCTACTATGGTGCCGATGATGATGGTACTTGCTTCATATGTAGGCTCTATGATTATGAGTCTTAATATGAATATTGTTTCATCAAAAATAAAAAGCAATTATAATAAATGGTCGATATTCTTAGTAAGACAAATCATTAATATAGGTGCATCCATTCTTTTATCTGGCATCACATTATTATTGTTTGCTATATTTAATATTGAATTACACATATCTATAATGGAGTCAGGAATATTTCAAATTTTTGTCTATTTTTCTTTCTTAAGCTTGACACAGATGTTTGTTATTTTATTTGGACCAGGTGGCATGTTATTTAACATCCTTGTCCTTTCATTGCAGCTTGTTACTTCAGGAGTAATTATTCCAAAAGCGATGTTATCCAGCTTCTATCAGACGATTGGTTCCTATTTACCGGCAACATATGCCTCAAATGGCTATTATTCATTGATTTTTGGAGGAAAGAGTTTAACAACTGAGATGATGGCTCTGCTAATCGTATCAACTGTAACCCTTTTTGTAGCATTGTTTAGAATTGCTTTACTAAAAAAAAGCGTTTCTACAAATAGTGTCGTGAGTCAATAAGACTGTTTTACAAACTAGGTATTCAAAACAGCATTAGCACTGAAAAAGCTTCCTAAAATATCCCCCTTTCCAGCTAATAAAAACTACATTCCTTAGGTATATGGAACTGAAATTCATTACATGATTTAGCATTGGCTTAATAGTAGATTAATAATCCTTTTCTATACTAAGGTAGTACGAAAAATTACTTTGTTGAGGTGATTCTTTTGAATTTCAAGAAGTTAACATTGGGAATGATGACTGCTTTACTTTTTACAGGAATGTTAGTTGGCTGCTCTGACCAAAAAGATGACCAAAAGGAAGATACCAAAACAGAAACACCAGCAGAGAACGAAACAAAAGAATAAGAACATGAATATAGAAATAAGAAAGAGGCTGATCCCGATGTTCAGCCTTTTTTCTTATATGCATTTTCAAAAAAAGCAGATTATTCTTCTTCTGAACTTGCTTTATTTTTCAGAGCAAAATACTCTTTTAACATCACCTGATTTTCTGCTATATCTGCTAGTGTATACTGGTCCAATACTTTAAAAAACTGTTCCAATGCATTATTTAGAACATGCTTTAATGAACATACCGGCGTAATGACACAGGCATTTTTATCCTCAAAACATTCTACCAAATAGAAGTTTTCCTCAGTTTGGCGGATAAGTGCGCCAATATTGATTTCTGCTGGATCCATTGCTAAACGAAAACCACCGCTTCTCCCTCTGATTGTTTCTATATAGCCTAATTTTCCGAGATTGAAAATAATCTTCATCAAGTGATTTTTCGATATATTATAAACTTCGGATATTTCTTTGATATTTGTCAGTTTTGGTGTTTCTTTTGTTGCCAAGTAGATTAATACTCTTAGAGAGTAGTCAGAATAGTTAGTTAACCGCATAACCCTATCTCCTTTTGCTATTTTTACGGTTCTAATAGTGAAAATGTGAACATTTTGTTAAACATGTTAAAAACAGTGAAAAAGATGTATTTGAAATATTGCTTTTATCCAGACAGACTTTTATCATTAAAGATGTATTTAAAATATTACTTTAAAAGAAGGTTATAAAAATGCTATCACAAAAAACAATTGACATTATTAAATCTACTGTACCAGTATTACAAGTACATGGTACACAAATAACTACTGTTTTCTACAAAAATATGTTTGCTGCACACCCTGAACTGCTGAATATTTTTAATCATGCTAATCAAGCACGAGGACGCCAGCAAACCGCTCTTGCTAATACCGTATTAGCAGCAGCACAAAATATTGATCAGCTTGAGACTATTATACCAGTTGTAAAGCAAATCGCCCACAAACACCGCAGTTTAATGGTGAAAGCCGAGCACTATCCAATCGTCGGGGAATTTCTTTTAAAAGCGATTAAAGAAGTTCTTGGAGATGCTGCTACTGATGAAATTATCCAAGCATGGGCTGATGCTTATGGTGTCATTGCCCAAGTATTTATTGATATTGAAAAAGAAATGTATGAAGAAAGTGCTTCTAAAAATGGCGGCTGGGCTGATTATAAAGAATTTAAAGTGATGAAGAAGATAAAAGAAAGTGATGTTATTACGTCCTTTTATTTAGCTCCAGCTGACGGCAGTTCATTGCCAGCCTATGAAGCTGGTCAATACATTACCATCCGCTTATCCATTCCCGGGGAAAAATTCTTATTTAACCGTCAGTACAGCCTATCATGTGCCAGCAATAAAGAATATTTCCGTATTTCCGTTAAAAAGGAAGCGTCAGTAGAAAATCCGGACGGCAAAGTTTCTAATTATCTTCATAGCGATATTGATGTTGATGATCTAATAGAAGTTACCGTTCCAGCTGGTGACTTCACCCTTTTAAAAGAAGAAAGCCAGATTGTTTTTATTAGTGGTGGTGTTGGTATCACCCCATTTATGAGCATGGTAGGAACTATTGCAAAAGAGCAGCCAGATCGCGAGGTACAATTTATTCATTCTGCAAGAAGTGGTTCCGTTCAAGCATTCAAAGAGGAATTAATCCAACTGAAAGAAAAAATTGCGAATTTCAACCTTTCCTATATATACGAAAATCCTTCTGAAGAAGATAAGCTAAATCCTTTCTTCCAAAAAGCTGGCTATATTGATGCTGACTGGCTAAAAGAGAATGCCATCACAGCAGATGGACATTACTATGTCTGCGGCCCAGTTCCATTTTTACAAGCAGTGATAACAGGGTTAAAAGCAAATGGGGTTGATGATAGTCAGATTCATTATGAATTCTTTGGTCCTTCTATGAAGTTATAAGAAAGAAAAAAGCCATTTGTCCGCTGACAACTGGCTTTTTTTCTATTAATGGATATCCCGTTTCTTAAAGTTACCGCCTTTTACTTCTGATACATCATAAATAGCGACAAATGCTGTCGGATCTAATTCATGAATAATTTCTTTCATTTTTCTTTCTTCCATGCGACTGACTACACATGTAATTTCTTTAAATGGTTCATTCGAGTATCCACCTTCTGCAAGTGTATAAGTGGCACTACGACCTAGGCGGTCACGAATGGTTTCAACCATTATTTCCGGCTCATCTGTAATAATTTTAAACGTTTTGGATCCACTTAACCCTTCTTCTACAATGTGGATTACTTTAGAGGCAATGAAGTATGCAATCGCGGATAAAATAGCTCCTTGGAGACCAAATACGGTAGATACGAAAATAAATACAAACAAGTTTAAAAATAAGATTAAGTCACTTGTTCCGAATGGTAACTTTCTTGAAAGTAATACAGCTAACATATCGATTCCATCTAATGCTCCACCATTACGCAAGGCTAAACCCATTCCAAAACCAATGATAATCCCACCAACAACCGTTATTAGAAGTGTATCTCCTTCAATGATGGTCGGGACATGGTGCATTAAGCTTGTACTAATTGCTAAGGAGAGTATACCGATAACCGAATATATAGCAAAACTTTTTCCTATCTGTTTATATCCTAAAAATATAAAGGGAATATTTAATATCCCAATCAAAATTCCAAGGGGAAATCCCATTAACTGAGAACCAACGATACTTAAACCAGTAACCCCTCCATCGGAGACTGCATTGGGAATAAGCACTGCTTCCAGTCCATATCCCGTGATAATTCCTCCAATAATAACTAATAATGCTCTTGAAGCCTTAAGAAGCTTCTTTTGTTTTTTCTGTGTCTTTTTCTCCATTTACTTTCCTCGTTTCAAACTATTTAAATAATCAACTTATTTATATTTTACCATAGTTAATTGTTAACAACTAAAGATAAGGCTAAAGAGCTACTCAATGCTTCTCCATAGGTAAAGGGATGCATAGCTTAAATATGGATGCCATTCCGGGAGCAAAGCTTCCATTTCTTCTATTGTCGGCTTCTTATCCAATTGTAAAAGCTTTTTCAACGCATTTTGAATCCCTTTATCCGCAATGGGAAAAAGATTATTCCTTCCTAATCCAAATAACAATAGATTCTGAATCGTCCATTGCCCAATTCCTCGAAAGCGGATTAATTCTTTCATAATTTCGTCATCAGACTTTTTTTCTAAACTAGCGAGATCTAAATTACCTTTTATTATTTCATTGGAAAGATCGATAATATACTCTGCTTTTCTTGTACTAAATTGCAGCTCACGCAATTCTTGGACGGTAAGCTTTGCTACTGTTTCTGGTGCTGGGTAAAACCAGACACCATCTTTTTGAAAACCATATGTAGTCACAAAACGCTGGGTTAAGGTGAAGGCAAACTTTAGGTTTAGCTGCTGATGGATTATACACTTTACTAAACTGTTGTAAGGATGAAAATCTAATACAATCGGTGTTCCATAATGCTCCTCAAAGAGCGGCTTTAATTTGGTTGCTTGAAAATGTTCATGAATGGCGAGCAAGGATTCATCCCACCGGAAAATTCTGCGGATTTCTTTATAAATGAGGTCATGCAAAGAGGAATCTATTTCCTCCCATTCTAAGCGAAATGTTGGTTTTTCCGTTATTCCAGTTGCTTGTATCTTCACCACGATTGGTTTGTTATCGATACGAAGTGGTACTTTGACCCATCTTGCTTCTTTATCCAGTACATGTAGTGGATCTAAGGCTAATCTGCTCAATACGAGATCAAAATTATAAGGTCCTTCAATTTTAATGGTATGCAAGGTGATCACCTGTTTTTTTCTTGTATTATAGCATGAAAAAGCCCAATCAAGAGAAGAAAATCTCTAATTGGGCATGCTTACCATTCTTAATGCATGATCCCTTCATCCATTTCTTTCTTCAGTGTTAAATCGTCTAAGCTTTTAAAAGTATAGCCTCTTTTTTTCAAATCTTTAATTGCTTGTTCCAGCGCTTCTGCGTTATCTTTTGAAACAGTATGAAGCAATAAAATACAGCCCGGATGAACTTGTTTCATTATATTATCATAGCTATACTTCCAGCCCTTTTGCTGGTCGGTCTTCCAATCTACAAAGGCTAATGACCAGAACACTTGTGTATATCCTAACTCTTGAGCAAGCTTTAATGTTCTCTCACTAAAAACACCACGCGGGGGACGTAAATAAGTCATTCCCTTTTTCCCTGTTAGTAATTCCGTTTCTTTCACAACGGAATCAAGCTCCTGTTTTAACTTTTCATCACTAACTTGGGTAAAATCTGGATGATGGTAGGAATGGTTCCCAATAATATGACCTTCCGCAGCCATTCTTTTAACAAGATCTGGAGCACTTTTTAAATAATGACCAGTAATGAAAAACGTTGCAGGTACCTTTTCTTTTTTTAGAACATCAAGAATTTTCCCTGTATACCCATTTTCATAGCCATTATCAAAGGTTAGATAAAGCACCTTATCTTCACTTGTATCTTTATAATAAGCACCATACTTTTCTAGTAAAGCATCTAACTCTGGTCCTGCTTCTGCTGGTTGTTCATTTGCTGCCTTTTTGAATCCCCAGCTTTGTGGTTTATTGGATACACTCGCTACAACAGGAAGGGCAAATAAACAAAAAGCAGAAAAACAAATAAACGCTTTGATTGCTAATTTCAATGTAATTCCTCCTTTACCGTTCATTCCTTTTGTTATTTTCTGTACACTGGAGGAATTCATTCTTGGTAATAACAAGCAAAGAAAAAAACGGCTAATCTTTTAGCCGTTCTCACCAAATTTATTTGTATACACGATCTTTAAATTGCGCTAATTTTTCTAAAGAGGACATTTCAATATCTTGATGAAGAGAATTACCATGTGCATCCATTGTCACCACGGCTTTAAATCTCTCTACTTTTAAATGCCACATCGCTTCAGGAATTCCAAACTGCATTAGGTCTACACCTTCTACCGATTTAATGCAATCTGCGTAATATTGGGCCGCTCCGCCAATGGCATTTAAGTACACACCGCCATGCTCTTCCAATGCCTTTAATGTTTTCGCACCCATACCGCCTTTTCCAATCACTGCGCGAATACCAAATTTTTTCATGATATCCCCTTGGTAAGGCTCTTCCCGAATACTGGTTGTCGGTCCAGCAGCTTTCACATGCCAATTTCCATCTTCATCTTTGAGCATAACTGGTCCACAATGATAAATAATTTGTCCATTTAAATCAATTGGAGCCTCATTTGTACTTAAATATTTATGGATCGCATCTCGCCCTGTATACATCATTCCATTAATTTGGACAACATCTCCGACTTTTAATTGGCGGATTTCCTCTTCACTAATTGGTGCTTGAAGAGTAATAACTTCCTCTGCTGCCGCTACTTCATTGTCTTCCGTTTCTGCTTTGAAATCAATTTTATCTCCTTCTTGATATTGCCATTCCTTAATTTTCCCTGTATCAGGGTTTACGGAGATAGCCAAACGACGGAATGCCCAACAATTGTAAGCAACAGATACAAAGAAGCTAGCCGGAATACGGTTCATCACGCCAATTTTACAGCCTAACAGCGTTGTTTCCCCGCCAAATCCCATTGTACCAATTCCTAGTTTATTCGCATTCTCCATGATATACGCTTCTAGCGCCGCTAATTCTGGAATATCATTTGTATCGTCGACAGAGCGGAATAGCTGCTCTTTCGCTAAATCATATCCTGCAGAACGGTCTCCACCGATACCGACTCCAATGAAACCTGCACTACAGCCTTGCCCTTGTGCTTGATATACAGAATGAAGAATACATTTGCGAATTCCGTCTAAATCACGCCCAGCACGGCCAAGCCCTTCTAATTCACATGGAAGACTGTATTGAATATTTTTATTTTCACAGCCTCCGCCTTTTAAAATTAAACGAATATCGATATAATCCTTTTCCCACTGTTCAAACTTTATGACAGGTGTCCCTGCCCCTAAATTATTCCCGCTATTTTCGCCTGTAAGTGAATCAACGGAGTTTGGTCTGAGCTTCCCATTTTTCGTTGCAAGTTCCATTGCTTCATAAATAGCTGCTTTTATATCTAGCTGATTGACAGCAATAGGTGTTTTTATTTTAAATGTTGGCAGCCCTGTATCTTGGCAAATAGGCGAGACTTCCTTATCTGCCATCCCAATATTTTGCGTAATGGTCGCTAAACTCATCGCCGAACGAGTCCCAGCATTTTCTGATGCAGTAGCTTTCGCAATTGCACGGCGCACATCTTTTGGAAGATTGGTCGATGTTTCTACAATTAAATCGTAAATACTCTTCTTCAGATTTTCAAAATACATGCTTTTCCCCCTCATTTGAAAAGCGCAAGGCATACCTTGCACATTTTTTGTTACATACAAATACTCCCTATAAAAAATTATACTCTTCTCTTCGGCGATAGAGAAGTGATTTGCAATCGTTTACAGAAATATTCCCCCAAAAAAACAAAAAAAGCCTGGATGATTTTCTCCATCCAAGCAGCGCAATCTTATAAATCTCTATGTTTAAACTCATTACATTTCGATTCTATTTCATCTATCATTTCAATTAAGCGATCAATATCCTCTAGTTCAGCTTCTTCTGGATCAATTGCATCTAGCACATCCATAAACATATTTAATCTTGTCTTTAGAAAAGTAACTTGCTCATTTTTATCTGTAATTGAACTACCCAATGTATTCTCTCCTTTCAAAACTACTTCTTAATCGTAACGAATTTTTCTTCTTTCGGCAACCTTCGTCTTTTTAGCTTTGCACAGGTATTATTTTTTTACACATTCATAGCGGAAAAAGAAAGAAACATCCAGTCAAAGATGCTCCTTTCTGTTTATTTATTGAAACTTTCCTTCCCTAACCCTGTTGCTATATAATCGATAATTCTATCCATCACTTGAGGAAAAAGCTCTGTTCCTATTTCATCTTTATGCAATCTTATCATCATAATCGCTTGGATAACTCCTACCGTTAATTCGGGATTCTCATTAGGTAAGACTCCACGGTCCATGAGAGTTTTAATAGCGTTGATTCCTCTTTGAGTATGTATCCGCGAGAACTCTTCCATCTGTTCCGGAAGTTTTCTTGTAAGTCTTTCATGTTCATCACTCTGAAAAACACGCTGAAGAAAAGGATTTTCCTCAACAAATGTAAAAGATGTATGAAAAAATGAAGTAAGCAATTCTTTTGAAGAGAGATCTTCACGAAATAATTCAGCAAGAACTGTCTCACGTACTTCTTCTTCATTTTTTAGAATTTCAAAATAAAGCTCCTCTTTAGATTGAAAGAACTTATAGAAAGAGCCCTTAGCAATCCCACATGCCTGCACAATATCATCAATAGTTGTTTTTGCCAGTCCATACTGTATAAAAATTTCTCTTCCTTTTTCCATAAGGGAACGATGAATATGCTCTTTTTCTTGTTTTGTAAATTTAGGCATGACAAATCTCCTTTTAATATTTTATGACTTTTTATAGACATTTAGTCACATAATGTTTATACTTATCTTAATCTCTTTGTAAATAAAAGTAAATAAGTAATAGCATATTTTTAAATTCATATGACTATAAGACCTTTTTTGTTCATATAAAGAGATGGCAATGGAGGGGAAATTCATTGTTAGATCCATTCCCCCTCTTTCAATATTGAATATAAAGATGGAGAGATGATAATGAAGACCTTAGAAAAAGCATTTGAATTTGAAAAATTATATAATTTTCGTGATATTGGCGGTATGACAACCAGTGACGGGCGCAAAATGAAAGCTGGTGTTTTATTTCGTTCAGAAGAGTTATCTAAGTTATCCAACAAAGATTTGGAAACCTTCGATAAATTGAATATAAAAGCCATTTGTGATTTAAGAACACCTAATGAACAAAAATCAAAGGTAAGTCGTATCCCGACCGGAAAAAGAATTCAATTATTAAATGTATCCATCCATGATAAAAGCCGAGAATTTACCCGTCTTGAATTCTTTAAATTTCTAGTTAGCAAGTCAAATACCATTGATTTTGAAAAGATCATGAAAGAAATGTATGAACATATGGCCTTTGGCTGTCATAAGGAAATTCGCGAAATTCTTATCTTTCTTTCAAACCAGCAAAATATTCCTGCCCTGATTCATTGCACAGGAGGAAAAGACCGAACTGGCTTTATATCAGCAATTATTCAATTACTTGTGGGTGTCCCATATGAGGCGGTTATAAACGAGTATCTAGTATCAAATCAGTTAATAGCTGCTCGTATGAAGAAAGTCGAAAACTTTATTAGATGGTTGAGTTTGTTTCAAGTATCACCAGAACGATTAAAGCCCATGCTAGAGGTTCAACGTGATTACTTAGAAGACGTATATAGTAAAATCATCGAGGAGTACGGAAACATAGAAACATATCTTCTGGTGGCTTGTAATATTCCTCAAAGCAATTTAGACAAGCTCAAACAATTATTAATTGAATAGAAAGTTATGATCTTTAATATAGGGGCATTACATGTGAAGATGGGTTTAGAGATAATTTAATTGGTGATTTGGCTTAACTTTCTACCCAGCAAGTTTATTAAAAAGAAGACAACGCTACATAAAAAGAGCATCTTCTAAGACTTAAGATGCTCCTTTTCTCTACATTATTGTAGGACTGTCCCCTTTTCCTTTACCTCCATATCTTCTCTAACAGCAGGAAGCTGGGTTCCTTCTTTCATTTCTGATGATTCAATTATTTGATCTTTCGTTGTAGCTATCCTGTTCGTAATTTGATTATATTGTCTCTTTGTTTGAAAGTAGAGTTGTTTGAAATCCTCTGTAATTTCTTTTAAGTCCTTGGAACGCTCACGCACAGTGGATTGAATCTGCTTGTACAATCTCTGGGTATCATTCGTAATAGCTTTCATGGCATCAGAGGAACGATGGAATCTTTCCTTCCAATCCTTTTTAAATTCATCTGGGTTATCTTTATAACTCTGAACAATACGAGTGCTTCCATCTTTTATATTCTCGAATTTCTGCATCGTTCTTTTCCTTGTAGCTGGATCAATTAGAGAAACTGTGACACCAATGACACTTCCAATTACTAAGCCTGTTACAATTTTATTTCCTTGATTTGCTGCATTAGACATATCATTCATCTCCCTTCTTCTCGTTAAAGATTCTTTTCCCGCCTACGCAATATTTAAACAAAAACGTTTGACAGATAGGATTTTTCCTTTAATAATGACAAGGGGCCTTATATCCCTAACAATGAAAAAAGCATTCTATACCTTTTTTACACATAGATATAGTTAACTATTTATTTTATAAAGGAGCTTATGATGATTACTGAAAAAAACATAATTTCTCCAAGCATTGATCCTTGGGAAGCTTATATGGATATGGAGCAGCATGGAAAATTAACCTTATCTAACATTGAATTTACTACAACAACCTTATGTAATATGCGCTGCGAGCATTGTGCTGTTGGTTATACTCTTCAACCAAAAGACCCGAATGCTTTACCGATTGATTTATTACTAAAAAAACTGGATGATATTCCGCATTTACGCTCACTAAGTATTACTGGCGGAGAGCCAATGATGAGCCGAAAATCTGTAGAAAACTATGTTGTCCCTCTTTTTAAATATGCACATAGTCGCGGAGTAAAAACACAGTTAAATTCAAATTTAACACTAGGTCTGGATCGTTATGAACCCGTAATTCCGTATTTAGATGTACTGCATATTTCTCATAACTGGGGAACAGAAGAGGAATTTGCAGAACGAGGTTTTGCGATGATGGCTAGAAAACCAACTTATGAACAAAGAGGGAAGCTATTTAACAACATTATTACAAATAGTAGAGCTTTAGTAGAAGCTGGGGTGGTTGTCTCTGCCGAAACCATGCTAAATAAGCGTACACTCCCATATTTAGAGCATATCCACCGGCAAATTGTTGAAGAGATGAAATGTCAAAGACACGAAATTCACCCTATGTACCCATCAGATTTTGCTTCTGCTTTAGAAACATTATCACTAGACGAAATTCGTGACAGCATCAATCACCTTCTTGATATTCGCGATGAAAATGTGTGGATGCTATTCGGTACCCTTCCGTTTTATCCATGTAATACGAAAGAAGAAGACCTACAGTTATTAAATCGCCTTTATTCTAGCAAAAACGTAACAGTTCGAAATGATCCAGATGGTCGTTCTCGTTTAAACGTAAATATTTTTACTGGCGATGTAATCGTTACTGATTTCGGTGACACTCCAGCTCTTGGTAATATTCAAACAGATAATTTAGAGGATATCTTCCAAAAATGGCTTTCCACTGATTTAGCTCGTTCACTAAACTGTCATTGTCCTGCTGTTAAATGCCTTGGACCAAATGTCCTTGTAAAAAACAGTTACTATCAAGATGTAGATTTTACAAAAAGAAATGCAGTAATTAGTCGATAATAAAAAGTAGTGTCCATTGATAGTTGATGGACACTTTTTATTGTGCGTTGTGGGAGTTTTTTGCATGATGATTTTGTACTATTGGTATAAGTTTGCGGTAAGGAGAAATGCTGTTTTTCTTTTTGGCTTTCATCTCCCTTATGAACACCACTTTTCCGCTTAGCTTACCTCCTTTTGGTTTTCATTTCTCTTATGAACACCATTTTTCTCTTTCCTCTCCGCTTTTCTTGCTTTCATCCTTCCTATGAACACCTC
>NZ_JBBOUX010000004.1:0-10002 GCF_038006285.1 Niallia sp. FSL W8-0177
CGCAACATCTTTAGAAAAATAGCCAAAGCTATTAGCGTTTTTCATAGCGTTTATTCACTCCTTCTACTTTTATTCTTCGATAACCTAGTAAAATTCCCTTCTTTTATTTCAATCATCGTGAAAAGTCAATTATAAAATGAAGTAGCATTTAGGAGTAAACAGGAGCAATCTAAAGATTAGCTTTTTTATTATGAAGCTATTTTTCTCGTTATTTCCCAAACGCAAAAAGGCGGAATTTGCCCCAATATGGACGAATTCCGCCTTTTGCTTTTTTGATTGCTGTGTATAGGAATGATTATGTTAACTATTGTTAATTTAAATGCTGTTTTAATATATATTTAAATGGATCAAGGTCAAAATCATTCTGTTTCTCAATTTCATCTAATAATTTTTGAGCAGTATTCTTCTTAGCAAGATCTTTATTACTTATCATATCGTTAATAGGTGATTACTTCTAATGTATAATAGTCATCTTCTAAATTCCAAATTTTTTCATAATTATCATTCCCCTTTCTACTAAACATTACAGGATTCTTTTTACTAATCTTTTAAAGGGTTTTATTCATAGATTTTTCTTTTATCACCATATATATTAATAATAATTCTATTAAAAGAAATGCAAAAAAAGACAAAAATGGTATAGTAATAAATCCCATAAAATTAAAATAATCAATTGTACAAGAAATTTGTCCACAAGCTCCTTTATAATCAGTAGGTAACAATTTAATAATATTATGATACATAGAAAACATTAAACCGATACTAGATATAAAAAGAAAACTTACAGATTGTTGATAATCTTTTTTGATAATAGCAATTGCAGTAAGAATTGGTAAAGGATACATAAAAATTCTTTGAAACCAACATAATTTACAAGGATCAAAATTCATAATTTCTGAAAAGTATAAACTGCCCAATGTAGCAACAGTAGAAATAATAAAAATACAATACAATAAATTTTCTTTGCTATTATTCTTCAAACTATTTTTCTCCTATCTTATTCAATTAATTTTAAAATATTTTTAACAAATATCTATAACAATTAAAATACCTTTATAATATAAAAGTTATCATAATCATTTACAGATTTACATTTTTTTGTATTTTTTCGCTGAATTTCGACAATGTTTTTATTTTATTTAAAGTATTCTATTAATTGAAGAAAGAAAGGAGAATCTCAATTATGAAAAAATTATCTTTATTATCAGTATTATCTTTAATTTTTATTATTACATTTGGATCGTTTGGTTCAGAAGCCAGTGCTGAAGCAGGATGGCAAAACATTGGTTCTTATAAATTCGAAGCTGTAGTTCGAATAACTTCAAAAGATGGCGGAAATTTAAAAGTCTGCGTTAATAACAACTCTGAAAAAATAAAATTAGGACTAGAAAGAGCTCCGATCGGAAAGAGTATTAGAAGCACAACATCCGGCGGAACCCCTAACTGTGCAACTTGGTCTGGATTAAAAAAAGGAAAAAAATATGATATAGGTAATATAACTTATTACAGAGAAAAAACCTTATCAATAACAGTTTATGATTGATTAATACAATTCAATTAAAAACTAGAAAAGTAAACACTCTCCTATAAATTAACTTTTATATAGAGAGTGTTTTTTTGTATATTTTTACTTCTTTTTACAAAATTCGACATCTTTTTCATCTGATTTAAAGTATTCTATTAATTGAAAAAATAGAAAGGGGAATCTCAATTATGAAAAAATTATCTTTATTATCAATATTATCTTTAGTTTTTATTATTACATTTGGATCATTTGGTTCAGAAGCCAGTGCTGAAGCAGGATGGCAAAACATTGGTTCTTACGAATTTAAAAATGTAGTTCGAATAACTTCAAAAGATGGTGGAAATTTAAAAGTTTGTGTTAATAATAGTTCTGAAAAAATAGAATTAGGTCTAGAAAGAGCTCCTATTGGAAAAAATGTTAGTAAAAAAACTTCTGGAGGATCTCCTAACTGTGCAACTTGGTCTGGATTAAAAAAAGGAAAAAAATATGATTTGGGTAATATAACTTATTATGGAAAAGTAACTTTAAAAGTAACAGTTTATGATTGATTAAAAACTATTTGTTAAAAAGTCCCCTTTAAGAAAAGTCTTCTTAAAGGGGACTTTTTATTCTTTACATTAACGATACATTTTATAATTATTAACTATAATGTTATACTCATTAAATAATTAAATTAATGTTTGGAAATAGGAGTTAACAATGAAAAGTAAAAATTATTATGATTTTTATCTACTAGCAATCATAATAATGCTTATGATTATAAGTATTATTAGTATATATAGTGCTCAAAAAATATTACCATATAACAGTAATTTTGCTATGCAACAAGCCATTTGGTATGTTATAGGTTTTATTATAACCTCAATCATTTATTACTTTGATTTTGAACAAATAAAAAAAATTTCACCTTATTTATACATTTTTGGAATTCTATTATTAATAATTCTATTTATAGCTCCATCTTCAATTGCACCAAATATTAAAGGAACAAAAGCTTGGTTTGTTCTTCCGAAAATAGGATCTTTACAACCTGCAGAGTTTATGAAAGTTTTCTTGATTATTTTTTTAGCTAAAATATCAGTAGATCATAACAATAAAACTATAAATAAAACCACTAAAACTGATTTAATATTAGTTTTGAAAATATTAGGAATAACTTCTATACCTTTATTATTTATATTGTTACAACCAGATGCTGGAACAGCAATGGTTATAATTACAATAATGTTTGGTATAATTGTCGCTTCTGGAGTAAATTGGAAAATATTGATATCCTTTTTCTCAATAGTTCTTTTGGGTATAGGAACATTAATAATTATCTATATATACACTCCCAATACATTATTACTATTTCTTAGTCAATACCAATTAGATAGAATACATTCTTGGTTAGATCCTTTTCAATTTCGACAAGGAATTGGATACCAATTAACACAATCTATTTTAGCTATAGGTTCTGGAACAACATATGGTAAAGGTTTCTTCAAAAGTCAAGTCGATGTACCAGAATCACATTCAGATTTTATATTTTCTGTTATTGCTGAAGAATATGGTTTTTTAGGTGCGAGTTTAGTAATAAGTTTATATTTTCTTTTAATATACAGAATTGTGGTTATTGTATTAGTTAATAAAGGAGAATATGAATCCATAATTGCAAGTGGAGTAATAGCAATGCTAACATTCCATATATTTGAAAATGTTGGAATGGTAACTGGATTAGTTCCAATCACAGGAATACCTTTACCTTTATTAAGTTATGGAGGAAGTTCCATATTAGGAACCTTATTAGCATTAACATTAATCTTAAATATTTCCGCAAAAACAAAACATTATTTATTTGGAGAGAATTCAAAATGAATAAAGAATTGAAATTCAGAGTAAAACTATTTTCTACTATTTGCCTTAGCTCTATTATTCTCATAGGAATTTTAGCAGTCATAGCTTATTGGTAAAATAAAAAAAAGCTACTAAAAATATTAGTAGCTTTTTTTATCAATCCCAATAACATAACTATAGACATTTACAAATAATTCAGCTTGGTCATTATCCCATTCGCCAGCACCCATTGTACTAAAACCACCGCCATTATTGACAATTTGACTAAAAATCAACTTCTGTTAACTCATCAATATCTACAACCGGATCTAATGACTTTCGTTCATGAAAATGTTAATACAGATGAAAAAGCTACAGCAGAAAGTAAAGCAAATTTTTTCATAGAAATAATACCTCCTAAAATTAAATTACAAAAATATCCTATCATGAAAATGACATTTTTTGTAAAAATGTCATTTTTGATAAACTCTTAATTTATCAACTCTAAATTTCTATTAATCTAAATTCGAAGAATTTTTCTTGCTTGATCAATATTCATTTCTAATATTTTTTCCTTATTCTTTGCAACAACCTCTTTAAAAGAAGCAATTAATTTAATTGTTTCTTCTTCCCCTTCAATTTCAAAATGTTTCTCTATTAATCCACCTACTTGTATTAATCTTCTTGTTCGTTCCTTTCTCTCCTTTTGTCTTACTTGGTTCGCCAAACGTTGCTTTTCTAATTGCATCTTCCTAATTTTTTCTTCTAAATCTACTAATCTATCTTCTTCTGTTTTTCGAGCCAATGCTCTCACTCCCTAATCATATAATTTTCTCTATTATATCCAAAAATATGAGCGAAAACTATATCTACAGAATGATTCCTCAACTGATCCGTGGTATAATAACCCCAACGAACCAGTTGAGGAAGGGCGCACTTACACAAACTAACGTTTGTTGTGCGGTTGCTTCGCAACAAAAGGCATATTCGTTTATCAGCGAATACAAAATCAAAATCTTTCATTCGCAAATGTGCGAATGAGTATCCGCCAAATGGCGAATACATAAAAACCATTCGTAAGGATTTATTATTCCAAGTTGGGATATCCCCAACTCGTTTAATAAATCCTTACGAAACCATAATAAAAAATTTCCCACCTTTCGGTACGAAATTTTTTATTACGGATATGAAAACCTAAAACATAAAAAAAATAAAACCTAAAAATCAAAATACATAATATCCAAAAGAGAAAGGAGGAAAAAGAATATGGCTATCTATCACTTTTCTGTTCAAGTTATTTCACGAGGAAAAGGACAATCAGCAGTTGCTTCTGCTTCTTATCGATCAGGAGAAAAACTACGTGATGAACAAACCGAGCAAACTAAATATTATAAAAGAGAAGTGCAACCCGAAAACCATATTCTTGCTCCTTCTCATGCCCCATCGTGGGTTCAAAATAGAGAGTTTCTTTGGAATGAAGTGGAGAGAAGCGAAACAAGAAAAAACTCACGACTTGCAAGAGAAATTAATATTGCTTTGCCACGAGAACTTTCTAATGAACAGCAAACAGAATTAATCAAAGGATATGTTCAAGAACAATTTGTAGATAAAGGCATGATTGCCGATATTGCTATTCATAGAGATGATAAAGAAAATCCTCACGCTCATGTTATGTTGACCACTAGAGAAATTTCAGAAGATGGCTTCACTACAAAGAATCGTGATTGGAACAATAAAAAACTACTGGAACAATGGAGAGAGCAATGGTCTGAACATGCCAATAAGGCACTTGAAAAAGAAAATATCCAAGAACGAATTACCCATCAATCTCATGCTGATCGTGGACTTGAAATTTTACCTACTGTTCATTTAGGGCATGTAGCTTCTGATATGGAGAAAAAAGGAATGGAAACAGACCGCGGCAATATAAATCGTAAAGTAGAACAGCATAATGCCATTGTTTATGACTTACAAAAATATCGTGAAGAAAAGCAACAACGACAAGCATTGTCAAAAGAACAGGAACAAAAAAAGGTAGTTACTTTCACTCCTGGAGAACAAAAAGTATTAAACTATATCCAAACAAAAATGACCAAAGAAGAACCGACTTTAGAGAATATTTCTAAGATAAAAGAGTTCAATGAAAAATGGCATAACCAAAATAATTCCGAACATTATCAACTTCAAAACAAGCAAAAAAACATGGATAATCTTTTCCAAGCAAATGCTACTTTATCTAATTTTGAAAAACAAATAATCGAAAAAGAGCAAGCACTTGAAAATACAGGATTCTTCCAACGAAAACAGAAAGAGCAGCTACGCAATGAAATTAATTCTTTAAGCCAAACTTTTGATAGCCAAAAAGAAAGAGTATCCATTTTAATGCGAGATAATGGCATTTCAACTAGAGAAGAAATTCCATTTAGAAAAAAACAAATGGACAAAGAAGTTGAACAATCTCGTACTGAATTAGAAGGAAAAAGAACAACATACAAAAATACTAATAAGTTATTAGAACAAGGAGAAAGCCTTCTAAAAAATCATGAAATCAAAAAAGCAACTTCTCTATATCCAGAACTAGAAAATAAGCGAATTGACTATAAAACTGCTATAAAATTACAAGACATTCATGAACATTATAATCTTTTAAAAACTAGCGATATACCAACTGTTATCGAGAAAAATAAAGCTGAAATAGACAGCATGTCAAAAGCTATTTCCAATTATGAAAAACGAAAAGAAACAGTGAAAGCAGCCGAAATAAAATTGAAAAGAATTACCCAAATCGACCGCCAATTAAAGGCTACTGAAAATAACCCTTATCAATATGGAAAGGTACTTAATGATCCAGTAGCCAAAGAGCAATATGAAGCACTAAACGAACGCAAAAAATCAATAGGACGAGAACTTGTACAAGCTGGTTATAAAAACACTTCTTCTATTCAACAAGATAGAGAACTAATCAATGAACAGAAACCAATTAAAGAAAAATATGTGAAGAAAATCGAGGAATTGGAGAAGGAAAATCAAGTCTTATCAGATGTTCAAAAAGACTTACAGCGAACAAATAAAAGAGAACAATATTTATTAAGAGATAATGGATTAGAAAGATAGGGTTGTAAAATTCACAACCCCTTATTTCAATTTCCAATTCATTTCGTATTTTTCAAATACCTTGATGAGATCGTCAAGCAATTGCTGATTTTCTTCCCAAGATAAAGGCTTTTTTTCATAATCTCGACTATATTCAAATGTCACGTTCCAAGTACGGTTGCAATCAAAATCACCTTTAATAATTTGTTTGGACCTTTCAAACTCATGCATATAAACACCACCTTTTAAACCATTATATCTTTCGATATAATAAAAAAGACACCTAGTAACGATCATTACTAGATGTTCAAATAACTATTAGCAGACCAATAGTATCTGTTCAACTGAATTAATCTTCGGCAGAAGAAGAACCATTGTCTGTTTGCGAATCAGTGTGGTTCTTCTTTTCATACTTCTTCAAACTGCCACCTTTAAATATATACATAAAAACACCCTTATCCCTTTTTAAAACTATTTTATAAGAAAAGATATACCATTTTTTTGGATAGCCTTGTTATAGATCCACTTAACAATTATCCCCCCTTAAAAGCGATTTTTTTAGTTGCCTTTATGGCAACCTTTTAGCCTTTATGGCAGAACGTAATTTAAACAAAAATAAGGAGCGTAAAATCATATTCGATTCACTTCTTAACAATACTGATAATAAGGCAAGATTTTAAAAAAGTGGGTTGAACCATTGATATGACTGATTTTATGGGGGTTTTATATGTGTGAGGTTTTCCTCTCATTTTAAATTAAAAGTGAGAGGATTTCGTCACACCTAATAATTTCCAATTTGTAAAAATTAATAAATAAAAAAGGTCATATTTTTTGAATATGACCTTGGAATTTATTAAAAAAATCTAACAGGTAAATTTACTTTTTTTCCATTTTGATCTTTTAATCTTTTTAAAGAATGTTGAAATAGACGCATTGTTAAACCATCTAATTGAACATCATTTTTTCTAGGAGCACAAATAATAATATAAGGATTTACAATCCACGTTCTAGGACTAACAGTACGTCCATTTTCAGTGATTTGCCCTGCACCTTCTGGATTTAATAAAATTTCTTTATCCTTTAAGGAATTCATGATTTCAGATGTTTGTCTACGAGATTTACCAATCATTTCTGCAATATCCGAAACTGTTGCCGCTCTTGCTAAAGCAAACTCGTCGGTTTTTTTCTTGGAAGAAAACTTATCTTCTCTTTTAAGAATTACATTTGTCTTAAATTCTAAATAATTTTGAACTCTAAATAAAAAGCTTTCTTCTGCTTGAGTTAAATAATCAATTTGGACAAGTAAATCAAGATTCCTATGCATATTTTGACTAAATGGCTCCCCTGCAAATATATTTCTATCTCTAGTTAAATGAAATTTCTCTCCAGTAAGACTTTCTATTTCACCTAATAAAGACTTTTTAAGGCCTTCTACTTGTTCTCTAAGTTTTGAGTCTTTTTCGTAATCTCTTTTTCTAGCATTTTTTTCAGCTTGATCTAAATCTCTGTTTAATTTTACTACATTATTGTTTTCTTTTTTCACAAAAATTCCTCTCCCTACTGGAAGGAATTAATCTCTATATGTTAGAATATAATTATTCAATAAGTGAATATAGGATTAATTCCAATCCTTTATGTAAAGAGAAACCTTTCCAGTCCGTCAAACTATGAGGTTTCTCTTTTTTCTTTTTATTACACTAACCCTACCAATATTTCCCCATTTTTTCTAGTCCCTTTCTATCTTCTCTTTAAACTTCTCTAACAATTTATTATCAATTCTTTTCGGTTTATAACCCATTCTATCAACCAAGATACCCTCTATAACCTTCATACGAGAAGTATAAAGCCGATATTCATTTTCTGCCAAACCTTTTATATCACTAGGAACTACAACCCCGTCAGGAGCCTTTTGAACGGTTCTCATAAGGTGATAACAACTTGTCCGCTTTTCTCTCACCAGTCGAAGCAAAACTAAAAGATCATATGTGTGAAAAGAAACCAAAACCGAAAACGGTCTTTCGCATAATTCCAAGTACATAAAACCATTTAGTTTCGGTCTTTTCACTTTTAATGGTGCTTCACAAAACGAACATGTTTCTGCATAGCTGCTATTCTCTTGACCACAATAAGAACAAAGCAATTAGGCTTCCCCCTTGTAACAATCTAAAGCTAATTCTCTAAAATAAGCAGACATAGATTTTAAATCCTTATCCTTAATATCGCTCTTTATTTTGCTCCATATATCATCTGGAAGGGTTATAGAAACCTTTTTAGTAACTCCCATAGACGGACGCCCTACATTTTCCTTTTTAGCTGAATTAGAGTGCTTTAAATGGTCTGGTAACGTATCATATCGATAAGGCGGAATGTAGAGCTGACCTAACATTTCGTTTATTGTTTCCATAGCAACTCCTTCCGTCGTAGCCAAAGAAACAAACTCATTTTCTAATTGCTCCATTGTCTTATTTATTTCCTCTTCACCATTCCAACGAGCATCATATAATTTTTTGTGTAAATCCCATACCTTCAACATATTTTAACCGCCTTTTTATTTAAGTTACTCTTATTATAACGTTTAAGTAACTTTTATACAAGCGTAAAAAATACCGATTTTCCAAAATAGAATAATCGGTATCTTTCTCCTAACTATACACTTGCTTGAAAAATAATTGCTTGTTTTTTCTTACTTCCACATAGCCAGTAATCTTATATTGTGAAGATTTTTCGTTCAATGCTAGCAATTCCTCATAGAAAAAATGTTCTACTTGTTTCTCTTTAAAAATCGGCTTATCTGTTCCTAAAATTTCATGAAGCATTAGCATAAAATCGCCCACCACCTTATTTTATTTTTTATCAGCTAATTCCTTTAACTGCTTGATAAAATCTTCAGCTGAAATATGTCCCTCTAAAGATCTTCTTACTAAATCCTCTTGTTCTTTCGAAACATCCATTCCAGATAATCTCAACGAAGCTTTTGCATATCTCATCGCTTCTTCATTGGTCCTTTTCATAAAAAACTACCCCCTTATCACCCTAAAGGTTTATAGGTTGCCATAAAGGCAACCCTTATCCTTAAAATTCTCTTACTTGAAGAGTTTTTTCCACCAGGGTTTTACGTTTTCTTCTTCTTTGGCAGCTGCTATTTCTAATCTCTTTTCTTCTAATGATTGTTGTAATTGCATCGTTAAGAGTCGATCTCTTTTTTCTATAACATCATTCAATTTATATTCAAATGCTTTCAACATATTTTCTCTTTCTTCTTCAATTGCTATTTTTACTACTCTTTGTATCGTTTCTTCTAATTCACTCTTTGATAAACGGATTTCATCCGTGAAAACGCTAGGCGTTTTTGCTGCGTTTTTTTCGTTTAAATTCATTGATACAACAGCTTTTAACGCGTCTGTAAAAGAGACGTTGTTTGATAATAATTTTTTTAATTCTCTTAACGCCTTAAAATCGCGTTCATAATAAATACGCTGCCCCTTTTCATTTCGTTCAATTATATAACCATGCTGTTCTAACTCAATAGACCATCTTCTTAAACTAGAAGTAGTTATTTCTAAATCAGC
>NZ_JBBOUX010000005.1:0-8419 GCF_038006285.1 Niallia sp. FSL W8-0177
GGAAAGCCTTCTAAAAAATCATGAAATCAAAAAGACGACTTCTCTATATCCAGAACTAAAAAATAAACGAATCAATTATAAAACAGCTATAAAATTACAAGACGTTCATAAACGTTATAATCTTTCAAAAATTAGCGATATACCAACAGTTATCGAGAAGAATAAAGCTGAAATAAACAACATATCGAAAAACATTTCTACTTATGAACAAAGAGTAAAAACAGCAAATCAAGCAGAAATAAGATTAGGAATACTTAGTAAAATAAAAAACAAGTTAGAAGCGATTGAAAACAATCCTTTCCAATATGGAAAATTACTACATGATTCAGTTACAAAAGAAAAATATAAAAAATTAAAAAAACAACAAAGTTCTATAGGACGTGAACTTCGTTCTGTTGGATATACCACTGTTGGTTCTATCAAAGAAGACAGCAAATTGATGAACGAACTCAAACCTACTTATGATAAATATGTAAAAAAACTTGAAGAACTACAGAAAGAAAACGAAACCTTATCCAATGTTCAAAAAGACTTACAGCGAGCAAATAAAAGAGAACAATATTTATCAAGAGATAATGGATTAGAAAGATAGGGGTTGTAAAATTTACAACCCCTTATTTCAACTTCCAATTCATTTCGTATTTTTCAAATACCTTGATGAGATCATCAAGCAATTGCTCGCTTTCTTTCCATGACAAAGGCTTTTTTTCATAATCTCGACTATACTCAAACGTCACACGCCAATTACGGTTGCAATCAAAAGTACCATTAATAATCTGTTTAGACCTTTCAAACTCATGCATAAAAAAAGCACCTACCTTTTAAATTATTATATCGTAGTTATTTCTCATTTGATAACCACCCCTAATTACAAGGTTTTTAGTTGCCTTTATGGCAACATCTTAGCCTTATGGCAAGAACCTAAAAAGTTTAAATTTAAGATTGCCAAACAAAAAGTGAAATGCTATTTATTATAGAGTGAGAAGAGAGAGAGTTTTAAAAGTTAAAAAAAGACTGTTATATCAAGGGTTTTGAGATTTTTTGTGTGTTGCGATTTTACAACACTTGTGTTGCGATTTTACAACACACGAAATAATAAAAAAATAAAAAAACCGTTAGTAATCAAAATTAATTACTAACGGTTTTTTCTTTAAAATAATTTATCCGGTAAATCCTTTAATATTTTCATTTTCATTGCTTTATGAAACATAACTTGTAAATGCTCCGGAACCTTATCTTTATCACCCGCAAAAATAATATGAGGATTAACAAATAAAGAATAAGCTTTAACGTTATTACCTTCAATTCCACTTTCAGCTTTAGCTAAAATTCCTTTTTTAACTAAAGAATTAATTGTTGTACTTGTATTTGACCTATTACTATTTATTAGCTTAGAAATCTCTGTAATATTTGCAGGAACAGGATTTTTCTCTTTAATATCTAAAACTATGCAATTACTTGAAAAAGCAATATAAGGTATAACATCAGATAAAAAAACCTTTTCTTTACTGCTAAGATATTCTTGCTTATTTAGAAAACCTAAATTCTCTTGCAAGTGTTGAGCAAACCTCACTTTCGAATGTGGAGATCTTTTAGTTCCTATGTAAAGTTCTTTATTACCAGTAGCCATACTAAGTATTTTCATAGCTTGGTCAATTTGTTCTTGAGGTACTCCAAAATGCTCTAGATTATTAAGAATTTCATCATTTTTTAAATCTCTTTTTCTAGCATTTTTACTAACACTGTTTAAATTTACTACATTATTGTTTTCTTTTTTCACAAATTTCCTTCTCCCTACTAGAAGGAATATATCACTGTATGTTAGAATATAATTATTCTATAAGTGAATACAGGACATATTCCTGTCCTTGATTTAGTTAAAACCCTCGGAGTCGGCAAAAACTTGAGGGTTTTTCTTTATACCTTTAAGACTACCAATATTTTCTTCTTTATTCTACACTTTTTCATTTTTCTGAGGAGCTCTTTCTAAAACACATTTAACTTTCTTATATTTTTTTCCTACTTCTTCTAATTCTTCTCTAAACACATTCATTACTAATACTGGTGCTGATGTATTTTTAGCATGAACTAATACGATATCTCCCTGTTCAATAGGTTCTTTTCTTAATTTTTTTGGAATATGCCAATAAAATAGTTTGCTAGTATTTAACTTCAAAATACCATCTTTATTACTAAGAATATGAAACGCAGCAATAGTATTATTATCAGACATTTTCTTTCCCTCTTTCAATTTTCTCTTTTAAATTAATTAATAGTTTATCATCAATTCGTTTCGGTTTATACCCCATCCTATCAATCAATATACCCTCTATAACCTTCATACGGGCAGTATAAAGGCGATATTCACTTTCTGCCAAACCTTTTATATCATTAGGAACTACAACCCCGTCAGGAGCCTTCTGAACAGTTCTCATAAGGTGGTAACAACTTGTCCGCTTTTCTCTCACCAGTCGAAGCAAAACTAAAAGATCATATGTGTGAAGTGAAGCCAAGAACGAAAACGGTCTTTCGCATAATTCCAAGTACATAAAACCGTCTAATTTTGGTCTTTTCACTTTCAATGGTGCTTCACAAAAGGAGCATGTTTCTGCATAATTGCTATTTTCTTGACCGCAATAGGAACAAATCATTTTCTTTGAAACTCCTCACTACTTACGTAGTTAATAACCATAGCCCACAATTCATCTGATACCTCTAATTCGTATTGATCGATGACAGCTGCATAAGAATCCAAAGATTCTTTCAAGCCATTTTCTGATAGGAAAGAACGCTTTTTACTATGTCCAATCGAATTAACATGTTCTATCACAAATTCCCCATTATCCATATAAATTTTTAATTTTTTCATCATGCTTCCTCCTTAAAATGAGTCAAAGTTAATTCTCTAAAATAAGCAGACATAGATTTTAAATCTTTATCCTTAATATCGCTTTTTATTTTGCTCCATATATCCTCTGGAAGAGTTATAGACACCTTTTTTGTAACTCCCATAGATGGACGCCCTACATTTTCTTTTTTGGCTGAATTAGAGTGTTTTAAATGCTCTGGTAACGTATCGTATCGATAAGGCGGAATATAAAGCTGACCTAACATTTCGTTTATTGTTTCCAAAGCAACTCCTTCCGTCGCGGCCAAGGAAACAAATTCATTTTCTAATTGCTCGATTGTTTTATTTTCTTCCTCTTCACCATTCCAACGAACATCATATAATTTTTTGTGTAAATCCCATACTTTCAACATGTTTTAACCGCCCTTTTCTTTAAGTTACCTTTATTATATCATTTAAGTAACTTTAATTCAAGCGTAAAAAATACCGATTTTCCAAAATAGAATAATCGGTATCTTTCCCCTAGCTATACACTTGCTTGAAAAATAATTGCTTATGTTTTCTTACTTCTACATAGCCAGTAATCTTATATTGTGAAGGTTTTTCGTTCAATGCTAACAATTCCTCATAGAAAAAATGTTCTGCTTGTTTCTCTTTAAAAACTGGCTTATCTGTTCCTAAAATTTCATGAAGCATTAGCATAAAATCGCCCACCATCTTATTTTATTTTTTATCAGCTAATTCCTTTAACTTATTGATAAAATCTTCATCTGAAATATGTCCTTCTAGAGATTTTCTTACTAAATCCTCTTGTTCTTTGGAAACATCCATTCCAGATATTCTCAACGAAGCTTTAGCATATCTCATCGCTTCTTCATTAGTCCTTTTCATAAAAAAATCCTCCTTACTTACCCTAAAGGTTTATAGGTTGCCATAAAGGCAACCCTTGTCTGTACTGGTTTTTACTTGAAGAGTTTTTTCCACCAGGGTTTTACGTCGTCTTCTTCTTTGGCAGCTGCTATTTCTAATCTCTTTTCTTCTAATGATTGTTGTAATTGCATCGTTAGGATCCGATCTCTTTTTTCTACAACATCATTCATTTTATATTCAAATGCTTTCAACATATTTTCTCTTTCTTCTTCAATTGCTACTTTCACTACTCGTTGTATCGTTTCTTCTAATTCACTCTTTGATAAACGAATCTCATCCGTGAAAACGCTAGGCGTTTTTGTTGCGTTTTTTTCGTCTATATTCATTGATACAACAGCATTTAACGCGTCTGTAAAAGAAACATTGTTTGCTAATAATTTTTTCAATTCTCTTAACGCCTTAAAATCGCGTTCATAATAAATCCGTTGTCCTTTTTCATTTCGTTCCATTATATAACCATGCTGTTCTAACTCAATAGACCATCTTCTTAAACTAGAAGTAGTTATTTCTAAATCAGCAGCAACATCTTTCGAAAAATAGCCAAAGCTATTAGCGTTTTTCATAGCGTTTATTCACTCCTTCTACTTTTACTCTTCGATAATCTAGTAGAATTTCCTTCTTTCCTTTCAATCATCGTAAAAAGTCAATTGTATAATGAAGTAGCATTTAGAAGTAAAACGGAGGGATCTAGAGATTGACTTTTTTATTATGAAGCTATTTTTCTCGATATTTCCCAAACGCAAAAAGGCGGAATTTGCCCCAATATGGACAAATTCCGCCTTTTGCTTTTTGGATTGCTGTGTATAGGACATTTTATGTAAACTAACTTTAATGACCTAAAAGCTCATATTCAGAGGGGGATTATCAATTAATCTAATATTTAAATCCTAAAAAGCTTTGGTCGCTAAATAGGGGTAATATGGAAATTTGATAATCTTTCTATTTTTTGCAAATCTATTATTTTATTTTGTAGAACAATAGATTATGTTAGAATAAAGAAAAAAACAAAAAGCCATTTTCCTCAAGCTTAAGTGCTCCAACACACCTAACGGAAAATGACTTTACCCTTGCCCAAAACAAGGTTATTTGTAAAATTATTGTACTCGAATTAACTCTATATTTCAATGATTAATAATAGACATTTTTTGAGCATACACAAATAACCCATTTACCGACAAAGAGATATTTTACTAATGATGATGCAGTAAACCTAATTTGCTTTCAGTTCCCTAAGTTAAAACTCTAAGCTTTGCTTAGAGTTTTTATACTAATCAATATTTCTACATTTCTACCATTTTACTGAAGCAACAATAGATCCCATCCCACTGTAACCTACTTTATTTATGAAAGCATAAGGATGAATTATTCCAGAAGATGCTAATATAGGATAACCTGTACCATAGTAATATGCTTGATAAACTAATTTTGAACAATAGGTAGGATCTTTTGAACTGAGATTAGGTGTTATTGAATATTTTGCTTTAGGATAATCTTTTAAATATTTAGCTGCCCAACTTGCGGCTTTTGATGGCTTGCCTTTGTATTTGCTGTTTGTCCTAACAACCTTTGTAGAAGTATATTTTTTAAACCAAGAAGAAATTGAGATTTTGGACGGGTGAGCACCGGGCCCTGAAATATGCGCTATGTATGTACTATCGATAACTATTCCTGCATGTCCAGTAATTCCTTTGCAATTAGGTTTACAATTAGTTGTTTTGGTAACCACAATATCACCAGCTTTAACGGTAGCTTTAGTTCCTGGATAACTAGCTGCACTTGCTTCATTAGTTTGAAAGGTCAATGAAAAAACAAGTAAAAGTGCAGCTGTAACTAAAATACTAATAATTTTTTTCAACTTTATCACTCCAATATCTTATATTTTGTTACAATATTATCCATTATATTACATAATGCACCAAATGAGGAGGTAAAAATATGAAAAAAAGAATATTTTTGTTATTGATATTTTTTGTGATTTTTGGAGGAATAGGTTTGTATATTTATTTCAGTAATAATCCATCTGCTAAACCTTCTGAAGAAAGAATGGAAAATATTTGTGATAAAGTAGAAGATTATTTGATAAATGAAAAAGGGTATGATAAAAAAGAAATTTTATCATTAGAGCCTCAATTTGATCCTAGGTTCGCAGGATCCGATGCAGCCTACAGCGTGACTGTTGTTTTTGCGGATGAACAAGATATTGAATATCAATATGGTATGAACGGTAATGAAGTTTTTCAAGAAGGGTACTCTGGATCTAAAGATAATCCAATTCATGCAGAACAATAAAAATATATAAGAAAAAATTGATTGAGCACTGTTTTTTTCAATTAGAAACAAAAGAATTAACAAATTTTTTCATGTATTTAACCGAACAATTTAGTGAAAATAAAAAAACATAGTTCAAAAAGGGAGCGATAAATTTCTAAATCAAAAAATTTCAAAAGTAGAGAGTTAAGATATATGTGTTGATAAAACATATTCAGAAGCATAAAAAGAGTAGTTGAACTACTCTTTTTAATTTACTCTTTTTAAACCACAGGCTCTGCCTGTGTGAAAATAAAAGGGATTTTATATAAAAAAATAAAAGATACTTTACTTCATTTAAAAATACAGTAAAATATATTAGTTTTATATTGCTAAAATATAGAGAATGAAATTATTTTTCTAGATTAATTTGAAGAATTTTTCTTGCTTGTTCAATATCCATCTTCAATATTTTTTCTTTATTTTTCACTACATCTTTCTTAAAAGAAGCAATCAATTTAATTATTTCTTCTTCCCCTTCAATCTCAAAATGTTTCTCAATTAATCCACCCACTTGAATTAATCTTCTAGTTCTTTCTTTTCTCTCCTTTTGTCTCACTTGATTCGCCAATCGTTGTTTCTCCAGTTGCATCTTCCTAATTTTTTCTTCTAAATCTACTAATCTCTCTTCTTCCGTTCTTCGAGCCAAGGCTCTCACTCCCTACCCTATTATTTTCTCTATTATATCCAAAATTACGAGCGAAAACTAGAATTACAGAATGACTCCTCACATTAGTTCGTGGTATAATAACCCCAACGAACTAATGTGAGGAAGGGCGCACTTATACAAACTACGTTTGTGTGCGGTTGCTTCGCAACGAAAAAGCGTATTCGCCTTTCAGCGAATACCAAAATCAAAATCATTCATTCGCATATCTGCGAATGAATATCCGCCAAATGGCGAATACAAAAAACAATCGTAAGCTATTTATTATTCCTTGTTGGAAAAATCCAACTTGTCATAATAAATCCTTACGAATCCGTAATAAAAAATTTCCCACCTTTCGGTACGAAATTTTTTATTACGGTCATCCAAAACCTAATACATAAAATCCAAAAGAAAAGGAGGAAAAAGAATATGGCAATCTATCATTTCTCCGTGCAAATGATCTCACGCGGAAAAGGGCAATCCGCCATTGCTTCTGCAGCTTATCGATCAGGTGAAAAATTATATGATGAACGATCCGAGCAAAGCAAATATTATAAAAGAGACGTGCAACCAGAAAACCATATTCTTGCTCCTTCTCATGCTCCATCATGGATTCAAAATAGAGAGTTTCTTTGGAATGAAGTGGAGAGAAGCGAAACAAGAAAAAATTCTCAACTAGCAAGAGAAATTAATATTGCTTTGCCACGAGAACTTTCCAATAAGCAGCAAACTGAATTAATCAAAGGATATGTTCAAGAACAATTTGTAGATAAAGGCATGGTTGCCGATATTGCTATTCATCGAGATGATAAAGAAAATCCACACGCTCATGTTATGTTGACCACTAGAGAAATTTCAGAAAATGGTTTTACTACAAAGAATCGTGATTGGAATAAAAAAGAACTACTGGAGCAATGGAGAGAACAATGGTCTGAACATGCCAACAAGGCACTTAAAAAAGAAAATATTCAAGAACGGATTACCCATCAATCTCATGAGGATCGTGGACTTGAAATTTTACCTACTGTTCATTTAGGACATGTAGCTTCTGATATGGAGAAAAAGGGAATCGAAACAGACCGAGGAACTATTAATCGTGAAGTAAAACAGCATAATGCCATTGTTTATGACTTGCAAAAATATCGCGAAAAAAAGCAACAGCGACAAACCTTAATAAAAGAACAGGAACAAAAAAAGACAGTTGCTTTCGCTCCTGCAGAACAAAAAGTATTAGACTATATTCAAACAAAAATGATAAAAGAAAAACCGACTTTAGAGAATATTTCTAAGATAAAAGAGATTAATGAAATATGGCATAGCCAAAACAATTCCGAACATTATCAACTTCAAAACAAGCAAAAAAACATGGATAATCTTTTCCAAGCAAATGCCACTTTATCAAGCTTGGAAAAACAAATAAGCGAAAAAGAGCAAGCACTTGAAAATACAGGATTCTTTCAACGAAAACAGAAAGAGCAGCTACGCCATGAAATTAATTCTTTAAGCCAAACTCTTGATAGCCAAAAAGAAAGAGTATCCATCTTAATGCGAGATAATAACATTTCAACTAGAGAAGAAATTCCGTTTAGAAAAAAACAAATGGACAAAGAAGTTGAACAATCTCGTACTGAATTAGAAGGAAAAAGAACAACATACAAAAATACTAATAAGTTATTAGAACAAGG
>NZ_JBBOUX010000006.1:0-6266 GCF_038006285.1 Niallia sp. FSL W8-0177
ATATTTCAAATTCCGAACATTAACAGTCTAATATTCAAGCATAAATTCCAATGCTTCTTAAAATGAATTTTTTTAGAATGCTTTCTGAGCTTTCTAAGGGTATCTAGATACTTTCGAATTTACTACAATGATGTTTTACCTTAAGCGATGTATCTAATCCTTTAAAAAGGCCTTAAATGATCCGTAATAAAATTAAAAAGGCTTTATCATTTATTTTTGGAAAAGAGAAGATAAATCGGTTGTTTTTATAAATTTTTATAAAAAAGCACTTAGTTTATATTGCTAGAATGGTTTAATAGAGTTATATTACTAATAAATACATACGAACGGACATAGAAAAAGAACTCCAACTGTTTAAGGGTGCTACCAACACACCTTAAACCGTTCCCCCTATTCACGGTAGGGAAAACACTTGTCGAAGTTCTTTGGATTAACTTAAGTTATACGCTTATTCTAGTGTATATTCCTGCTTAATTCAAGGAAAAAATGTTTCCAAATACAGAGAACATTGAAAGGCATTGTTTCCCTTTACGATTTATAAGGGCAGCAGTGTCTTTTTTCTATCCGATAAAAAGGAGAGAAAAACAATGACAGTATTCGTGGAAACAGAGCAATTCAATCAGATGATTTCATACCAACCATTTGTAGAAACAAAGCAAGAAAAAAGGAAAGTTAAATACACTTTATTAGATTCTATTAAAGAAAGTATCGGAGATAAATGGGATCGTTTAAAGGAAGGAACCAGACAAACTTTTGACATGGTATGTTTCTTCAGTACAGAATTAGGATTCTTTTACGCAAGTGATGAATACCTGGCAAAACGGAATAAGATAAGTGATAGAACGGTTCAATATAGATTAAAAGAATTAGTAGATCTTGGACAAGTAATTAAAGTACATAGAAGAGCAAAACGGTGCAATGGCCGTGGAAAACCAATCTATTTATTTGTTAATCACCCATACTTTAAGTACTGGGTAAATCTATTGGGATTAACTATTAATTGCGATACTAATTGCGATACAGAAAATCCCAAAATCGATTGGGAGAGTAAGAGTGAAGACAGTAAAAATATTTCTACCTATGTATTACCAAAAAAACAAGAAAGTAATATATATATAGGCAATAATAAGATTGTTGAATATGTAGTTAATAGAGTTAATGATTCTATCAATAAAGGAACTAGAATTAAGTACCTTTCTAGTTACATAGATAAAATAATAACGAAATTAGAATGGCAATCTCTTTATGCAGAAAATAACCGACAAATAGCAGCTAAAAAGAAAAAACATGAAGAACTTTTAGCAAATGTAGAAGATATTTTAGAAATAAATAGACCTAAAAAAGTTCCCTTTTACAATTGGTTAGAAAACTAACAGGAGTGTTTATTTGCCCTCATAAGCGATTTTACTGTTGTTCCTTAACTTTTGTATAGGAAGAAAAAAACAACCGCCTTAAACGCTCAATATGGATCTCTAAAAAACAATAAGAACTTTTAATAATGATTTTATTTCTAAAAAAACGGCTATATCTCTACTATACATATTGATTAAAAAGTGATATCAGATATTTCTTTCAGGAACCCAATAGGCACAGCCTATTTAAACACTTTTTCAAAATGTGATATCAGGTTCCCTTATGCTCTTTCATAATTTGAAGTCTTTTAGAGAATCGGAAAATAAAAAGTACTTAAAATAATCGTGTAATAGGGAGAAAAAAAGAATTTATGAGTCAAGAATTGATAGGAAAACACATTAGATTTAATCCAATACACATCGATATAATGGATGATTTAATTAAGAATCAACCAGGGGTAAATAATAATGCAGAAGCTGTAAGATTTGCATTATTATCTTTAAAAGATCCTATTACAAATGATGATGATGTAAAAAGAAAAATCAATTCTATGGCCAAACAAATTGATATTTTAACGGAAATGGTAGCAGGCGGATTCCATGAACAAGGTGTAAATGTGGTAGGAAAATCGGAAGATACTTATATTTATGAAGATGCTAAAAAGAATGTAGAAAAGAAAATACAAAGATCAATAACCCTTAAATCGAATCCAAAAAGAAGCCAAACTAATGATCAAAAAGAGAATCGTCACTCAAGATTTTTTGACTAAATAAAATGCTAATATACATTTGTCTTCTTTTTTATGAAAGAGCATAAGGAAACTCGGGGTCACCCCTTCATAAAAAGGGGTTTAACAGGCTGTGCCTGTTGAGTTTCTATCCTTTCAAAAGTGGGGGCACTTTTCCATCTATTGATATAGCAAAGATATACTAAATATATAGCGAAGATATGCCAAAATATCTCTTGAGATATATTCAATAAATCATTAATCAAGAACATTATTTCTGTCTATTAACGCTTTTTATTTTCTTAAAACAGAGTAATAAGAAAAACTTTTTTAGGAATATAAAATTAAAAAGGCTTTTGGATAGTTATATCGAATTTTGTATTGAGGTGAGATATATGAGCGACGATTCAAAAGTATATTCCAGTAAAGAAGTTGCAAAGCGACTTTCTATTGAACCTGTTACGGTAAGAAAATATTCTCAAATGCTTGAAGAACATGGTTATTCTTTTAAGAAAGATGAAAAGAATTGGAGACAATATAGCGAAGATGATATTCGCTTCTTAGAATACCTTTCTAACCTCAAATCAATGGGAAAAACATTAGATGAATCGGTTCAACATGTAGCGCAATTATATCGCTCAAGTTTAAGCATATCGCAACCCGATACAGCGCTACAGACAGAAATAGAAGAAGAAAATCCCTTTTTACTTTTTATAAAAAGTCAGGAAGAATTTAATAAAAAACTCCTGGAAAGAATGGATCAACGTGATAAAAATTTAATGGCTGCTATCAGGGAATTACAAGAAACAAAAAAGCAAATTGCAGCTGCAGAAAAGAAAAAATGGTGGATGTTTTGGAAATAAAACATCCACCATTTTAGGTGTGCTAAACTATAAAATTAGCAAAAACTAAAGCTTATTTACAAGGCCCCAAATTTATTAATCGGATACCAGGGTTGCCGATCCCTTTTTATTAGCCGTTATATAGGGGTAACGACTCCTTTTTTGTTCGTCGCTTAAGGATTAGCGACACATTTACTCTAATTACTTTTAATATATCATATTAGTGTTTTTCATAACAAATAATCCCATGTTAAAAGAATAACAATGTCAAACATCTAGTTGGTTAGATTTCAGGAGAAAAAGAAAGGAAACGAGAGATTAACATTTAGATTATGGAGCTCAGTTTTTTATTATTTCCCAAACGTAAAAAGGCGGAATTTGCCCCAATATGGACAAATTCCGCCTTTTGTTTTTTTGATTGCTGTGGATAGGACAGATTATGTTAACTAGCCTTTAAAAGTATTATGTATTTTTCCCCTTAAATAGATTTCTAAAAAAAAAAGACCTTAGGCTTCTTTATCAATACCTAATTATAAAACTATTCAATAAGCATACTTTTATAATCAATATATTATGTCAATCTCATGGGACAGTAAGTTCCGGTAAAATATTCAAAACGCACTTTTTTTATTCAAAATGCATACTTTTGTATCTTCTATGTTATAATTTAATTATAATAAATTATAAAAATAAATTAAAAAAGACCAGAGTGTCTCACCACTCTGGTCAAAAAAGCTAAGTATCTAACGATATGATTGCTTGCTCCAAAAAATAGAATATCCTTTAGAAAAGTAACTCACTATGTCCGCGAAAACAGGGTGGGTTACTTTTTTATTGCTAAATCTATGATTTGAACTACTAATGTAATTAGAGCTAGAACAAACATTGCAGTATTTAAATCCATGATATCACCTCCAATCTTTGGAGGTTTAATCATATCTTCGATATCTTTTGCTTAATTACATTTTATCACACAATAATTCGAAACCCCTGTTCTAGAGAGAAAAAAATCTATTATTTTTAAAAATAATTGTACATTTTGCTATAAAAACATTTAAAAAAGTGATCAGTATAAATGTACGGTTTTGTTTTTTATGATTTTTCACTTTGTATTAAGATATATATTTAATGTTTTGTAAAATTAAACGGATTCTATTAATCTTAAATAAAAAGAGCAACTGACTATTATATCAGTTGCTCTTTTTATTTAAGAAAGATTTATTATGTTAACTGTAAAAAAATCCCCTTGGCTATATCTAATTAACTCTTGAAGTCTATATTTTTAAACTCCTAAAATTTCCAAACCCATGGTAAAATTGATAGAATATTGAATTGTGTCTTTTGATTAGGGGGAACAAAATGACTACTGGATTATTAGCAAGCGATTATAGATTACTAGCTGTACAGGCTATTTTCTCCGATGACAAACTTATGGAAATAGTTACTCTAAAAGGTGGAAATGCAATGCAACTATTAGAGCTTACCAATAGAGCATCGCAAGATCTTGATCTATCTATAAAACAGGGGATAAAAATGTCGGAGGAAATTGAAGGACCATTATTTCAGAAAAGCCTATCAAGAATTTTTCAAGAAAATGAGTTAGTTGTAATCGATTATAAATTTACTAGCAAACCAAAAAAATCAAAAAGTATTTTACCTCCTTTCTGGGGTGGTTATCATATCGAATTTAAAATTATTCAAGAAGAAATTTATGAGGCATTTAAAGATAATCCACAAAAATTATCTAATATGGCCGAAACGATGGAAGACAATAAGAAAAAGATTGAAATTGATATAAGTTTAGAGGAATATACAGAACCTAGAATAGAATTAGAAATAGGTGAATATACAATTTATTTATATAGTCCTTTAATGATAGTGTATGAAAAAATCAGAGCTCTTTGTCAACAACTTCCAGACTATATTTTAGCTTCAAAGGAAAAAACAAGAGCTCGTGATTTGTATGATATATATACAGCTATAATGAAATTGAAATCTGACTTTCGTGAAGAAATTTTAAATGAAAAAAATCTTTATATTTTAAAAGAAATGTTTTATACAAAAAAAGTACCATTTAATCTCCTGTTGAAAATAAGAGATTACAAAGAAGAATTACAAAAAGATTATGAGGAAAGAGTAATTCCGCAAATTCCAGAAGATGATACATATCCTGAATTTGAATTTCTTTTTGAATACAATTTAGAGCTTATCGAGCAGCTGCATAAATTAATCGCTTAAAATAAATTGTAATTTTGAAGGTTTTTGGGGTAATAAATCCCTATATCTTCATCTAATATTTTTTTTGGTATTTGATAATCTAAATAAAAATTTAAATTAGCCACGTCGCTTTTGTTTATAGCATCAAATACCATTCCTATTTGTGATAAAGAATAATCTGTTCGAGATAGATAAAAGTATATTGATTTTTCATAAAGATAAACATAATTTAATTTTCTCAACATACCTAAAAGCCGATTTACAGAAAGATCATCTTTAGCCCTTTCAAAAGCATTTAAAATTTCTTCAACACCACCAGAATACTTAGGTCGGACAACACAATCTATTAAAGTCCTTTCTAAATTAGTTAATCTGACAGAGTTATGCGTGTGTGGTGTTTTCTTTTTTATAATTCCTAGATTCCCTGTGTTTTTACCATTAAGTAAAAATACTTGGTATTTTTTTTTATTATACGAGAATTTTGCTATCTGATTTGTTCTTCTCATAGGTCTAGAAAAGGCGTAATCTATTTTTGCTTGAGTCAATTTATTTTCTGGATCAGAATATTTAGGAGTCTGTTCTCTGTTTATATAAATATCTTTTGGAATATTGTGTGTTAAATCATGCAAAAAAAGTGCACTGTAATGAGATATATATGATCCTGGATTTAAGCTTAAAGCAATTTCAAACGGGTGTACTTTGGCATTTTTTAAAACAAATCTTTCTGTCTTTTTATCATTGGGTAAATCAGCTTTTACTCTTTCTAGAACAAATAATTCTGTAATTAAGTGATTTAAAAAACGACTATATTTATAATTTTTTCTCAAAATTCTTTCTTCCTTCAATTCATCTAAAACTGCAATTAAATCCATTCTCGAAAAAACGGATTTTTTTTTGGATAAAAAATCCGTCCACCAATTTGAATCTAATTGAGTTTCAGATTTTTTATTGTCTCCCATAAAATCTTCTCCTTTTGTACTTAGTACTACTAGTATATATACTAGTAGTACTCAATACAAAAATCAAGTCATTTAACTATACTACTAGTATATATACTAGTAGTATAAGATAATCATTTTTTAGTCGATGTAAATGCTAATAGTATATATACTATTAGCATTGCCGTA
>NZ_JBBOUX010000007.1:0-5170 GCF_038006285.1 Niallia sp. FSL W8-0177
AAAATAAAAAGGTATAATATACTTTACAAAGTATATTATACCTTTCACTTTTATAGAGTTATCTTTCCAGATGTCTATTCTTCTCAAATTCCTTTTTTCGCTTCTCCCATTTTTCATAGTCTTGTAAACCTTCAGGAGATTCTTTTACATCTTCTAAAATTCTATCTTTTACCTTTTCTTCAGAAGGAGTCCCCCTATGAAATTGTTTAGCATATGTAATAGCTCTTTCAAATACCCCTTCAGCAATCCTAGAAGCGTGTTTTTGCGCCTGTTTAAGAATATTCGATATTTGTATCTGCGCTCTCTCTAAAACGCTAATTTTGGCCTTTAAAAGCTTATTTTCACTTTCTAATCTCTTATTTTCTTTCAAGACATCATTTGAAGCCTTTCTAATGCCATCCATTCGAACCATTTCAACTTCAGGAACCAGATAAACAGTCATTGATTGTCCATTCTTCAAATTCACTTGTTGTTTTCCAACTGGTTTTTGGGGAGCATGTTTATCTTCTATATGCTCTTTAGAAGTCTTTATTCGCCTTTCTAAGGCTTCTTTTTCTTTTTCAAGACTTTTAATACGTTTTTCTCTTTCCTCTTCAATTTTAACCATTTCTGTCATTCTAGACTGCATGTCTTTAAATTCATCAACTGTTAAATGCTTTCTTTCGCCATTCGGCTCTCCTCGCTCAACATCAAACCCCTTTTTTTCTAAAAACCGAGGTAAATCATCTTGAATTGCTAGCAATTCCTTACGGTTAAAAACGTTCTTCGCTTGTAATTTACCTTCTTTCATTGGAACAACCCCTAAGTGCATATGTGGAGTCGTTTCGTCTAAATGAACTTGGCCATAAGCAATATTTTGTTTTCCGTACCGTTCTTCAAAAAACTCTGCAGCTGTCGTAAAGAATTTTTCTGTTTGCTCTTGGTCTAATCCTTCAAAAAACTTTTTATCACTCGTGATAATCCACTCGTTCACTAAAACCGCATCTTTTCGTATCGCCCTGGATCCTTCTTTTTGTTCTTCAATGATATTCATTATTCGATCTCTATAATCTATATTTTCATGATTAAACAAATCAAAATTTAAATGAGAACGACTAACGTCGATCTCCTTATTGCTATGGTTCTCAAATTCCCTTTGATTGTGCCTTTGGATCCCTCCAAGGTTTTGAGATTTCATTTTCTGCATTCTAGCTACCAAGTAGCTCATTGGGTACCCCACCTCGCTTGGTTTCAAGAGACTTAAAGTACATTAAGTATAACGCACTATACTTTACAAGGTAAAGTGTGCGGTCTGCGACGCTAAAAGCATGCCTCCAAAGTCGGCAAAAAAACCTTTGTCTCCGACGGGTTAAGGGAACTTTTCCCTTAACAATCCCCATAAAAATCTCCCCCAACCCCCTCCCTTTTCGAGGGGGCTCCCTCGCCAGTAGGCAGGTCGAAACAAAGGTTTCGACAATGCCAGGAGGGTTTGGGTGTAGTGAAGCTATCAACTCCTTATCCTCCCATCCCCTTCGGGATTGGTCCGGTACCGTTGACAGCTGCCACACATAGCACTTTATTTTTTATTAGTGGTCATCCTAATAAAAAACATGGAGGTTGTAAATTTTACAACCTCCATCAAACAAAAAAATCCGATTCTTATAAATAGAATCGGTTCAAAATAAACAATTATTCAAAAAACAAAGTACCTACTAGACTCTAAATTTATTAGTCAAATCAGAGCTACCGACCCCTTTTTATTAGCCGCTATATAGGGGTAACGACTCAAATCACTTCCATTTTCCCAAAAATCTACTAACTGAATAGCGAAAAATAATTTTACTATTCTCTATTTTTAGGTTCTCTCTTATAAAACAAGAAAGAAAATAATACTATGAAAGCAAAAAATATTGTTAAATAAAATATTAATGAATCCCCTGATTTATTAAATTCATCAACTATTATACCTTGTTGAAATAATAATACTCCTCCAATTATTAAAAAAAATAAAGAATTAAAAAGTATATATGTATAAGGTGTTATCTTATTTCTCAAAAACACTAAATAAACAAAATTACATATTAAAATAATAGCAATTAAATAATATATAGGCCTTAATAACGTAAAAGTCTCTCCTAACATAAAACCTCTCCCATTCTCATATACTCACTTTTTTATCTTTCATACTCCATATACTCCATAGCATTATACTACTTTTTAGCTTTGATTGACATAATATCTATTAAATGGTAAAAAAGTATCTGTAGATGGAAAATATAAGAAAAAGGGGGAATCTTATGAAAAAAATTCTTTTGATAGTATTTGCATTAATTTTAGTACTACCTACAATCTCTGCAAAAGCTGCAACAGATTCTTTAGGCTATGAATACGAAATAAAAACAGCAAATCAAATTGACTATGAAGACGGAAATTTTTTCATCTCTTTATTATCTGGTGATCCTCTAAGTGAAGACGCATTATACGCTGTATATGAAAATAGCGAATTAGAAAAATATGAAGCTTCAATTAATAATCCAATAAAAACAGACATGATTAGAGCAGCAGCTTTGCCAACTAAATTTTCAGAATTCTATTCTGGATCTAAATGGAACACTCGCAACGATGGAGTTACTCTATCTTTAAATCCTAAAAAAGCAGCATGGGCTAAAAACCCTAGCCCAATAGTTCAAGCCCACTATGAAAAAACTAGATGGGATGTAGTTTATAATAAACATAAAAAAGATAAACAATGGAAAAATACCGCAAGTATGAAAGCTCAATTAAAATGTCACGCTGAAACTGTACGAGGAATAAAAAATCCTTGGAATATTGAACCATGGCGCACAACAAGTAACTATGCGAAAGTCCTAAGAAAAGCTTGCAATCCACCAGTTGGATATTAACCTAAAATAAAACGAAGCCCTTTAAGGGCTTCGTTTTATTTTAGGTTAATATCTCTATTTCTTTTTACTAAACAACCAAGAAAAAAATGATCCTTTTTCTTTAACAATTGCTGTTTCTAATAACTGTTTTTGGAACTTTTGTTGTTGCTTAATTTGTATCATCAACTCACGATCCCTACGCTCAATCGAATCATTAAATTTCTCTAAAAGAATAGCAGCAGTTTTTTCTGCAGCATCATTTGCAGCCTTCTGAATCACATCTTCTAATTCTTCTTTCGTTAACGCTATTTTATTATCATTTCCCATGATAACGGATAACGTTTTTTCAGTGTTATTTTGCTCTCTAACCTTTGATACTATTGCTTTTGCAGTGTTATCAAGACTTTGCGTTTTTTCCATCATTTTTTGAAAATCTGATAACGCCATAATATCGCGTTTATAATAAATCCTATGACCTTTATCATTTCGATCAAATTCATAACCTGCTTTTTCTAATTCAATAGACCATCTTCTCAATGTATTTCCGTTGATATCTAAATCAATAGCAACTTCCTTCGCATAAGAACCAAACTCTCGCACACCATCACCTTCTTTACATCTAAATTCTATAAAAGAGCGTTAATTCCTCGTTTTTTCTCTATCCATTTGTAGGTAACCTTTATCTATATTAATTTTCAAAAAAAAGAACCAAACTCAAAAGCCTGGTTCCTTATTCCACTTCTATTTCATCAATCAATTTTCCATTGTATTCTTCAAACTCTTCTGGACTTAGCTCTTTATATTCTTGGTTAAATTTCAAAAGATCCGCATTCCATGTAGCTATTAATTTATAAAAATATTCATTTTGATCTTTCCCCATATGCTTGTCCAATTCACCAGTTTCATATTTTTTCGCATATTCTTTCAAAAGACCACCATAAACAATTAATTGTCTACCTTTTAACGCAGAATAGAAAACATCAAAAACATCTTCACTCACAGCCATTTCATAATCTTTTGCCGAATACTTTGCAATTTCCGCAACCGCATTTCCACCACGAATTAAATTAACTTTTTGAATACTGACTTGTGTTATTTCTGGTAGATCCGTTACATCTCTCCACATTTCCAACCATTCTTCTTGCTTGATATAAAGTTCCTTTTTCTTAAAATAGCTTTTATCAACACAAAGTAACACATGAAAATGAGGATTATATGTATCATAAGTTGGATTATTATCTCCAACTTTAAGATTTCGTTTTTTATAATAAGCCTGTTTTCTCTTATACATTTCTTTTGTGATAAAACGCTCTTTATCATAGGTCATTTCCAATTTTCTTATGTATCCCTTAATCGAACGTTCAATATTTCTTCTCTTAAACAATTTATTAAAAGCTTTATTAAATCTATCAATCTCTGTTTTTACGGAATCAGCTTTAATATTTGGAGTAGTCAAAGTCAAAAATAAAAAATCTTTGTTTTCATCTACCTTAATTGCTTCCATCATCACTGATATTTTCATAGCGTCTTTTCTAGCTTTTCGCCAGGCGCAAATCGGACAAAAACGATTTTTACAATCATAGCCTTTTAATCTTTTTTTCGTACTTTTATCTTGAGTAGTGATAAAAAGATTGAAATTACTACATGATTTAAACAATTCTCTACCACTCTCACTTAAATTTTTTTCTATAAAATTATAAATTTTTATATTCTGTTTCTTTTTAGGTTGATATTTGCCAACAATTTCATCTTGATTTTTATCTATCATTCTTGTTATATTAGTCCTAACTGAATTAAGTGTAAAAAAGGGTACTCCAATACCCTTTTAAGGACTTGCTCCCTTCATAATAAATTTTTCGTTTTTTTCTAGACAATTAAAATGATAAATTTATCCACCCAGGAAAGCAAGTCTTTTTTTTTATTTCTCCCTACAGCCACAAGGGAAAAAACATAATATAGGCACCAATTTCCATGCGGAAATAGTTACCTATATTATCAAGATAAGAAAAAACTCAAAACCAACCCCAAAAAACCTAATGGCTTTTCAGCCATTTTTTTTATAAAAAAACTGCATTATATTTTTCAATAGATTACTAATCGCAAAAATAAATCTTGCTGAAATTTCAATTTCTCTTTTATTACTTTTATACTTCAAAATATCCATTCTCCTTCACTTTATTTTTTATCCCTCACCTAGGTACTTGCAATTCCATAGAGTTATAGGACATTAAGAATCAAATTGTTTACTTAAATTTGATCTCTATAAATTAAAATGATTCTCGGAAAATGAATTCTACGTATTTGGCACA
>NZ_JBBOUX010000008.1:0-3031 GCF_038006285.1 Niallia sp. FSL W8-0177
CAAGGTCTATGGTTTTCTCGAATGGATGGAGTGCTGCCAATTAAAATTGGCCACACTTCAGCAAGGCGAGTTCGACGATAGTCGAAAGGCTTTTAAGGGGGTTTGGGGGACTCCCCAACACATGAAACTTTGCGTGCAAAGTGTAGTGTGCTACACTTCTCTTAATCTATTAGATTTTCGGAAGGGTGCGTGACCACAATTTGAGCTATGCAATTTTACATATGCAGAAGCTAAAACAACCTGCAATTAAAGGCATTCAAATACATAATCAAAGAGAAAAAGAGAGCCAAACAAATGGGGATATTAACGAAGCACTTTCCCACTTAAATTATGATTTGGTTAATTCTGAATCTATTGATTACAACGATAAAGTGAACAAAATGATTGAGGAAGGGGTAACGACTGGCAAAGCCATTCGGAAAGATGCGGTGAAGGTTGCTAGTTTTCTTGTTACTTCTGATTCAGAGTATTTTCAGAATCTATCAGAACGAGAAGAAAGACGATTCTTTGAATCGGCTTATGAATTCTTTGCAGATGAATATGGAGAAAAAAATATTGCTTATGCAATGGTTCATAAAGACGAAAAAACACCACATATGCATGTTGGATTTGTGCCGATTACGGAAGATGGTCGGCTTTCGGCAAAAGATTTTTTTGGTAAGAAACAACAACTTGCAAAGCTACAGGATAAATTTCATGACCATATGGTACGAGAAGGCTTTGATTTAGAACGTGGTGTCTCGACTGACCGTAAACATGTTGAATCAGCTAAATACAAGGCTCTGACGTTTCAACAAATGGAGAAGGATGCGAAAGAGAAGTATGAGCGAACAATAGGTCAGATCCATGAGATTACAGATAAGACAAAAGCTATCGAGAATATTGAATCGAAGAAGGTTCTTGGATTAGTTGGGATGAAAGAACAAGATTATCAAAGTTTAGTGGACTATGCTACTAATGGAGTTATTTATCAAGTTAAATCGGAGAATCTACAAAAGAAATTGGAAAAGGCTAAAAAAGAAGTTGAGCAGCTAAAGTCAGATATGCAAATTGGACAAGGTAAAATTCGTCATTATTACAAACATATTGAGGAAAATTTTGATTCTTTAGTTGAAAAAAAAGTGGTAGAAAAAATGAAGCAGACTGACGTTGTAAAGGAATATGGAAACTTGGTTGAAAAGTATAATGGGTTGGTTGATAAGTACAATGACCAGTTGAAGGAGAAAAAGCAGTTAAAACAACAGGTGGACACTCTAAAAATCGAGAACCGGTCTTACCAAAATGAGAATCGAGAATTGAAATCAGAGAACGGAAAATTGAAGGAAAAACTTACGCAGATCAGCAAGGAGTTTTCTGTTTTTAAAGAGAGAGTGGGCAAAGTTTTACACGCTCAAATTGACCGAGTAAAGACGTTTTTGAGGATTAATAATGCTGAACCAGGAATGATAAAGTACCTGGATGATAGGCAAGGTAAATTAGTCCAGGACTCGCTTCAAAAATTAGAGAAACCTCAAAGGGAAAAACAACGAGATATGGGAATGGAGCGATAAAAAAAACCCTGCTTTTGTTGGGTTTTTTTTATATCACAGCCTTTAATTATTGTCCTCTTTGTATATTATTTCTGCCTTGAAATTTTTCCCTTTGCTAGAGTAATGCTGTTGTAATCGGATTTCTTGTATCTCATGCCAATGTCCACGACCAAAATAGAGAGCATTAACTTGATATGTACCAGTTCCTTTTCTGAAAAGAATTTTAGCATTTACTAGTTTATTTATATTGTTGTTAAGTACTTGAACGGATTTGTAGCCAAGTTCCTCAGTCATTTGTTTTTTTATAAAGCTATTTAAGATAATCATATTGTCATAAGACATGGTTTTTAAAAGGACATTAATTACCCTATCCAAGCCTTTAGGAAGGTCATTTAAGGCTACTATATCTTTTAAATAAAGTTTTACGTAATCAGGTTCTTTATCGACATAAGCATCAATTAATTGTTCTTCATGTTTAATTTCTCCTGTGATTATATCAGTTACTTTATTGGTAATCACTTTCGAAACTTTTTTTAAAGGTCTTTCAGCTTGCATTAAATTCACTTCCTATACATTTTATAATTAATTTAAATTATAAAGTTGTATGTTTTTAAGTTCAACATTTTTTTGTAATTTTAATATTTATAATCCCACAAATTATAAAATGATAAATATTTGATTAAATTTATAATCCCACAAATTATGGTATATAACTCCACAAATTAGGCTTATAATCCCACAAATTATAACTTATAATCCCACAAATTATAGTTTTTTTTAAAAAAACCAGTCATATCAAGGGTTTAACCTACTTTCTCTCTTCTATTCTATTATTTTACTAATTTTTTTAAGGTTTTTTTTATAGATTTAAGCTGTCTATCAATCTATATACTTAATAGGCTTTTCTCCATACAAGGTACAGGTAGTATTTTTTGAGAAAAACACTCAAAAAATCTCCACCCTTTTCTCCTTGCATTCCGAAATTTTACAGGCTACGTCTATCTTGCCGAACGACCGATAAACTGATGAAACAATTTGCTAGTCGTTCGGAAGCAATCTAGTATAGCCTGTAAAAACGCTGTTCTACCGTACTTAATAGAGTTATTAGACAACGTTTGAATACGCTATAAGGGGTTAACCCCTCTTGGCTCTCGCCAATTCACCCCAGCCTCACTCTCTCAACCTGATGAAAGGGAAAAGCTTTAAAAACCACTAGAAAGCCTTGAAGGCTTCTAATTTTGCCTTTAAGGCAAATGAAGGTATGAAACTAGGGTGACCTCTTAAAAAGGCTATATGAGCCTTATATGGCGTCTGTCAACGGTAAGCGGACCGTAGGGAGCATTAAGGAGTTGATAGACTCACTGCACCCGAACCCTCTTGGCATTGAATCGAATGCATTCGATTCCTGCCTACCGGCGAGGGAGCCCCTCAAGGATTGAGGGGTTGGGGAGTTCGATTAAGGGGGTCTGGGGAAGAGTTCCCCAGTGGGTTTGGGCAACGCC